>CAJMMD010000001.1 GCA_905214465.1 uncultured bacterium
GACTTGCAGCGACGGACCTCAGGACGCTCTTACACCACGTCTGCGCGCGCCACCATTAAATCTCATCAGGGACCTCATTTTTGAACAAAATAAATGCAACCATAATGGCAACAGTACTCATATTTGCCCTTTTTTGCACACAGCCCTCCAGAATAGTCGTTAGGAACGACTCAAAATGGCAATTCCGGCACTTAGATGCTCTCTTCTTGAATGACTAGTTGTTAAAGAACACTCAGCGACTACTCCAATTCGCGACACACTGTGTCGCGAATTGAGCTGTTCTCACCACCGAAGACCGGTGAAAGCTCCTGGCCAGAATCTCGATAGTTTGTTAAAGTGCCCCCTCTGCAGGTTCAATGAGCGCTCATGTTCCAGACTAGCAAGTGAAGAAATATCGAAGCCATCGATGCTCATTTCCTATCGAAAAAACTAGTCAATACACGCTAATTAGCTTGATAAACTGCTTGTATTTTTGTCTACAAAACTGTATACAAAAAGAGATTCCGGTAACCAGCGCTCGACATTATGTCAATCGATAGGAGGCGCTATGGACGCCAAGCAGCTTGAAAAGATGATGGGGTTTGCCCCCGGAGAGTTGGAGAAAGCCGCGGAGGCATACGAAAAAGATGAATGGCCGAAGGGTCGCACCATCAAGCCGGGAAGGCCGTCGATCTCTGATGAGCCAAGCGTTGTTTTATCGGCACGTGTGGGTAAGTCTGTTCTTGAAGCCTTTGACGCAAAAGCAAAGCGCCATGGGCAAACACGCACGGAGCGACTCAGAGAGCTCATCACGCTCGATGCAATGATTGCTTAGACTCCACTCTCCCGCCGACCCAAACATGTACGCCAGCATCCAAAGTCGACATTTTTCGACATCTTTGAATGCTGGCGTACAGCTTTTTTGCAACATAGTCATCGGGGACGTTCTTAAATGACCAGTCGTTAAAGAACGTCCCCGATAACTAACTAGCCGTGGAAGCGGGCTATAGGCGCAAGTGGCTGCTCGCGAAAGACACGCTCGACGGCGGCACGGTATTCGTCGACCTTTTTAGTCTTGCGTACGAGCTTGTGAACGGTAGCGGGGTCGGCGAAGGCGCATTTGGCGTAGAACCACCACTCCTTCATGCGAAAGACCGCGTTGCCGCCAATCTCTTCCGCATAGGCCGCAAACAGCATGTCATGGAAACGCTGCAGTTCGGCTGCCGTGGCAGCAGGGCCACCCTTAACCATGCGAGCCAGCGCGGGGTTCGCGAGCAAGCCGCGTCCCAGCATTACATGGTGCGTGCCGGGATAGGCCTCCACCAGCGCATCCATGTCCTCAAGATCAAAGATGTCGCCGTTATAGGCCACGGGGAATGGCGCGCGATCCAACGTCTCGCCGTAAAACGCTTTGCGCGGCGAACCCGTATAGCGATCCCTCTGTACACGCGGGTGCACGATCAGCTCTGTCAACGGCATGCGGCAGTACAGATCGAGCACGCGCCCGTATTCGTCGTCACTCTCCAACCCCAGCCTGGTCTTTACCGACACCGGCAACGGCGACCGCTCGCACACATCGCTCAGGAACACCTCGAGCTCATCGAGGTTGCGCAGAAAGCCCGACCCTTTGCCCTTCGCGACAACCGTCCCCGAGGGGCAGCCAAGGTTGAGATTGACCTCGCGGTAGCCCATGTCGGCGAGCACGTGTGCTGCCCACACAAACTCGTCCGCATTCTTGGACATAAGCTGGGGAACGACATTAAGTCCCTGGTTATTGGCAGGATCGATCTCCTTAAACGCCTTGCCGCCAAAGCGGTTTCCCACCCGCGGCGGCGGCAAAAACGGCGTGTAATAACAATCGAGCGCGCCGAAGCACTCCGCATGCACGCGACGGAACACATGCCCGGTAATCCCCTCCATAGGGGCCAGCGATAAATACATCAACATCCATTCTCAAATCAATGTGACAAAGGGACTGTCCCTTTGTCACATCCCATTCAAGCGGTTCAGGAACTCTTCGCAGGCGCGAGAACGCAGGCGATATTTTTTCCACACCAGATACGATGCAATGGTGAGCGGCGGCTCAAACGGGATAAAACGCAGGTCGCTGCTTTCATCTATCTGCAACAAGCTTCCAATACCAACCGCACATGCGGTGCCCGAACGCACCAGGTGCGACGCGTTGCCGATCAGATCGAAATGCCCCACGACGTTGAGGTCATCGAAGCTGAAGACGCCGCCCGACCACACTTCGAGATCGAACGCTCGATTCGAGGTACGCGAACTCACCAGCAGCGGCATCTTCGCCACGTCCGCAGGCGTTAACACGTCCAGGCCACCCCATGGACCGCTCGCGGCGACAACGGCGCCGGCCCGGTCAGCCTCAGGCATACGGATCCACTCGTATTTCTCGACGTTAACGGGCTCCAACAGCAGGGCAAAGTCGAGCAAGCCACGCTCCAAGCGCTCCTCCACCGCATCGGCATTGCCGGTATAGAGCTCAATCGTCACTCCGGGATGACTCCGATGCAGCTCAGCAAAAGTATCGAGCACCAGCCGCATCGATTTGGTTTCGCCGGCTCCAATGCGGATAACGCCTGCAATGCCGAGCTCCCGATCCGCCAACTCTAGCTCGGTCTGTTCCACCAGCAAGACAATCTCCTCGGCGCGCTGGCGCAAGCGCATGCCATCGCTCGTGAGCACACACGATCGATTGGTGCGCTCGAACAGCTCCACGCCCAGCTCGCGTTCCAAATCGGCTATCTGGCGCGAGAGCGTGGGCTGCGTCACATGTAGCACGTTAGCAGCTTCGGTCATGTTTTCCTCGCGGGCCACAGCAAGAAAATAACGCAGCGTTCGCAGCTCCATGATTGCTCCTTCGTGCACAACGGAGAACTTCATTCGGTCCAATTCGTTTCACATACATAATCCGTATATCTAGCTAGTTGCTATAGGAAATATACATTATCAAATCTCGGAACTATCGTTACAGAAGAGAACCAGCGAGAAAGGAAGCGCATGGAATACATCACGCTCAATAACGGCATCAAAAGCCCCCAGCTAGGACTTGGCACGTATCTGCTTAAACCCGACGATGCCCAATCGTCGGTTACCTCCGCACTCGGCATGGGGTATGAGCTCATCGACACTGCCAATGCATACGTGAATGAGCGAGCAGTGGGTCGTGGCGTGCGCGAATCAGACTTGCCACGCGAAAACGTGTTTCTCGAAACCAAGCTCTGGCCCTATTTTTACAACAGCGACACCGCCGTTGACGAAACGCTCGAGCGTCTGAACACACCTTACATCGACCTCATGATTCTGCACCAACCCGCAGGCGACTACTTGGCGGGCTATGAGAAGCTTGAGATCGCGTACAAGGAAGGCAAGCTCCGCTCCATCGGAATCTCCAATTTCGACGAGAACGAAATCGAGAAGCTTCTCGCAAATTGCGAGATCGTTCCATCCCTTATTCAGGTCGAGTGCCATCCGTATTTCCCGCAGACCGAACTGAAGAAGCTGCTCGCCCAGCACGACATTGCGTTGCAGGTGTGGTACCCGCTCGGCGGGCGCGGTAACAGCAGCATCATGAACGAACCCGTCGTGCGCGACCTCGCTGTCAAGTATGGCAAAACGCCTGCTCAAATCATTATGCGTTGGCATATCCAAGAGGGAAATATCGTCATTCCAGGCTCCAAGAATCCGACGCACATCGCCGACAACATCGATGTCTTCGACTTCGAGCTCACGGACAGCGACATGACCGCCATGGCTACCCTCGATCGCGGGAAACCCTTCTATGAGCGCACGCCCGAGAAGCTTGCGCAATATGCCGCCTGGCACCCCGACGTTGAGAACCAGAAATAGGAGCATCATGCAGTACACAACCCTTGGCCATTCCGGCATTAAAGTCTCTAAACTCTGCCTGGGAGGCATGAGCTTTGGCGAGCCCAGCCCCGACTTTCATCAGTGGACCATCGGACCCGACGGCACACGCGCCGTCATCAAACGCGCACTCGACACCGGAATCAACTTTATCGATACCGCGAACTGCTACAGCTTTGGCACGAGCGAAGAGTACATTGGCGCCGCCCTGCGCAATCTGGGAATCGCTCGCGAGAGCGTCGTGCTGGCTAGCAAGGTTCACTTCAACGAGGGCGGCCTTTCCGCCAACGCCATCAAACGCGAGATCGAAGGCTCGCTCAAGCGCTTGGGCACCGATTACCTAGACCTCTACATCATTCACCGCTTCGATTACGACGTTCCCATGGAAGAGACCATGGAGGCGCTCAACGACTTGGCGCGCGAGGGCAAGGTTCGCGCGCTCGGCGCCAGCGCTATGTATGCTTACCAGCTGCACAACCTGCAGATCGTCGCGCGCGACCACGGATGGACGCCCTTTACGAGCATGCAGTGCCACTACAACCTGCTGTACCGAGAGGACGAGCGCGAGATGATCCCGGTGTGCCGCCAGTTTGACATGGCCCTTACGCCATACAGCCCCATGGCTTCGGGACACCTCTGCCGACCCACGTGGGAAAGCTCGAGCACACGCGGCACCACCGACACGACCATGGCCAACAAGTACGACCATGATCGCGCCATCGACATGCCCGTCATTGAGCGCGTGGCCAAGATTGCCGCCGATCACGACGTGCCGATGTCGAGGATTGCGCTGGCATGGCACTGGGCACGTGGTGTGGCGGCCCCCATCGTGGGCTGCTCCAAGCCCGAGCGCGTCGACGATGCCGTGGCCGAGCTCGACGTAACGCTCTCGCCCGCCGAGATCGAGTTCCTCGAAGAGCTCTATCAACCGCACGCGCTCGTTGGCCCCAAGGCCCGTCCCGGCGAAAAGCCGCTTGCCGGCACCACCAAGGTCAAAACCACAAAGTGATGCCATGGACGACAACATCATCGACAGCCTACGCGACGCCGGTTGCAGCGAAGAGTTTATCGAGCTATACGGCACTGCTGCCAGCGACTGTGCGCGCATTTGCCTACTAAAACGGCATCGCCGCGAATTGCTCAACGATATACACGCGGGGCAACAGAAGCTCGAATGCCTTGACTATCTCATCTATCGGCTACGCAACGCCTCAACCGGATGCTGTTCAAGCCGCTCGGTATCGCGGCCATGAGGCGGCACTTAATAGCACCTCACCATAAAACCTAACCCTCAGCAACGAAAGGGACTCCAATGGCTAAGACACTTGTGGCATATTTCAGCGCATCGGGAACAACGATGGACGTTGCGAGCCGCTTGGCTCGCGTGACGGACAGTGACCTGTTCGCCATTGTGCCCGTCAATCCATACACGAGCGCCGACCTCAACTGGCGCGACAAGCAGAGCCGCAGCACACGCGAGGCCGCCGACCCCTCCTGCCGCCCCGCCATAACCTCTAGAGTGGAGCACATCGAAGGCTACGACACCATCTTTTTGGGTTTCCCCATATGGTGGTACGTGGCACCGGCGATTATCAACACATTCCTTGAGTCTTACGACCTGACAGGCAAGACGATCGTCCTGTTTGCCACTTCGGGCGGAAGCGGAATGGGAAAGACGGCGTCGGTCCTTAGGGCAAGCGCTCCGGGTGCAAAGATCGTTGACGACGGCATCCTCAACAACGCAAGCAAAGCCGACCTCGAGAAGTTCGCGGCAAGGTACCTCTAACGCGACAAAGGCCGACAAATCGGCGGGGAAATGCCGTGGAATAATAGGACCGCGAGCACGGTATCACCGCCAACGGTTGGTTTAGCACCCGACCTTTGCCTTCCCTGGCAAGGACGCGAGCGACGAGCAGCTCGAGCCCATGAACGACGAGCGGCGCGGCACGCTGGAAGCCCAAGTCGACAATACGCCCAGCCAGAAACGGTCACTCGGCACCACCCGCCCCTCCAACCGACCACGTGCAACGAAGACAGCATAACAAGCAAAGGGGCCGCTCCATGGCGGCCCCTTTGCTTGTTATTTGTCCTTCGGCAGTGGCTTCATGCTCCAAAAGACGACGTTCATAATGACGACAATGACGAGCACGACGCCGTTGGCCACCCAAAAACCCATATTGAGCCCGAGCCACTCCGAGGTACCAAACAGGTCAATCCAAATCTGCGTCCAGTTCATGCGAACGCTCCTCTCATCTCAAATCCCCTGTTACAGCAACTCGCCATAGCGCCTGACATAGGCCTTCTTAAGGCTTGTCGCCAACGCCATATACAGCAAGATGCACGGGATCAGGAACAGGAAGTACTCAACGGGCAGGGCACCCAGACCCAACGTAGGCCCAAGCGGGCTAAACGGAATCACCGTGAGCAGCGCGATACCCGTCATCGTGAGCAGCATTACCGGCGCTGAGGCGTGGCTCTGGATAAACGGCAGCTTGGGCGTGCGGATCATGTGAATGACCAGCGTCTGACTCCACATGGACTCGACAAACCAACCGGCTTGGAACAGCGCGATATATGCCAACTGCATCTGCTCCAGCGCAGCGCCCGAGTAAACGTGTGCCAGATCGTTAAAGAGCACGCCATGGCTCACAAACAGCGGACAGAAGACAAAGTACATAAAGATGTAGGTCATAAAGTCGAAGATGGAGCTGGTGGGACCGATCCAGATCATGAACCTGCCGACACTCGACGCATCCCAGGTACGCGGCACGCGCAGGAACTCCTCGTCCACGTTATCCCAGGGAATCGCCAGGCAGCTGCAGTCATAAATCAAGTTGAGCAAAATCAGCTGGATGCTCATCATGGGCAAAAACGGCAGCAGGGCAGACGCGGCAAGCACGCTAAACATGTTGCCGAAGTTAGAGCTCGCGGTCATCTTGATGTACTTGATCATGTTAGCGTAGGTCTTACGCCCCTCGATGATGCCCTCCTCGAGCACCATCAGGTCCTTCTCGAGCAAAATAATGTCCGCCGACTCCTTGGCAACGTCGACAGCGGTATCGACCGAGATTCCGATATCGGACGACTTCATGGCCGAGGCATCGTTGATGCCGTCACCCATATAGCCCACAACATGCCCGTTGTCGCGCAGAACGGAGACGACACGCGCCTTTTGGTCGGGCGTGAGCTTGGCAAACACCTGCACGTCCTCGGCGCGGCGGGCGAGCTCCGCATCATCCATGGCGGCAATATCGCTGCCCAGCAGCATGTTGTTGACCTGCAGCCCCACCTGCTTGCAGATGGTACGCGTGACCTTCTCGTTGTCTCCGGTCAAAATCTTGGTGGCGACGCCATGATTGCGCAGTGCCTCGATAGCATCGGCCGTCGACTCTTTGGGCGGATCCAAAAACGCCAGATAGCCGATTAGGACCATATCGCACTCGTCTTGGGCGCTAAAGGCGCCGACCGGCGAAGGATTGGACTTTTGCGCAATCGCCAACACGCGAAAACCGTCGTCGTTCAGATCGGCGACCGTTGCAAGGATGCGCTCGCGCACTTTGCCATCCAGCACGCGAACCGCACCATCGATCTCGGCATGCGAGCACACCGAGAGCATTTCCTCGACAGCGCCCTTGGTGACCATCTGAGTCTTGCCGCTGCAATCGCGCACCACGGTGGTAAGGCGACGGCGCGCAAAATCAAACGGCACCTCGTCGACCTTTACGTATGTCTCCGAAAGATCGGTGAGACTCGGGTCGTTTTGCTCCTCTTCCTCGGTGCACTTGATAATCGCCAGGTCCATGAGGTTCTTGTAGCCCGTCTGGAAATAGCTGTTGAGATAGGCGTGGCGCAAAACGCGCGAATCCTCCTGACCGTTGATATTCCAGTGATACTCCAGCACCACCTGGTCCTGCGTCAGCGTGCCGGTCTTGTCCGTGCACAGCACGTCCATGGCGCCAAAGTTCTGAATCGAGTTGAGGTTCTTAACGATGGTCTGTTTTTTGCTCATGGCAACTGCGCCCTTGGCAAGGCACGTGGTGACAATCATGGGCAGCATCTCGGGCGTAAGACCCACGGTAATGCTGATGGCAAAGAGGCCGGCATCGAGCCAGTTGCCCTTGGTAACGCCGTTAATCAAAAAGACGAATGGGACCATCACCATCATAAAGCGGATGAGCACCCACGAGACGCCATTGACGCCTTTGGAAAAGCTGGTCTCCACGGCGTCATCCGAAAGGCTCGACGCCATCGAACCAAACAGAGTCTGCTCGCCCACGCTAAAGACGGCTGCGGTCGCGCTGCCCGAGATCACGCTGCTGCCCATAAGGGCGATATTCTCGAACGACGTTGCCGAATCGGATTCTACACAGGTCGTGGGCATTTTCTCGACAGGCTCGCTCTCACCCGTCAGGCTGGCCTGGCTCACAAAGAGGTCCTTGGCCTCGATGATTCTCACATCCGCAGGGATCATGTCGCCAGCGGAAAGGTGCACAATGTCGCCGACCACCACATCGTCGATGGGAATCTCCTCCTTGGGAGCACCCTTTCGAGTGACCGTCACGGTCGTCGTGATCATGTCGAGCAGCTTTTCGGCCGCGTTGCCGCTACGCGCCTCCTGGATATAGCGCAACGTGCCCGAAAGCACCACCATCGTGGTGATGATAATCACGGTCAGCGGATCGAAATCTTCCGGCACGCTCCCCATAAGCGAAAGGGCGGGAAACACCATGTCCGTTGCCGCCGAGATAATGGCCAGGAAAAATAGGATTGCCGTAAAGGGGTTGACGAAGGCGTCTGCGAGCCTGCGGGCCAGCGACTTATTCTTGCCGCGCGTGACCACGTTGCGCCCGTTGTCCGCCTCACTGTGTGCGACCTCGTCGCGATCCAGACCACCCAGGTTGGACCCGACCCATGTCATAGCATCGCTCAGCGGAATGGTCGCCGCATACTGGATGCGCCCCTCCGCACGATGCCGAATCAAATCGTGCTGCGCTTGAGCCGTCGAAGCCGCACGGTGCATGGTTAACATCTTCACTTACTACGCTCCGTTCTATCGATTGCATGCAGAGCAACTTAGCTGCGGCGGTCCTTAACAAGATGGGACCGCGGCGACGCACACCGCCCTGCGCTTCCGGTACTGTCACTGCCGCTCAAGGTCCTCACCTCTCCTTCGCGTCTGCGACTGTTCACAGCATAGAAAAGCCGCAAGACCAGGCACATGGCTGGTTTCTTGCGGCTTTCTTGCGATTCGGCAAGGATTGTTCTGCTGCTTTCTATTGGCGGGGGCAATAGGCCAAAGCGTCATTCCGTCATCTTGTAGCCCACGCCCCACACGGTTAGCAGGTAGCGCGGGTTGTCGGGCTCGGGCTCGATCTTCTTTCGAATCTTTCGGACAAAGGCCATGATGTTGCTGTCGTCGAGCAAATACTCGTCCCGCCACACCGCTCGATAGATTTCTTCCTTGCTAAAGACCGTGCCCCTATTGGTGGCCAAAAAGGCAAGGATGTCAAACTCCTTGGGCGTGAGCGAGGCGGGTGCACCCAAGACCTTCACGGTGCGCGAAGCCAGGTCAATCGACAGCCCGTCGATAACGATGGGCTCTGCGGCGGAACCCGGCTGCGAACCCGCGAGCATGAGTTCGACGGATGTGAGTCTGCCCGACGCGACATCGGCAAATATAGGCGCAAGCTCGTGGGCGGCGGCACTGCCGGACGAGAACAGCGCACCGCTGAGCTCGGCGGCCTCGGCGGGCGTGATCGCTATGTTGGTTCTGTTCGTTTGCATAGAACCACCCTAGAACAAACTGCTCGCACGGGACAGGTAGACCCGCTTGATGACCGAAACGACAACAAGGTACAGCACACTGAGCAGTGCGACGACGCCCAAATACCACGCCGGTAAAGCGGCAAGACCGATCAGTTGCACCGCCGGACCCAGTGCGAGTAAGGCAGACGCGACAAGCATGATGCCGACCATCATCGCGAGCAAACGGCGCGGGCGATCAGCCCCGCGAACGCATCGTGTTCGCAAGACCAAAAGCACCAGCGACTCGGTCCATGCGCACTCCAGCAGCCAACCTGCTTGGAACATGGCAATAAAGGCCGCCCTACCCGCGTCGTCCAACGCCATAAAAGATGCACCGCATACGGCGGGGCACACGCCAAAGAACAAAATGGCAAAGGTGATGATGTCAAAGGCCGAGCTCGCAAAGCCAAAATGGAGCATAAAGCCACCCAGGCCCTTGCCCGACCATGCCTTGGGGCGAGCAATCTCCTCGCCGTCAACGTTATCCCACGACAACGCCAGGCAGGTCGCGTCGTAAAGCAAGTTGAGCAAAAGCAGCTGAGTAGCGGTCGCCGGCACAAAGGGCAAGAAGATGCTGGCGGCAGCCACCGAACAAATATTGCCAAAGTTAGAACTCGACGCGATGCGGATGTACTTGGAGGCGTTGGCGAACGAGGCCCTGCCCTCGCGTACGCCCTCGGCAACGACGCCCAGGTCGCGCTCGAGCAGCACGAGGTCGGCAACCTTCTTGGACTCGGCGGCGGCAGAATCCACAACGATACCGACGTCTGCCGCCGTAAGCGCCGGCACGTCATTCACGCCGTCGCCGATATAGCCGACGGCATGGCCCGAAAGCCGGATGAGCCCTACGATACGCGCCTTTTGCGCGGGCGTGAGCTCGGCAAAGACGCGAGTCTGCCCCACCTGGATAAGCGCCTCGGACTCCTCCATGGCATCGAGCATGGCACCCGTGATGACGTTACCGGCGGGAATCCCAAGGCGTTTACAGGTAGAACGAGCGACCGACGCCGAATCACCGGTCAGCACGCGCACCTCGACAGACAGGTCGGAAAGTGACCGAATGGCAGCGTGGGCGCTAGCCTTTGGTCGGTCGAAGAAGCCCAGAAAACCGCACAGCACCAGACCGTCCCAACCCGCCGCCGTCGTACTGTAGGCGACAGCGAGCACTTTGATGCCATCGGCACGCATATCCTCGGCAACCTCGTAGGCGCTCTGGCGCCCTTCTTCATTCATGGGAACGAGCTCGCCTTTAAAGCTCGCCCAGTCGCAATGTGCGCAAACGCTTTCGACCTCGCCCTTAACGATGGTCAGGCGGCTGTCGGGACGAGCAGGCAGCCCCAGACACCCAAGTGCCCCCGGTGTGGTGCCGAGCTTAACGCCCGACGCCTTGACAACGTGATCAAAGGGATCGGACGCATACAGGGTAAATGCATGACCAAGATCTTTGGCAGCAAGGCGAAGCTCGGGTGCGGCACACGCATCGGCAATAGCCCGGTTAAGTTGATTGGCGACGGTCCCCTGATTCATACTCTCGAGATACGCCAAGTTGAGGGTCTGCTCGCTCTCGTTGCCCAGGATATCGGTGTAGTACTCAAGCACCGCGACATCTTCTGTCAGCGTTCCCGTCTTGTCCACGCACACTACGTCTATGGAGCCCAGCGACTCCATGGCATCGACGTTCTTAACGATGACTTGCTTGTTTTTGAGACGACGGGCGCTGCCCGACAGACAGACGCTCGTAACGACTGGAAGCATTTCGGGAACCAGACCAACGGCCGCTCCCAAAGCAAACAGCAGCGCTTGCGCCCAGTCGCCCAACACGACGCCACGAATCGTAATGACAAACGGCAACACAATCAGCATGCACTTGACTAAAGCCGCGCAAATGCTCTTGGCCCCAACATTAAACTGCGTGGCAGGGCGGGCGCGCCGGCACGGCACGGCCTCATCCTTGTCGGCACATGCAAGAACGGTTGCCGAGGCCTTGCCATCAACAATAGTCGTCCCTGCGCGAACGGTCTCGCCCTCCCGCTTTGCGGTCTGGCCACTCTCGCCTGTAAGCGATGACTCGGAAACAAGAATGTGATTGCCCTGGGCAAGAATCGCATCGACCGGGCAGAGCATGCCAGCGTACAAGCGAATCACATCGCCAGGCACAAGCCGGTCGGCATTGACTTGAACCCAGCATGCGTCAACACGCTTCCAAACGGCCGCATGGCTCGCCCTCAGCATATGGCGATTGAAGGTGCGCATAGCCTCATTTTCATAGAACAGACGCACCAAGCCGCCGACCAGCCACATTGCAAACAACACAGTAGGCGCGAACACCCCCGTCTGGCCCTGCGCCTGCGGAACGACATCGACCAAAAAAGCCAAACCGGCCAGCGCAAGCAACAGGGACGAGAACGGATTGAAAAATGATTTTTTAATCATCAGAGCCTCTTTCTAGCATGGATTCGATTGTATCCGAGGCATATACCGGTATCCCCGCCCCACTCCTTGCGACTTCCTTGCTTTTGCATGCAACACATGTGACACAGGAACGGCCCCTTTGCCTTATTCCTTGATTTCCGGTTACCGCACACAAAGAACAAACGCCTGCTAATCATTTACGCTCAGGGACATGTGTACGCCACAGACGGAAAACGATGGGGATCGAGGGCTTCGCGCAGCAGCTCACCGAACATGACAAGAAGTGCATCCAGTGATACTGCACATACCCAAAATCGCAGCAACTGTCCTCGTCATGGCGTTCGCAGTATGTCTGCTGAGGCTGCCACTCCGCATGACCAACGACATCGTATTTCGCCAAAAGGGTTTCCAACCAGCGGGAATGTATTCCGCAATCACACTCCCCGCAATCGCACTCACCATCTTTTGCTAATGCGCCCTTGCACCGCGCTTTGGGATGCAGGACAAACAGTGAAAGGAGCTGCAAGCAGGTTTACACTCTAGCTGCTGCTCTCAAACGCCGTCTACATCTCGAGGTCTAATACTTTTCCCGAGAAGTGAACGGCTGTATTTGGGCCCCCGAAACATCGACATTTTTAGACGTTAAAACCGCAGGATTCGACTGGCAAAACCGCAGGAAATTGCACGCCAAAAGTGCCGATGCTTCGGGGGTCCGTTTTCACTCGTTCACTTCTCGGGAAAAGTATTTGACATCGATTTCGCAAGGGCCCCAATATGGCAAAGGGGCAGTCTCCTGCCGCATAACGAGGCGCCCTATTGTCACTGGCAGAATCCATCCGAGGACTGTAAGGGGCACGCATTCCATAAGAGTTGAATCCAACAGCTAAAACCGATTCCACATGCATGAAAACGCGCTCGGTATCAGGCAAAAAGCAGTGATGGCAAGGAGAGACGTCCCATTGCGACGGGCGCGAAAAGCATCCTTGCCAACGCCCAGGCAGCGCATCGTATGCTCGGCAGGACCATCTGGCAAGCCGACATGGCAAACCCATCGAGCTGCCATGACACTTTAGCCGCATGACCATGCACTCATCGATGGCAGGATTCCCTATACTGAGTCACATATGACGGTATCGCGCCAAAGGAGAACGCCGTGACCACGTCGCAGATATCCCTGCTCGCGCTCATCTCGGTTGGAGGCATCGGCATCCTGCTTATCGGAATGAGCACGCTCATGAAAGCCGCCGCCCGCAGGAAAGCCAAGGCCTGCACCGCTATGATCATGGGAACGGTCATTGACCACCGCTTTATGGGCGAAGGCAGAATGTATCCCGTTTTGGAGTACACCGTCGACGGCACGCGGTACCACGTGAGAAAACAATTCCGCGGCGTAAAGACCAAAAGCTTGTCGGGACTCCCCGTCCGCACGCAAAGCGCGGCGTACGAAGACGCCAAGGGCTGGTTGCACGTACAGACAGGACCCATCGCACGCCTAGATACTCTCGCAGAGCAGCTTTGGCCCCTCGGCAGCCAAATGACTGTGCACTACAACCCCAGCAGCCCAGACAAGAGCTATGTCGAGCGCCCCATCGTGGGCGACTTTGCCACGCTGATGTTTAACATCGCGGGTATCTTGCTCATCGCGCTGAGTATTTTGCTCTATGTTCTTATCCAGCGCTAGCTCAGACTGATACATCCCGCGCGCCGCGCGCCGTAATGACCGCCACGACTCCAAGGACCAGCTATGGCAACACTCTCCGAACAAGAACGTAAGCGCATCCAGCGATACTGCATTTGCCCCAAGGTTGCCGGCGCGGCGCTTGCCATGGCATTCGTGCTGCCCTTATCGATCATTCCTTTCGAAATGGTCGACGACATCGTCTTCCATCACGAAGGCTTCCAAGAGACAGGCATGATGACCGCCTTGGTGCTCACCTCCATCGAGCTCGTTATATTCTGCTACTGCGCTCTCGCCCCGCGCTTTGGCATGCGTGGCAAGCAGTGGAAGGAAATGCAGCGCCGGCTCGCCGTCGAGCAGAGCGAGAAAGACCGCTCGGCACAAATCGCAGGCGTTGTTGGCACGCAGGCCGCCGCGCGCCTGCTCAAGAACAGCGACAACGAGACCGCGCGCAACCTGGGCGGCGCGGCAGAAGTCGCCGCTGCCGTAGGCGCCGTTGCCACCGCGGCAGACGTGCTTACCGAGAGCTTCGCCAACGCGAAGGCTATGGCAGAGGCCTGTGGCGTGCCTGTCCCCCGTGCAAAGAAGTGGGTCATCGCGCTTGTGGCGCTGCCCCTCGCGATCGTATGCGGCGCCTATATCCCGCAGCTGGCGCAGGGAAACATCGAGATGCAGGAGAACGCCGCGGCCGCGGCTGAGCAGATCGCCATTGCTCGCAAGGCATTAGAGCCCTCATGCGAGTACGTGTCCGCCGATGACCCCTACGAGCGATATCAAGATTACGGCTATCACGTCCGCGGTTATCTGCACGACGGCGACTCCGATACCCAAAAGACCTATACGTACCTGGATTTTGACAACAAGGGGACACTCACGGAAGTGAGCTACGCGGCAGAGGTCGACCCCGGCGCGAGCCTCGAGGACAACCTTACCCGTATCGAGCTCGACCTTGACGAGCTTTCCTCTGCCGTCCAAACCATAGACGTCAAGACCACAAGCCCCGAGCTCCTAGCAGCGCAGAAGCTCCCCGAAGAGTTTAGGCAGGCTTTTTTGAACGGCTCGCTCTACGAGAGAATCTCTATCAGGACGAATGACGGCCCCGTCAAAGCGTATTACTCGTTTGATACGGAACCCGAGGACGAGTTTGACGAGCATACCCATCCAGCCATCCGCATCACGCTGATGAGCAAAACGAACTAGGTGCAGGGAGATGAATGTGATAAAGGGGCTGTCCCTTTGTCACATCATTCGGAGCGCAGGGCTTCCACGGGGTCTTTCTTGGATGCGCTGCGGGCCGGCAGCAGGCCAGCGACAACCGTCAGCAACACCGAAATCGCGATGAGCACCAGCGCATCCTGCACGGGCAGGCTCATCAGATTGGGGACCTGTTTGACCGCAAGCGCCCAGGCATTGACCGGAAAACTCACGAGCACCACGACGACGATGGCGAAGACGCCAGCAATGAGGCCTTCGATGAAAGTCTCGGCGTTGAACACGTTGGCCACATTGCGCTTCGACGCGCCGATCGCGCGCAGGATGCCAATCTCCTTTTTACGTTCCAGCACGCTGATGTAGGTGATGATGCCGATCATGATGGAGCTGACGACCAAGCTGATGCTCACAAATGCGATGAGCACCAAGCTGATGGTGTTCACGATGTCGGTTACCGAACCCATGATAATGCCCATGTAGTCGGTGTACGAGATTGCCTGCTCGTCGTGGCCGGCGGCTTTGACCTGCTTGTTATACGCATCGATGTGATCGAGTACGCGCTCCTTGGCCTCAAAGTCGCGCGGGAAAATCTTAACCGAGATGGGATCTGCCTCATCCGCATAGCCCAACGTGGTCAGATTGTTGTCGTAGGTGAGCTGCGACGCCTTGGCATAGCTCATCATGAGCGAACTCAGGTCCTCAGCGTCCATGTTAAAGTGGATAGCGCGAGCAAAGGCGTTCGCATCCACGCGCATGGCGCTCGCCAGGTTGGCAAAACTCGAAGACATCTGCGTCGCCATCTGGTCCATAAGCCCTGCCGCGCCCGCCTTGAGCTGAGCTGATACCGTCGTGGCAATCTGCTCGCTGACCGCCTTCATCACCTGATCCATAGACTGCTGCAAATACGGAGCCAGCTGCTTTTGCACATAGTCGCCCATCACCTGCTGCAGACGCTCGGCCAGGGCATCGCCGCCGAGCGCCCTGAGCTGAGCCAGGTATTGCTGGGCTGCGACATCATTCTCAAGATACGACGAGAACGCGGCGGCGAGCTTCGACGCGTCCTTAAGATCTTCGGGCGACAGCGCCTTAAACTGATCAGACTGCAAAAAGCCCTCAAACAGTTGGTTGACAAGCGTTCCCACCTGCTGCATTTGCTCGGGCGTGAGCTCCAGACCGTCAAAGATGCCCGAGAAATCTGGGGCCGGTGCTTTTGCCATGATGCTGCTGAAGTCGATGTCCTTGCCAACGCCCGAAAGGTCAATATCCAGGCCCGACAAATCGATGCCCGAAAGATCCATGCCACCGGCAGCACCCGAGAGTGCAGATGCATCGAACGAGAACGCGCTCTTCAACGCCGCCTCGTCCACACTGAACATGCTGCCCAGATCCACGCCCTGCTTGGCCTCGCCCTGCAGTTCATCGAAAGATTTGCCCGTAAAGACATCCGTCTCGTGGTGGACAAGCTGCTCCTGCACGATCTGCGAATCGGCGGCGCGCTTCATAAGCTGGCAAGTCAGCGCATGCGTATAGGCAATGCCCGGAGTCAATGCGCTCGCGTTGGCCGTCTCGTTGGGTCGCACCACGCCCACAATGCGCACGTCAATACCGTCGGCAACCTTGGCCGCCATAAAGTCGGCATCGCCAGACATGTCAGTCCACATGCCGGTCTCTTCGTTTTTGCGATAGGCATCGGACGGCGACAGCACCTTAAACGTCGTGGACAGCGCATCGTCGTAGGTAAAGTCGGTGCCGGCCTTGGGCGTCTCGACCTTGCCGTCGGCCGTCATGGCACTGTTAACCAGGTCGTTGAGCTCATCGATATCCAGCGCACCGATGCTGTAGAGCGTGTAGTCACCCACCGTGCCGCGGCTCGAAAGCACCATCACGGCCTCGTTGGCAGACGTAGGCCAATGGCCGGCAACGACATCGTACTGGCTGTCGAGCAGGCTCTGGTCGTCAATCATCTCGTTAAAGACCGAGGTTCCCATGGAATCCATGCTCACCGTTGCCGCCGAACTCGCGCCGCCGCTCATGGCCTCGGTCATAGCGTTGGGCACCAGCCGGACAGGCTTCTCATCGCCCTTGCCCGCACGATAGACAACCGGCGTCACGCCGTAGCCGTACTGGATAGCGTTGACCTCTTTATTGATACCGTCGCCGTCGTCGTCAAGCCATGCCTTAAAGCTTGTCATATCGTTAGATTTAACACTTGCGAACATGTCCTTTACGGCTGTGACCACAGGGATCTTGTCGGTTCCCTTAGCTTTGCCACCGGTAGCGTCATCGGACGAGCCCTCGCCCTTGGACGCCTCCTCATCGGTAGCCCCATGGCCGCCCATCATGGACGACAGGTCGTAGTCTTGTTTGGAAATCGTCAGCGGGTAGCTCGAGAGCGTGTCCTCCTCGACCTTTTTGATGTAGTCGTTTACGCCGTTGGACAGCGCCAGGATCGCCGCAATGCCGATAATGCCAATCGAGCCCGCAAAGGCCGTCATGGCCGTGCGACCCTTCTTGGTCATGAGGTTTCGGGCAGAAAGCCCCAGCGCCGTCACAAAGCTCATCGAGGTTTTGCGCGTGGGCTTGGCCTCGCGACGCGCGGCCTCGGCAGCATCAAAGGGATCTGAATCGTCGGTGATCTTGCCGTCCGCCAGGGTGACGATGCGCGTGGCGTACTTGTACGCCAGCTCGGGATTGTGCGTGACCATGATGACCAGACGGTCGCGCGCAACGTCCTTGAGCAAATCCATGACCTGCACGGATGTCGTTGAGTCCAAGGCGCCGGTCGGCTCGTCAGCCAGCACAATCTCGGGATCGTTGATCAGGGCGCGGGCAATAGCCACGCGCTGCATCTGGCCGCCCGATAGCTGGCTCGGGCGCTTGTTAACGTGCTCGCCCAGACCGACTGCCTCAAGCGCCTTGCGTGCACGCTGGCGGCGCTCGGCATGCCCCACGCCCGTGAGCGTAAGCGCCAATTCCACGTTTTCCAAAATGGTCTGATGCGGAATGAGGTTGTAGCTCTGAAACACAAAGCCAATGCGATTGTTTCTGTAGGCATCCCAATCGCGGTCGCTGAAGTCCTTGGTCGAGATGCCATCGATCAACAGGTCGCCGGAATCGAAATGGTCGAGTCCACCAATGACGTTGAGCATCGTAGTTTTACCCGAACCCGAGGGACCCAGGATGGCTACAAACTCGTTATCGCGAAAAGACAGGCTTACGCTGTCGAGCGCTACCTGCGTAAACGACTGCGTAACGTACCTTTTGCAAATATCTCTGAGATCCAGCATGGACGGCAACCTCTCTCGCGCGGGCGCGCTCGCCCGCTCCCCCGCCGTTCACGTTCGGCGCGCTTGTCCTACTCTATCCTCATTTTTGGCCGATACCAGGGAGGAATGTAACGAACCGCGCCAAAAAACGAACGGGACAGCACGCCGCATGGCGCACCATCCCGCATATAACATCCCCGATGTGACAAAGAGGCTGTCACTTTGTCACATTCCAATGCGCGCTACTTTTCGAGCCCGCACGGCATAACGTTAGCGCTGCCGCGGCGAGCCTCAGTCACGGCTGCAAAGAAGCGATAGCCGCCCGAGAAGTTAAAACACTCAAAGCCATGCTGCGCCAAAATGCGGCAAGCAATGTAGCTGCGAATGCCGCTCTGGCAAATCACGTAAACCGGCTTGGCCCGGTCGAGCTCGCCCAGGCGATTGCGCAGATCATCGACGGGAATGTTTACGAAACCATCGATATGCCCGCGCTCATACTCCCCTTCCGTACGAACATCGAGCAGCTGCACGCTGCCATCGCGTGGCAAGTTGGGCTCATCCTCCCAATGCCACTGCGCCAGTATGCCGCGATTGAGGTTCTCGATCATAAAGCCCGCCATATTGACGGGATCCTTCGCCGATGAATACGGCGGCGCGTATGCTAGGTCCAAATCCTTAAGCCTATCGCCGCGCATGCCTGCCTGGATGGCAGTCGCCAGAACGTCGATACGCTTGTCCACACCATCGATGCCCACGATTTGCGCACCCAGCAGGCGCAATCCCTGCTTCTCGAAGATAACCTTCATGGTCATGGGCGTTGCACCCGGATAATAACCCGCATGCGAACCGGGCGACAGGACCACGCTGTCGCAGTCAATTCCCGCCGCGTGTGCTGCCTTTTCGGATAGTCCCGTGCTTGCCGCCGTCAAGTCGAATACCTTGATAACCGATGAGCCCAACGATCCGCGGTAGCAGCTGTCCATGCCGGCTATGACATCGGCGACGACACGCCCCTGCTTGTTGGCGGGGCCGGCGAGCGAAATGACCGCGTCCTCGCCGGTCACCTGATGCGTGACCTGCACGGCATCGCCCACGGCATACACGTCGGCAGCAGAGGTCTCCATGCGGTCGTTGACCACAATAGCCCCCTTGATGCCCAGTTCGAGCCCCGCCTCTTGCGCCAGATGGCTCTCAGGTGCCACGCCAATGGCAAGCAGCACCATATCGGCTCCGATAGGGTCATCGCCCGCAACATGGGTGACAACGCGGCCATCAACTTCCTCAAAACCTGTCACATCGGCCTTGAGGCGCAGATCGATACCGTGCTCACGCACCTCGGTATGCAAAAGGGTCGCCATGTCGTAATCCAGGTTGTTCATAAGCTGGACGGGACGCTGCAGAAGGGTCACCTGGAGCCCCAGCTCGCACAGATTCTCCGCCGTCTCGACGCCAATGAAGCCGCCGCCGATCACGACGGCACTGCTCGGTCGCCGCTCTCGAACATAGCTGTGAATACGCAGCGTGTCCTCAACGGTGCGTAGGCTAAAGATTTTATCCGAGTCGATGCCCGGCAACGCAGGGCGAATCGGCTTTGCACCCGGCGACAGGATGAGCTTGTCATACGTCTCGACAAATTCCTCGCCCGTCAGCATATTGCGAACCTCGACCGTATGCGAATCGGGATGGATGGCAAACACCTCGTGACTCGTCTTGACCGCAATGCGAAAGCGATCCCAAAAGCCCTTGGGAGACTGCAGCGTCAATGCGCTCTCTTCTTCTATCACGCCGCCAATGTAGTACGGAAGCCCACAGTTGGCATACGATACAAAACCCGTGCGCTCAAAGATGACAATTTGGGCCTGCTCGTCGAGTCTGCGCAAACGTGCGGCCGCCGATGCGCCGCCTGCGACGCCTCCAACGATAACCACCTTCATAGCCAACGCACCACCTTTCCCGTGTAGCCGCTTATGCCGCCGATATTCTTGACACTGCCGTACCCCAAACGCTTAAGAAAACTCACAGCTTGGTTGCTTCGCGCACCGCTCAGGCAATGCACGAAAAGCTGCGTGCCCTTTCGACGTATACCCATGATGCTACCCCGAAGCAGAAAAAAGAGTCGCTGTTTCCAGCGACTCCCCTTCAGTTGTCTGTCCCACGGACTTACTGTTCGCTCTTCGCGAGTGCCTGATCGATCAGTTTGTTGAGCGCCTCGCGCTGCTCAGCGGAGTTGATGCCGCCCATGATCGGCTCTCCCACAATGTTACCGTTCTGGTCGATCACGTAGGTGGTCGGGAACGAGTACAGGTTGGAGGTGAACTTTCCGGCCTCGCTGTCCGACTTAAACCAGATGTTCTTATACGTCACGCCCTTCTTGGAAAGCACGTCCTTGGCATCAGCCACCTCGTCTTTGTTGCCATCGAGCGTAAAGGAATTAACGCCCACGACCTGGCCGCCCTTCTCGGCAAGCTCCTTGTTGAGCTTCTCCAGATCGCCCAGCTCTCCCACGCACGGCTTGCAGGTGGTAAACCAGAAGTTCATGACGGTGACCTTGTTCTTGGAGAACAGCTCGTCGCTGTTTACATCGTTGCCGTCCAAGTCCTTGCCCTTAAAGCTGGGGAACTTCGTCTCCCCGCTCTCGCCGTTGGTCATGCCTGCGGTCGAGGCATCAACACTCTCCCCCTCGCCGGGCGTGCTGCCACATCCGGGGAACTCCTTCTCCAGCGCCATGAGCTTGTCCTCGATCTCCTTGACCTGCTGCGCGCCGGCCTTAAGCGTCTTAAGCTCGTCAGCCGCAAACTGATCCTTGGCGCCCTCGATGGTATCGAGCAAGAAGTCACCGTAGTTCTTGCCGTCCTCAATCATGGGAGTGTCTTTGTTGGCCGCAAGGAACACCTTTTCCCATAGGGCGTTATCGCTCGCAAAGATCTCGTTTTCCTTTTGCAGCAGCTGCTGGTACAGCTTGGCCGCCTCCTCGGCGCTCGACGGCTTTTG
Organism: uncultured bacterium; assembly: GCA_905214465.1. Classification (GTDB taxonomy): domain Bacteria; phylum Actinomycetota; class Coriobacteriia; order Coriobacteriales; family Coriobacteriaceae; genus Collinsella. Next base: position 21,229 of record CAJMMD010000001.1, read on the forward strand.
TGCCACAAGCTCGGCAATCTGCGCATCGCCGCTCGTGGCGTCCTTCGCGTCGCCCTTGGGGGCAGAGCACGCCGCGAGAGTCAGCGCCAGCACGGGCAGCATCAACAAGGCCGCAATTTTTGACAGTTTCATGGTTCCTCCGTTTATATCGAAACTTATATAGGTACCTATTTGTTTTCGCAGGCCTGCGTGGACTGCGCGGTCTTGTCGCCCGTCACACCCAGCCCATAGCGAAAGCTAATAGCATCGACGGGGCACGCGCCCACGCATTTGCCGCAACGAATGCACTCGGCATGGTTGGGCGTACGCGTAACGTCCACGTCCATCTGGCACACCTTGGCGCACTTGCCGCACGAGACGCATTTACAATGATCGACCTGAATCCCCAGCAACGACACCTTGTTCATGAGTGCATAAAAAGCGCCGAGGGGGCAAATCCATTTACAGAAGGGGCGGTAGAACAGCACGCTCAGAACCGTAACCGCAATGAGGATCGCGAGCTTCCAGGTAAAGAGCTTTCCCAGCGCGGAGCGGATTCCCACGTTCATGATGGACAGCGGAATCGCGCCCTCGAGCACGCCCTGCGGACAGATGTACTTGCAAAAGAACGGGTCGCCCATGCCCACATCGTTTACCACCAAGACGGGCAGCAGCACCACGGCAAACAGCAGCACGGCATACTTGATGTACGTGAGCGGCTTGAGCTTTTTCGTGGAGAGCTTTTTGCTGGGAATCTTATGCAAAAGCTCTTGCAGCCATCCAAACGGGCACAAAAAGCCGCATACAAAACGTCCCAGCAGCACGCCGATTAGAATGAGCGTTCCGGTGACGTAATACGAAAAGCTAAACTTAGACGAGCCCACCACCGACTGAAACGACCCGATGGGACACGCGCCCGAGGCCGCCGGACACGAGTAGCAGTTGAGCCCCGGCACGCAGACGGCTTTGCCCGCCCCCTGGTAGATGCCTCCCTTGGCAAAGTTGGGCAGGTGAATATTGGTCGCAAGCGTCGCCGCCGCTTGAATCAATCCACGAAATCGCGCTAAAAGATGCGATGCAGTGTTTTTTCTTTTATCCAATTCCGATACACTCCAAGCACAGCCTGATTGCCTTGGCCAGCACGGCATCTGCCTCGCCGCGCATAATTCCAAAGCCAACCATGGCTACCCCAACGATCAGCAAAGCCACCTGCGTCACAGGCTTAATCGCTTTGAACAATCTGACCACTCCTTTCGTTTCGCGACCCATTGGACCATACCGACTATAAAATCCGTGTTAAGCGTGAATGACTATGCAAGGAGAACGTTATGCGCATCTTGGTCGTCGAGGACGAGCGGGCGCTGTGCGATGCGATCGCACGCAGCCTGCGCAACTTGGCCTATAGCGTCGACTGCTGCTACGACGGGCAGCAGGCCCTCGATCTGCTCGATGTCGAGACCTTTGATCTTGTCGTGCTCGACCTCAATCTCCCCCATGTCGACGGCATGACCGTGCTCAGGCAACTCAGGACAACTGATTGTGAGACCAAGGTGCTTGTGCTCTCGGCACGTGGCGAGGTCTCCGACAAGGTAGCGGGGCTCGATGCGGGCGCCAACGACTACCTCACCAAGCCGTTCCATCTTGACGAGCTGGCGGCACGTATACGCAGCCTCACGCTCAGGCGCTTTACGCAAAGCGACGTTGTCCTGACCTGTGGATCGCTGAGCTTTGACACCAAAGCGCGCCTCGCCTCCGTGGGCAGCGAGACCCTATCCCTCACGCGCAAGGAGACCGGCATCTTGGAATACCTGATGCTTAACCAGGGGCGGCCGGTGAGCCAGGAAGAGCTTATCGAGCATGTATGGGACAGCAGCGTCAACAGCTTTAGCAACGCGACCCGCGTGCACATCTCGTCGCTGCGCAAAAAGCTGCGCGGCGCGTTGGGGCACGACCCCATCCGCAACCGAATCGGCGAAGGCTACGTTATGGAGGACGGCAAATGAAGCGGCTGTCTCTGCAGTGGCGCATCACGCTGATGACGGCACTGCTGATATGTTCAACCTGCGTACTTATGAATTGCCTGGTTGGCTACTCCGGCATGCGCTACATGGACTCGATCGGCAATGAACTATCGGCGCACAGCAAGGTGGAGGCGGCCTCGCCCAGCTCATTTGACCCGACAAACAAAGAGCTCGACGACGAACTGACCATCGTCGTGAGCGACGCCCAAGAATCGTTTGGTGCGACGAGCTGGTACATAACCGCAGCGGTGACGCTACTCGGTGGCGTGCTGGCCTACTTTGTAAGCGGGCGCGCGCTGCGACCGCTGCGCTTCTTTGCGACGCAAGTCGAGAGCGTGCGGCCCGACAACCTCGCCGACACAAAGATTAGCGAGGACGTGCCCTCTGAACTCAGGCGCTGCAGCGCTTCGTTTAACGACATGATTGCCCGCCTTGACGAGGGATTTTCCGCACAAAGACAGTTTACGGGCAATGCGGCGCACGAGCTGCGCACGCCGCTTGCGCTCATGCAGGCCCAGGTTGAGCTGTTTTGCGCCGAGCACCCCGACGTCGACGCCGATACAGCGAGCCTGCTCGGGCTGCTGCAGGAGCAGACCGAGCGAATGACGCACATGACAAAGACCCTGCTCGAGATGAGCGAGCTGCGCAGTGTCCCTTGCAACGATGTGATTGACCTAGCGCCGATGATCGAAGAAGTGCTCACGGACCTGGCACCCCTTGCCGAGCAAAAAGACATCACGCTTACAAGTGAGGGCGACGCGCAAACGATCGGCAGCGACACGCTGATCTATCGGTTGCTGTTCAACTTGACCGAAAACGCCATACGCTATAGCGCGCCCAACTCGACCGTGCAAATCAGCGCCTGCGCCGAAGGCGACCGCGTGCTGCTACGCGTGCGCGACCAGGGACCGGGCATTCCCGAGCAATACCAGACGAGCATCTTTCAGCCCTTCTTTCGCGTCGACAAATCGCGCAGCAGGGCATATGGCGGCGTGGGGCTGGGGCTTGCACTGGTCTGGGAGATTGCCGCACTCCACGGCGGCTCCATCGAGGTCGAAGAGAGCTCGGAGCGCGGAACGACCATGCTCGTGACTCTTCCCACTCGCGCACTCGGCTCATTAAAATAACGAACGGGATGGCACGCCGCGTGGCGTACCATCCCGCACATAATATCGAGGATGTGACAAAGGGACTGTCCCTTTGTCACATCTGCTAGTTCTCGTCGCCTACCAGCTGAGTTAGCTTACTCCCACTCCACCGTGCCGACGGGCTTCGGCGTGAGGTCGTAGCACACTCGGCAGATGCCGGGGACCTCGGCGGTCACGCGAGCGGTAATGCGCTTGAGCAGCGCCCAGTCGAGCTCAGGCACCTCGGCGGTCATGACGTCGACGGTGTTGATGCAGCGAATAATGCAGGGCCAGTCGTAGGCGCGCTTGCCCTCGCGCACACCGGTAGCGCGGAAATCGGGCACTACGGCAAAGTACTGCCAGATGGTCAGGCCGGCCTTGTCGATCTCTTCGCGCACGATGGCATCGGCCTCGCGCAGCGCCTCGAGACGGTCACGGGTGATGGCGCCAAGGCAGCGGACGCCCAGGCCAGGACCGGGGAACGGCTGACGCTCAACCATGTTCTCGGGCAGGCCGAGCTCGCGGCCCACGACGCGCACCTCGTCCTTGTACAGCAGCTTAACGGGCTCGCAGAGCTCAAATTGCAGATCCTCGGGCAGACCGCCAACGTTATGGTGAGCCTTCACGCCGTCCTGCGACTCCAGAATGTCGGGGTAGATAGTGCCCTGGGCGAGGAAGCTGACCTCATCGCCCACCTTTCGGGCCTCTTCCTCGAACACGCGGATAAACTCGGCGCCGATAATCTTGCGCTTGGCCTCGGGCTCGTCGACGTCGACGAGCTTATCGAGGAAGCGGTCGGTAGCGTCCACGTAAACCAGGTTGGCGTCCATCTGGTTCTGGAACACGTCGACGACCTGCTCGCTCTCGCCCTTGCGCATCAGGCCGTGGTTCACATGCACGCAGATGAGCTGCTTGCCGATGGCCTTGATGAGCAGCGCCGCGACGACCGAGCTGTCAACGCCGCCAGAAAGGGCAAGCAGGACCTTCTTGTTGCCGATCTGCTCACGGATTGCAGCAACCTGCTCTTCGATGAACGCCTGAGCGAGTTCGGGAGTGGTGATACGCACCATGTCGTCGGGACGCTTGTTGGGATCCATGCAGAGCTCCTTTTTGGTTCGATGGAAATGCGCCGCACGTATGCAGACGCACCGTCATATGACCTCATTATATGCAGAGCGAGGTTCGTTTCCCATCGCTGCGACGGAGCTTTTTGCAGGGGCGGCAGTTTTTCCTTATGCCAAGGTTAGCTCTACCTCGACAACGACCTTAAGAGCATCGCCAATAGACTCTTCCATTATTCGTTCGGCATAATCGTAGGCGATAACCACAAATTCCAGTCCCGAGCAACAGGGGTAAAATGGCTGCTAATGTTGCCAGCTGTTGGGAGATGGAAGATGGACTGCGATGGCTACCCGCGCATTCCCATGCCGTTGATGTGCACTGCCTTTGTGCCGGGGCAGATTGACGCTGCGGTTGCAGGCATTTCCGGCCCCGATTCACGCACCATCGCCACGGCGGAAGCGCTGTACTTTCGCGGACAGGCCACACTCGCCGCCGAGACAGCACGCCCCTATCTTGACGCCACCGACCCCGCACTGCGCTATTCCGCATGCCTTATCTGCGGATATGCCAGTCTGTCGCTCAACCGTATCGCCGATGCCCGTCGTTGCCTTGCGGGCATCCTCGATACGCCAACTGACGAGGAATCGTCTGCCGTCCACGCCACGCATATCCTGTTCGCCTCCGCCGCGAGCGTCCTGTTGCACTTGCCTTCCCCGTATTCTGCCGAAGAGTTTTATCCGCTTGCGGCACATCTGCCCGAAGGCCTGCGCCTGTTCGCCAGCTACGTGATGACGCATGCCCTGTACCTGCGCGGCGAATATGGCCGCAGTCTAGGCATGGCGGAAAACGCCCTGATCATGAAACAGGGAAGTTATCCCATCTCGGAGCTGTTCCTGCACCTGTCGGCTTCCATGGCCTGCATGAGTCTCAAAGACGTCGACGCTGCAAAGGCACACTTCGGAGCCGCTTGGGACATTGCGCGTCCCGACGGCCTTATCGAGCTCATTGGCGAGCACCACGGCCTTTTGCAGGGGCTTATCGAGGCATGCTTAAAATCGCAATACCCCGACGATTTCGCTCGCATCATCGAGATCACGTATCGATTCAGCTACGGCTGGCGGCGCATCCACAACCCCGATTCGGGCGAGGACGTGGCCGACGATCTAACGACCACGGAGTTCACCATGGCCATGCTCGCCTGCCGTGGGTGGACCAACGCCGAAATCGCACGCCATATGGGAGTATCGCCGGGCACCGTCAAAAACCGCCTATCAGGAGTGTATGCCAAGCTTGGTATCGGAACTCGCGCCGAGCTGGTCGCGCATATGTTGCGCTAGCGGCCAGACTGCCCGGCATATCGAAAGCGCTCCGGGGCCTGACGCTTTCGCGCGCTCAAATTGGACACTTTGACCCTTGAACGGCACTACCGCCACGGGGCACCTTCTTGCAAAATTGGATTATTTCCACCGATACCTGCGGGATGGGAGCCCAAAATGTTTGATCGCCGTTCGTTACTTATCGCCGGAGCATCCTCGCTGGCAGGCATCATGCTGCCTCGCGTGCCGGGCAGCGCAAACGCCTTCATATTGCCGTTCGCGCCCACCGAAGCCTATGCCGACGAAAAAGACCCCTTCAGGGTGCTCGTTCTCTCGCGCACCATGTTTGGTGTGGTCGTGGTCGACGTCGCCAACAAGAATACGCCTATCGCAGGCGCCAAGGTCACGCTCACGTCGCGCTACGCCGCAGGCAAGCAGCTCACCGCCACTACCGACGAGGAAGGCACGGCCATCTTTGAGGTCGCGCCGCTTTCGGAAGGCTACGTGGACGAGGCAACGCTTCTCGACGCGTACGACTTTAACGGCGGCATCTCCATTAGCATGGCGGGCTATCGCGATGTCGAGATTCCCCTCGCGCGCGTCCAAGGCGGCACCGCCATTACCGCACCCACACGTCCGCTCTCCGATGGCGAGCCGTACTTTCGACAGCTCACGTTTGACGAATGGGACATCCAGTACGCCGACGCCACGTTTATGGCAATGCCAGCGGACGAAGCAGCAAACGACCAACCCGACACGCACGCCTTTACTGTGCAGGCACATCTGCCACAGGGTGGACAGGCAACGCTGCACATCAACAAGGTAATGCCTGCCGCGGGCAGCTCACCCGAAACCGTCACGCAGATCGGTCAGATCAAGGCCAGCGCATCGGGCGCGGATAATCTGGCGACGTTCACACTCGAAGACAAGTTTCTCGACGCGGCATCGGGCCTTCTGGAAGAAGGGTGCAAACTGCGTTTTGCCCTCGACTATCAGGGCAAAACCTACACGCTTTCATCCCCTATGGCCGTTGTCACCGCGCCGGCCGCAAAGGCGGAATCGGGCTCGACCACCATCATTCCCACCACCATGGACCAAGAGATCACTCCGTTTGATTTCCCGGCGGCGTTTCCCGGCATCGGCGGCAACAAGTTCACCTGCTGGATGCCCACATTTCCGATCCTCTTCGATTTCTCGTTTGCTGGATACGTGCTGTTTGGCGGAGGATACAAACCAGCCAGCTATATGAACGATTCGGGCAATCCGGATCCGGAGTACTGGAAGAAATCGCCGCGCGAGTCGGGCGCCAAGCAGGCAAACCGCTACCTCGACGAGATGGAGGGGAAGTGGAATCAGTACAAGAGTATGAGTGCCGGTTCGGGAACCGACCCAAGAAACACCAAGCTCCTTCGCCACCATTGCACGCCGCTGTTTACGATGGATATCGCCACACAGCTGTACGGATCGCTCGCCTACGATTGGGTGGGCAAAACCTGGGGTAACAACAACGACCCCGCATACGGCAATATTAAGGCCCTCTTCCAGGTAAGAACCGATCTCAATTGGACCGAGCAGTTTACCCTAGGACCGGTGCCGTTTTTCCTAAACGTCAACCCCTGGGTGCTGGCAAAACTAGCGCTCGCCGTGGGCGCCCACACACACGGTAGCGGCGCAGCGTTTTTTAAAAACATTTCGCTCGATTGGTCAAATACATCAGGCTCGTTCACCATCCAGATTGGGCTTGCCGTTACCTTTGGAGCCGGCGTTGCGGGCGTCGCCTCGTCTGCCGTGCGTGGCGCCGCATCCCTCACGCTGTTCATTGGGTATGAGAAGGCAGATGGACACCAGCTTCCGCGACTGCGCGTAGGTGCAGACGTCGATGTCGATGTGATACTCCAGTTCGTCATGTTCAAGTGGACCACCAAGGCTTGGTCGGGGTCGTGGCCCACACTCCTCGATTCGTGGAATATGTCGGCGAACAACAGCGACCAGTATGTACTCCAGCGCTCTGAGCTGGCCTTGGGTGGAGATACGCCTTATACGCTGAACGCCTGCTTCGGCTCGGGCGGCAACGCCGAGGCAGGTGGTGTGCCGCAATTTATCGCATCGGCCACCATCGTCACCAACGCCGAGCTGCTCGCACGCGCCGAGGTTAAGGCCACTGCCGCAAACGTCGCGCCTGTCGTGCGCGATTGGGATCAAGCGGTCACGCGCATTGAGCTCGAGGCGGATGCAGAAAGCGATGACACGGGACAGATCGAGCATTTCGTCCATGCACTGGTAGAGAACGACGAAAACGCCGCGCCGATGTATGAGTACACCTATATCGGGCAGGCAACGAACGCCGTTGCGGACCCCAACGCCAATTCTGCCGGCGTGTCGGAGGACGAGCGTGGCGGCATAAAACCCTCGAGCGACAACGTGCTGTTTTCCGGCGTGCTCAGCGAAGCCCACATGAAGCTGGCAATGATTGCCGGCGTAGAATGCCTGTTCCGTATCGCCTCGGTGTGCTACGGCGACAATGGCCGCTCGCGCCTGGTGGTGCACACAAGGGCAAACGGCACGTGGTCCGCCCCCACGCCCGTGGACTTCCCCCTTGGGTTTGGCGAGGGCGACGTGGAGCGCAACGGCATATACGATTACGACTTCGACGTGGTGGAATATACGGACGGGAGGGGAAACCAGGACGCCTACGTGCTGCTGGTCTCGGGCGAGCGCCCCGACGGCGACAACACCCTTTTCGATACGGCAAGCACAGCCGGCATACTGTCCGTCGTGCGCCTGCGCATAAGTAATGACGAGACCCGCGTGGTGTCGCATACGTCATGGCGCAGCATCTCGCGCGGCCGCCTGCAAGAGGATGGCTACCATTGCCTGCAGTGCCCACGTATCACGGTGGGCAAGACGCTGGTCGACGGGCGCCTGTCGGGTGCCTACCTCCACCGCCGCGGAACCACCGCAGAAAAGGCGCTCGGCAGCGAGGCTGAGGTTGCGCTGGAGTGCTTTACCCTGTGGTCGGACGTTTCGGGCGACAGCCTGACGTTCCGCCAAGTTCTCCGCTTTCCGCAAGCACCGTCGAGTATCGAGCTGGGCGAGCCCGAGAATATCAACGGCAAAATGGTGGTGCCCGTTACGTACGAGACCGCAAACGGTTGCGGCTGCGCATCGTACGCCGTGATCGGCCAGTCTATCGCGGGCTGGGGCGTTATGCCGCCGGACGCCGCGGTGCCCCATGCGGTGCCATGGCCGCAGCACACGGGCTTTTTGGCCACCGTCAACGAACAACTGCAGCATATTACTTGGACGCGAGGCGCATCGGCATTTGCAACGCAGCCCGTGGGTGCCGCAGGCTGTGGCCCGGCATCGTTTAGCGTAAGCAACAACGGCAGGTGCGTGCTCTATGTAGAGAACACCGATGGCAAGGTGGGACAAACCTACGACGAAGAAGGCAACCCGGTAGCAGTGATGGGCAAGCACTTCCGCATCTTCGCCAGCACCTTGGCAGGCGATCTGTTCACGGAGCCGTTCGTGATGTGCGAGCTGGACCATCCCGTCGATCAGATAACGACATTTTTGACGTCGGGAGGCATGCTCTCCGCGCTCGCCACGCACATTGTGAGCGCGGAGAAGAGCGAGGCAGAGCTGCACGGCATCGAAGTACCCTTGGTGGCATGTGCCACTCCGACGGGCGCGGTCGCCACCTCGGGCGCAGTGGTGCCCGGAGCAGCAGGCGAATCCTTCATGGTCACGGTGCGAAACGACGGCAACACCTTGCTGACCGCCGGCACGATCGATCTGTATCGAGAGGGCTTTAGCCAGCCGTTCTCCAGCGCATCCATCGGATTCGGAGTGAACGCACGTATGGCATCGATCTACGATCCAGAGCTTGCCGAGGACGCTTCGGCCAACGACATGGCACACGTGAAGTACGCACTCGAGACGCTGGGCGAACATTTTGCGACGCACCCGCTGGTAGCCGACAACGGCAACGCCGTGCTGGCACCGGGTTGCACGGCACAGTTCCGCATGAGCTTCGCCATCCCCGAGAGCTGGAGCGACGAAGTGGGCAAACGCGTAACGCTGTATGCGAAGGCACGTAATCTGGTGGCGCTCGATCCCGTAACGTTCGAGGAAATTCGACCGGGCGCAAACTCGACGCTGGGCGCCGTACTGCACGAGCTTCATGTGCCCGACGCGGCATGCGAACGCTCAGAAGTTCAGGTCGGCGTATGCGACAGCGCGGATACGACAGGACTTCACGACGCCCCGATGACAGCAGACGGCGATGGTGGCTCGAGTGGCGGCGGTACCGATGAGGACGGCGACTCCGGCGGAAGCAGCTCCGGCAGTGGCAAGGACCACGGCAATAACATGCGCTCCGGAAAAGCGGGCACGCTTGCGGGCACGGGCGATGCCAACGCTCCCCTTACGGCAGCCGCCGCAGCACTCGCCGCGGCAGGCGCCGGCCTCGTCGCCTACAGCACCCGCCGCACGGCGCTCGAAACCAACACCGCCAATGAGGTCAATTCTGATAAGCGTCGCTAGCTTCTAGTTACTTTTGTGAGAGACGCCGACCCGGCTCATCGAATATCAAAATGGGCTGGTTCTGGATACCCAGAGCCGGCCCATTACGCATTAAATGTCGTCTGAGGAGTCGAGTTCAGCCTCGAGCTTGGCGCGACGTCTTTTCGCCGTGAAAAACGTTGCGCACAGGACGGCAAACGTGGCCGCGAAAATCGTCGCTCCGCAGAACACGCCCGTGGCCAGGTTCGCCAACCAAAAGACGTTTTCGAGCGGCACGATCTGCGCCTCAGCGATACAGCGCATTGCGGCAATAACAAGCGCGAACGCGGCGCCGCTAAGACCGCTGACAAGCAGGAAATATCCAACAGGAAGATGCTCGGTTTGCCCAAAACGATTGGTATCGACATAGCCCTTCCGCGTTTGCAGTCCTGCGCAAATCAACATCACGAGAACGAGCCACAAATACATGGCTGCCTCGAACGGCGTTGCAAAGCCATGCGGCATTTCACTGGCATCGCTGTGAACCCACGCAACCTGTCGAGCTATAAACTGGTAGAAAAAGATCATCAACATGCCAAACGAAAGCAGCACGAAACCAATCTTGTAGATCTTCGCGCTCTCAGCCTCCAGGCGTTCATCCTTTGGGCCGGCATATTCACGCCACTTTTGCACGAGTTTTAAATCTTCAAATTTCATAGCGAACTCCTAAAGAGCGTCAGGGTCGACGTCGTTTTCGTCTTCCCAAAATAAGTCGTTCAACGTAACCCGCAGCGCTCTGCAGATTGCCACGCACAAGTTGAGCGTGGGATTGTAGCCGCCCGCCTCGATCAGACCGATGGTTTGACGCGTAACGCCCACGGCTTTGGCCAAGTCGGCCTGCGAAAGGCCAGCCGCCGCGCGCGCCGCCTTCATGCGTAGGTTCTTTTTGCCCGGCATGGAGTTCCTTTCGTAAATGTGGACAGATATCCGTTGCAACATGACAGAAATATATTGCATCCTTCACAAGATGTCAACTATATCTGTCATTATGGAAACCATGTTCGCCATCGCCATGTGGACATAACAATCTCGATTCGCTATTCAAACTTACTCGGACAGAACCGACTCGGTTTTGTCCGAGTAAACGTGATTGATAGTCGATCGCTGTGCCCGCTCGTGCAATCAGCATCATTCGATTTTGTTTAGTAAAACTAGGTCCCTATTAAATAAAATTCGTTTGTATCCAAATTTGTTTAACAATGCCGCGTTACCACTAAACACTATACCCGTTAATCCGAACGATTGTTCGATGGATTTCGTGTTGGGTGGAATCGTCTGTGGGCTGGGCTATGCTACCTTGACTATCTATATGACTTAAACGCAGCAAAGGAGCACCGAGAGAGCGAGTATGGCAAAAAACACCGCAAACTATGGTAACGACAGTATTCGTCAGCTCAAGGACGAGGAGCGCGTACGCCTGCGCCCCGCCGTCATCTTTGGCTCGGACGGGCTCGACGGCTGCGCGCATGCCGCCTTCGAGATCCTGTCCAACGCCGTTGACGAGGCGCGCCAGGGCTACGGCAAGCTCATCATCCTTACCGCCTTTCGCGATGGCTCCATTCAGGTAGAGGACAACGGCCGCGGCTGCCCACTCGACTGGAACCCTTCTGAGAAGCGCTTTAACTGGGAGCTCGTCTTTTGCGAGCTCTACGCCGGCGGCAAGTACAACAACAACCAGGGCGGCGACTACGACTTCTCGCTCGGCACCAACGGCCTGGGCTCGTGCGCGACCCAGTACGCTTCCGAGTACATGGACGTCACCGTTTGGCGCGACGGTAACAAGTACTCTCTGCACTTTAAGAAAGGCAAGGTCGTCGGCGCCAAAAAGAAGGCGCTCGAGATCGAGCCCAGCGACGAGGACCGCACCGGTACCACCATCAAGTGGCGCCCCGATCTTGAGGTCTTTACCTCGATCAGCATTCCCCACGACTGGTATCGCGAGACCATGCGCCGCCAGGCCGTGGTTAACGCCAACGTGACCTTCCGCCTGCGCATCGAGGGCGACGACGGCGAGTTTTCCGAAGAGGATTTTTGCTACCCCAAGGGTATCGAGGACTACGTGCTCGAGAAGGTCGGTGCCGACTACCTCACCGAGCCCTTCTTTATCGAGGCCGACCGTCGCGGTCGCGACCGCGAAGACCTGCCCGACTACAACGTAAAGATCACCGCGTGCATGTGCTTCTCGCGCACCTTCATGATGCAGGAGTACTACCACAACTCGTCATGGCTCGAGAACGGCGGCTCGCCCGAGAAGGCGGCCCGCAGTGCTCTGACCAGCGCCATCGATGCTTACATTAAGCAACAGGGCAAGTACAACAAAAACGAGAGCGGTATCAAATGGCAGGACGTCCAGGACTGCCTGGTGCTGGTGACCAACTGCTTCTCCACCCAGACGTCCTACGAAAACCAGACTAAGAAGGCCATCAACAACCGCTTTATCCAGCAGGCCATGACGGCATTCTTTAAGGAGCGCCTTTCGACCTACCTGATCGAGAACAAAGACGCCGCCAATAAGATCATGGAGCAGGTGCTCATCAACAAGCGCTCGCGCGAGAATGCCGAGAAGACCCGCCAGAGCATCAAGACCAACCTGCAGCAGAAGACCGACATGGCCAACCGCGTGCAAAAGTTTATCGATTGCCGCTCCAAGGACAAGAGCCGCCGCGAGATCTACATCGTAGAGGGCGACTCGGCAGCAGGCGCCATCCGCACGTCGCGCGATGCCGAGTTCCAGGGTGTTATGCCCGTCCGCGGCAAGATCCTCAATTGCCTGAAGGAGGACTATCCGCGCATCTTTAAGTCCGACATCATCATGGACCTTATGCGCGTGCTGGGCTGCGGCGTGGAGATCAAGGACAAGCGCATCAAGAACCTTGGTGCCTTTGACCTGGACAACCTCAACTGGAACAAGGTCATCATCTGTACGGACGCCGACGTCGACGGCTACCACATCCGCACGCTCGTGCTCACCATGCTCTACCGCCTGGTGCCCACACTTATCGACGAGGGCTACGTGTATATCGCCGAGTCGCCGCTCTACGAGATCAACTGCAAAGAGAAGACCTACTTTGCCTACACCGAGCTCGAGAAGAACGGCATCCTCAAGGAGATCGGCGACCAGAAGTGCTCCATCAACCGCTCCAAGGGTCTTGGTGAGAACGATCCGGACATGATGTGGCTCACCACCATGAACCCCGAGACGCGCCGTCTGATCAAGGTGGAGCCCGAGGACGTCACCAAGATGGAAACCATGTTCAACCTGTTGCTGGGCAACGACGAGGCGGGCCGCAAGCGCCATATCTCCGAGCACGGCAAGGAATACCTGGACCAGCTGGACCTGCAATAGCAGCAAATCGATAACGACGGCCCATAAGAAGTTCAAGAGGAAATCGTGGCAAAGAAGAAGACAAAGAACCAGCCAAAGAAAAAGCAGGTCAACGCCGAGAACGTCATCGGCCTGCACTCTGAGGTCACCGACCAGCCGATTACGCAGACGCTCGAGGTCAACTACATGCCCTACGCCATGAGCGTCAACGTCTCGCGTGCGTTCCCCGAGATCGACGGCTTTAAGCCCTCGCACCGCAAGCTGCTCTACACCATGTACAAGATGGGCTTGCTCAAGGGCGAGCGCCAGAAGAGCGCCAACATCGTCGGCCAGACCATGAAGCTCAACCCGCACGGCGATGCCGCCATCTACGAGACGATGGTGCGTCTGGCAACCGGCAACGAAGCGCTGCTCGCCCCCTTCGTGGAGTCGAAGGGCAACTTTGGCAAATACTATTCGGGCGACCTGAGCTACGCCGCCTCGCGTTACACCGAGGCAAAGCTCTCCCCCATCAGCGCCGAAATCTTCAAGGACATCGACAAGGACCCGGTCGACTTCGTTGACAGCTACGACGGCGCCATGAAGGAGCCGCGCCTGCTGCCCACCACGTTCCCCAACATCCTCGTCTCGGCCAACAAGGGCATCGGCGTCGCCATGGCGTCCGACATCTGCGGCTTCAACCTCAACGAGGTCTGTACCGCCACGATGCACTACCTGCAGGATCCCGACTGCGACCTGCTCGAGTACATGCCTATGCCCGACTTCTCGACCGGCGGCGAGATCATCTACCGCCGCGAGGAGATGGAGAAGATCATCGAGACCGGCCTTGGCAGCTTCCAGATCCGCTCCCGCTGGCGCTGGATTCCCGAAGAGCGCATCATCGAGGTCTACGAGATCCCCTACACCACCAAGACCGATGTCATCATCGAGCGCATCGTCAAGCTCTCCAAAGAAGGCAAGGTCAAAGAGATCGCAGACATTCGCGACGAGACCGACCTTTCGGGTCTGCGCATCGCTATCGACCTTAAGCGCGGTGTCGACCCCGACAAGCTCATGGCCAAGCTCTATCGCTCGACCACGCTGCAGGATTCGTTCTCGTGCAACTTCAACGTGCTCGTCGACGGCTATCCCCGAGTTATGGGCGTGCGCCAGATCCTGCACGAGTGGGTCAAGTGGCGTATTGAGTCCACGCGTCGCCGCATTAACTTTGACCTGGGCAAAAAGTCCGAGCGTCTGCACCTGCTGCACGGCCTTGAGGCAATTCTGCTCGACATCGACAAGGCCATCGCCATCATCCGCGGCACTAAGCTCGAGGCAGAGGTTGTACCCAACCTTATGAAGGGTTTCGACATCGACGAGACCCAGGCAGAGTTTGTTGCCGAGCTCAAGCTCCGCAACATCAACGAGGAGTACATCCTCAACCGCACCAAGGACATTGCAAAGCTCGAGGGTGAGATCGCCGAACTCGAGGAGATCCTCTCGAGCGAGGACAACATCAAGAAGGTCATCAGCGACGAGCTGGCCGCGGTCAACAAAAAGTACGTGATGCCGCGCCGCACGGGCAGAATCGAGCCCCATGAGGTCATCGAGGTAAGCCTGGAGCCCGAGGTCGAGGAGTACCCGGTCACCATCATGCTCTCGCGCGACGGCTACCTTAAGAAGATGACGGACCGCGTGCTCAAGAAGGCGACCACGCTCAAGTACAAGGACGGCGACAAACCCTTTATCGAGTTCCCGTCCTCCAACACGCACGAGCTGCTGGTCTTTACCAACAAGAGCCAGGTGTACAAGTGCAAGGTCGCGGCGTTTGAGGATACCAAGTCGGCCCAGCTGGGCTCGTACCTTCCGACCGATCTCGAGATGGAACCCGACGAGAGCGTCATCTGGGTCATCGACCCCGAGGACTACAAGGCCGACGTGCTGTTCGTCTTTGAGAACGGCCGCGTGGTGCGTGTCGCGCTTTCTGGATACGCTACCAAGACCAACCGCAAGCGCCTTAAGAACGCCATCTACGGCGGCAGCAAGCTGCTGTATGCGCAGGTGCTCAAGGAGGACCGCGACCTCGCGCTGGTCTCGAGCGACTACCGCCTGATGAACTTCAACACGTCGCTGCTCAAGACCAAGACGACCACCAACACGCAGGGCGTCCAGGCCTTTACGGCCAAGAAGGGCCGCTCGGTCACCACCGTCGGCACGACCGAGGAAATCCTTGGCGCCGGCGTCTCGGCCGAGAAGTTCACCGCGCAGAGCCTGCCCTCCGCCGGCGCCCTCATGAAGGAAAATGACATGCCGAGTTTGTTTGACTAGGTACCACGGCAACGAGATCGTTAGATACTTCGCAAAGCGACGAGGCCCGGAACGCAACGGCATTGCGCCCGGGACTCGTCGTTTTTCTTCTCAACTATTTTTTAACGCAGATAAATTGATTTCTGCTTATTTTTCTGCGTAAAAAATGTCAGCGTCACTACTTCGATGCCCTTTGGTCAGTCGTTAGCAAAACTTGCAAAAGTTAGCAAAACTTGCAAAAATTAGCAAAACCTGCAAAGGAGCTACCATGGAGTACAGCAAGAACCCCTTTACCCCAACATTTGGAAGCGTCCCTCCCTTTCTAGCGGGTCGCGAGCATATCCTGCGCGACATCAACCGTGGCTTTATCAACGGCCCAGGAGATCCCAACCTGTCGACCATTTTTACTGGCGCAAGGGGAACGGGCAAGACGGCACTTCTCTCGCTCCTTTCAGAAACAGCGCTTGAACACGACTGGATCGCAGCAAATGTCTCCGCCATGCCAGGCATGCTCGAAGATATTATCGAGCGAACCAAAGAAGCCGCAGATAGCTACCTCTCACAGCCTCACGCGCGCATAAACGGTGTTCAAATTGGCCCAGTGGGCATCGATTGGACATACGCTCAAGAGGCTCAGGGCAACTGGCGCACGCGCATGAATGGCATCTTTAAGCAACTCGAAAAACATGACATCGGACTTCTCATCACCATCGATGAAGTCACCGTCGATCTCGAAGAAATGCTTCAATTTGCCTCTGTTTACCAGCACTTTGTACGCGAAGGTAAAAAAGTTGCCCTACTCATGGCAGGACTGCCCTACAAAGTATCGGCGTTGCTACGTAACGATTCCGTCTCGTTCCTCAGACGCTCCCAGTATCATCAGCTGGGACGAATCACTGATGTTGAGATTGCAAATGCATTTCGTAAAACCATTGAAGCAGGAGGACGCTCAATCACGCCAGAAGCGCTCGAGGATGCCGTGAAGGCCGTCGACGGATTTCCCTACATGATGCAGCTCGTCGGATACCGCACTTGGGATGTTTCGGAAAACTCGCCCCAAATCAGTACATCCGATGTCCAGCAGGGTTCTCTGCTTGCCCGTATGGAGCTGCGCGATCGTATTCTCGAAACGACCTATCAGGAGCTTTCCGATAAAGACATTGAGTTTTTGCTCGCGATGCTGCCCGATTCTGGCCCCAGCAGGGTCTCGGAGATAGCCAAACGCATGGGCGTCGCCAGCAACTACGCAAGCCAATACAAACGCCGCCTCCTCGAGGACGGCGTTATCGGGGAACGTGGACGTGGCCTCGTCGGCTTCGACATCCCCGCGTTCAGGGAATTCTTGAACGAGAAGGCGTTTTAGCACACCGGAATTGTCCGCGGGAGCATCGTTGCATGGCAATCAGCAATCCTCTTGGTAAGGGCAGCAAGCATTTCCGCTTGTGCTGATTGCCATGCGCTCCTCTTGTCCTTAGGCGAGCTTGCGGGCGAGCTCGCGCACCTCTTCCAACTTAGGCGAGGAGGCCATGCTGTCGCGCTCGGTCATGCCGCTAATGGTGACAATGCCCTGGTCCTCCCACTTGCAGTACGCGCAGGTTGACTTGTACATGGCAATCGCCGCATCATAGACACCCTCGCTGTGGCTATCGAGCAAAAGGGCCGTCTTGGTGAACGGGAAACCCGTGGCACCGAAGGCGTACAGGCGGTCGATGGCGGTCTTTTCCTGCGCAGTGATGTCAAACCAGTAGATAGGCGAAGCGAAGACAACCATGTCGGTGTCTTTCAGCGACTCAATCACGTTGGCCATGTCATCCTTTTGCACGCAGACGCCCTCATGGGCGAAGCAGTACTGGCATCCCAAGCAGCCGGCGATCTTCTTGCTGGCAACGCGGATGACCTCGACCGTATGGCCGCCCTCACGCGCGGTCTCGGCAAACGCCTCGACCATGGTATCGGTATTGGCGCCCTTACGCGGGCTGCCGCTCAATACAACGATATTCATAGGATTCCCTCTCCTTCATGCTGCAGGCGCGCAGCATTTTTTCTTGTAACCAAAACAAATGGGGTTAATCAATCGCCAGCAGGCCATATCTCTTGCTCAAGTTCCCTAAAGAAGCTCAAGGCGATTGCGATTGCCTTATACAACATCGAAAACCAAAGAGGGGCCATAGCAACGTCGCCTGCCTGAAATGGCACGCTGTCAAGATCAACTACGGGGATCGCGACGAGCCGATACCGCCCGCATGCCCCCTTCGGAATAGGCGCTGAGCAGCTCCTGAGCGTGGGCAAACTCGGGCCCTCGCCTCCAACCGAGCAGGCGGTTGACCGCGAGATTTCCCTGGACGTTGTGGACAAAGAGCAGATAGGCGTCCTCGCGCGAAAGCCCAGTCTCCTCCATGATCGAGGGAACCATCTGCTCGGCGCCGCGCTCGACGACGCGCTGTGCCACCCGGGCGTACGCGTCGTCATCCGAGTAGAGCAGATAATAGTCATCGTTTGCCGGCGGACGCTGGCAGAGGGCGCCCGCCTCCGTTCCCTCGAGCGGCGGCACCGCCGCCAAGGCCTCGTCGATAAGCGCGTCGAGCAGGGCGAACTTGTCCTCGTAGTGCAGATAGAACGTGCCACGGTTGATATCGGCGCGTCGGCAGATATCCGCTACCGTCATCTTCGCGAAGCCGACCTCGGCCAGCAGCGCGAAGAACGCCTCCCGTATGACCGAGAGTGTATAGCGTCGGCGACGATCGATCTTCCCCGCTTCCATTACCCCTCCAATTGCAACGCTCGACAATGCCCGGCAAACGCTCGTTTATCGACAGCAGGCCGAAGCTGTTCATTGCTCTTAAGCAAATCGACATGGATACTTTTTATAGACACCTGTTTATAATAGCTGAAAGAAGGTATCCAGTGACCCTGTACGAGCAGCTCGTTATCGAGCTCACCAACCAATCGTTTTCCCTTCAGGCCGCCTACCGCAGCGGCGGCACGCCCTATGAGCTGAGTGACCGCGAGCCCGAGCCCTACGACCAGCAAATCAGGGACTTCGCCCGCATGATCGAGGAAGCCGATTGCGTGCTGGTGGGCGGGGCCTCTGGGCTCTCCGCGGCGGGCGGCGGCGACTTCTATTACGAGGACAACGCAACCTATCGCAGGCATTTCGGCAAATTCGCCGAGCGTTACGGTTTCAAGGGCGCTTTCGAGGGGTCGTTCTACCGCTGGCCCACCGCCGAGGCGCGCTGGGGATACCTCGCCACCTTCCTCGACACCACGCTCAACGCCCCGCTGCGCAAGCCCTACAAGGACCTCGACGCCATTCTCGCCGAGAAGGATTTCTTCGTGCTCACCACCAACCAGGACACGCAGTTTGTGAAGCTCTACCCCTGGGAGAAGGTGGCAGAGATCCAAGGCGACCACCGCTTCTTTCAGTGCTCCCGCTGTTGCACCGACGCGGTGTGGGATGCGGTCGAGCCGGTCTCCAACATGGTAGAGGCCATGGGAGACGGCCTTGAGGTTCCGACAGAGCTCGTGCCGCGCTGCCCGCACTGCGGGGCAGAGGCGTTCCCCTGGGTTCGCGGCTACGGCAACTTCCTGCAGGGCGAGCTCTACGAGGAGCAGTACCACAAGGTGTCCGACTGGCTCGACGCGCACGCGCGGCAGAGGATCCTTTTCCTCGAGCTGGGCGTGGGCCGCATGACGCCCGCGTTTATCCAGGAGCCGTTCTGGGCCCTCACGGCGCAGTTGTCGCAGGCTAGCTACATCGCCGTGAACAACAGGACGCAGTTTCTCCCCCGCGCGATCGAGGATTGGGGGCTCGCCGTTCGCGCCGACATCGCCGACGTGCTCGCCGACGTGCGCAAGACGCTGGGGAGGTAGCACATGGAAACGGTGAAAGCAGTTCGCATAGGCAGGGCGCTAGCCGAGGCGGATCTTGTCATCATCGGCGCCAGCAACGGGCTGGACATGGCAGAGGGGCTCAACCTCTTCTGCGCCGATGCTCATTTCCGAGAGGCGTACGGCGACCTCGCTCAGGCCGACGGCATCGGCTGCATACTGCAGGGGCTCGCCTCCCCGGATGCCAGCGTGCGAAGCCGATGGGTCGAGCGGTTCCATCAAAAGGAGTATGTCGAGTATGAGCCCAGCCCGCTCATGAACGGGCTGCGGCGTCTTACAGAGCACGCTGACACCTTCGTGATCACGTGCAATATCGACGGGCACTTCGTACGCGCAGGGTTCAACGAGAACCGCGTGCTCGAGACGGAGGGGAGCATACGCACGTCGATCGACGAGCGGCGTCTCGCCCATCCAGACGCCCTCGCCACGGCCCAGCTCGAGGAGCTCGAGCGCCTTGTGCAAGCCCATCGCAACGGCAGGGTCGCCATCCTCGAACTTGGCGTGGGACTGCGCAACGGCATCATAAAGCACATGCTCGCCCAGATCGCGAACGTCTGCGAGCACGCCACCTACATCGTGTTCAACTACAGCCAGGCCATGGCGCCCGACGCCTCGTGCGAGACGATTCTCGTTGACGGCGATATGACCCCGGCTTTCGAGGAGATCGCCCGATGCCACCCCTAGAAAGAGAAGCGCGTAGGCTTCGAAGCCTTATCGACGATGCCGACGCCATCATCGTCGGCATCGGCTCGGGCATGTCGAGCGCCGCCGGGTTCAACCATTACAACCGCGCGGGCATGGCGCGCGCAGGAATGGCGGACTGGCAGCAAGCCTTTGGCTTCAAGAGCCTTTTCGACGGCTTCTACCACCTCTACCCCAGCCTCGAGCAGCAATGGGCCTACTACGCGCGATATATCGATTTCATGCTGCGCGAGCCGACCTCGCAGCCCTATCTCGACCTACGGTCCCTCATCGGCCATAAGGATTACTTCATCCTGAGCACCAATGTAGACACCCAAGTCGAGAAGACGTTTCCCACCGAGAGGATCTGCAACTATCAGGGAAGCTTCGCGCACCTTCAATGCAAGCAGCCATGCTGCGACGAGCTCTTCGAGGCGAGCCCCTACGTCGAGCGCATGCTCGCGGGCATGGCGGGGTTCGAGATCCGCAGCGAGGATGTCCCCCGATGCCCGCACTGCGGCTGGCAGCTCGTGCCGTGGGTGCGCGACGACACGTTTCTGCAGGGTGCGGCATGGCGCGAGAGCCTCGGACGATACGAGCGCTTCGTGCGCGAGCGCAGCGATCGCCGCGTGCTGTTGCTGGAGCTTGGCGTGGGCGAGATGACCCCCGGCATCATCACGCTCCCGTTCTGGAGCATGACCGCAAAGCTGCCGGATGCGCACCTTTTGAGCGTAAACATCTCGGGCGGCTCGGCTCCGCTGCAGCTTAGAAGCAAGGCAGGGGCGATCCAGGCCGATTTGGGCGCCCTGCTCTCGGTGGCGCGGGCAGGTGGCGAGTAACGCGGAGCGGTAGACGCGCAATGAGGTTTTAGTCGCAGCCTCCGAACGAGAGGGCTCGGAGGCTGGTATTCCTGAATCGCAGGTCACGATGGGTTATCGGAATCGCGAAGAGCGGATACCGCCAGTAAGCCCCCTTCGGAATAGGCGTTGAGCAGCTCCTGGGCATGGGCGAACTCGGGACCTCGTCTCCAGCCGAGCAGGCGGTTGACGGCCAGATTGCCCTGGACGTTGTGGACGAAGAGCAGGAAGGCGTCTTCGCGTGAAAGCCCTGTTTTCTCCATGACCCAGGGAACCATCTGCTCCGCTCCGCGTTCTATGACGCGCTGGGCTACGCGAGCGTATGCGTCGCTGTCCGAATAAAGCAGGCGATAATCGTCGTCTGCCGGCGGACGCTGGCAAAGCGTTGCCGATTCAACCCCCTCAAGCGGGGGAGCCGCTGCCAATGCCTCGTCGATAAGCGCATCGAGCAGCGCGTACTTATCCTCGTAATGCAGATAGAACGTTCCCCGGTTGATCTCGGCGCGGCGGCAGATGTCCGCCACCGTCATCTTCGCGAAGCCGACCTCGGCCAGCAGCGCGAAGAACGCCTCCTGTATGACCGAGAGGGTGTAGCGCCGCCGGTGGTCGATCTTGGTTTCTCCCATCGCCTCTCCAATCTGAGTCGTTTGACAATGTCCAGTAGCTGTTCGTTTATCGACAGGTGCACGCGTTTGTTCATTGCCCCTGAGAAAATCAACAAGGATACTGTTTATAGACACCTGTTTATTATAGCTGAAAGGGAGTACGGATGACCCTGTGCGAGAAACTCGGCATCGGGCTTGTCAGCCGATCGTTTTCCCATCGGTCCGTCTATCGAAACGGCGGCACGTCATACGATTTGAGCGATTGCGAGCCTGCTGCTTGCAAGCAAGATATCGAGGCTTTTGCCCGCAAGGTGGAGGAGGCTGATTGCGTGTTTACGGGAGAGGCAGGTAGGCAGGCGTTATGAGCATCTGCATCAAAAATCAGATTCAGAATATGAATATCGTCATCGGCTGCACGGTGGGGTGTCCATATTGCTATGCCCGTAACAATGTGAAACGTTGGCATATGATTGACGACTTCGCTGATCCTGCGTTCTTCCCGAGCAAGCTCAAGATGATGGAAAAGAAACGCCCGCAGAACTTTCTCCTTACCGGCATGAGCGATCTCTCCGGGTGGAAGCTGGAATGGCGAGACGAGGTATTTGCAAAGATCCATGAGAATCCACGGCATCAGTTCCTGTTCCTGACCAAGAGACCCGATTTGCTGGATTTAGATACCGACCTGGAAAACGCATGGTTCGGCGTTACGGTGACGAGAAAAGCGGAGCTGTGGCGTATCGACGCCCTTCGGAAAAACCTCAAAGCAAATCACTTCTTCGTTACTTTTGAGCCGCTATTCGACGATCCCGGTACGGTCGACCTTTCCGGAATCAACTGGATCGTCGTCGGTACCATGACCGGGGCGCAGAGCAGGAAGGTTCATACGGAACCGGAGTGGGCATGGTCTTTGACGGACCAGGCGCACGCGCTTGGCATTCCAATGTTTATGAAGGAAGACCTCGTCTCTGTCATAGGGGACGAAAACATGATTCAGGAATTACCGGAAGAATTCGAAAGAGTGCTGGAGGTGCAGAGAACATGGCGGAAGTGATCGATAGAATCCTCATCAATGAGGTGGAAGCAAAGAACATCATGACCAAGTCCAGCCTGCCGGTAGGCGGCTACTCGGTCAATCCCTATGTAGGCTGCACGCATGCCTGCAAGTATTGCTATGCCTCCTTTATGAAGCGCTTTACCGGACACAAGGAGGAATGGGGCACCTTTCTTGATGTGAAGCATTGGCCGGAAATCAAGAATCCGAAGAAATACGCTGGACAGCGG
This sequence comes from uncultured bacterium, assembly GCA_905214465.1. Taxonomy (GTDB): domain Bacteria; phylum Actinomycetota; class Coriobacteriia; order Coriobacteriales; family Coriobacteriaceae; genus Collinsella. The sequence continues at coordinate 44,220 of CAJMMD010000001.1, forward strand.
GTGGTTATCGGTTCTGTGACGGATGGCTACAATCCACAGGAGGAGCGATTCGGGAATACCAGGAAACTCCTGGAGCAGCTGATTGGCAGCGATGCAGATATTCTGATCTGCACAAAGTCCGATCTTGTGGTACGGGATATCGATCTGCTGAAGAAGCTTGGACGAGTGACCGTTTCATGGTCGATCAACACGCTGGATGAGAACTTCAAGAACGATATGGACTCCGCGTCGAGCATCGAGCGTCGTATCGCTGCTATGAAGCAGGTGTATGACGAAGGTATCCGTACGGTCTGCTTCGTGTCCCCGGTATTTCCCGGCATCACGGATTTTGAGATGATTTTTGAGCGAGTAAAGGATCGGTGCGATTTGTTTTGGCTCGAAAATCTCAATCTTCGGGGTGGTTTCAAAAAAACGATCCTGGATTATATCGCCGAGAAACATCCCGATCTCGTACCGCTTTACGATGAGATCTATAACAAGCGCAACCGTAGCTATTTTGAAGCGCTTGAAGAAAAAGCCGAGGAAATGGCCAAGAAGTACGATTGCCCCTTTGTGGACAACGAAATGCCTTATGGCAGAGTCCCCCAGGGGCATCCGGTGATCGTGGACTACTTCTATCACGAGGAAGTCCGAGGGTCGGATAATAGCGGAAAAAGAAATCGTTAAACGGAAACCGACGACGATTCGCTCGAGCGATTAGCGTCCACGCGTGGCTTCTGCCGATTGGCGCAACGGGCGACGGATTAAGGGATCGCTCGGGCGGATGATCCCGCTGCAGTACAGGCGGTCGCTCAATTTAGCGGCATGAGCGTTTTCGCACGGGAAACCAGTATCCCCTGTGCCGAGTTTAATCGTAGCAAATACAATGGGCACTGAGCATCAATCGAAAGTAGTCGATGGAGATGGATATGCAACTGGCAACCGAGCGGCTGATACTGCGCCCATGGGCCGAAACGGACGCAGAGGACCTGTACAGATACGCGAAGGACGACAGGGTGGGGCCGATTGCCGGCTGGCCGCCTCACTCGAGCGTTGACGACAGCGCCGAAATCATCCGCACCGTGTTTTCCGCGCCGGAGACGTACGCCGTTTGCCTGAAGGAAGACAACAGGGCCATCGGAAGCATAGGGTTGATGATTGGCGCGCGGTCCGACAAGGAGATTCCGGACACTGAGGGAGAAATAGGCTACTGGATCGGCGTCCCGTTCTGGGGCAAGGGGCTGATACCGGAGGCGGTTCGAGAACTCGTCCGCCATGGTTTCGAGGACTTGAAACTGGACAAAATCTGGTGCGGATACTTCGACGGGAACGAGAAATCGAAACGCGTTCAGGAAAAATGCGGCTTTATTTGGCACCGCACCCGCAAGGACGTCTGCTGTGAGCTGATGGGCGACATCCGTACAGAACATATCGCTTGCCTGACGAGAAGTGATTGGCTGAGTCAGTCTAAAGCTTGATATGCAACATGGGTTCTGCGAGTAGCTCGCAAACCCCAGGTCGCAAGTCTTCGTCAGCGGTGAGCAAAGTGAGTGGTCTCAGGTGGCTTGCCTATGGGCTGGCGCGCAGGCTGGGGCTTCGCCATTGGAGCGATCGTTTCATGTACTTGCCTTTTCGCACAGCCCATGATTTAAAAATAATTGGTTTTCCGCAAGCAAGGCTTCCAAGTGCCAGGGACGTTTTCCCCGGCTTTTTCTTATCCAGTTGAGCGCACTTGCCGTCCAGGTCGTCAGATAACGAAGGCAAGCAGCATAGTCATTGGGATCGTTCTTAAATGACTAGTCGTTAAAGAACGTCCCCGACCACTAACTATCGCAAGTGACGAAATCGGGCAGGCGGATGCACGAGATAAAGTTGAAGTCGTCTTTCCTCGTGTAATCGATCTCGCCATCGGCGCGGTCTTGCCACCAGAAGCCCTCGAGCGGCGGCACGACGAAGTCGAAATAGCCTTCGATCTCTCGCGGGCCCTTTTTCGACATCTTGATGGTATAGGCGACGCCGTAGGGCATCGGCAACGCGTTCTGCTACGCGCCGCCTTCGGCATTGGGATCGCCTTCGCCCCGCACGGCAACGTAGCTCATAGACGGAACGATCAGAATGCTCGGCTTGTCAGGCGGTTTGCCCGCGATGTTGTAGCGCACCGTAGACGCTGATGGAGATGACTGCGCGCAGGCACGAGTGCGCCGCCGCACCTCATGGCCTGTTTCTCGGGTATTTGGGGCGCGCGGCGTTCAAAAATGTGAAGCGGTTCCGCATGGCTCGAGACTGAGCCGAGGTGCCCTACTTCTCGCCCTCCAGCAGCCCCACGATGCGGTCGATGTCGACGGCGAAGCGGGGCCTTCCCTCGCGCTCGTAGCGGTCGAGGCATGCCTGGCACTCGGAGACAATGCGCTTGGTGTTGCCGTCGATGATGCGCTGGGGCGTCTCGTAGTAGGCCGAACCCTCGGTCCTAAAGCGACGCTGCCCCTACAGGTGAGCGATACTCTACGCCTTGCGGCACCCCGTCGCCCACGGAGGTTAAACGTACACGTAAGCCGTACTCTGAAAGCCGCGGTTTCCGGCAAGTAGTTTTTACCACGAAAACTCGCCTTAGATGCGCGTAGCTCTCAAAATAACACTCGCCGAGCCGTTACTTAACCGCCGACCTCGCTTGATGCAGAGGGCATTGGGGCAACAATAATGCGGATGAGTGCCGAGGATCCAAACGGGTCTCACACCGTCCTTCCAGCGTTCATGCGTCCGTCTTCATTGCCTGGACTAATTATTCCAAATAGAGCGTTTTGGAGTGCATCGCGGCGTTGCATGAAAACCCCAGATAGCCTATTCTACCTAGGGTTTCATTGCTATTCACTACCTTTTGTAACGTGCCGTTTTAGGCTCTCGGTTTACTCCCACTCAGTAATCAAATCGTGCATTCCCATGGTCTCTCGTCTACGTGGTGCACTGCCGTCTCCCCATTTACTGGAATCAGGCGGTTTTCAGATACCAAAATTGAACTCAAAATGAACTCAACGCCAATTTCTGGCGAGAGGCTTCCAACGCTAGCAGTCAATACCGAGCACCACTATTTATCACCATTCGCCGCCATCTTCATTTCATGTCCAATTGAATTTTTACGGCAATCACTACGGCTTCCAAACATTAATCAACGGACACACCCCAAGGAAGAACGTCTTTTCCCCTCCCGTTCGTCTTTCCCTTCCACGTTGCGAACAGGTATCTGTCGAACTCGAAGAACTCTGTTTCTCTATAGGGATGCTGTCTGTCATAGCTGCCAATATTCGTTATATATGCATGGTCGACAGACCTCAGTTCATAGTCTCTACATCTCAGCGACGGAGAGAGCTGTTTGTACAGGGCATAGTTGAAGGAATCATCTATTTTCATATGTTTAATGAGCGGAGAGTAGTCCTTGTGCTGATCATAATTAACAAATAGAGCGAGGTTGACGGCGCAGCGTGCGAATACGTCGTCTTCCACGCGCCGGGAATAATAGGCGACCCCGTCAAGACCATGCTTCTTACACGCCATCATTATTGCCTGGGGAACGATGTACTCAGACTTGAACGTTCTGTCAGCTTCGTCGATTCTGTACGAGGTCGCTATCATGAGCATGAATAGTTTAAGCCAGCAATGAACGCGCCCCTCATCGAAACCGTCCAAGCCGCCGAAATCTCTCACATTGATTGCCAAGTTAAGTATTTTCTGCGTGCCGTCTAAAACTACCGGTGAGCCGTTGAAATCGATTTCCGGTGGAAATCCCGTCTCTATCCAGCATCCATACGAAGAATTTGCAAGATAATAGGCCGGGCTGCCGGGGATACTAAACCTGTAGCTTCCGGTCTTAGATCTCAGGCTCTTCGGCAAATGCAACATCTCTTTTGCCGCATAGGCGCTAGAAGGACTCCCTGTTCTCGACCGAAAGAATTGTATCTCCTGGCTCCTGTTCCCCGGAAAGGCCCAACTCTCATCTAGCTTTGCAACCGCAAAAGGATCGGAACGAACTTCTGAAACCAAATTCCTGATGATTGTGTTGCTTTTTGCAATATCGGCCTTGTAGTAACTACGCAGGGCTTCGAGGATTTTATTTCGATATTTCTTTATTATTGCCAGGCTGCCATCATCCGCACCGGCCTTTTCCGCCTGGTTGAGCACAATGTTGTATTTCTCCATAAGGCGGGAATAGTAGTCATTGTCCAGTTTGACAACAAACGGAGCATATAGGTCATTACAGATGAAATCATTCAACAACCAAGATAACCCCATCTTTGCACCATCCTCAATTAGATCCCAGTTGGTCAGCACATCCTTAATGTCGAATATACATCCTGTACTATCCGAAGCAAAACGAACTGGTCGGTTTCGAATAGCGAATGCCGGGCACACTACACAAGAACGCCCCAAGCTATTACGTTTAGGAGGAAAGCCGCGCTGTATATGGATGCAAACTCGGCAAACCAGGAAGCATGCAAACTGTGTGCTCCCCACCCTGACGCCCTCTTTCAAGTCGACTGGGCGCAGAAAAAAGATCCCGCAGCGCCCCAAAGCCATCAGTGCTCCCGAATAATGCAAACACTCCGTTAATGGACCGTATTATTGCGGTTTAGCAAGGAATGCCCCCTTAACCGCCAAAATCTACCTTCCGCCGAACCCGCGCTTCCAGTCGAGGTACTCCTCCTCGGAGATCTCCCCGGAGTCCCGTCTCGCGCGCATCGCGGCCCATGCCGCTGCAGCATATGAGAACCACGAGGTCGCGCGCGACCCAGATCCCGTCGACGTAGAGCACGCGGTGGAGCTCGCCGTCGGGGACGGGCATGGGCCAGACCTCCCAGAACTCGGCCGTCCTGCGCCTGAAGGAGCGCCCGCCGCCCGGCATCATGGCCTGCGAGTCCTTCGAGAGGAGCTACCCGAGGAACTCCCCGAGCCTTGTCGCCGTGTCGTCGTACCTCACCGTCGTCGACGCACCGCAGGCCGTGCACCTCCACCGCTGGGACCCCGATGAGGTCCTGCCGTTGCGCTTGGTCCGACCGCCGCAGTAGGGGCAATAAACGGCCTTCATGGGCACCTCTTCCGAAAGCGTATTTAACGGTTCCGGAAAAGGTTATCTACCTGCGAGAACGATAGGCAACCGGACACACATTCTGTCCGAGCGGTTAAAAGCGGGCACGGAATTTAAACGGCTGAAAAAGGGGCATCGACCTGCGCCGATGCCCCCAACGTGGACACATATTTTGTCCTATAAGCCCGGCTTTGCCCTGCAGCGTTGCCGAAACAGCATCAGGCGGTACTCGACGGTATCAAAACGCGAGTTTAGAAGCCAGTTCCCGTTATTCCCACTCTTTCACGCTCGTTTGCCGTTGTGTCAATCCAGTTAACTCCAGCTGGGTCGTCGATCTTGGCCGTCTTGCCACCGAATCCCGCCGCGTGTCTCCACGTAAGCGTTCGGCACAAATCCTGGGACAAATTCGCAAACTATTCGTCCGCACCCCAACCGCAAACCCGCAGTTTCATTTTTGTCCCGGAGACAAAAACGGGTTGGTTTTGAGGGCTCAAAACACCCGAATACAGGAGCCAAACCCATCGAATGATCGATTGACGACCACGGCGCGAGATAAATCGTAGCCAGTGGCTTTGCGGTCTTGCGTTTCCGCAGGTCAACAATGATGCAAAATAGATATGAACGATAGAATCGTCGCAAGTGGCTAACTCTCGTCAAAGGTTCGGAGGCGTCCTTTCGTCCCTCCAGTATCGTGCTGTATCGCTCCGTTATAATACGCTCAATGCATAAACGGTTTTCGCAACATAGTATATGTTGGAGCCTAAAGAACTACTATCCGTTCCTTTTTCTCTCGTAGGCAGGGATACATTTGATTGTTCAATATGAAGCATGCAACAACAAGTTGCTCGATCTCTCAGTAAAACCAAAGAACACCAGAGTGAAACTATCCTGCCGTCAACTAACTATCAGGTATTTGAAATGACGTATAGATTTATCTCGACAGAAAGAGGGACTCCCAGTGGCAACAGGGCTGAAACCTGTGCTCTGTTGCATATGATGTGTTTTGCCCCTGAACGCGATGAAATCGATTTGTTCGCCATTGACTGCTTTAATGACGTTACAGGAATGGACAACTCCTGTAATACCCTTCATGATGTGCAGTCAAAAGGCGAAACAAAAATAACCCCAGCAAAGCTGGGCGAGTATCTAGCTACGCTTTTTGAAAATAGAGCAAGCGAATTCTCAAAGTATTTCGACACGCTTACCCTGTTTGTCGGGGGCGTATCCCCAACCACACTTGAGAATCCGACGCTAACGGAATTTCGATTTCAACAGCTGAAGCCAAAATCGCAGGCGAGCGTCCGTGAGCATCTCATCGAGGCGTGCAAGAAGAGGCACAACGACATTCCCGACGGCCTGATCGATGACGACGCCATTGACGACTTCTTGAGCTGTGTTAGATTCGTTGTAGCAAAGAAGGACGAGACCGAGTACATCCGCGCTCTTGCGCACAACTCTTCCGCTCTTTTAACGGACAAGCGGACCCTTCTTGGTATTTTTGGAGCGATACGCGACCAACAGTCATCGCTCAAAAACCGTGCCGGAATTGCCGGAAGAGCCATAGACAGGCCTGACGCTGTCATGGATTTCGGACGCACCATGTCAACCCGTCAGATTCGTCTGTTGGTAATTCAGCGCCTCCTCAATATGAGTTTTCTGACAGAAGAATCTCCCGACAGTTTCCGGCCTTATCTCAATTCGCTTCCTCCGGAAATGCGAATTGAAGACGTGGAGGAAGACTGCAGGAATGAACTTTGCCTTCAGTATTTTGACAAAAACAACCTTGCTGCTTTCTGGCATCTTCTGGACGAAATCGTAGACATCATTCAGGATGACCCCAAAGCCGATATACAGCAGATTTATAGCAAGATCGGCGAAGGCACCTTAGCCTCCTGCACTCAGCTGACCAGAAGATCTCACCTCTACTTTATTGCGACCATTAAGGATGGACTTCGCCCATGATTAGCATCAAAACCGTTTACATAGGCAACGAGAACGAATCCTACATCCAGGATGATTTCGCAATCGCTGGCGTGAACATCATTTCTAGCGATGAAAACCATGTTGGTAAGACCATCGTTATGCAGGCAATAATGTATGCGCTTGGATCTGAAGCACGCTTCCCTCCAAGCTTCAAAAGCAACGAATATGTCTTTATTGTTGACCTCGAAGTTGATGGACGCGGACTTTCCATACTAAGAAACAGGGATTCGTTTGTCGTGCTGGATGGAGGAACGATTATCCCAATCGAAAGCTCGGGTGACTTTGACGTTTTCTGGAACGACCATATCTCACCTTTACCCACCATTACTAAAGATGGTAGTCAGACAATAGTGGGACTCCCTCTCTACACTCAAATTGCTTTCGTTCCTCAGGCCGGTAGAAGCACTGCCCGTACCAGTACAAGCTATTTCAACAAAGACGACTTTAAGGAAATGGTCTATGCCTTAAAGGGCTTAGATGCTCGTACCTTGGATAAGAAATCTATTGCAGACCTCAAGAACAAGAGGAGCGCTCTTAAAACCAGAAGAGAAGAGCTTGCCAAGCAGGCATCGACACTACGTAAAATTGGAACCTCGCTTGCCGTGGTTAGCCCAACAGCAAATAGAGAAGAGACTGCTCGTTTCATCGAGCGACTCAATTTCCTAAAGAATTCGATAGTCAGCCTCACGAATGAGCGCAACCATGCTCATACGCGCCGAGCCAAGAATCAGGCAGTAAAGAAGGAGCTGAATTCCTTAAATCGGGAAATCAAGGTCGGCTCCGTGATTTGCATGAACTGTGGATCGGATGAGATTGGTTACAAGCTTCCAGGATCAGATTATGTGTTTGACATAACGACGAGTGAAATGAGGTCGCAAATCCTTCTGAGCGTCCAACGTAAGATCGACGCATATCAAAAAGAGATCGAGGAGCTCGACCTGGAGATTCGCGAACTCCAAAATCAATTCAATAAGCTTGCGGATTCTAGGGAAATAACCCTGGAGGATATTTTTGCTGCACGTCAGGACTATGCCGACCTTGAAGCAATTGATCGAGAGATAACCAATATCTCGGACCAAATCGACGGTATCGACGAACAGCTCAAAGAGGCAAAAACAATCGATAAAGAGCTTAGCGAGGACAGAGCGGATTTCAATGCGGCCCTGCTAGCCACTATGAATGACGTGCGCCGCACAATCAATGAAAGTGATTCCGTCGAAGATTACACGGACCTTTTTACTACCAACAACAGCCCCTATATCGGAAGCGAAGCTACCGAGTTCTTTCTTGCAAAAACCTATTCACTTGCCAAGCACATACATCACGGCTTACCTATTGTTATTGACTCTTTTCGCGCCGAAGAGCTATCGACAGGAAGGGAGGAACGTGTGCTCCCCCTGTTTATCGATCTCCCTAATCAGGTTATTTTCAGTGCTACCTTGAAGGGTGAAGAAGTTGGAAAATATCACGGACGTGAAGGAATTAATAGTATTGAATATATAGGCTATACGCAAAATAAGCTTCTCTCCAATCGTGACAACGAGAGGTTTTTGTCGAAAGTCGCTGATTTCGGCATCAAGCTCAATGGGTAGGCTCCATTTGGCGCAAGGATCGTCCTGCATTCGCCTGTATTCACATGAATGCAGGACATCGTTGAAACGCTGATCGATTTACCCAAAAACTGTTTAGGCCGGCGGCGCAAAACCGGTTTCGCCACCCACTCATCCCTTTGCAGCATAACCATCCTATTAGCCACATTATATCCCAACAGATGGGCACCATTTATCTGGGTGCACCTGGGGCAACGGATTGAAAAACCTGCATAAGATCGTTCGCAGAACACGCAACATCAAACACGACAGAAGAGGCGAACGACAGATGCCGGACCCCGGACGATAGCACCGCGGGAGACGAGCATTCCGACCACAACCGAACAACTCCAGTTATTAGGCAGGCGCCCGCATGGGCGTCTTTTACTTTTCAGGGACTTGGCTGCCAGCTAAGGCACGCGTCTCATGGCCGTTTCGTGAAGGCACGACCAGCTCGACCCAGCTCGACCCGTCTCCGCTCCCGTCGTGCGCGCCAACCGCAATCAGGCGGTTCAATCGTCGCGCAGACGAAAACGCACGCGGGAGCGCGCGGGCGCATCGCGCGGTGCCGCACGGGAAGATTGGAGGAACCATGGCACGCACAGCCGAATGCGCCGCGCCCGAGGGCAACCAAGATCGCGACGAATGGATGACGGTGATCGAGATGCAGGAGTACATGAGGGCGAGCCGAAACAAGGCGTACGGCCTCATCCGGTCGGGAAAGATCGACTCGTACAGGCTCGGCAGGAAGCTCCTGGTTTCGAGGGCGTCAGTAGACGCCTACATCGAGTCGAGGAGCGGGAGGAAATGACGGCGGCGACCGCCCCGGGAGCCGCCCGCGGCCGGGGACGCGAGGGAGCCTCGAGACGAAAGGAGCTCGAGGACAACCATGACCAAGAGCATTAGCGGGAGCCAGGTGAGGCTCATCGCATCGACCAACGCGATATTCGGCACCGACGAGGCGTGCGCGATGCTGCGTATCAGCCGCGACGCAATGTACCGGCTCGCCCCCCTTGCATTCACCGCCAGCGCATGCTATAAGGTTGTTGGTGGCTCATTAAGCTACCTCCAAGTGCCGGGGGAGTCCCCCGGCTATTTTTTTATCTATTCCATTAGGAGTCCCCATTGGCCAAGGAGCTCAGCATCTTCGTCGACGAGAGCGGCGACCGCGGCGGCAAAGCCCGTTACTACCTGCTCACACTCGTCTTTCACGACCAGGCAGACAGCATCGCCGGGGCGGTCACGGGCTATGAGGCCAAGCTTGCCAGGGCCGATCTCCCTAACATTCCGTTTCACTCCGAGCCTCTCATGAACGGGCACAAGGACTATGAGTTTCTTGACATCGAGCAGCGCAAGGTGATGCTCGCCTACTTCTCCTCGTTCATCCGCAAACTTCCCATTTCCTATATCACGTTCGTCTACCGCCGCAGCCAGTTCGAAGACCCGGCAAGGCTAATGGAGCGTATGGGGCGCGATATCTCCTCTGCCATGATTGAACACCTGGGCTTCTTTCAATCCTTCGACGATGTGAAGGTTTACTACGACAACGGTCAGGACATTGTCAAGCAGGCGCTCGACCGCTCGGTGGGCAAGGTCCTCTCAAAAGGGGTCGTCCGACGCCGCAAGACCTCGATGACCGACTACCGCCTCGAGCAAGTGGCGGATTACCTCTGCACCATCGAACTTGCCTTGGTCAAGTACGAGGCCAAGGAGAACGGTGAGACGTACAACAAGTTCTTCGGAGGTATAGGCTCTTTCAAGAGGAACTGGCTCAAGCAAGCCCGCAGCAAGCGGATATAGCTGGTCTCGCGGTTTCGCAAGGAACGGTCAGCTCTCCTCTGGCGAGGAACCCCGGGCGACGAGCTTCGAGCGGCGGAAGCTGAAGCGCAAGTAGAAGCAGCACGGGCATTGATCGGTGCCGACATGGGCCCAGACGTGAACAGTGCTACGTCCCCTGTTCACGGGGCGCGAAACCGCAAGGTTGCACAGAGGTTGCAAAACAAGAAGCCCCCGACCTGTTTTCGCAGGTCAGAGGCTTGAAATCAACGAATATCGTTTACTCCCACTCGATCGTCGCGGGCGGCTTGGACGTGATGTCGTAGCACACGCGGTTGGCGCCGGGGACCTCGGCAACGATGCGGCCCGAGATGCGGGCCAGGACGTCGTAGGGCAGCTTGGCCCAGTCGGCGGTCATGGCATCGCTGGACTCGACGGCGCGCAGGATGATCGGGCGCTGGTAGGTGCGCTCGTCGCCCATAACGCCCACGGACTTAATGTCGGGCAGGACCGCGAAATACTGCCAGCAGCTGTGCTCGGAGTTGCGCTCGCCGGTCTGCTCAAACAGACGCTGGTTGTAGGCGTCGAGCTCCTCGCGCACGATAGCGTCGGCATTCTTGAGAATCTCGAGCTTCTCCTTGTCGACCGCACCGATGATGCGGATGGCCAGACCCGGGCCCGGGAAAGGCTGACGGAACACGATATGACCCGGCAGGCCAAGCGCCAGACCAAGTGCGCGGACCTCGTCCTTAAAGAAGTGGTCGAGCGGCTCAATAAGGTCGAAGTGCACGCCCTCGGGGAACGGGATCAGGTTGTGGTGGCTCTTGATGGTGGCCGTCTTGCCACCCGTCTTGCGAGCGCCGGACTCGATGATGTCGGGGTAGATGGTGCCCTGAGCCAGGTACTTGACCGGCTTGCCATCGGTCTCAAGCTGTTGCGCCACGGCGAAGAACTCTTTCCAGAACTGCGTACCGATGATGCGGCGCTTCTCCTCGGGCTCGGTCACGCCGGCCAGAAGCTCGGCATAACGGTCCTCGGCGTGGACGTGGATAAAGTCGACGTCAAACTGCTTGGTGAAGACCTCCTCCACCTGCTCGGGCTCGCCCTTGCGCAGCAGGCCGTGGTTGATGAACACGCAGGTCATCTGCTTGCCCACGGCACGGGCGCCCAGTGCAGCCACGACGGAGGAATCGACACCGCCAGACAGGGCCAAAATCACGCGGTCGTCGCCGACCTTCTCGCGGAACTCGGCCGTCATGGTCTCGACCAGGTTGTCCATGCTCCAGTTGGGCTCCAGGCCGCAGATCTCAAACAGGAAGTTGCTCAGCAGCTGCTGACCGTACTCGGAGTGCTTGACCTCGGGGTGGAACTGCGTGGTGAAAATCTTGCGCTCGACGCACTCCATGGCGGCAACCGGGCACACGTCAGTGCTGGCGGTAACGGTAAAGCCCTCGGGCACCTCGGACACGGCGTCGCGGTGGCTCATCCACACGGTTTGCTCCATGGGCGTGGAGTTAAAGAGCTTGGCGCCGGCAGTGCGCGTAATAGTGGCGCGGCCGTACTCGCCCACCTCGGAGTGCCCGACCTTGCCGCCGAGCGTCACGGCCGTGATCTGATGGCCGTAGCAGAAGCCCAGGACGGGAAGGCCCAGGTCAAAGATGGCAGGATCGATGGACGGAGCGTCCTCGGCGTACACAGAGGCCGGGCCGCCAGAAAGGATGAGCGCAGAGGCGTTCATCTCGCGAATCTCATCGGCCGAGATGTCGCAGGGAACGATCTCGGAATACACGTTGAGGTCGCGGACGCGACGGGCAATGAGCTGACCGTACTGCGCACCAAAGTCGAGTACGAGGACCTTTGCGGAAGCCTTTTGATCCATGGTTTCCCCCTCTTGTTGGCGGGGAGCCGGTGCCCACCCGCGTGAATGAACGAAAATAACTTCCATAGTGTACACGTTATATGGGGTTTCTCGTCCCTCGCGGCCATCAGCGCACGGCAAACGCACGACCTGGGCCCTTATTTGACGGCAATTGAAGTATTACTAAACATTACAGATGATGTATTACGTTTGAACATTGGACGCCCTGTGCCACAATACTGCCGAACGACTCCGCCCTTGCGGCGACAAAACCGATAGGAATACCAGCATGAAGCGCATCCTTCTCATCGCCACGGGCGGCACCATCGCATCGACCGAGGACGGCAACGGCCTCTCCCCCGCCCTGACCGGTGAGGAGCTCGCCCAGAGCGTCCCCGAGATCTCGGGCCTCTGCGAGCTCGACGTCGTGCAGCCCATGAACATCGACAGCACCAATATGCGCCCCAGTGACTGGATGCGTATCCGCGACGTCATCGTCGAGGGTTATGCCGACCACGACGGCTTCGTGATTCTGCACGGCACCGACACCATGAGCTACACCGCGGCGGCGCTTTCCTATCTGATTCAGGACAGCCCCAAGCCTATCGTACTCACCGGCTCGCAAAAGCCCATGGGCAATCCCTTTACCGACGCCAAGCTCAACCTGTACCAGAGCCTGCTCTATGCGCTCGACGAGCACTCGCACGACGTCTCAATCGTGTTTGGCGGCGTAGCCATTGCCGGTACGCGCGCCCGCAAACAGCGCACCATGAGCTTTAACGCGTTCATTAGCGTCAACTATCCGCCCATCGCCTATATCCGCAACGACCGCATCGTGCGCAACGGGCTTCACGGCACGCATCAGGGCGAAAACCCGGTGCGTTTCTACGACAGCATCGACCCGCGCGTATTTGTACTCAAGCTCACGCCCGGCGTAAACCCGGGCATCCTCGACGCCCTTGCCGATAGCTACGACGCTGTAATCCTTGAGACCTTTGGCATTGGCGGTATCCCCGAGTTTGGCGAGTCGGGCGAGTCGTTCCAAGAGGCGATTTTCCGCTGGGTCGATTCGGGCCGCACCGTCGTTATGACCACGCAGGTCCCCGAAGAGGGCCTTGATCTGGGTGTTTATGAGGTCGGCCGTGCCTACGCCGATCATCCGGGCATTTTGCGCGGCGACGACATGACCACCGAGACGCTCGTGGCCAAGACCATGTGGGCGCTCGGCCAGTCACGCGATGCCGCCGAGATCCAGCGCCTGTTCTACAGCCAAGTCAACCACGACCGCATCCCGATGGCGTAATTCAGTTGTCGACGGGTATCCCCTATTCGATGCCCTCGAGAAGCTCTGATACCGTCATGCCGAGTGCGGGCGCGATCTTAAATAGAACCTTGAGCGTGAAATTTGCCGTCCCATCTTCGATTCGGTCGAGGTAGGGTCGGCTGATTCCTGTCGCCACACAAAAATCGACCTTGGAGATACCAAGGTCCTTGCGCGTCTGCTCGACTCGCTTGCCAAGAATCTGTTTCGCACGTTCGTCCATGCAGCCGAGTTTGAAATGGAGCTGAACAAAAACGTAAACTATAGTTTACGTTTTGCCGAATACACAGGAGTTTTCTATGTCGGGTTCTTCGGTCCGCATGCACCGAACTACGCTTCGCACAAACAGCGCACCGCCCAAGCTCGTCGTTGTTGAAGCTGAATGCCTTTCGCCCGATGAGCGCACAGCATTTGCATTGCTATCAAGTCGCGTCGCCGCCGTTCTGGTCCCTTGCCCGGCGCAAGGTGAACTTGCCATCCAATGCCAAGCGCACAGCTGCTCGCTCAATCAGGCTGCCGTAATCGCAACCAGCCAACGCGGTCTGCCCCTTCTCCTGGAAGCCGGTATCGCGCTCGCCCTTCGCGGCGCCGGATACGAAAACGAGGCCGCCGCCGACATGGTCTTTAAACCACGATCGAGCGGCGGCCTCGCAGCAGCCCTTGAATATGCGTGCAGGCTCGTTGCCTAAAAGGACAGGCTAGAAACCAAGGCCAAAGCCCGTTCCGGTAATCGCCGAGTACATAAAGTAAACGTTGACCACGTTGAGGAACACACCCGTGATGCAACCGTTGCGCAGGTAGCGCTCGCACACGATGCGCGCCATGGCGGCGGAGTCATCATTGTTCTTTGCCTGGCGTCCCGCCGTAAAATACGTCGCCACGCTCAGCAGCAAGTTGAGCACCGGCAGCGCCAGCAACTCGTAGCTCTTGCCCCAGCGCGTCGCCTCGCCGGCGGCATTAAACTTTGTTGCCACCTCGGGACCAATGTTGGGGATAACACACGCTGCGACCACCAGCGGAATCACCGCAAGCACGAGCAGCGCAATACCCATGTAGCCGGCTTTTTTGCCATATTTAAACATGTGCGTCGTCCTTACACGTTAAAGCGGAAGTGCACGACGTCGCCATCGGCCATGACATAGTCCTTGCCCTCAATACGCAGCTTGCCGGCGGCCTTGGCGCCCTGCTCTCCGCCGAGCTCGATGTAGTCGTCATAGCCAATGACCTCGGCCTTAATAAAGCCGCGCTCAAAGTCGGTGTGGATGACACCGGCAGCCTGCGGAGCGGTCGCACCCTGACGCACCGTCCAGGCCTTGACCTCCATCTCGCCGGCCGTAAAGAACGACTGCAGGCCGAGCAGCTTATAGGCCGCCTGCGCGAGCACGTCCAGGCCGGGCTGCTCCAAGCCCAGGCTCTCCAGGTAGTCGGCGGCGTCCTCGGGATCGAGCTCGGAAAGCTCGGCCTCGATCTTGGCGCAGATGGGCAGCGGCTTGACGCCATCGATGGGCGCCAGGTCCTCGTTGAGCATGTCCTCGTCCACGTTTGCCACGTACAGGATGGGCTTCATGGTGAGCAGGAACAGGCCCTTGGCGGCAGCACGCTCCTCGTCGGTCATCTCCATGGATGCGGCGCGCTTGCCCTCGTTAAGCCAGGCGAGCAGGCGCTTGGCGACCTCGAACTTGGGCATGAGCTCCTTGTCGCGCTTGGCCTCCTTCTCGAGCTTGGGCAGCTGCTTCTCGAGCGTGCCCATGTCGGCCAGGATGAGCTCGGTCATGATGGTGTCGGCATCGCCGGCGGGATCGACGAACTCGCCCGTACGGCCCACCTCACGCATGACGTTGGGATCCTTAAAGTAGCGCACGACCTCGCAGATGGCGTCGGTCTCGCGAATGTTGGCCAGGAACTGGTTGCCCAAGCCCTCGCCCTCGTTGGCGCCCTTCACCAGACCTGCGATGTCGACGAACTCGACCGTCGCCGGCACAATGCGACCCGGGTTAACGATGTCGGCGAGCTTTTGCAGGCGGCTATCGGGCACGTCGACGATACCCACGTTGGGGTCGATCGTGGCGAACGGATAGTTGGCGGCAAGGCCGGTCTTTTTGGTAAGCGCGGTGAACAGCGTCGACTTGCCTACGTTGGGCAGGCCCACGATACCGATGGAAAGGGACACGACAGCTCCTTTTGGTACAAGCATTTCAAACTGCATAAGTATAGCGCCGCCGCAGCATCTGGGCGAACCCGGACGCCACGGCGGCACGAATGAAGCAGAGATAGGGGTCGCTGACTAGTCCGCGAGCTTCTCCACCTGGTCGAGCATCTTATCGAGCTTGGCCTTTGCCTCGGCCTTGACCTTCTGGGCTTCTTCGTGGGCCTTCGCCTTCTGGGCGGCCTTTTCCTCGGCTTCGGGATCGACGACGACCAGATTGGACGCGTCGTGCTCAACCAACTTGAGCGCATGCTCAGGGCACACCTTGACGCAGGCACCGCAGCCCAAGCAATACGTGGACTCCAGTGCAAAGCGGCCGCTTCCCACCAGATCGCAGGCGAACGTGGGGCACACATTGACGCACTCGCCGCACGACGTGCACTTGTCAAAATCGCATTCCGGCGTGCTCACCCGCATGTTCTGGGCAAGCTCGGGGTGGTTTTGCAGCGTCGAGAGCACCAGCTGCCGCCCGTGCGTGAGCGAACGGCGACGCTTGGTCGTCGTGGTGCCGCACATGGTGTTGAGCGTACGCTCCAACTGGGTAATCTGATGGCGATGGGCTTTGAGCTTCTGCGTCACCGAGGCCAGTGCCGCCGTTGCCGGATTGAGCTTTGTCACGGTAAGGCCCGTGGTGCGGGCGATCTTTTCCATGTACTCCTTGCGCTCGTACTCGCGGCGCTTATGACATTTGAGGCTCTTGGGATCGACCTCCAGACCCATGCCCGTGCCGGCCCACTCCTCGGCCTTCGCAATCGCCTCGCCCAGGATGTCCTCACCGCCGGTGTTGCGGCACTTATCGCACACGCCCAGTGGCAGGTACACGCTCACGTTGGGATAGTCCGCCAGTACCGAGAACCAGGTCTCGGCCGTAATATCGCCCACGCAGGCGACAACAACCTCGTTCTCGCGCGGCATGCGCTTAAGGGCACGCGTGCAGGTAACGTAGGCGGTCTCGTGGCTCGTAGCCGCCGAGACAATGTCGTCGTAAAGGTTTTTGGGCGCCAGACGCGGCGAAATAATCGCCTCAGTCGGACAGGCGGCAGCGCACAGGCCGCACTTGCGGCAGGTATCGAGGATCTCGATGGCGTCTTCCTCGACCTCGATGGCGTTGACCGGGCACACGTCCATGCACGCAGTGCAGCCGCTCTTTTCGTTTTTGCAGGTCAGACACGGAATCGTGTTGCCGCGCGGACGCTCCTTGTAGTCGGCAGGATTCCACTGCGGCGCCGACGGATCGAGCGCGTCGGTCACGCCGCCAAGCGGGTTTTTAAGAAAGTCGAAACCCTTGCTGATCTCGATAATGTCATCAAACAGATCGTGTTCCTGCGCCATGCGCGGCCCCTCCCTGAGCAGTGCAAACAAGCAAGAGATAATAATACGCTATCGGCCCGTGCCTCGGGCAAATTACACGCGGAGCACCTTTGCGGCAAATAGCCTATGGCCTATCGCCGCCCCGATTGCACAAGGTCGATCAAGCGCCAAGCTATGCCTCGCGCATGAGCTCGACGAGCTTTTGCTTGGTCACCTTGGCCTGCTCGTTGGCCATATTGCGTTCGTTTCTTAAGGCCGCATCCGCAACGCTCATCAGGTCGGCATCGGAAATCTCGCCAAGGCCCAGCTCCTCGAGCGTCGTCGGCAGACCGACGCGCTGACAAAACTCGAGCACCTGTTCAAGCTCGGGCGCACGCTCCAGACGAAGCTGGACCACCAGACCAAACGCCACGGCCTCGCCGTGCATAGCCTTGCACTCGGGCAAAATCGTCAGGCCGTTGGCGATGGCATGCGCCAACGCCAAGCCACCGCTCTCAAAGCCAACGCCCGAAAGCAGGATGTTGCACTCGATCAGGCGCTCAACCGCCGGCGATATACGGCCCTTTTTGAGATCGCGCTTGGCAGCGACACCGCACTCCATAAGTGTGTCGTAGCAGGCACGAGCCGCAACCAGGGCCAAGTGCCCCGGCGCGCCACCGTGCTCGTTGGCGCCGTGCGCCGCGGCGCACGAACGCGCCTCGAAGTACGTTGCCAGCGCATCGCCCATACCAGCGACCGTCATACGCAGTGGGGCCGCCGCGACCACGTTGGTATCGACCACGACCAGGTCTGGATTCTTCTCGAGCATCAGGTAACGGTCGAACGACCCATCCTCGTGATACAGCACCGAAATCGCGCTGCACGGACCGTCCATCGAAGCCGCCGTGGGGCATACGCACAACGGCAGCTCGGCATAAAACGCAACGGCCTTGGCGATATCGAGCATCTTGCCGCCGCCAATGCCCACCACCATGTCGCAATACTCGGCCTGGGCTTCCTGAGCCATTCCGACAACGGCCCCTTCCGTACACGGACCGTTATAAATCTTAAAGAACGGCTCGCTTAGATCTTCATCCAGAAATCCATCGACGATCTGCCTGCACAGCCGATCCTCGGTGCCCTGGTCAAACAAGACATAGGCAGCGCAGCCCAACCATGACAAATACCTGCCCTGACGCGAAAGTTCGCCCGGCCCCTGAACATACCGGCCGGGACCGCCATAAACCATAGGAAGCGCCATACGAGAATCCGCCCTTCATCAAACACCGATTGGTGCAAAGTAACCTGACCCCTTTGCACCATAGCAAAAAGGGGCAAAGCCATCTGTTGGCTTTGCCCCTTCCTTAGCTTGATTTACTCATCCATGAGATAGTAGTGGCCCAGTGCGTCTGCACCCAGAATGGCGTTTGCGACCATCTCGGGCGTCACCTCAAACGGCATGTTGCACATGGTGTCATCGGACGCGCAGGCGGCCTCGGCAACAATCATGGCCTGCTCGCGCGTAAGCTCGGCAACGCCAAGTTCCTTCATCGTGACCGGCAGGCCCAGCTCAATGCAGAAGCCCAAGACTTCCTCGAGTTTCTCAGTCGGGGCATCCTCGAGTACCAGCTGGACGATAGTGCCAAAGGCGACCTTCTCGCCGTGATACATACCGTGGCACTCGGGCAGCATCGTCAGGCCATTGTGGATGGCATGAGCAGCAGCAAGGCCCGAGCTCTCAAAGCCAATGCCCGAAAGCAGCGTATTGGCCTCGATGATATGCTCGACGGCAGGCGTCAACGCTCCCTTCTCCAGCGCAACCTTGGCCTTGACGCCGTCGGTCATAAGCGTCTCGTAGCAGAGCTTGGCGAGTGCCAGGCCGGCCATGCCGCCCTTGCCGCCAGCGCAGGTGCCACCGTCGGCATCGTGCGTTGCCTGGGCCTCGAAATAGGTTGCGAGCGCATCGCCCATACCGGAAACCGTCAGGCGCACCGGGCTCGCCGCGATAACCGTCGTGTCCATAAGGACAATGTTGGGGTTTGCCTTAAGGAAGAGATACTTGTCGAACTGGCCGTCATCGGTATAGAGCACCGAAAGCGCCGAACACGGGGCATCGGTCGAAGCAATGGTGGGGCAAATGATAACCGGGGACTCCAGGTAATAGGCGACGGCCTTCGCGGTGTCGAGGATCTTGCCGCCACCGACGCCGACGATGATGTCGCAACCGTTGTCGCGAGCGAGCGCAACCAGGCGATCGACCTCGCCCTTGGAGCACTCACCGTTAAAGTCCTCAAACAGCAGCTCGGCCTTAGCCTCGGCAAAGCCGCCCTCGATCTTGGCACCGACGCGCTTCTTGCCCGAAGGCGTCACGATGACGAGGGCCTTAGCGCCAAGCGGCTCAACATAAGAGCCGAGCTTGGCCAGCTCGTCCGGGCCCTGGATGTACTTGCTGGGGCTATTGAAAATTGCAGCCATAACCATCCCATTCTCTAAAAGAAAAAGAAAGGGGCTCCGTACGGATACGTGCGGAGCCCCTCGTTACGATAACAAGAGTCGATTAGAAATCGATGTCGGTGTCGTAGTAGCAGGCCTTGAGGATCTTCTCGAAGTCGGCAGCCTTGGTCTCACGCGGGTTCTCGGGCGTGCAGGCGTCGGTCTCGGCGTTCGCAGCGATCTCGGGCAGCTTGGCGAGGAACTCCTCCTCGGAAACCATCTGCGGGTTCTCGGCGTCGACCTTCACGCCACCATTCGCGTAATCCTTGATGGACTGCGGAATGTTGAGCTGGTCATTGAGGTCGCGAATCTTCTGGACGAGCGCAGCGATGAGCTCCTCGTTGGTCTCGCCGGGAAGGTGCAGGATCTCCTTGGCCACGTAAGCGTAACGCTCAGCAGCACGCGGGTCCTTGGAGTTCCACTGGATAACCTTGCCCAGGTACATGGCGTTAGCGGCACCGTGGATGATGTGGCCGTTCTCGAAGGCAGCACCGGTCTTGTGAGCCATGGAGTGAACGATGCCGAGCAGGCCCGAGGAGAAGGCGATACCGGCGATGCACTGAGCCTCGTGCATGTGCTGACGGGCCTCATGGTCGCCAGCATAGGACTTGGGCAGCCACTCGACGATCTCGCGGATGCCGTGCAGGGCGTTGGCATCGGTGAACATAGAAGCGCAGGTGGAAACGTAGGCCTCCATGCAGTGGGTCAGAGCGTCCATGCCGGTGTGAGCGCAAAGCTTAGCAGGCATGGTGTAGGTGAGCTCGGGGTCGACGATGGCGACATCCGGGGTGATGTTGAAGTCGGCCAGCGGGTACTTGATGCCCTTGGCGTAGTCGGTGATGACGGAGAAGGCAGTGACCTCGGTAGCGGTACCGGAGGTAGAGGAGATGGCGCAGAAATGAGCCTTCTGACGCAGCTCGGGGAAGCTGAACGGCTGGATGATGTTATCGAAGGACTCCTCGGGATACTCGTAGAAGACCCACATGGCCTTAGCGGCATCGATGGGCGAGCCGCCGCCGATGGCGATAATCCAGTCAGGCTCGAACTCGCGCATGGCCTCGGCGCCCTTCATGACCGTCTCGATGGACGGATCGGACTCGACGCCCTCGAACAGCTTGACCTCGAAGCCGCCTTCCTTAAGGTCGGCCTCAACGTCCTGCAAGAACCCGCCGCGGCGCATAGAGCTGCCGCCAGAAACGATGATGGCCTTCTTGCCCTTGAGGTTCTTCACCTCGTGGCGAGCGCCCTCACCAAAGTACAGATCGCGAGGATTGGTAAAACGTCCCATACTGTGCCTCCTAAACAAGCCCCTCTTAGACTTGCGTATATAACGGAGCACCCGATTGGCTCCGTTAGGACCGTTTTGCGCGTTGCCGGCGATGACAATGCGCGATGTCTAAACGTCTCAACGCTCAGACAAACACTATTCTACCGTTCTGGTTGGTCAGTTATTCACCTAAAGCCGACAATGATGAAACGTTTTTTCTATCCCTGAAGACCCTTGTGGGGCATTCATACTCCCAAGCTGGGCAAACGTTTTATCAAGGTTGACCACATATCCCGGGCAGGACTGTGCCCCTCCAAAATGCGCCCCGTTCGCCGCCAAAAATCGACCGTTTGCGGCACCGTGATACCACTCAGTCGTCCAAGGTGCCGACATTTGTGCGACATCCGTCTTCGTGGTGCAAAGGTGCATGTCCAAGTGCGGCACCCCCGGTGTGCCACATGCGGGTAAACTAGAACCTTATATAGAGACATTTGAACCCTAACCGCAGCAAAGGAGGCCCCATGGCATTCGATCCCATTCAAGAGGATTGCCATCGCCTCGTTCTTGAGGCCTTGCGCCGCGACAATATCCCGCTCACCGACGGTGCCGCCGTAGAGCGTCTGATGGAACAATTCACCCGCGACCCCGCGCCGCTCATCGTGCACGACCGCGACCGCGCCGGGCACCTCATTGCCAAGGTGGTCGAGGCCGTCGATTACCGCATTCCCTTTATCCCTGACGATACCCAGGCAGAGCAGGAAGAGGCAGCTGCCGAGAACATGCTCCGCGAGGCAGCCGCACTCGATCCGGCCAACTGGGATGCCCAGCGCATGCTGACGGCGCTCACCGCCGAATCCAACGAGGAATACGTGCAGTATCTGGTGTCCAAGTGCGACGAGGTGGAGCACGATCTGGCGCTCAAGATCGCCTCGGCGCAGGACCCCTACGAGCGCGAGGCCGCAGGCGACCTTACGCGCCGCCCCTATCTGCGCTGGCTTGCCGCCTTGGCATCGCGCGCCCTCATTAGCGGCCGCTATCGCATGTCGCTCGAAGCCGCAAATCGCAGCTTGGACTTTGCGCCCAACGACCCCGCCGGTGTCCGCCACACCGCGATGCTCGCCATGGCAAAGCTCGAATACCCCGCCGAGGAGCTCAAGCGCTTTCGCTCCGCTCACTCCGTGCCGTACCTCGCGAATACCCCGCTGCGCCGCCGTCCCAAGGATGCAGAGCGCGACTTGGACCCGTGGACGCTCATCGCACTGATGAGCGCAGCCTGGCGCGAGCTGGACTACGAGAGTGCCGAACACTACCTGCGTATCCTTGTGCGTTCGTGCCCCCACGCCGCCGAGGCGCTCTACTTCCAAACCGAGTTTCCCGATGGCGTCTATGCCCGCGTTAACGTGGGCGTGGGCTCGACCGACGAGCTTGTCCTTGCATTGTCCGAGGCGACGCCGGTACTGCAGGAGGGCCTGGGCGCTCCCGACAACGCCAGCTTTGCCGCCTGGGTCGCCACCAACGACATCGTGCGCTCCCAGATCGACGAGCGCATCCTGCGCGCAGCCGAGCAGGGGCTTCCATTTAAGGGAGGGGACCTCTAATGGATCCGAGCGTCTACATCCCCGCCTACTTGGAGCGCACCTATCTGGCATCGCACCCCGAGCTCACCGATGCAGCACGCGAGCTTGTCCATAACGACATTAGCGCGAATCCCCAAAAGTATGCGCAGTCCGAGCATGCCCAGGCGCTGCTGTCCTATGCCGGTGTTCATCGCCACCTGCTCGACGAGCTCCATCGCATCGAGGACATGGGCAGCGACGAGGAGTTCGAGCAGACGCGCAATCGCCTGTTCGACGACATGCGCGACGAGCTGCTCAAGATTGTCCGCGTCGATGCACTGGCCGTCGACGCGCAGCTGCTCGCCATCATCCTGGCCGACACGCCCGTTGACGCCTGCCTGGGCGACCTGATGAAGCTCGAGGTGACCACGGCCGATTACCTGCAGCAAAGCGTGCCCGGGTTCGATATGGAGGCCCCACACTACTGGGCCAACAAGGTTTTAACGGACGGCGTGACAGCGGCAGATCTCACCGTGAACGAGCCGGCTCTTATCGGGTGGCTCCACACGCTCGAGGCTATCTCGCAGCTGTGCATGGCGAGCGCTCGCTACCGTGCTGCCGCCGACTACGCCCGCCGCGTCCTTAAGGCAGAAGGCTATCCCACCCGAGCCGCAGGCACCGTGCTGCTCGCCCTCGCTCGCTTGGAAGATCAGGACGGCTTTTTTGCCCTAGCCCACCAGCTCGAGGAACAGGTGGGAGCCGATGCACTCGAGAACTCCCCCTGGTACCTGCTCGCCCGCACAATCCTCTTGTTCAAAACGAACAAGATGCGTCCAGCGGTGCGTGCATTACGTGAGTTCGCCAACCGCTGCGAGGGCGGCGCGTTCTTCTTGCTGAATCCCATGTACCAGACACCGTACCTTCCCTGCCGGCCCGAGCCACGCGATCCCTGGGATCTTTCGCACCAGGCCGTTTGGGAGGCGGACGGCATTATCTCGGACACTCCCGACTTTGCCCCCTGGGCCAATGCCTGCGAAGACGTGTCGCAGCTTGCCCAGGAATTTGCGCGCCGCTACGGTTTTTAGTGACGCACTCGACCCGACCATGTCGTTTACGTTAGGAACGGTTTCATGAACCTCCGCTCATCTCTTGCCTGCACCTCGAGCGATATCGCCCGCTGGGGGCTGCGCTCCGTCCTTAAGCGCCAGGGCGGCGTACTCCCCGGCCGCATCGCCATGAAGATCGACCCCGAGTTGCTAAGCGACCTCGCGAGCCTGGTCGACCGCAGCGTGGTGATCACCGGCACCAACGGTAAGACCACCACCTCCAACCTCATCGCCGACGCCGTTGCCGCCAGCGGCGCTACCGTGGTGTGCAACCGTGCCGGCAACAATATGGAGCCCGGTGTGGTGGGTGCTCTGCTCGAAGCCCGCAGTGGCCTTAAGCACACTGGCAGCGGCAAGCGCGTGGGTGTTTTTGAATGCGATGAGCTCTACACCGTGCGCGTCCTGCCCAAGCTCAAGCCGACGTACTTTGTGCTGCTCAACCTGTTCCGCGACCAGCTAGACCGCTACGGCGAGATCGATCACACCCAGGAGGTCATCGCCCACGCGTTGGAGCTCTCGCCGACAACGACGTTTATCTATAACGCCGACGATCCGCTGTGTGCCGCGATCGCCGTGCGCGTTCCCAACGCGAGTATTGCCTTTGGCATCGACGGCGCCACCAACACCGAGTCTGACCGCATTAGCGACTCGCGCTTTTGCTCGCAGTGCAACGCGCCGCTGGAGTATGACTACGTGCAGTACGGCCAGCTCGGAGCCTATCATTGTCCTTCGTGCGGATGGGAGCGTCCCGCGCTGGTCCGTCGCGTGACGGGCGTGGAGCTCGGCTGCGACGGCTACGGCTTTGACCTGGTCTTTGGACCTGCGCCCGACGCTGCTGCTGCACACATCGCCACACGCTACAACGGCCTGTACATGGTCTATAACGTTGCCGCCGCCTTCTTTGCGGCGCGCGAGCTGGGCGTGGACGCGGCACATCTGCAGCCCACGCTCGATGCCTACGTCCCCGCCGGCGGACGCATGGGCCGCTGGGATATTGCCGGCCGCACCGTCGAGGCAAACCTGGCAAAGAATCCCGTAGGCTTCGATCGACAAATCCAGTCCATCAAGACGGCAGGCGGCAGACTCTGCGCTTTCTTCCTCAACGACAACGATGCTGACGGCCACGATGTATCGTGGATCTACGACGTCGACTTCGAGCGCATCGCCGACACGCCGGGTCTTGTCGCCTTTGCCGGCGGCACGCGCGCGCACGACATGCAGGTGCGCCTCAAGTACGCCGGCATCGATGCCACGATTATCTCGAATGTCGAGCAGGCGATTGGTGCCGTGGCAGACGAGGCCGCCGGCGACACTTTCTATGCCGTCGCCAACTACACGGCCTTTCCGCCGCTGGTCAAGGAACTCGACGGACTCAAAGGCACCGATACGAACTCGGTAGCCTCCCACGCCGTAACGCGCGCCGATGGCAGCGCTGTCCCCACCGATATTGCGCCGGTCGAGCTTTCGCGCCCCCTGCGTATCGTCTACCTGTATCCCGATGCCCTCAACCTCTATGGCGACGGCGGCAACGTCATTGCCCTCGAGCGCCGCTGCGCCTGGCGCGGCATTCCCGCGCGCGTGGACGAGATCCGCATGGGCGAGACGCTCGATCTCACCGACGCCGACATCGTCATGATGGGCGGTGGCTCCGACCGCGACCAGCTGGCCGTGGCACACGAGCTGTTCGCTCAAAAAGACAAGGTCGCGGCCTATGTTGAGGATGGCGGATCGCTGCTTGCTATCTGCGGCAGCTATCAGCTGCTCGGCCGTTCGTACTATATGGGCGAGAATCGCATCGAGGGCCTGGGCGTCATTGCCGCCGAGACTGTGCGCGGCTCCGACCGCCTGATCGGCAACGTCGCCGTCAAGACCGACCTGGCACCCGAGCCCTTTGTGGGATTTGAGAACCACGGCGGCCGCACCCTGCTCGATGCAGAGGCCACGCCGCTCGGAACGTCCGTTGTCACGGGCACCGGCAACAACGGCGACGATGGCTTTGAGGGCCTCATCTACAAGGGCGTCATCGGCACGTACCTACACGGACCGGCACTGCCCAAGAACCCCGAGTTCGCCGACTGGCTCATCGCCCACGCCCTCGAGCGCCGTGGCGACGCACAGGCCGCCGCCCTGCTGCCGCTCAAACCCCTCGACGACACCTACGAGCACGCCGCCCACGACGCCGCGATGAAGCTCCTCCCCTAGCACCTCACAACCACAAAGGGGATAGGCACCTTTGTGGTGGTTTTGACCCGTCCCAGCGGTTTGTCTCAATCTGTAACATCTAGACCGTTAAAAGTCGTCTTACTGTTACAGAATGAGATGTTTGAGAATCGGGATAGAGAGCCAGCTCCTATGTGGTGGTTTTCCAGTTTGCCAACGATATACGCGCCGGCAAAAAAGTCTGCTATACTCTTTCCCGCTGTCCCCATCGTCTAGCGGCCAAGGACGCCACCCTTTCAAGGTGGATATCGCGGGTTCGAATCCCGCTGGGGGCACCACAGAATCTGAGAAGCCCGTTACCAATTCGGTAGCGGGCTTTTTGCTACCCATACGCCGGGATTCGAACCCGACAGGGTGCGGATCCCGGCACCATCGCAAGGCCTGTGGGCAAAAAATGGCAAATGTGAGTACTGTTACCGATTTAGTAACAGCGAATTTGGCCTTTTAGATGGTGAATCAGATGTCAAATCAACGACCTAGTGCTCAGATTGGGCCCGACCTCAGCTATATACCTGGACATATGTGGTCCAACTCGGCAAAAACTGCCATTTTGATATGGAACTAGTTTAGTGACAGTACTCATATTTGACGTTTTTTGCCCACGACCCCTTATTGCGTGGGCGAATCAGTTGCAAAGCGGGATCCAAAGCGTCCTTCGCAAACAAATAGCCGGGGCACGCGCGATGCGGACCCCGGCTCAATACCGTGACGATATGTCAGCTACGCTCTACACGTAGAACAGGATGTCGTCGTAGGTCGGAACCGGCCAGTAGTCGGCGGCCACGATCTCCTCCATGGCGTCCACGGCGGCACGCAGCGTATCCATAGCGGGAACGACCTCGTGCGCGTACACGTTGGCCTGCTCCTGGCCATCGAGAGCCTCGGCCTTCTGATGTACGGCGTCGAGCGCCTTGATGGAGTCGTTGATGGCGGTGATACCGTTGCAGAGCTTGTTGAGCGTGTTCTGCTCGCACTGCATGGCGGCCTCAGCACCGGCGGCACGAATAGTCTCAAGGCCCTTAGCGACCTTGGTGGCATAGGCGGTAATGACCGGGCGATAGGTACGACGCGCCTCGCGAACCATCGTGGTAGCCTCGATGTTCATGAGCTTGTTGTACTTCTCGAGCTTGCAGTCATAGCGGCACTGGGCCTCGGCCTTGGTCAGGACGCCCGTCTCCTCAAAGAGCGCAATGGCCTTATCGGAAACAAAGGCGGGAAGAGCGTCGGCCGTGGTCTTGTTGTTGGCAAGGCCGCGCTTCTCGGCCTCGATGGGCCACTCGTCGGAGTAACCGTCGCCGGAGAACAGGATGCGCTGGTGATCGGTCAGCACCTTCTTGCAGTACTCGAGCGCGGCGTCCTGGAACTTATCCTCGGGCGTACCCTCGAGTGCGTCGGCGAAGGACTTGAGCGACTTGGCCACGGCGGCATCGAGCACCAGGTTGGAGTCGGAGACGTTCTGCTCGGAGCCGCAGGCACGGAACTCGAACTTGTTGCCGGTGAAGGCAAACGGGGAGGTGCGGTTGCGGTCGGTGTTGTCCTGCATCAGCTTGGGCAGGGTATCGGCGCCCAGGTCAAGCACGCCGCGCGTGGCATGGACGGAAGCCTTGCCATCGATGATCTTCTCGACGACCTCGGTGAGCTGGTCGCCCAGGAAGATGGACATAATCGCCGGAGGAGCCTCGTTGGCGCCCAGACGATGGTCGTTGCCGGCCGAGGCGACGGAAGCACGCAGGAGCTCTTGATAGTTATCGACGGCCTCGATCACCGCAGTGAGGAAGACGATGAACTGCAGGTTGTCGAGCGGGGTGTCGCCCGGATCGAGCAGATTCTCGGACTCGGTGCCAAGCGACCAGTTGTTGTGCTTGCCCGAACCGTTGATACCCTCGAACGGCTTCTCGTGCAGCAGGCAGACCAGATCGTGGCGGGAGGCGATGAGCTTCATCTTCTCCATCATGACCAGGTTCTGGTCGATGGCCTCGTTGACCTCGCCATAGACGGGAGCGAGCTCATGCTGGCAGGGAGCGACCTCGTTGTGCTTGGTCTTGGCGGGAATACCGAGCGCCCACAGCTCGTCGTCCAGATCCTTCATATAGGCCGAAACGGTGGGGCGGATAGCGCCAAAGTAGTGCTCCTCGAGCTCCTGGCCCTTGCAGGGAGCGGCGCCAAAGAGGGTGCGGCCGGTGATGACCAGGTCCTTGCGCTTGCGGTAGGCGTCCTTCTTGATCAGGAAGTACTCCTGCTCATCGCCCACGGAAGGAACGACCTTCTTGGGGGTCTTGCCAAACAGCGCCAAAACGCGCTTGGACTCACGCGAGAGCGCAGTCATGGAACGCAGCAGCGGGGTCTTCTTGTCCAGGGCCTCGCCCGTGTAGGAGCAGAAAGCCGTGGGGATGCACAGGACATCGTCCTTGATAAAGGCGGGGCTGGTGGGATCCCAAGCGGTGTAGCCACGGGCCTCGAAGGTGGCGCGCAGGCCGCCGTTGGGGAAGCTGGAAGCATCGGGCTCGCCCTGGATGAGGTTCTTGCCCGTAAACTTGGTAATGGCGGTGCCGTCGTGGTTGGGCTCGAGGAAGCTGTCGTGCTTCTCGGAAGTAATGCCCGAAAGCGGCTGGAACCAGTGCGCGTAGTGTGTCGCGCCCTTGGAGATGGCCCAGACCTTCATGGCATGGGCAACGGCGTTGGCCACATCCAGGTCGAGCGGCTCACCGTCCTCGAGGGTTGCAGCAAGGCGCTTCCAAATGTCCTTGGGGAGGTAGTCCTTCATGACTTCCTCAGAGAACACCATGGTCCCGAAGCGGTCAGTAAGTTCGGCCATACGGAACTCCCTTCGTATCGGCACCGCGTGAGAAGCGGTGTTGATTACTAACGAACGAGTCATAGATTAGGCTCGTCGTGTTTCCGCAACATTACCGTTATGTTGCTGTCACGAAACCAATCAATGAGGTTACCGCATCGCGGCGGCGTTGCCGCCCTCAACAGCCAATCAACTGTATAAATTGCAGACCTCTCCCCATGGTTTAAGGGTAGTCAATTTGGGATGGGGCTCTATTAACTGGTATTTCGCATCAGATACCAGTCTTTATAACCCCGCACCCAATGAGCTGCGTTGTTATAGGGAATGCCGATAGCAAGGCATCTTTGATTGGTATCCCTAAATAGCGAGTAAAACTCCACCGTGACACAGTGGTGCTGTAGAATCCTTACAATACATCGCACTAAATATCTAAAGGAGCACGATATGCGCGTCGACGAGGTTTTTAAGCAGGCAGCATCCCAGGGCACTGCACCCGTTTCGTTTGAGATGTTCCCGCCCAAGGGCGAGCTTACCCTCGACACGGCTCGCGAAGTGGCAGGCAATCTGTGCAAGCTTTCGCCGAGCTTTGTCTCGGTCACCTGCTCGGCTGGCGGCTCGGGCAACGGCGCCACCACCGCCCCCATCGCGCATATGATTACGAGCGAATTCGATACGCCCTCGGTGGCGCACCTCACCTGTGTGGGCCGTACCCACGCCGATATCGCCGCCAAGATCGATGAGTACCGCACCGCCGGCGTGGAAAACATCCTGGCCCTGCGTGGCGATCTCCCTGCCGGCGCGACCGAGGACGACAAGCCCGCCTCCGACTACGCCTACGCCCGCGACCTCATCCCCGAGCTCGTCGACGCCGGCTTTTGCGTGGGTGCCGCAGCCTACCCCGAGGGCCACATTGCCTGCGAGGATCTCAACCTCTCGGTCGAACACCTCAAGCAAAAACAGGACGCCGGCGCGAGCTTCTTTGTGACGCAGCTCTTCTTTGATAACGAGTGCTTCTATCGTTTTCGCGAGCTTGCCGACAAGGCCGGCATCACCGTGCCCATTACCGCAGGTATCATGCCGTTTATGGGCAAGTCGCAGATCAGCCGCATGGTCTTTATGTGCGGCGCGTCACTGCCCTCCCCCGTCATCAAGATTCTCGCCAAGTACGAGAACGACCCCGAGAGCCTGCAGGCAGCCGGTGTAGATTATGCCGCCCGTCAGCTTTGCGACCTTAAGGAGCACGGTGCCGCCGGTCTGCACCTGTACACTATGAACCGTCCTGCAATCGCCGCGACCATTATGGAGCGCTTGGGGTAATGGAAAAACCGCACATCGATACAACCGCTGTCGAAGTGCCGGCCGACCTTGCGTCGCCGGCGCTTTATCGTATCGATGATGCCCACCATCCCCGCGTCGATCGTGCCGAGATGCTGCGCTATCTGGGCTACGGCGGTCAGCAGATTGAGCCCGAGCTGTCGCAGCGTATTGAGCTTGTCGTTGAGCGTCTGGAACTGGACATTGAGCCCCGTGGCGTGCGCCGCGCATTTGCCATCGATGCCATGGGCGTGGACGAGCAGGGAGAGCCTTGCATTCGCTTGGTCGGCACCAACGTTGAGCTGCGCGGTCGCGACATCTATCGACATCTCAAAGACGCCCGCTTTGCCGCGCTCATGGCATGCACACTCGGCATGGACGCCGAGCGTCGTCTGCGCACCACGGGAGCCCAGCAGCCCCTGGAGGGAGCCGTGCTCGACGCCGCATGCTCTGCCTATGTAGAAGCCGCCGTCGAGCAGATGGACCAGCAGGTCAAGGCTGCGGCCGCCGCACACGGACTCGCCGGTAACTGGCGCTTCAGTCCCGGCCATGGCGACTGCCCGCTTACGGCCCAGCGCTCAATCGTGAATGCGCTCAACGCCACGCGGCTCATCGGGCTTACCATCACGCCGACCAGCCTGCTCATGCCCACCAAGAGCGTGACCGCGGTGATTGGTCTGTTTGACGGCGAAGTCCACGACGCCCAGAGCCGCCCCACCTGCAATATCTGCCGCATGCGTGAGCACTGCCGCTTCCGCGCCGCCCACACCACCTGCTATTCCAGCCATTAGGAGCCATCGATGTTTACTCCGCTTATCACTCATGATCTGGACGGTGCCGCGCTGGCGGCGCCTGTTGATGCTGCGCGCCGCAACGGGGCTGCATACAAGACGCGCACGATCGACGACCTTCGCATTAAGGACGATCGTCTGCGCGCCGCCATCAAGGGCACCGGGCACCTGCTGTTTGACGGCGGCATGGGCACCATGTTGCAGGCCGCTGGCATGAAGGCGGGCGCCCTGCCCGAGCTGCTCAACTTTGAGGAGCCCCAGGTCATTACCGACATTCAGCGACAGTACGTCGAGGCCGGCTGCGACGTGATCACCGCCAACACCTTTGGTGCCAACGCCCACAAGCTCGACGGTACCGCCACCGTGGCAGATGTCTTTGCCGCCGCTGTCGCCTGCGCCCGCGCAGCCGGTGCCCACTACGTCGCCGGCGATATCGGCCCCATCGGCGCGCTGCTGCGCCCCCTGGGTACCCTGAGCTTCGACGAGGCCTACGACCTCTTTGCCGAGGAAGTGCGCGCCGGCGTCGCCGCGGGTGTGGACCTCTTTATTATCGAGACCATGACCGACCTTGCCGAGATCAAGGCGGCCGTCCTCGCCTGCCGCGAGAACTCCGACCTGTCCGTCTTTGCCACCATGACCTTTGAGGAAGACGGTCGCACGTTCCTGGGCACGAGTCCCGAGGTGGCCGCCATCACGCTCGACGCCATCGGCGCCGACGTTTTGGGCATCAACTGCAGCCAGGGACCGGCCGAGCTCCGAGGGCTCGCCGCACGTATGCTCACCGTTACGGACAAACCCGTTATGGTGCAGGCCAATGCGGGACTGCCCCACGTGGACGACGACGGTAATACCGTCTTTGACATCCAGGCCCCCGAATACGCCAAAGCCGTCGCCGGCATGATTGAGGACGGCGTGAGCGTCGTGGGCGGCTGCTGCGGCACCACGCCGGCGCACATGGCCGCCTTGCGCACGCTTATCGATAACCACACGCCCAGTCCGCGCCACCGCAAGCCCAGCATGTCGGTCACAAGTGCCCAGACTGTGGTGGACCTTCCCTGCGACGGCCACAAGATTGCCGTCATCGGCGAGCGCATCAATCCCACCGGCAAAAAGCGCCTGCAGCAGGCCCTGCGCGACGGCGACCTGGACTACGTCGTGAGCCAGGGCATCAGCCAGCAAGAACAGGGCGCCGACATCCTGGACGTCAACGTGGGCCTGCCCGAGATCGACGAGGTCAAGGTCATCCAGCAAGCGACCGAGCAGCTCCAAGGCTCCACGCTGCTGCCGCTGCAGATCGACTCCACCGACCCCGCCGCCGTCGAGGCCGCCGTACGCCGCTACGCCGGCAAGCCCATCATCAACTCGGTCAATGGCAAGCAGCAGATCATGGATGAGATCTTTCCGCTGGTCGCCCACTATGGAACCAACGTCGTCGGCCTTACGCTCGACGAAGGCGGCATCCCCGATACCGCCGAGGCCCGCTTTGCCATCGCCGAACGCATCGTGGCCGAGGCCGCCCGCTACGGCATCGGCCCGGACCGTATCCTCATCGACTGCCTGGTCATGACCGCCTCGACCAATCAACGCCAGGCCGAGCAGATCCTACGCGCCATGTCCCTGTGCAAGGAGCGCCTGGGCGTCAAATGCGCACTCGGCGTATCGAACATCAGCTTTGGCCTGCCAGCCCGCCCGCTGCTGGGCTCGGTCTTTTTGGCTGCCGCTTTTGGCGCGGGCCTGGACGCCCCCATCATGAACCCAGGTTCCAAGCGCTTTATGGATACCGTCTACAGCTATCGCGTGCTGAGCGTCGAGGACGAGGGCTCGACCGGATACATCGAGCGCTACGCCGGCTGGACCGATCCGTATAAGATTGCCGCCAACCCGGCGGCCGCCCAGTCAGCATCGATCGATGCCGCGCCTACCGCAAGCACCACCGCAAGCGCCGATGACGACCCCATCCGCCACATGGTCGTCTCGGGACGCAAGGGCGAAATCGCGGCCGAGACCGAACGCCTGCTGGCCGACCACGACGCCATGGACCTCATCAACGACCACTTTATCCCCGCCCTCGATGAGGTCGGAGTCCTCTTTGACCAGGGCAAGTTCTTCTTGCCGCAGCTCATGGCCTCGGCCGAGGCCGCGCGCGTGGGCTTCGATACCATCAAACGCCTGATGCCCGCCGGCGAGATTGCCGACAAGGGTAAGATCTGCGTGGCCACCGTCAAGGGCGACATCCACGACATCGGTAAGAACATCGTCAAGATGCTGCTCGATAACTACGGCTATACCGTCTTTGACCTTGGCCGCGACGTCGATCCGCAGGAGGTGCTCAAAACCGTCAAGGAGCGCGACATTAAGCTCGTCGGCCTCTCGGCGCTTATGACCACCACGGTCGTCGCCATGGAGGAGACCATCAAGCTGCTTCATGCCGAGGTCCCGGGCGTCAAGATTATCGTGGGCGGCGCCGTGCTCACCCCCGAATACGCCAAGCAGATCGGCGCAGACTACTACGCCAAGGATGCCGCCGAAAGCGCCCGTATCGCCGAAGAGGTCTTTGGACGGTAACACAACGGAAACAACCCCGCACCAAAACGTGCCGCATGCGCCACTTGGCACGTGCGGCACGTTAGAATAGAGGGGACTATGCTCGTTTTGGCAGATAGGAGCGCAAGGATGGCGATCACGCCCGCAGAAATCGCGGAAACCCGCGGCATGGTTGAGGAGCAGAACCTCGACATCAGGACCATCACCATGGGTGTTTCGCTCATGGGTTGCGGTGACGAGAACCTCGACCGCATGTGCACGAAGATCTACGACCACGTGACGCACACGGCCGAGCACCTGGTCGAGACCGCCGAGAACCTCGAGCGCGAGTACGGTATCCCCATCGTCAACAAGCGCGTTTCCGTCACCCCGGTGGCGCAGATTGCCGCATGCTGCAAGGATGAGGACCTCACCCCCATCGCGCACGCCCTCGACCGCGCGGCAGAGACGCTCGGCATCGACTACCTGGGCGGCTTCTCCGCGCTCGTCCAAAAGGGCATCGGCGACGCCGACCGCCGCGTCATCCAGTCCATCCCCCAGGCGCTCGCTACCACCAGCCGCGTCTGCTCCAGCGTCAACGTCGCCAGCCTGCGCGCCGGCATCAACATGGACGCCGTGCTCATGGCAGCGCAGACCATCATCGATGCCGCCAAGCTTACGGCCGATGAGGATTCCGTCGGCGCCTCCAAGTTTGTCTGCTTTGCCAACATGGTCGAGGACTCCCCGTTTATGGCGGGCGCCGTCCACGGCGGCGGCGAGGCCGACGCCGTCATCAACGTAGGCGTCTCGGGCCCCGGCGTGATGGCCGCAGCCCTGGAGAAACTGCCCGATTCCGCATCGATGATGGAAGTCGCCGAGAAGATTAAGCAGACTGCCTTTAAAATCACCCGTGCCGGCGAGCTCATGAGCCGCGAGGCCGCCCATCGTCTGGGTGTCGAGAAGGGCATTGTCGACCTGTCGCTGGCACCTACGCCTGCCATCGGCGACTCCGTTGCGCGCATCCTCGAGATTATCGGCGTGGGCACCTGCGGTGGCCCCGGCACGACCTGCGCGCTCGCCATGCTCAACGATGCCGTCAAGAAGGGCGGCGTCATGGCCAGCTCCAGCGTGGGCGGACTCTCGGGCGCCTTTATCCCCGTGTCCGAGGACGCCGGCATGATCGCCGCCGTCGAGGCCGGCGCGCTTTCGCTCGAGAAGCTCGAGGCCATGACCTGCGTGTGCTCCGTTGGCTTGGACATGATCGCCATCCCCGGCGACACCCCGGTCGAGACCATCGCCGGCATCATCGCCGACGAGATGGCCATCGGCGTCATCAACAACAAGACCACGGCCGTCCGCGTGATCCCTGCCATCGGCAAGGGCGTGGGCGACTGCGTCGAGTACGGCGGCCTGTTCGGCCGTGCACCCATCATGCCGGTGAACCCCAACGCCGGCACCGTGCTTGCCCATCGCGGTGGACGCTTCCCGGCACCGCTGAACTCGCTCAAGAACTAGCTGAGGGGTGCTGGCGAGGAGCCCCGGGGAGGGCAAATATATAAGGTCGCCTGCTCGGACAGTCCTGACTCGCACGGAGAGCACATTAAGTGCTCTCCGGCTCGTGCGGAACTCGCGATCGACCTTATATATTTGTCCTCCCCGGGGCTCCCGCACAACGGGACCTCAGTTGGGTTCTATCCCGGTTGCAGTTGCTTCGCTCCTGCACCACTTGGCTGGTGCGGCGTTTTGGCGTTGGAACGGTTCTTTTTCTGATATATGCTTGTTGCGGCTCTTCTTTTGGGAGGGGCCGCTTTTTTTGTTGTGTGAGGAGGTTGGCCCGTGGTTGATGGGGAGATTCGTTCTGAGCTGCTTGCTGCGGATTGGAATGGCGAATGGATGCGTCTGCAGGCCGCTCGGCATCGGGCTGATGATTCTTTTGAATGGGATAAGCGGGCTCGGCATTTTCGGCCGCTTGAGACTGCTCCGTATGCCCGGGACTTTATGAAGCTGTTGGCGTTAAAGCCTGGTGAATCGGTGCTTGATATGGGGTGTGGGGCTGGGTCGATTGCCATTCCGCTTGCTCAGGCTGGGCATCCTGTGATTGCTGCTGACTTTTCCCCTGCTATGTTGGGCACGCTTGAT
Organism: uncultured bacterium; assembly: GCA_905214465.1. Lineage (GTDB taxonomy): Bacteria > Actinomycetota > Coriobacteriia > Coriobacteriales > Coriobacteriaceae > Collinsella. The sequence goes on from CAJMMD010000001.1 coordinate 79,502, forward strand.
GCTGGCATTGAGTACTATGGACTCGAGGATCGCATTACACCGCTTGAGCTTGCTTGGGATGATGACTGGGATTTGGTTGGACCGGTCACGAAAGCGGTAGATGTTGCCTTTGCCAGTCGTTCTGTCACCACGACCAACCTAAAAGGCGCGCTTGCCAAGCTTGATCGAACGGCTCGTCGGCGTTGTGCTGTTACGATGGTCGCCAACTCCAGCCCACGCTATGACCTGCACCTGATGAACGCCATCGGTGCCTCGGTTACCTGCAGTAATGGCTTTGTGTATGCCTTTAATATCCTCGTTCAGATGGGTGCCCTGCCGCAGGTTACGTACTTTGAATCGCCTCGTCGCGATACCTTCGATAGCCTTGAGGCAGGCGTGGCGGACTTTTCCCGCATGCTTGAGCATGGCAACGAGGATAAGGTCGACCGTCTGCGCGACTACATCGCCCAACACATGATCGAGAATCCCCACGCCGGTGAGCCGGGCTCCAAGGGCGTGCCGCAGGGGTGCTATATGCTCGACCATATCCGTAAGGTTCGCTGGGCGTTTATTGCATGGGAACCGGTCTCTGAATCCCGCTCGTAGCCCGTTCACAGCCCGAGCTGCCCATCACCTCGGCATCCGCATTCTTTGCGAACTGGGCAAACGCGCCCCACACCGCGCCGTTCCTGCGCTATCGTGGGACAGCTCACGTAGATTAAGGCCCCGTCGCGGGGCGCCCCATACATAGAAAGCGAGAACCCATGGCACTGACAGGAGCCCAGGTCAAGCAGCTTCGCAGCATGGCCCATCACCTCAACCCCGCCATCATCATCGGTAAGTCCGATGTCAACGAGGGCACCGTCGAGCAGACGGTCGCCTACCTGGAGAAGCACGAGCTCGTTAAGTGCTCCGTGCTCGATGGCTCCAGTCTTTCCGCCCGCGAGGCCGCCGAAGAGCTCGCTGAGCGCTGCCACGCCGAGGTCGTCCAGGTCATCGGCCGCAAGTTCTCGCTGTATCGCGAGTCCTCGCGCAAGGACATCGAGAAGATCAAGCTCGTCTAAGAGCCAATGATCCGGCGAGCCAACACATAGCAAGCTTACGGGTGCCCAAGTACTTCGGGCGCCCGTTTTTTATCGCTCGACCAGCACGCGATTGAGCCGTCCCTCCACCAAGCGCTCGTATAGACGCCGCGTCTCGGGCTCGGGCACGCCATTGACCTGCTCCCTCAGATGGTGCATATGCCCGCTGTACAGCTCGACGATATCGCGCCGCCGCCCCGCCGCACTGTAGACGCGCATGGCGCAGCGCACCATATCCTCACGCGCCGTTTCCTGCCGAAGCCCCGACTCCGCCAGCCAAATCGCCGACTGCAGGTCGTTTTCTTCTAGAGCGGCATTTGCCCCCTTAATCATGCAATCGATGTACTTTGACTGCATAATGCGCCGCATGCGCAAAAAGTAGGTTGGATTACAGCCATTGGGAACATACAGCGGTCCGGCATAAAGCTGCTCAATCTTAAGGCACAGCTCAACTAAATGGGGCCCGCGCGCACCCGTGCGATTTCCCAAAACCTCGCGGCTTATCTGGTCAAACAGCCGTACATCGGTCTTGACGTAGTCGCCGTTGAGTCCGATGCATTCATTTTGGATGAGCACACACGACTTGCCATCCGGCGTCGGTCCCAAAGCCGACCGCAAGCGCGATATCGTCGAGTACAGGTTGTTGCGGGCGCTATTGAACTCGGCATGGGGCCACAACTCCATTGCCAGCGTCTCGCGGTCGACGAGCGCATCCATGCCCAGTGCAAGCCGCTCGGCAAGCGTCGCCGCCTTCTTGCGGCGCCACATTTTGTCCGTGATGGGAAACCCGTCGCGCTCGGCGCGGAACGCACCAAACATGCGAATCTCGATATGGTCGATGGTATCAACGGCTTCAACCTCGCCAGCCTGGAACAGGCGCTCGCCCTCCCCTTCCAAATCGTCGCGCAGCGAGTACCGCGACAGCTCGCGCACGGGAAGCTTCTTGCGAATCCTGGTCGCCGGCTCGCCCAGACAATGCATGGCAAGGCGCGCAAAGAGCCGATACGATGGTTCCAGAATCCCCGCGCGATTCATGGACATCCAGGCCGCAAGATCGCTATCTCGCCCCGCGCAAGCCAAATGCAGCGCCACCATCCAGGCTTCTGCACCACCAACCTGCGTCTGGCTTATATCGAGCAACTCCGCTTCCTCGCGTACCGAAACCATCGAGGTGTTACGCAGATACGCCGCGCGCTCCAGCAGCAATGCGTTATCGCGCATGTACGCAATCGACTCCTCGGCAAGTTTGAGCACTTGGACCGCACGGAACTTTGCATTAACCGGCCGTCCCTCTGCCAGCGACTGCCAGCCTTCTAGCAACAGGCCAAACAGCTGAATCTGGTTGTCGCGCATGCGCACGGCAAAACGATCGAGCTCGTTGAACGCCGCGTCGTCGGTTACCGGCAGGCCGGAAAGGAGCCGCCGTGCCGCCAACACCATGCGCACCCAGATAGCCATCGCCTTAAGCCCACGCACGTCGAGCGCCTCCCGCACCACCGTCATCTCGTCGTCGCGCTCGTCGGTTCCCGTAAACGACCCGTCAAAGAGCTCCACCAGCATGCTATCGGCCCGTATAACAATCCCCGCGATGTCGAGCTCACAGTCGTAGGCCTTGCTCGTTTTGAGCTGCTGTAGAACGCCGCCGTCATCTCCCCGTTCGGTCAGGCATCGCTTGACCTCGATATGCGCGGACAGCATGTCGAGTGCGGTGTGGGACGTCTCTATTTCTGGCACGGCCAGGTTCGTAGGAAGCCCAAGCCCGTTGTCCCCATAGCAAACAGCCGTCAGTGTCTGGGCCACCCTCCATGAAACAGGGTCTATTTCGCAGGCCGCCCGTTCGCCCCCGCGCTCGATGACCGATGCCATATAGCGAGCGAGCTTTGTATTGGACACGCTGACCGCCGCCAGATATACGCCGAGCGCCTCAGCAGGCGTTGGCTCTGGAGCCGGATCGTCGGCATCGATCGTGCCCAGCGCTGCCCGGCAGATATCGGCCCCGTGCCCCGTCAGAGCCAGATCGACCCCATACTGCCCAGCAAGTTCAAGGACCGCTTCACGGTCCAAAAAGGCGTCCGCCAGGCCCATCGCCGCATCGCATCTACCCGCCTTAAGCAAAATCCGGGCCGCCCTCGGAACAAGCTCGGGGCGAACCTCGGCCACCAACTTGCGCAAGCGCAAGCGTCCGTTATCCTCCGTGCCCAGACACGTAAAACTCCGCTCGGCGGGATCCAAGCCAAAGATCGGGTAGTCGCGTACAAAGTAGGACTGGTCGACCATCGACAACCTCACCCCACAAGCCTCGAGTTCTGCGATATTGCCCTCGCCCATCAAAACCATGAGACATGCCACGCAAAACAGCGCATTATTGTCGAGCGAAGCCAGATCGACAAGTGCCGCGCCATATACGTTGACAATCTCGTTTTCGAGCAGACCGGCTACGTCGCCTTGGCCATACAGACCCGTCTGCAATGCCGAGACGAGCTCGGGCACGCCCTGCGTAAGCTGATAAAAGTCGAGCGATGTGCTGATCGAAAACGCCGATGCCCACGCCGAATACTCATAGGCATGCACCTTGAGCATCTGCGCATTGATCTTAACCGAATCGCCCAGCCCATGAATCAGCTGACGATTTGAAGGACGGCAGGAGATAAAGACCCCTATCCCCATAGCGCGCAGGCCGCGAATCCTGTCGATGAGGTCTTCGGTATCGTGCTGATCGAGGTTTGGCACATTATCAATCGCGATAAGGGAGTGCGGTTTGTCTTTGAGTTCTTCGGTAACCACCTCGAGCTGCATAAACACCTCGCGCCCAATGGCGCGATCGGCCTCGATAATCCGCACGGGGCCTCGCGTCGGGTCGCATTTAACCTCATGGGTGTACTGCAGCAGCACCGAGGTCTTCCCAAACCCGTCGGGCGCATAAAGAACCACGATGCCGGCTTTTCGGCCCTTGGCGATAAGCTCATTCATCAAGCGTTCGCGTCGCACCATATAGCCTCCGCCCAGCGGCATCAGCTCGAGGTCGTCTATACCGCTCAAATCGTTTACCATGCCCGCTCCTCAACTCGACCGTATGGACACTGTAACCGCAAGACCATACAAGCCGCGCTATGAATAGAGCGACCTTGCGTTTTAGGTTGTCTTTTGGTACGCAAGCGGCAAGTTTTTGTACAGCGAGGGCCGATTGTTATTAATCCCCCGACTAATCGGTCTTTAAGCAGGTAAATGAGCTTGTCAGCTTGTCCCATCTAAGCGGCAGTGTAACGCAAATGAACAAGGTTCAGCTATGTCATTCAACTCGCCTAGCACCCGCTACCGTCTACGACCTTTTGGTGGCATTTTTGCATAGAATCTGGTATGGAATGAATCAAACTGTTGGGCATCCGGCATTCGTCAAGCTTGCGGCAAGATTTTGGTCAAGCGGGCGGAGAGGGATAACAAAAAGGCCCCCGCAAAGCGGAGGCCTTAGGCAAGGCTATGTCGAGATGCAGGATTCGCGCTACTCGCAGAGCGAAAGGGCGGCCTCGTCGGCAACGACAACGCAGTTGGTGTGCAGCTGCAGGATCGAAGCCGGGCACGCGGGCGTAACCGGACCATAGCACATGTCATGCACGGCCTGAGCCTTGGCCTCGCCGTTGGCGACGACTAGGATCATGCGGGCATACATGATGGTCTGGGTACCCATGGTGTAGGCCTGACGGGGAACATCGTCGATGCTGTCGAACAGGCGGCTGTTGGCCTGAATGGTGCTCTCGGTGAGGTCGACGCAGTGCGTGCCCTTGGAAAAGTGGTCATCGGGCTCGTTGAAACCGATGTGGCCGTTGTTGCCAATGCCGAGCAGCTGCAGATCCGGGTAACCGGCGGCGGCGACGATCTTGTCGTACTCAGAGCAGGCAGCGGCGGCGTCGGGGTTGGAACCGTCGGGCACATGCGTGTTGTTCAGGTCGATGTTGATGTGATCGAAGAAGTTCTCACGCATGAAGTAGTGATAGCTCTGGGGATCGTCGTGCGAAAGGCCGCGATACTCGTCCAGGTTGTAGGTGCTGACCTCGGCAAAGTCGACGTCGCCCTTCTCGTACCAAGCAGCGAGCTGCTTGTAGGCACCGATCGGGGTGGAGCCGGTGGCAAGACCCAGCACGCAATCGGGCTTGAGGATAACCTGCGCCGAGATGATATTGGCGGCCTTGCGGCTCATATCCTCGTAGTCTTTAGCTTTAATGATCTTCATTACGCGTCCTTTCTCGTACAAGAGAGGCAAGGCTCCCCTTACAAGCACTTGCCCGCGGCCCGCGTCGGCCGCAACCAACGTGTGCGGCCACCAGGGCGAGGTCGCGTAATGTATGTGTCTCGTGTCTAGCCGCGTCGAGGCCCCTGCCCGTCCACGGTGACCCGAAGCCTTTTAGCTTCGGACAAATCCCATCTTGCCACGGAGGGCGTCCTCTTTCAAGGGCGCCCTCCGTAAACGTGTTTGAATTGTAGGCTAATGGCCACGTGCACTTGCTAGCGCTCGCGAGCAACGATGAGCTGGTCCATCTCTTCGACATGCGCACCAACGGAGCCCTTGATACTCGAGAACTCAACGGAGTTGCACACCAAGATGGGAACCGTCACATCATAGCCCTCGGCAGCAATTGCCTCACGATCGAACTCAATGAGTACATCGCCCTTGTGGACGATGTCACCCACTTGCGCATGTACGGTAAAGTGCTTGCCCTCGAGCTGAACAGTGTCCAAGCCAACGTGGATGAGCACGTCCAAGCCATCGACCGTGTTAAGCGCAACGGCGTGTCCCGTGGGAAAAATAGCCTCGACCTTGGCGTCTGCTGGCGCAATCACGCGCGTACCCGTAGGCTGAATCGCCACGCCCTGGCCCAACAGGCCGGTGGCAAATGTCTGGTCATTGACCTCGGACAACGAAATGACGTCGCCCGAGATGGGAGCATCCAGCGTAAGGACTCGACCACGCATACCAAAAGACCTTAGGACTTTAGTGAACATGCTCCCCCTCGGACATACCAATCGACCAAAATAGCCTTAACAGTTTACCACTTGGCACTCGTTTTTGACCATTAGGGAAGTTCGCGCTTGACAACCTCGACGATGTCGTCGACAACGCGCTGGGTCAGCTCGTGCGTCTCGGCCTCGGCCATAACGCGGACCAGCGGCTCGGTACCGCTCGGACGCACCAGAATGCGGCCGCGACCATTGAGCTCCTTCTCGGCGGCAGCGACGGCATCCCAGATAGGCTGGCAATCGTCCAGACCAGCCTTGTTGTCGGAATGCACGTTGACGAGTACCTGCGGGTACTTCTTCATGATGCCGGCAAGATCGGTGAGGGTACGACCGGTGCGCTTGAGCACGGCCAATAGCTGCAGTGCCGTCACCAGACCGTCGCCGGTGGTGTTGTGCTCCGGGAAGATGATGTGGCCGGACTGCTCGCCGCCGATGACGGCGCCATCCGCGAGCATACGCTCCAGAACGTAGCGGTCGCCCACGGCGGTCTGAACCATCTCGAAGCCCTGCTCCTTCATAGCGATGGAGAAGCCCAGGTTGCACATGACGGTCGAGACGATCTCGGAGTTGGCGAGCTTGCCGCGAGCGGCCAGATCGGAGCCGCAGATAGCCAGGATGTAGTCGCCGTCGATCTCGTTGCCCTCACTGTCCACGAACAGTACGCGGTCGGCGTCGCCGTCGTGGGCCAGACCGATGTCAGCATGGGTGCGCAGCACGAGCTCGCGCAGAGGCTCGAGGTGCGTAGAGCCGCACTCGACATTGATGTCGGTGCCGCAGTAATCGGTGTTGATGGCATGGACCGTGGCACCCAGGCGCTGCAGCGCGGCGGGCGTAGTCTGGCAGGAAGCACCGTGACCGCAGTCGACGGCAACAACCAGGCCATCGAGCTTAAGGCCGTCGAGCGTGCTGATGGCATGATCGACATAGGCCTTGCGGGCGTCTTTCATCTTGATGATGTGACCCACACCGGCGCCGGTCGGCAGCGTGTCGGCAGCCATGGCCTCCTCGGACATGACCCAGGCGCTGATCTCTTCCTCGACAGCATCGGGAAGCTTCATGCCCTTGCGGCTAAAGAACTTGATGCCGTTGAACTCCGGCGGATTATGCGAAGCGGAGATGACGATGCCGCCGTCGAGCTCGTTTTGGACGGTGAGCAGCGCCACGGCCGGCGTAGGGATAACGCCGCAGCAATGCGGACGGCCGCCCTCTGCCATAATGCCAGCGGTCAGAGCACTCTCGAGCATGGTACCCGAAAGACGCGTGTCGCGGCCGATGCAGATGTCCGGGCCAAGGAACTTGGTCGCCGCGCGGCCCAGGCGAAACGCGAGGTCGCACGAGAGGTCGGCATTGGCGACGCCACGGACGCCGTCGGTACCGAAGATGTTCTGGGGCATAGGATCGCTCCTTCCCTAGCAGGCGATATACAACCGCCCACCCTAGTCGAAAAAGAAAAGCGGGACCCGCCGAGGAATCGGCAGGCCCCGCTTGTACATTGTATCTCGAAAGGAGATAAAACCTTAGCGCTTGGAGAACTGGGGAGCGCGGCGGGCCTTCTTGAGGCCGTACTTCTTGCGCTCGACCACGCGAGCATCGCGCGTAAGGAAACCGGCCTTCTTGAGGTCAGCACGGTAGTCGCCAGCGTTCAGAAGAGCGCGAGCGATGCCCAGACGCAGAGCGCCGGACTGACCGGAGATGCCGCCGCCATCGCACAGAGCGATAACGTCGAACTGACCGGCGGTGTCGGTCACCTTGAAGGGAGCAAGGGCGTTCTCAACGAGCTGATGACGGCCGAAATACTGCTCGGCGTCACGCTTGTTGATGGTCACCTTGCCGGTGCCGGGGACGAGACGGACGCGGGCGACGGCGTTCTTACGACGGCCGGTACCCTGGTAGACAACGGTGTTCTCAGCCATCTTTAAGCCTCCAGCTCAATCTTCGTGGGGTTCTGGGCAGCATGCGGATGCTCGGCACCAGCGTAGACCTTAAGCTTGGTCATCTGGGCACGGCCGAGGGTGGTCTTGGGCAGCATACCGCGAACGGCGCGCTCGATGACCTTCTCCGGGTGCTTCTCCATAGCCTGGCGGAAGCTCTCAGCCTTGAGGCCGCCGTTGTAGCCGCTGTGGCGATAATAGGTCTTCGTGTCGGCCTTGTTACCGGTAAGCTGGACCTTATCGGCGTTGATGACGACAACGAAGTCGCCGCAGTCGCTGTTGGGCGTGAACTGGGGCTTGTTCTTACCGCGCAGGATCATTGCGATCTGGGTGGCAAGACGGCCCAGGACAGCACCATCGGCGTCGACGAGAACCCAGTTGCGCTGGACCTCGCCCTGCTTGGCGTAGTGAGTCGATTTCGAAATCACTTAGACTCCTCCATGTACAGTACGTGTTGTTACAGAGATTCACGGGGCTCTGCAAGTAACCCGTCCATATTACCCCGCTCGCCGTACGAGTCAACAGGTATTTTGGCTCCGACCAGAGTTTCTGCACATGTCATCCACGAGCCGTGATTTTTCCAACTCTTTAGCTGTTGTCATTTTTTGAGGGTTCGCCGTCGCTAGCGCTCAACGAACTCTTGGATTTCCGCGAGCAGGCGCTTTGCCTCCTGACGGCCCTGGATATACAGGTCCAAAAGCTTTGCCGGATCGTGCTCGACATGGCCGACCTCGACCGGCTTTTGCGGAGCGACGACCAACGCACGGCCCTCGCGCTCATACTTCCACAGGTGCATGCGCTGTATGTTGTAACGGTCGTGGCGCGTCTCGATAGCCTCGAGCAGGTAGGGGTAGTCGGCATAGCGGGCGCGCGCGGCAGGCATAAACTCGTAGGGCTTTTTCTCGTACGAGCGGTCCTGCGTGACAATAACAACCGCGCGCTCGAAGCCGGCCTCCTCGAGCACATGCTCGATAGGAACCGAATCGGCCACGCCGCCGTCGACGTATTTGTGCCCGTCAATCTCGACCGGCGGCGTCACCAGCGGCAGCGAGGTCGAGGCGCGCACGGCGTCGAGATCGAGCACGGCGCTTTTGACCGGGAGGTACGTGGCGGTTCCAAAGAGCATGTCCGTCGCGACGGCGTACATCTCAATGGGGCTCGCGTCGAAGGTCTCGTTGTCAAAGGGATCCAGGCGGTCCTGGACATCGTTGAAGATAAAGTCGTAACCCACAATGGAGCCCGTGGACGCAAACGATGCGGCGCCCATGAAGCGGTTGTCGTTGCAGAAAGCCAGGTTGATGCGGTTGGCACGGCCGATCTGGTGCGACTTGTAGTTCACGCCGTTGAGGGCGCCGGCCGATACGCCATATACCGCCGGAATCTCGACGCCGGCCTCCATGAGAACGTCGAGCACGCCGGCGGTAAACTGCCCACGAAAACTGCCACCCTCCAAGACGAGCGCGACCTTGCCGGCGTTCTTTGCCTTATCTTCTGCAGTCATATTGACCTCCTGCGATTGCGTTTTGGCTTTCTTCTACCCAGTTTTGGAATGGAGGGCGCGCAGGTTTTTCGAGGCGGCAGGTGCAGCGGAAAGTGCGTCCCAGTTTGAGGCGGGATTACGGGATGCGCTTTCCGCTTGGACCGCCGTTGGGAAAGCGCGACCCGTTCTGAGCGCGGATTCCGGGATATACTTTCCGCTAGCCATTCATTTGGAAATTGCATCCCATTCCGAATGAAGATTCCGGGATGCAGTTTCCGCTTGAGGCGTCATCCGGAAACTACGTCCCAGTCTGAGCGCGGATTCCGGGATGGGCTTTCCGCCTGGGCTGCCATTGGGAAAGCGCGTCCCACTCTGCGTCACTGAGGCGTTTTCTTTACGCCCGCGCCCTGCATAGAGTTCGATTCTCCGCGGGTGGGGGAATCCGTTGGTGCTGGGCATGGCTAGCTGAAATACCATCGGCAGCACATCTGTTTTGGGTTGGGGCTTTGCGCGGAGAATCCGCGTGTTTGCTTCGCGAACACGCACCGGCTTCGGCCGCCTGCCGGCGTCCTCGCCCGCGGGCCAAAAACGCTTACGCGTTTTCTTTACGCTCGCGCCCTGCACAGAGTTCGATTCTCCGCGGTACGGGCTAGAAATGAAAAGGCAGGTAGATACGAATATCTACCTGCCTGTAACTATTGGTGGAGGCGCGGAGAATCGAACTCCGGTCCACGAAAGCCCCCTGATTGGCATCTCCAAGCTCAGTCGCTGGTTTAGTCTCGGACGCTTTGCGCGCAGCGACACGCTCGTGACGTCCTAACCGGTTCGGTCTTAGCCCACGCCATACCGATTACGTGCGCAGGAGCATTCCCCTAAGATGACGTCGCGCCGGTGTCGGGGAAATCACCGGGTTGACGCGCCGCTATAAACTAAGCAGCGAGAGCCATAGGCTCAAAAGAAGAGTTGTTGTCAATTCAATTTGACGGTACCCCTGTTTAACGAGGCGAGGAGACCTCGGCTTGCTTCCTCTCTCAGAGCTATCGTGTCGAAACCAGTCGCCCCCGAATGTCGGGAAAGTCTGGATGGCATTGGGTACGAGCACCCAACGCCCGTCGACTTTTCAAGGAACATGCGGGGCGAGCCCCGCTTGTGGAGTGTTATCTTACCACGTTCTGAAAGCGGACAGCTGTTCTATGCACGAGCTGTGAAGACCCCAATGTGCGCCGCACTTCGCACTTTTGTTACCGATCGCGTCACGTATATTTTCGCCAAGCAAAATTGACCCGTCGAAAGGACCGTTATGGATACCAAGCAGCAACTCGTCGATGCCCTCGCAGGCCTGGGCTCAACCATTACCGAAGCTATGGATGTCATCGAGGGTTTTGTCCCCTGCGGACATCCCGCCCTCACGGTATCGAACGCACTCGTCGCGCTGGACGTTGACGATGATGCAGCTCTCGCCCAGCAGCTTGAGACCGTCGAGGGCTTTATCGACCACGTGAGTGAGAACCGCGGCGTGGCCGCCTACCACGGTATCGAGGTCGAGCTCGCGGGTCCCAAGGCCGATCTGTTCGCAGCAATCCGCGAGGTAGGCGCCCTTATGCAGACCGCAGGCGTCAAGAACACCCAGGTCAACGAGTGGGTCTACCGCAGTCTGGCAGCACTCGACAGCTCCGACGAAAAGGCAGCCGAGCAGCTCGCAGAAAGTCCCGCCATCAAGGCCGAGCTTTTGTAAATAGCAGACGCGGGCCCCTTGGCGCATCGTCGTCCAAGAGGCCCGCAAACAGTTCGCGTCAACCGATTGCCGCGCCGCCGCATTCGGCCAAGGCAAGAATCGGCATCATTTGACGAGGTGTCTTTGCTGCAAGATCGGCATGTTCGAGCAGTTTTCGATCGTTGGTCACCAAGTAATCGACCTGGGCGCGTTTGCATGCGGCGAGTACCAAGTTGTCCTCGTAATCGCGATGGAGCGCTAAGTATTTGTCGGCCAGCCAAAGGTCCGACGCATCTGCACCCACGGCCGTGGCGTTTTCGGTCATGTTCCGAACAAACGCCAGCGCCGCATCGCCAATCGCGCGGGCAGAAGCCTCGCCGAGCGCTCCCCCGCTGGCAAGAACGCTGCGCTTCAGTTCGTGCTGTACAACATACAGTACGTCCTTGGCGATATGCACCGGAAAGAACAGCAATGCCCCCGCCTCCGTCGCCTGCCCAATAAACGCACGCGCGGCAAGCGACTCGGCATGGTCGATGCAAAACGAATCAACCCATACGTTGGCATCCACCATTATTTTGAGGGGAGCCCCGCTCACAGGATCATCCCCTTTTGGCGATAGCGCTCGTCCATGGCTTCGGAATAGATTGTGTCCCAATCGCGATTGTCGGATACGGGCGACGTAGCGATGCCCAGGTCCGCGTAAAGCTGATCCGCCGCCGCCCATGATGCGGCGAACGGAGTATCGTGCGCGACGGTCTGCCGCCGGTCGTCGACGGCCGCAAGCACTTCCTCGCACTGCCCGCCACCCTGCGCGACCTTGGCCACCACCTTTTTGATGAGCTCGGGCAGTGACCCGCCCGAAAGCCGCAACGCTTCCTCCGCATGGTCCTTGACCTGGCGATCCACGCGAACGTTCACCTGCGCCATGCCGCTAACAGCACCCATGTCGATCTCGCTCCCTTCAATTGCTAGCCTTGCTAGCAACACTATATAGAGAAGCTAGCAAATGTTCAAACGCAAAAGGCCTGCGCCCGGACGACACCGATGCCGTCTGGGCGCAGGCCAGATAACGTGGGCAAACACGTCTGCTAACGCAGGTACGCTTTTGAGTTGCCCAAGCTATAGGCGATTGTCGAGCCGTTGTGCAGCAGTGACGACGTCTGCGGAGTGATCATGCCGGTAATGCCCAGCGCCAACAGCGCCGAGTTGGTGAGCATCACCTTGGAATACGAACTCGTCAGACGGTCGATAAGCCCCTGGCTCATGCGACGCAGGCGCACGATTGCGGCCAGATCCGTATCGGTCAGGATGATATCGGCGACCTCCTTGGCGATATCGCTTCCGCCACCCATCGCCAGGCCCACGTCGGCCAAACCGAGCGCCGGTGAATCGTTGACGCCGTCGCCCACCATGGCAACGTGGCGCCCCTCGCGCTTAATCCGCTCCACATAAGCGTACTTGTCCTCGGGCAGCAGCTCGGCCTTAAACTCGTCGACCCCTGCCTCTCGCGCAATGCGCTCGGCCGTGCGCTCGGAATCGCCCGTGAGCATGACCACGTGCTTGACGCCCAACGCATGCAGGTCGGCGATGGCCTCACGGACCCCGGGCTTAAGCGGATCCTCGATTCCGAGCACGCCCACAACGGTGCCGTCGACCGCCAGATACAGCGGCGACAGGCCCTGCATCTGGGACTCAATGCGCTCCTTAATGTCGGAATCGAGCTGCGCGCCCTCATCCTCAAACACAAAGTGTGCCGAGCCGATAATCGCGCGACGCCCTTCGATGGAGGAAGCGATGCCGTGCGCCACGATGTACTCGACGGCGGCATGGCGCTCGCGGTGCTCGAGCCCACGCTCGCGAGCAGCGTTGACGACGGCGCGTGCCACCGGATGCGGGAAATGCTCCTCCAAGCAAGCAGAAAGGCGCAGGACCTCGTCCTCGCTCCAGCCGTCGGTGGTGAGCACGCAAGCTAGACGCGGCTGTGCCTCGGTGAGCGTGCCGGTCTTATCAAACACAATGGTGTCGGCCTTGGCAAACGACTCAAAGTACTTCGCGCCCTTGACCATGACGCCCATCTTGGCAGCATCGCTCATGGCAGTCATGACGGCGACGGAACCCGTGAGCTTGAGTGCGCACGAGTAGTCGACCATCAGCGCCGCCGAGGTCTTAATGAGGCTGCGCGTGGTAAGCGCGACAAGGCACGCGAGCAGGAAGTTCCACGGGACGATCTTGTTGGCGAGGTCTTCCATGTGCGACTGGCCCTCGGACTTGAGCGAGTCGGCCGTCTGCACGAGCGAGACGATCGAGCGCAGTTTGGTTTGCGCCGTATTGGCGCGCACGCGCACCAAGATGCTGCCGTCTTCCACGACGGTTCCGGCGAACACGTCGTCGCCCACGCTGCGTTCGACGGCCAGCGGCTCGCCGGTCAGGGTCGCCTGGTTGACCATAGCGCTCCCCTGCTCGACAACACCGTCGATGCAAATGGACATGCCAGTACGCACGGCCACCAAGTCGCCGGGCTCGAGCTCGGCGGCGGCAACGCTTACCTCGATGTCGCCGACGACCTTTTGCGCCTTATCGGGCACATCGAGCAGCGAGTTGATGAGCTCGTTTTCGCTCATGGCGCGGGTGTAGTCCTCGAGCAGCTCGCCCACGTTGAGCAGGAACATCGTCTGGCCTGCGGTGTCGACATCACGTTTGACGAACGAAATGCCGATGGCCGAAGCGTCGAGCACGGGAACGGTCAGGCGCGGCTGCGCCAGCTCATGAAGGGCAGCGCGCAAAAAGGTCATGTAACCGGCTACGACAAACACCGCACGCAGGGGCGTGGGCAAAAACCAGCGACGCGCGTAATGGGCACCGACGAGTGTCGCTAGGTCCATAACGAGTTTGTGCTTGCGCGGCTCAAGCTGCATCACGTAACCCGTCTTTGCGTCGGCAATGGCCTGAGCGTCGAGCGCACCGACGGCGGCCAGCACGCTCGCGCGGCGCGGCTCATCGTATTCGAGCGCCATCTGGCCGATGCGGCCGTAGACGCGCACCTTGTGCACGCCGTCGATGTCGCCGCCAAGCTTAAGAAGTGCATCGAGATCGCTCTCTGGCACAGGACCCGCCAATTGAAGACGGGTCCTGCCGGGGATCTCGCTAATAATCGAGAATCTCATAGTTTGTGCCTGGGAGCGTTACTCGGCTGCCTCGTCAGCAGCGGCCTCGCTCTGGGTGATGTAAGCAGCCTCGGCAACCATGTCGTCGACATTAGCCTTGGCCTGCTCGACCATGTCCTGGTAGCCGTTCTTGATGCGCATGCCGCACGCGATACCCTGCACGCAAGCATTCTTTACCGGAGCGCTGGTGAGCAGCTTGATGCCGGCCGTACCGAGCAGAAAACCGCCACCGACAAGCAGGGTGTTAAACGTCGACTTCTTCATGTTGCTTCTCCCTTTTGCCGCATTGGACGCGGCATGGTGCCTCAGCACCCGAGTAAACAAGTTTGCTCGAGCACGCTTTTGAAATATCTCAATTTTATCTAACTATCTAGGTCAGCCATGGCTAACCTTTTGAAAATTAACGATGCGGAGTAACCGATTGTCAATGTGACAAAGGGACTGTCCCTTTGCCCCTTCTTACAACTGCCAGGTAGCTGCTTCCTTTTGCAGCGCCACCATGCGGGCGAATTCTCCACCTGCCGCCTTGAGCTGCGCCGGAGTGCCCTGCTCGGCAACCACACCATCCTTGAGTACAACGATTTTGTCGGCATTTTCCACCGTACGCATACGGTGGGCAATAACGATAACTGTCTTGCCTGCGAGGAGGCGGGAGAGCGCCTGCTGCACCACGGTCTCGTTCTCCACATCCAAACTCGCCGTCGCCTCGTCCAACAGCACGATAGGCGCGTCTTTGAGCAGCGCACGGGCGATAGAGATGCGCTGGCGCTCACCGCCGGACAGCTTGGAGCCGTTCTCGCCGATCATGGTGTCATAGCCCTGCGGCATGCGGCTCACAAACTCGTCGCAGTTGGCGGCACGCGCGGCAGCAAGCACTTCCTCATCGGTGGCATCGCGACGACCAAGACGGATGTTTCCCATCACCGTGTCGTCAAAGAGCAGCACGTCTTGGAACACAATGGCGTAGTCGCGCAGCAGCACCTCGGGATCCACGCTCGCAACATCCACGCCGCCCACGGTGACCGTGCCTTCGGTGGCGTCCCAAAAGCGCGCGGCCAGGCGGCTCACCGTGGACTTACCGGAGCCCGAAGGACCGACCAGTGCCGTGACCTCGCCTTCCTTGGCGGTAAAGCTCACATCGGTAAGAACTTTCTCGCCGGCGCGGCCGTCCTCGCCCGCACCATAGCCAAATGCCACGTGATCGAACACCACATCGTGGCCTACGGGCTCAAACTGCTCGCTGCCCCGCGCCACGGGCTCTTCCATGATGGAACGCATGCGCTTGGCCGACGACTCGGCGGCAAACAGCTCGGACATCAGCATCAGCGCCTGATCAAAGGGCGCATAGATGCGGCTCACCATAAGCAGGAAGGCAAACATCATCAAAAAGTCGACCTGGCCGGAGGCGACCATCGCAGCGCCCGTGACCAACGTGGTGGCAATCCCCAGGCGCAGGATGGCAAAGGCGGAGTTGACCAAAAGCCCATTGGCGAGCTCGCCTCTGGTGGTCTCGCGCTCCTCGGCATCGATCACGGCGTTGAGCCCCTCAAGATAATGAGCCTCCTGGTTGGTGGCGCGGATCTCGCGCACGCAGTCGAGCGTCTCCTGGATCGCCTCGGTAACCTTGACCTTCTCGGCGCGCACATGGTCGAACACCGGGGTCATGGGGCCGCGTGTCAGATACAGCACGGCAAAGGCCACGGGCACGCTCCAAAACGCCGCGATCGCCAGCTGCCAGCAAAAGAACAGCGACGCCACGAACACAATGGCGCTTGCGATGATGGCACCCCAAAGCTCTCCCAGCACGTGGCTGTAGGCGTGCTCCATGGCCTGGACGTCGCCCATGATGGTCTCGGTTAAATCGGCCAGATCACGACGGCCAAAAAACGACAGCGGCAGCTTGCGCAAGCGCTCGGCAATCTCCATACGCTGCTTGCCGCACTCCTCGTAAAAGATGCAGTAGGTGTAGTAATACTGCTGCCAGTTAGAGGCAAAGAGCAACACGAAAAAGACCAGGAGGCCGCCCACAATCGGCAGGGCATCCGGCAGGTCGGCACCGGTGGCGAGATGTTCGACAAAACCGGCCATGACCAGGAACAATAAGCCCATGCCGGCCATGGTAATGAGATTGGTGAGCGCGGTCCAGAAAATGCCGCGTTTTACGCCGGCGACGCCTTTATCGGATAGGAAATACTTCTTTTGGAATGAGGCGAACATTTAGGCCTCGCCTCCCTTCGTGACGGCGGCATCCGCGGCAGCAGTGATCTTCCAGCTCGCGGCCTGTTCGTATTCGGCCCACATCTTGGCGTATAGACCGTTTTGGGACAGCAGCTCGGCATGGGCGCCAGTCT
The DNA here is from genome assembly GCA_905214465.1 of uncultured bacterium. GTDB lineage: Bacteria > Actinomycetota > Coriobacteriia > Coriobacteriales > Coriobacteriaceae > Collinsella. The sequence goes on from CAJMMD010000001.1 coordinate 96,216, forward strand.
CCTGCACGCTACCTTGGTTGAACACCACGATCTTGTCGGCCCCCACCACGGTCGAAAGCCGGTGCGCGATCATAATGACTGTGCGACCCGCCGCCAGTTTGCTAAAGGCACGCTGGATGAGCGCCTCGTTCTCGGGGTCGGCAAACGCTGTGGCCTCATCGAGCACCACGATAGGTGCGTCTTTAAGGATCGCGCGGGCGAGTGCCACGCGCTGTACCTCGCCGCCCGAAAGATATGCCCCTCCAGCACCGAGCATGGTGTTAATACCCTGCGGGAGCTTGGCCACAATGTCGTCGCACTGAGCTGCGGAGAGGGCCGCACGCACTTCGTCGTCAGTGGCCGTAGGCTTGGAGGCGCGCACGTTATCGGCAAGTGTTTGCCGGAACAGCTGGTTGGTCTGAAACACAAAGGCGACCTGGTCCATGAGCTCGTGCGGATCCATGTCACGAACGTCTACGCCGCCCACAAGCACGCGACCCGAGGAAACATCCCAAAAACGCGGGATCAGGCTTGCGCAGGTTGACTTACCGCCGCCCGAGGGACCAACCAACGCAAGGGTGCTACCTGCGAGAACGCTAAAGCTCACATGATCGACGGCAGGCGCTTCGGCACCCTCGTAGGTAAAGCTTACATCCTCAAAGCGCACATCGCTGCCGATAGGGTGCTTGGGCTGGGCAGGCACGGAGAGCTGCTTGGAATCCATAACGCTTCGGATGCGCGCCAGCGAATCGGCACTCATCTGAGACGCCTCGCCCACAAACATGAGCTTGGTCATGGCCGTCGGCACCACGGCCGAAAAGATCGCGTAAAACGTGAAGTTGACCATAAAGTGCGCGAAGTCCGTCTCGCCCGGCGCCAACAGCAACGCCACGGGCAAAAGAAATGCCACGAGGCCATTGAGCGCGGTAAGGTTGAGCACCTGCGGGCCTCGGCAGAACGTGCCCGCATAGCTTTGCGCCATGTCGGCGTATTCGGCGATCGCATCGTGAAACGCCTTAAAGGAGTAGACCGTCTGCTGGAAGACCTTGACCACGGGGATGCCGCGTACGTATTCGGTGCCGGTCTTGTTCATCTTGACCAGCGCGCCCATGTAAGCCTTCATAAACTCGGCGCCCTTGCCGCTCATCATGGTGGCCATGGCGCAAAACGAAACGACGACCGAGATTAGGCATGCCGCACCCAAACGCCAATCGAGGGCGAAAAGCAGCACGAGCAGGCCCACGACCATGGCGGTGGCGCCGGCGATATCGGGCAGCATGTGTGCGAGCAGCGTCTCGGTGGAGGCAGCGCATCCGTCTACGATACGGCGCAGCTCACCGGTGGCGTGCGTGTCAAAGTAGCCGAGCGGCAACTTGAGCAGATGCTCACTCGTGGTCTTGCGGATATTGGATGCGCAGCGAAACGCGGACAGGTGCGTGCACATGAGTCCCACAAAATAGACCACAATGCTCGCCAGGGCAAAGCCCACAGCCCACCAACCATACATCGCGATATTGGCGGCCTCGCTCCAGTTGGGCGCCACGGCGATAAGATCTCGCGCAACAAGCCAGATGCACACGTACGGGCCAAAGCTCAGCAGCTGCGAGAGCGCCGAGAGGGCCATGCCCAAATACGTTAGGAATTTACGTTCACCGGCATATGCAAGCAACTCGCCGATGCCGCCACCTTCCTTTTTTGATCCCTTTGCCATGAGATTCCTTTCTAACGGCTTGAGAGTTAACCGTAAGAAACTTATCATGGGCGTGTTAGCCAAGGCACACAATTGGGCCAGGCGTGGACGTTTTCGCAAATGAAGGGGACGCTTTTGAAAATGCGGCGGGCGGCAACCGATATAACCGAGCTCTACGCACCGCAGTTTGAGCAGTTTGGCTTGGAGTTCTCCGGCAAGGGCGCCGTCTTTACCGGTGAGGTGGCAAACGATCGGGCGCACGGACGCGCATGGATCATGCCCCTTTCCCCCGCCTGCATCGTCATGGAGCATTTCATTACCCCGATGCACAACATGCACCTAGCCGAATACACGCCCGAACCGTACGCGTGCGTGAGCGAGGTCAGCGCGCCCACGCTCATGTGCATGCCCGAAGCCGGCATAACGCCTGCGAACCTCAAGCCGCTGCGTGGGCCGTGGCCGAGCAGCGCAGTCTGCAGCTTTATCCAAGACAGCTGCGGCGAGGAGCTAAGCCCGCTGTTTGCAGGGCAACTCTATCACTCACGCTCGGTGCTCTTTTTGCCTGGATATTTTGACGAGTTGGAGCATCGCTATCCCGCCGAGTTCGCGGGAGTCTTTGAGGCGTTTGCCGAGTCGTGGCACGAGGAGGCAGTATCTGCCATCTGCCACACACTACGCCGAATCAACGAGGACCGCGCTCGCGCCGTAGGCGGACACGTCTATATGCAAGGCATCGTGGAGACCATGGTCGCGGAGCTCGCCTGTTCGCGCGCGGCCCACAAGCAGGCGCGGCAGGCGGCAGACACACGCGCCAGCATGACCATTGCCGAGGAAGCGACGAGCCTTGTAGAACGCTCGCTCGACAAGGGCAAACATGTGGGTATCAACGAGGTGGCCGAGAGGCTCTACACAAGCCGCTCCAAGCTATGCGCCACCTTTAAGGCCCAAACTGGCGAGTCCCTGGGCGCCTACATCCGCAGACGCCGCATGGAGCGAGCACAGGACCTTTTGGCCGATAGCTCGCTCACGATAGCGCAGGTAGCAGAGCGGCTCGATTATCCCCAACAGGCCGCCTTCGCCCAAGCCTTCAAACAATACACCGGCACCACCCCCACCGCTTGGCGCTCCCAACATATATAAAGAATGAAGGCGCCAACGGCACCCTCATTCACCAAATTCCATTCAGCCCCGCCTGACCCGAACGGCCGAGTCGTTGCAGGACCCGGGAGCCCCGGCAGGGCGGGTGCTTGCTCAAAATGAGTTCCGCACGCAAAGAAGGCCACTTAATGTGGCCTTCGTCTTGCGCAGGACTGTTTGAAATTTTGAGGAAGCACCCGCCCTGCCGGGGCTCCCGGGTTCCCGCTTACGAGAGCGACGTTCTCAGCAACTCGTTGAAGAGCTTCGGGTTGCCCTTGCCGCGGCTCGCCTTCATGCACTGGCCCACCAAAAAGCCGATAACCTTCTGGTTGCCGTCACGATACTGCTGCGCCTGATCGGCACAGTTAGCCAGCACCTCGTCCACGATCGGCTGCAACGCACCGGCATCGCTCACCTGACGCATACCACGCTCGTCGACGATCTTGTTGGGGTCGTCACCGGTCTGGGCCATGGCCTCAAAGACCTCGTGCGCCTGGTTGGAGCTGATGGCATCGGTCACCAGCAGCTTGGCCAGCGCTGCTACCTGAGCCGGCGCGATGCCGGACTCGGCGAGCGACACGCCTGCGCTCTTAAGGTAGGCGATCATCTCGTTGACCAGCAGGTTTGCGACCGTCTGGGCCTCCTTGCCAGCCATACCGGCAGCGGCAGCCTCAAAGAACTCGGCAAACTCGGGGTCGCCCGCGATCTGCTCGGCATCGGCCGCCTTAATACCAAAGTCGGTCTCAAAACGGGCGCGCTTGGCATCGGGCAGCTCGGGAATCTCGCCACGGCAGCGGTCGATGAACTCGTCGTCCAGATCGAACGGCGCCAGATCGGGATCGGGGAACAGGCGATAGTCGTCGGCCGTCTCCTTCACACGCATAACCACGGTGCGCTTACGGCTGGGCTCCCAGTGGCGGGTCTCCTGATAGATGATTCCGCCCTCCTCGAGCACCTCGGCCTGACGGCAAATCTCGTAGGCAAGGCCGTCGTGCAGGCTCTTAAACGAGTTGAGGTTCTTGAGCTCGGTCTTGGTGCCCAGCTTGGTCTCGCCGCGGCGGCGCAGCGACACGTTGCCGTCGCAGCGCATGGAACCCTTCTCCATGGAGCAGTCCGAAATGCCCAGCGTCACAAAGATGCGACGGAGCTTCTCCATAAACAGGCGCGCTTCCTCGGGCGTGCGCAGATCGGGCTCGGTGACGAGCTCAATCAGCGGCGTGCCGCAGCGGTTGTAGTCGACGAGCGACTCGGCAGCGGCGGTAATGCGACCCTCGGCACCGCCCACGTGCACCATCTTGGCGGCGTCCTCCTCCATGTGGATGCGCAGGATGCGGATGGGCACCGTGTAGGAACCGTCCTCGCGACGCTCGGGCATCTGCAGGTTGGACGCGTCATAGCTGGCCAGGTGGCCGGCGCGCTGATTGCCTTCGCGCATGGTCGACGTCATGGACGTGGACAGGCCCTCGGCATTGGCCGAGGCGCTCGCCAGGCTCTGGGCCTCGGCCTCGCCAAACGCGCAGTCGGGGCGCTCGGCGGCACCGCGACCGGTCACGTCCAGGTCCAGGTGACCGTACATGGCAAAGGCGACCGGGCCCTGCGTGGTCTGGAAGTTCTTGGCCATATCGGGATAGAAGTAGTGCTTGCGGTAGAACATCGAGTGGCGCTGGATCTCGCAGTTGGTGGCGAGACCGGCCTTGACGATGCTCTCGATGGCGCGCTTGTTGGGCACCGGCAGCGCACCGGGCAGGCCCAGGCATACCGGGCACACGTTGGCGTTGGGTTCGTCATCGTGGCTGAGCTTGCAGTTGCAGAACATCTTGGTATCGAGTGCGGTGAGCTCGGTATGGATTTCCAGGCCGATCACGGCCTCCCAATCCTGCAGGACCTCGGATAGCTCCTTCATTACAGCTCGCCTCCCTTCCCGGCAAAATCGGGCGCGACGGAAAGCGCGGGCGCGCCCGTGGCGGCATCGGCAAAGCCGCGCTCCAGGGCGCGGGCAAATGTGAGCAGCTGACGGTCCTTAAAGGCGGGCCCCACCAGCTGGGCAGAAACGGGCAGCTTGCTGTCCTCGCCCAGGCCCAGTGGCACCGAGATGCCACCGTTGCCGCAGATGTTGAGCGAAATGGTGTACAGGTCGGAGAGGTACATCTGCGTGGGGTCGCTGATCTCGCCAAACTTAAAGGCCGTGCGCGGCGAGGCGGGCATCAGGATGGTGTCCACCTTGGCATACGCGGCGTCGTAGTCCTGCGTGATGAGCGTGCGGGCCTTTTGCGCAGCATAGTAATACTTGTCGTACACGCCCGAGCTCAGCAGGTAGGCGCCGAGCATCTGACGGCGCTTGGCCTCGGCGCCAAAGCCGTGGGCGCGCGACAGCGAGCTCTGATCGGACAGGTTGGCGCAGCCCTCCTCCTGATAGCCGTAGCGAATGCCGTCGAAGCGGGCCAGGTTGGAAAACGCCTCGGCCGGGCCGATGACGTAATAGGCGGCGATGGCGGCATCCAGGTGCGGCAGGTCGACCTCGACCAGCTCGGCGCCCTGGTTCTGCAGCTCCTGGGCGGCGCGCTGAACAGCGGCCTTGACCTCGGGCGTCAGACCCTCGGCCTCCATAAATGCAGGGATAATGCCCACGCGCTTGCCCTCGATGCTGTCGTTGAGATGCTCGGTAAAGTCGACAGCGCAATCCTGGCTGGTGCAATCGTACGGATCGTGGCCCGCACCGGTAAGCGCGTTCATGGCCAACGCAACATCCTCGACCGTGCGGCCGAAGGGTCCCACCTGATCGAGCGACGAGCCAAAGGCAACCACGCCGTAACGGCTCACGGCGCCGTACGTGGGCTTAAAGCCCACCACGCCGCACAGGCTCGCCGGCTGGCGAATGGAACCGCCGGTGTCCGAGCCCAGCGAGAGCGCGACCTCGCCCGCGGCGACGGCGGCAGCGGAGCCGCCCGAGGAGCCACCGGGCACGCGCTCGGTATCCCAGGGGTTGTTAGTGCGATGGAAGGCCGAGGACTCGGTGGAGCTGCCAAAGGCAAACTCGTCCATGTTGGCCTTGCCCATGGGCAGGCAGCCGGCGTCGAGCATGCGCTGGACGCAGGTGGCGGTGTAGACGCTCTGGTATTCCTCGAGCATACGGGAAGCGCAGGTGGTGCGCGTACCCACAAGGTTCATGTTGTCCTTGATGGCCAGCGGCACGCCCGCGAGCGGGGGCAGAGCCTCGCCAGCGGCGCGGCGGGCGTCGATTTTGGCAGCAGCCTCAAGCGCGAGCTCGGGCGCCACCTGCAGAAATGCCTGGACCCCGCCCTCGCGCGCCTCGATGGCCTCGAGCGAGGCCTGCGCGACCTCGGTAGCAGAGAAATCGCCGGCGGCAACGTGCTCGGCCAGCTGCGCGGCCGTGAATCGATCGAGATTGAGCTTCATTACTCGCTCTCCCCCTCTCCCAAAATGGACGGCACGCGGAAGTAGCGGTCGCGCGCGCTGCCGGCGTTTTCGAGCGCCACGTCGAGCGGCAGGTCGCGCTCGGGCTCGCGCAGGTCATCGCCCATCACATTGGAAAGGCTTCCGATGGGATGGAACGTGGGCTCCACGTCGGGCAAGTCATATTGCAAGACGGGCTCGAGCATCTGGACGGCATCGTTCAGGTAGGACGTCATCTGGGCGAGCTCGTCATCGGTCAGTGCGATCTTTGCGTACTCGGCAATGCCGCGCACGTCTTTCTCGCTGAGTGCCATAGGCGCTCCCTTCCGCATAACAGTTAAACCGTTCCAGTATACAAGGCAAGGCCGCTTGGAGCAGGTGCTTTACCCAAATGCAGCGAAAACGTAACGAGGGCGGCGGGCACGGCCCGGCGGTTCTGCAGCAAAACCGTCCCAACATTCGGCGTTTTTCAGCAAAATCGCGATTTTCATTGAATGTTGGGACGGTTTGGATACCTCGATTGCCCAGCTGGAGCCAACCACCACAAAGGGGACAGGCACCTACGTGGTGGTTTTGGGCGAGCCTTATGCCGAGGCCTTGGCCTTGCGGCGCTTGCGGACCGCGTGGATCACGATGTCCAGCAGCAACAGCACAATGGCCACGACCACGATGAGCATGGCAAACTCGCGCTTGCCCCAGTGGCGGCCGGCCAGCGACTTTTGCTTGTCGACATCCTTCTTGCTGTACTTGGTGCGCACGCAATGCACCAGCAGGCGATGGTCGTTCACGCCGTAGGGCGTACAGGTGACGAGCGTCACCTTGTCGGCGCCGGGCTCGATGGTCAGCGACTCCATCTCCTCGGGAAGCACCACCTCGGAGTCCGCCATCTTGTAGGCGAGCGTCTTGTTCATGGTGTGCAGCAGCACCAGGTCGCCCGGCTCCAGCGAGTGGATGTCGTCGAACATGCTCAGGTTGCGCATGCCCGAGTGCGCGGTAAGCACGCAATGCGTCGAGGTACCGCCCACCGGCAGGCTCGTGCCCTCCAGGTGGCCGACGCCCGCCATAAGGACCTCCTCGCTCGTGCCGTGGTAGATGGGCATGCTCACGTCGATGGAGGGGATCTCGACCCAGCTCATCATGGGGTCGCGGTCAAAGATGAGCTGCTGGGCGTAGGGCTCGATCTGGTCGGCGGGAAGCTCGGTGGCTTCGCCCGCCAGTTGCTCGTTATAGGAGCGCGCCTGTAGCAGGATGCGCTCGCGCTCCTCTTCCGAAAGCGCGTCCACGGTGCTGGACACCGTGCTGATCTGGTTGAACACGCCCGAGGCCTCGAGCCGGTCCAGGATCCACGGCCAGGTCATGAGACCCACGCCAATAAGGATGATGACGATGGTGATGAGCCGGTCGGCCCAACGCGGCAGCCGCTTGCGGCGGCGCTTGGGCTTTGGTTGAGGTTTGGGCTGAGGGCTTGAGCCGCCGTTGTCCGCGGCGTTATTGCTCTTCATATGTTTGGCGCCCTGCACCATCGCCGGTCACTCCTTACAGCTCAGGTTGTCTAAACAAATAATAGCCGATTAGCGAGCTTCCGCGCCAGACAACGCCGCTAGACTGCACCGTTCGGGCCACGTAACCCCACTCAACCAATCAAGCCATATGTTGCTTTCATCGTCTCGAGCAACTGCGCCATCGTTACGCCCGCAACCCCGATCTGTTTCAGATTGACGTCGCCCACCTCGCAATCTTTAACAAACGCAAGCATATCGTCCTTCAGTTCTTCGCCCAGGTCTACACCTTCCGACTCGCCAAGCAACTGAGCAAGCCTCAGCGCATCGCGTTTATGCTTTTTTACCTTCTTCGAATCAACGTTCTCCCCCGCTTCCCTTCTGGCTTTTAGGTCGAGATACGCCTTCGCTTTGAACGGGACAATGTATTCCGTACCCAGGACCGAAACGCCGTCTACGGTCCGAATTCCCTGAAGGAACAAGCTGTAGTAAGCATCGTCCAACAAAATTGCCGAAAGACTGCTTATGTTTTCACCAACGTGAATTGGCGCCACATCAATCCCCTCACGACCCTTTAGAAAGTCGGGGCACTTCGCGAAGAGTTCGATCATATGGGGGTAACCCGGCCTCTTGGGCTCTGTAAACCGATAAAAACATGAGCCTTTGCCTTCGCCCCAGCCGCAGCGGTAACCGCCATCACGCACCAAAGTCCATATAGCTTCTGCCGTCTGAGGCAACCGGTCATCGGCGACGATTACCACATCAAAATCGTGAGTCATCCTAAACGGAAGTCCCGCCTCCGCGAGCAAAATGTCGCATGCCGTGCCGCCGATAAGAGCATACGATCCTGCAGCTTCTTGCATATGCTGCTGAAATTCTTGGAGACCCTCTACAGCGCTTCTTGCCATGGATATTCCTTTCCAAACATGCGATCGACTTCGAGCTGAATTCGCTCATCGTCGATTGCCGCCAAAGATAGCGCAAGCGAAATGTCGTCGACACGGGAGGAGCCGGCAAACACGGGTGCATAGCGCCACACTTGAATCATCGCCGTTTCGTTATCCGGCAACTCCCCGTCTGCGACTTCGAGGTCGCTCAGTTGACGCCATGCACTTCTTAAGACGGCCTTTTGTTCCATGCCCGGTGCAGCGAGCATCGAACGCGCGGCGAGCGCCGTCTCCCCGGCGTCAACAAGATAGTCGATCTGCGGCGTCTTCCTTGCAAAAAAGACCTTCGAGACAGGCGAGGAGAGCTCTGCCATGTGCTCGCTGAGCAAAAGATCAACGGCAACAGGGAACACGACGACACGTCGCTCGCAACGCTCGCGCCTCGCGAGTCCCCTGTCAACAAGCTCGGTTATGGCCTCACTCGCGCGGCTTGCCGAGATCCCAAGCGCACGACAAAGGTCATGGGGGCGATATGGCTCCTGGGCTGCTCCCCAGATTGCGGCAGCCTGTGCGTTGGGTGACATCTTGGTCGCGTGATTGCGAAACCGGGCACCGCCCCTCTCCGTGCAGGCCGTGCCCATAAATGGAAGAAAAGCCTGTCTGCCGGGGCAAACAAACGGAATCCCTTGTGCGACCAATGCTTTGCGCTGACGTGCATCGGCATCAGGAAACGAAACGACAACAGGAGTCTCCGCACGCAAGGCTAGCTGACTATAGACCCTCTTAGCCTCGGGAAGCCCGACGCCAGTAGGCAAACTTGCAAGCAAAAACGAAAAACCGTTTGCGTCAACAGCGCGGACTTCAATCGCCCGCAGATGCAGCGGCAAGCGTGCGGATCCAGGCCAAGTTTTGGTCTTGGCGGAGAGGCCTAGTGCTTCTTGTAAGTAGATTAACGCTTCGTTCATTTCCATTGTTTTCGTTCGATTCCAGTTTGTATTGGAATTATACATAATTTTCGGAATTAAAGAGATACCGTTCGTGCCTAAGCCTACATTTGAGTTTTCAAAATGTCCCGGATCGGCGGGGCGATTCGGGATACAATGTCAATAGGAAACGACGCACCCCGCGTAAGTGTACGAGAGCGCGGGCGACCTAGTTTTCAGTTTTTGTTAAATGCCCGGGATCCGACCCCCGGGCATTCTTATTTGCGCTTGCGGCGCAAATGCCGTCCACCGTCCGCACCGCGCGTGCGCCTACGGACCTTAAACCGAACCTCATACGAGTCAAGAAACGCGATGACGAACGAGCCCACCGCCGCGAGGGCGGCGAGCGCGTTAAGGAATTTCAGCATATGGTGACCTCCGATCGAGTCGTCGGCCGCCCGCGCACGGGATGCGTCGCAAGGATATTTTACTGCGAGTGCATGCACCCACAGCTGCTAAAAGCAATAATTGCAAACATTTGTTCGATAGTTACACACACGGTTTCTCGTCCGGCGGAGCTTGGCCGCATTGTCCGGGTTTGCCCGACGTGTTTACGTTTTCAGAATAGCCCGGATCGGCGGGGCGATTCGGGATACAATAGCTACAGGAAACGACGCACCCCGCGTAAGTACTTAGGAGCGCGGGCGACCAGTTTCCGACGTTGTTAAATGCCCGGGATCCGACCCCCGGGCATTCTTATTTGCGCTTGTTGCGGCGCAAATGCCTTCTACCGTCCGCACCGCGCGTGCGCCTACGGACCTTAATCCGAACCTCATACGAGTCAAGAAACGCGATGACGAACGTACCCGCATCGGACGGTGGAGGCTGGCTGCGTTATCCCAAAAAAACGGGGCTGACTCCAGTGCGGAGTCTGCCCCGAAAAGAGAATGGCAAAGCAAGAACGTGGATGGACGAGAAAAGTGTCCGCAAGTCTCATGGCCATCACATCCCACCTGCCAAAGGGATGGGTGAGCGAGCGTTACTCCTGCTCGGACTCCTCAGCCTGCTTACGGCTGCGGATGAGGTGCGCCACACCGATGCACAGCACCGCGCCACCAGCGATCCAAGTGAAGGTCACACCGTTAAGACCGGTCAGCGGGAGGCCCACGGACTTGGTGTTGCCGATGTTGATGGTGACCTCGCCGGCAGCGGCGTTGGTGCCGGTGCCATCTTGACCATGAAGAACATTGTCGCCGGCCTTGCCGTCAAGCGTGCCGAAGGCGATGTCGGTGCGGACCTTGTCGGCCGCGGAAACCTCCGCCTTAAGATCCTTCACCTTCATGGTCGCATCGTCATACGTCGGGGTAATGGTGAAGGTGAAGGGGTTGGCCTTGGTGTAGGGGCCGTCGGGGGTCTGGACCTCAGTCACCCTGTAGGAGCCGGCATCGAGGCCGGAGACGGGGATCTTGCCGTCTTTGTCGGACGTGAACTTCACGTAGCCAGGCAGGTCGTTGTCGTCGGCAACGGTCACGAGCTGGCCCGCGACGACGCCCGCGGTGGGGTCGTCCTTCGAGGCGATATACTGGTCTTGAGTGTTCGCATCAGCGGACTGGATGGTGAAGACGGCGCCCGCAAGGCCCTTCTCGGTGCCCTGATCGACCTTGTTGAGGTTGAGCTTGAAGGCGAAGTCGGCGACGGTGTCCTCGATCGTCTCGCCTGTGTCATTGCCATACGGGTTGTTAGAGTACTCAAGCTTAACGGTGTTGGGGTTGCCACCCACGGTGTGCTCTGTGGTGTTGTTGCCGATAACAGCGTTCTTGTTAAGCTTGGCTTTGTAGAAGACAACGATCTCGGTGTTCTCATCAATGCTGAGGGTGCCAGTACCGTCAGCAATGGCAGACTTCAAACCCTTGTTACCGTTGTTGTCAACAGGAAAGTCAACGGTAAGTTTCTGATTCTGGAAGCTAACCGAATAGGAAGTCGAGCTAATCTTAGTGTAGGTGTTGTTGTTCAGGGCGTACACCTCGACTGAGTTATCGACATAATCCAGACCCGTCGAAAGATTATCGGTGAATTTGTAAGCATACGCGTCAAAGGTGGCGTAGTTGCTGGCAATCTTGCCGGTGAGCTTGTAGTTCACCTCCTGGCCGATCTGGGAGTCAGCAACGTCTTTCCATGCTTGTGAGCTCTTGATATCCGTCGCCTTCGCAGCGTCAGCATCATCGAGGATCTTCTTCTCGACCGTGGGGACGCTCTTCTTAGGCTTAATGGTTGTTGCGCTGGTGCCGTCAATCACAGCATACACAGGAGCCGTAAATGCGTCGGTAGACTTTCCGTCAGGCTCACCAGACGTATTGGTGAGGAACAGCCAGTAACCAGCAGAGAGATCAGTAAGCTGGGCACTGTTTTCCGACGTTTTCTTCCAAGTAAGCGTAGTGTTCTTTTCAAGATTGGCAGCAATCAGACTCAGTACATTATCGTTTTTGACTTGCTCGGACGTCCCCGAGACGTGGGCATTTGCACTCAGATAGTCGGCTGCATCCTGAGCGTTCGTGCTGCTGTAATCGCTTTTTATAGTTCGAATTGCATTAACAACAGCCTGCTGGATCGCTTGCTGCTCAGTCGTATCGGCGCCGGCCCACTCGATGCCGCTCACCGTCGTGGTTCCGTTAGTCGTAGTCACCTTAGCCTTGAAGATCTGAATGCCCTTGTAGGTAGACGACTTGGCGTAATCGGAATCACTGAACGTCACAGTTGAGCCGCCCTCAGCAGCAAACGCCATGGTCACCGGGGCCATGACTCCGCCGAAGCTCAGCGCTGCTGTGAGGCCGGCGGTTACTGCCAGGCGTGCGATGTTCTTGCTCATGCTCATCTTCTTTTCCTCTGCTTTCTGCTTGATTCCCATTTGATCGGTCATCATCTGTCTGTGTCTTAGCATCTACTTCGCTACGTCTCGCCCCGCTCTCTGTGGGGCTGCCAGCTACTCTTTATGACTGCCACCTCCCCGCTTGACCAGGAGCGCGACCACGATGAGCGCGGCTCCCGCGACCGCTGCGGCGGCCGCGGCGTACATTGCCATATCGCCAGTCGAGGGCATAAAGCCTCCGGTGGTAATGCTAGGGGGTGTGACGGTGGGCGTGTTGATGAGCGACGCCTCCAGGCTGCCCGTCGACCCGTCCGCGCTGTCGGCGCGCAGGGGCGACTCGGCCGTGATGGTGAGTTTGGGCTTGGCGGCGGCCACCTGGTCGACGTCCAGGCCCTCGGCCTTGACCGTCACGCAGCGCGTGCCCTCAAAGGCGGTGTAGCCCTTGGGCGCCTTGAGCTCGCGGACCTCCAGCTTGCCCGAGTCCACGCCCGAGACGGTCACGCGGCCGTCCTCGCCCGTGGTGACGGTGACCTTGCCTTGCGCATCCCACGTGCCGTCGGCCGCAAGCGTGCGACCGCGGTCGTCGGCGATGCTCAGGACCGCCCCGGGCAGTGGCTTGTCGCCGTCGCTGCCGCGCTTGGTGAGTGCGAGATCCCAGGTGTAGGCGCACGCGTCGTCGCTCGGCGTGCGGGTGAAGCCGGCGTCGCCGGACTGGTCGGCAAGAGGAGAGCGCGGGTAGCGCAGGTAAACCTCGTTGGGGTTGCCCTTCGCGATGCCGTGGTTGCACGCGCTGTTGAGCGGCGCGTTGTACACGGCGATCACGCGGGCGCCCGCGGTAAAGGCGTCGGCCCCGCCGAGCGCGGCGACCAGGTCGCCGGTGCGCACGGTGAAGGTCTTGCCGTCGGCCGCTACCTTGGTGGCGCACTGGGCCGTGATGTCGGTCCAGCCCTTCGCGGGCTCGGTGCCGACGCGGCCGTCCTTACCGGTCGAGACGGCGTCGAAGCCGCCGTCCGCGCCCGCCGCCACGTATACGCGCATGCTCGCGGCCACCTTGGAGGGGTCGAGCCCCGCGCTCATGGTGTCGACGAACTGCACCGCGTAGGTGTCGTAGGCGGCAAGACCCGCGGGAATCGTGGCCGAGAGGCGCCAGTACAGGTCGTCGCCGACCGTGGCGTCGGCGGCCTTGCCCCAGGCGGCGGTGCTGTCCTCCAGCACATGCTTGGCCACCTTGGGAGTGGCGGCCTTGGGCTTGACGGTGACGGCGCTGCCGCCGACCAGAACCATGACCGGCGCGGTGCCGGCCTCGTTCTGGGAGATGGCGTCGTCGTCGGCGACGATGAGCCAGTAGCCACAGGGCAGCTCGGCCGCCGTGCCCGCGTTGAGGGCCACGGACACGGCGCCAGAGCTCCGGAGGGAACGAGCGAGCTGTGCGCTCAGCGCGCTCGTAAGGTGGGAATCGGTGTTGAGCCGCTCGGCAGCTTCCTGCGCGGTGGTCTGGGAATTGGGCATACCAGCGCTATGCAGCACAGGCAGCACGGCGTCGCGCACGGCGTCGCTTGCCCAGACAAGGTCGGTGGCGATTTTGGCATCGTTGTCGTCATCGATGACGTTGGCGCTAAAGATCTGGTAGGCGTTGTAGCTGCGCGCCACGGTACCGCCCACCGTGATGGATCCGGTCGTACTCGGCGCGGCCTGCGCGGATGCGGGGAACACAACCGCGCAGATGCCGATCAGGAGGGCAAGCAGCGCAAACAAGATCGGGAAGGAGCAAACTTTCTTATTCACGACGCTCACCTCCCTTCGCGCTCGCCTTGCGACGAACGTGCATCCAGGCCGCAGCGACGCAAAGCATCGCCGCGCCGGCAAGGTACGTCAGAGTGACGCCCGACATACCAGAAAGGGGCAAAGAGGTGGAGTAGGTGTTGATGAAGGTGGGGATGGAGGTCGGCTTAGAAGTATCGGATCCGTCGTTGTATTTCACCGGAGTTTGAACGGCTTCGTCGATGGGGTTGCCGTCAGCGTCCTTGGTCTGGGTGTAGGTCACATTCGTGGCAGCGATCGTGCCATCTTTCTGATCCGTCATCGTTACGTCAAGCTTATAGACCGACTGATCGAACTTGTAATGCGAGAAAATCGAACTTTCATTCTTCTCGCACACGTAGTACGTAAAGGTCTTGGAAGCGCCACGGCCCGTAGGATCACCGGCAGTGAAGGGATTCTTCGTGATATCAGAGAGCGAGTACTTAATCCCCTCACCAGACGCATTTAAGAACGAAAGCGTCTGGGACTTGTCGCCATCGACCCAAGTCTTAACCGTCTGAGCGTTGTTGAAGTCCGGGTTATTCGCAAACTCGAGCGTAAACTCCTTCATCTCGCCACCCTTAACGACCTTAGTCGCCTTAGGAGTCCAGGAGCCGCTGGAGGTGTACGGAGTGTACTTGTTGGTGAAGGTCTTTTCCGCGTTGGAGTCGATAATCGAATAATAGCCTTCGCCGTCTCTTTCCATAATGCCCAGCGCTTTTGTTGAACCTCCGGAGCGCCTGGTCGCACTCACGCTTGTAATCGTATAGTTATGGACGTAAAGCGGAACGTTCTGACTTGAATCATCCTTCTTCGGCACATTCATGAGCAAAGTTTCGTTGTCCGTGAGCTGCACCTCGATCTCGTACACAGTGTGGTCGTACTCAATGTCAGAGTCTCCACCGGTCTGTTCGACCAAGTAGTATGTAATCTTGTTAGCCACAACAGTCTTATCTACGAACTGTTCACCAAGGTCAAACGTGATGTTACCTTCAGCGTCATTCTTGGCAGACCCGACTAAGGTGCAGTCACCATCGCTGAAAGAGTCATTTTTCCAAGAAGGCGCCGTCGCAGTATCCGAATCCTTGCGATAAACCGCGAAAGAAAACTGATCTTTTGTGAGCATTTCTTCTTTTTCGGTTTGCTTATTTTTCAGCGCCTTTGACGCCTTTAGCTTAAGGCTTGGGTAGACGTACGTATCCGCAGGCACGCCTAGGTACAGGTCGCCGTTCGACATGATGCCGCCGCCATGGTCCCAGGAATAGTTGCCCGTGATGAAGGTTGTAGCAGCCGCCTGTGCATTATTTGCTTCAGCGTCGCCAACATGAACATCCGAAGTCAATCCGATACTCCGATAAATCTGCACGCCGCCATCGGCAGGAATTTTTATAGCTTCTTTGAGCTCTTTGCTTCCCGAATACTTGGCGTCTCCGCCGCCGAGCATCTTGCCGATTATTGCCGCAAGCGGTTCCTTATGGCCATCCTTTGCCGCAAGGAAGAAATCGGCATGGCCGTTCTCGCGGAACTTCTCCGAGTTGTATGCATCTTGATCTTGATTCTTTTCGCTACCGCCACTTGAAAGATGGGGCTTGCCTTCATTACCACTGTTAGTTGCCGGATCGTAACCGTTGGCATTGTGCTCATCGCCAGCAGCATTGTGCTCAACGCCAGCAGATATATTGCCAAAGATTGCAGTGCCGTCAGTGTTCGTCACCAGCGTCTTGCCCGTCGGGCAGACTGCAACGCCACCACCATAGCCACCGGCGGTATTGCTGCTAATGTACGAGTTGTATACAAATAATCTACCAGCAGTATATTCCTTACCCGCATTCGAGTTTCCCTGGACAAAGATGCCGCCGCCGCCCCAGTCAAAGCGAGACATGCAATGGTTATTCGTAATGTAGACCTTGCTGCTCGTAGTTCCGTTAATCATCGCGTCAACCATCTGGCCCACACGAATGCCGGCACCCTCGGATCGGTTGCTCACATTAGAGGCAATAATTCCTCCCGTGATATTCAGCCACGCCATTCCAGAACGAGAAGACTCCTCATTTCGATCCACATCGGTAACGTAAACGCCGCCACCGGCTTCCTCGGAATAGTTGCCAGTAATCTGGCCGCCGGAAATGGTGACATGGGCGCCGTTATTGGCAGCAAGCCCAGCACCGCCATGGTCACCCCAGCCATCGTGGCCGCAGAACTTAGCCATTCTATTATTCGTGATATAGCCATCAGAAACGGTCACGATGCCGCCCTCGGCCATAATGCCGCCACCGAGTCCCGCGCCGAGTGTGCTATTACCGGAGATTATGCCATTAGTTATGGCAACCTCGGAATAACGGGCATACACACCACCGCCCCTATTAGCGCTGTTGCCGGCAATGACGCCGCCAGTCAGTTTAAGGGTCGAGACGTCGCCTTTCTCGTTGGATACCATAATGCCCGCGCCGTCACCCGAGCCGGAAGCGCCGCAAACGTATCCGCCGCTCATATTGACGGCAGAGCCGTTCTCGGCATAGATGAGGTTGCCGACGTTGCAGTCCTTTTTCTGCGTAATAGCGCCACTTTCGAGGTTAAACGTGCCATGTTGGTAAACGTTAATGAGCCTCATCTTGGAGTTCTTGGTGACTCCAACAATTGCACCCTTAATAGTCGCCTTGTACTCTTTGATCTTCTCAGTGGTACCTACACCACTTGCAGCCGATTCGGTTACGTAATAGGTAAGATCTTCCGGAACTTCATTACCGTCATAAGACATTATTGCCGTCTTGCCATAATTTTCAGGTGTCAGGTGCTCGTCCTTATCTTGCAGCTGCTGGCCGTCGGCAACTTTCTCCGGTACTTTCCCGGAATCCATGACCGTAAGCGTCGCATAATCTGCAACATCGAACAACGGACTGGCACTACTATCGTGCTTAATCTTGAAGCCATTTAAGTCCAAGGTGATCTTGGTGTTTGCCCCTTCAAGCCGAATCTCATCGTCGCACTCAATATCGGCAGTTAGCTTAAAAGTAGCAGCACCGTTTCCATCGCGTAGATCCTTGTTAAGGAGCTTTGACTTCAGATCTGTCCCGCTGCTAATTTCATGAGTCGGTTCATTCTCTGCAGCAAGTGAGATTGCGCCCTCGCCGTTAGCACCGTCATCCGCACCCTTGGCTTCCGCACCATCAGCAGCCGAGTCTGCGTCGACGGTATCCTCGCTCGCGTCATCCTCGGCATCATCACTATTCTGGTTTTCGGCATCCCCGTTAGTAGTGTTTTCTACATCAGTAGACTCACTTGAAGAACCCCCCCCATCACAGTTTCCTCGGTAGGAGCTGCCTGGGCATCGTTGGCAATGGCCTGCGAGATCGGGGGCATGACGAGCGACAGTACCAGGCTCAAAACGGAGGCTCCGCACAAAACGCCTGCCAGTACACGGCGCGTCGCTTTTTTACTCTGCTTAGATTTGTCTGAATTCGCTTTCATCGATGTCTCCTCCCCAAGAGACCGCGATCTTGCTCTTTCCCTATCAAACGTATCTGCGCAATCTGTAATTGCGCTCGCTAAGTGATGCAATTATAACGATTGTTTAAACATCTGAGCAGCAAAACCGACATTTTTGTGCAAGTTCTTAATTCTCTTGACATTTACTCAGATTTACCTTCGTTTATTCGCTATCTATTTTTTGTTTCTACCGGTAATTAAGTTAGTTATCAGTTTTTTAATAGCATTTTATTTATTTGCACAACCTTTTGCTCAAGAGCAAACATCCTGTGAACGGTCGAAAATCGACCGTGAGCGGTAGGTCATTAACCGGAAGGAATATCCTACCAAACTGATGAGAATATCTTTAACCCACCGGTGGTTAGAAGCATGATGTTCAGACAACTATATTTGAATTTTCGTGCAGATTCTAGGTAGCAATTCGCCCAAATCGCCTGAGGCCACCACAAAGATGCCTGCCACCTATTGTGGTGGTTCTTCCCCGGTGCTACAGCAGGTGCTCCTGGATAAAGATCGCGATGCCGTCTTCGTCGTTGCTCGCGGTTACAAAATCGGCGGCGGCACGGGTGGCGTCGCTGCCATTTGCCATGGCCACACCCACGCCGGCGTCGGCCACCATGCAGGTATCGTTATCGGCATCGCCAAACACGCAGATGTTCTGAAGCTCCATGCCGTTGAGCTCCGCCACGCGCACAAGGCCGCGCGTCTTGGACACGCGCGGATCCATGAACTCGTAGAGCCGCTGCGTGGTCTGCAGGGCCGCCGCCTTAACAGTGTCATCGGCAAACGTCGACGCCCGCTCAATCACCCGCGGCATTACCTCGGGCGCCATGGTAAACATCACCTTGGGCTGCGGCTCGCGCAAAAACTCGGCAAAATCGACCACCTGGTAGGGCACGCCGTCGACGCGCGACAGGTGCTCGACGCACGCGTTGCTCTCGGGCACGTAGAACACGCCGTCTCGGGGGCAGACGGGTGTTGCCGGAAGGTCCGCCATGTGCTTGCAGATGCGCGCGATGGTCTCGCCCGGCAGCGGAAAGCTCAGCTCGTTGATGTCGTGCGCGCGGTCGATGACCTCGGCGCCACCGCAGCCCACGAGCACGTCCACCAGGCCTTCGATGCCCCAGAGCTCGTACATGGCCTCGGTCGCGTGGGCGTCGCGCCCGGTGCACAGGCCAAAGAGCACGCCGCGCTCGCGCAGGGCGCGGATCGCCGCCACGGTGCGCGGGGACACCGTGTGCTGGCTCGTGAGCAGCGTGCCGTCGATATCACAGAACACGGCTTTGATATGGCTGAAGGTGGTGTCCATGGGGGCCTTTCTGGGTTGTGCGGCGGTGTGGGGCGTATTCGCGAACGGCGTACATGGTATACCAAGGCACAGGCGCGGCCCGTCAAAGCAAAAACCACCACAAAGGTGCCTGGCCCCTTTGTGGTGGTTGCGGGCCAAACCGTCACAACATTCGAAGTTTTCGGCAAAATCGCGATTTTCATCGAATGTTGTGATGGTTTTTACTGCCTTGCGGCACGATCCAAGTGATTGCGTCCAAACAGCAGCAGCGCCGCGGGAACCGCCGTCACGACCATGCCCGCCCCCACGAGTGTCCGTTGTACGCCAAACGTCGCCGCCAGCCACGGGGCAATCGCCAGCGGGGCCACGCCGGCAAACATATTGCCAAAGCCCATGACCGAGTTCACGCGACCGAGCTGCTCGAGCGGTGCCGTCGTTTGCACGATGGTGTTGTGGAGCGGGTTGACGACACCCCAAGCTATGCCCAGGGCGATCTGGCCGACGAGGGCCACGCCCACGTACGGCGTCCCCACATAGAGCAGACTTCCTAGGCCCACGGACATGAGCGCCACGAGCAGCGTTTTAAGGTTGACCAGGTGCGGCGGCAAGCGGAACGCGAGCACGGCACCCAGCACCGCGCCCACGCCCGATGCCGACGAGAGCCAGCCCATCCACTCAACGCCGACGTGCAGAACATCGCGGTAGAAGAACGATTCGAGCGGGTCGAAGGCTCCGTAGCCGAAGTTCGAAAGAAAAATGATGCAAAACAGCAGGGCGAGAACGCTGTTGGTGAAGACTGTCTTGATGCTGGCTGCGAAGGTAGCGCGGGCGGACGTGCTGGGGTTGGAGCTTTGTCCCGCACGCTCCCCTTCCTCTGCCGAATCGGCATCCGCATGCCCGGCGACATGGCTGGTCTGCGGCCTAAAGCCCCAACCGGCGACGAGCGCCAGCACGGTAAAGAGCATCATGAGCACAAACACCGCGCGCGACGACGCAGCCGCCGCGACAAAGCCGCCCAGCGTGGGGCCAACGATGATACTCACGTTTGAAAACATGGCGATGGCGGAGTTGATGTCTTTGAGCTCGACGGGGTCATCGGTGAGGTAGGCCGGATAGGATGTAGCAATGGGCTGGGCGAATCCCATCGTAAAGCCTAGAAACACCGCGCCGAGCAGGACGACGCCGGTCGCGCTGCCAAAGGCGAGGATTGCCGCGCCAGTTGCGAGAGCGCCGACGATGCTCAGCAAGAAATGGCGGCGCGGACCCCAGGCATCGAGCGCCGCGCCACCCGCAAAGGATCCCAGGATCACGAAGACGTTCATGAACAGGACGGCCAGCGATGTCGCGACGACCGAAGCGCCGTCCGCATAGGTGAGCGTTCCGATGACGCCGATAAAATAACTGGTCTGAAACCCGGTGTAGATGAGAAAGCGCATCGCCACCAAGCGCTTGGCCTGCACGGACAGCGATGATTGAGGCTTTGAGAAAAGAGAGGCGAGCATGGAGACTCCTTGTTTCATACGAATGCGGACGGCGGGCATTCGCCACCGTCTGTCAAATCAATCTATCCGCATGAAACATTAAGGACGCATCAAGCCCCTTTTCTCCGTTTTTCGCCCGTCATGAACTACTCGGTAGATTGTAAGGCATGTCCCAAACATCTACCAAAGCAAAAACCACCACAAAGGTGCCTGTCCCCTTTGTGGTGGTTACGACGTTTGCCCAGATAAAACCCGCTAAAACAAACCTGTCCCTTTTTGGCATGTTATGGCAGTGCAGCGAGCCGGTTCCAAGTGCCCCAGGTCGCCCCGAAAGAGGAGCGACGCGTACTTTGGTACGCGAGCGACGGCTTGAGGGGCGAGATGGGGTGCTTGGGGCCGGCGCAGCGTCAAGCCTTAAAGATGGTCTTGGATGAGATCGCAGATGGCTCGGGCGTCGTTGATGTTGATGGCTCGGGTCGCAAAGCCGGCATCGAAGGCCTGGCGTGCCAGAGCCTCGTTGCAGGCGAGCGCCAGCGTGTGACCGTCGACCAGGTCGAGCGAGCTCTTGCCGCGCAGACGGTCGACGCCGGAGCGCGCGACCACGATGTTGTCGAAGCCCTCGGTCTTGTAGCCCTCGATGATCACCACATCGACATCGTTGTAGCGCGACAGCAGCTCGCGCGCGGGCATCTCGTCCTCCTCGCGCGTGTCGGCGTACTCCGCCCAGCGCGTGGCACAGATGAGTCCCACGTGCCTGGATCCGGCCTGGTGATGGCGCCACGTATCCTTAGCGGGCACATCGATATCAAAGCCATGATGCCCATGATGCTTGAGCGAACCCACGCGAAGGCCGCGGCGGGTGAGCTCGGCAATGACCTTCTCGACGAGCGTGGTCTTGCCCGAGTTCTGGTAGCCGATAAACGCGATCGCGGGGACGGCCGGGGCCGGAGCTGCGGACGCGACGGCGACAGGCGCGCTTGCGGGTGCGGCACCGTCAGCGGCCACAGCCTCAACAGCAGCGGCCTGACGCTCTGCACGATCCCACACGCCCGAGCGACCGCCTTCCTTGTGCAGCAGGCGCACGTCGACGATCTCCATGCCGCGATCGACGGCCTTGCACATGTCATAGATCGTAAGGCACGCGGCACTCGCGCCGGTCAGCGCCTCCATCTCAATACCCGTCTTGCCCGTCACGCCCGCCGTGACCAGCACGTGAAAGCCAACCTGCCCGTCCGCGCGCGCCGGCGCCCAGCCCTCGGGCACGTCATCGGCCGGCGTCCCCGCCGCAGCGATGGGCGCAATGTCGCACTTACTCTTAGTAATGAGCAGCGGATGGCACATGGGAATGATGTCGCTCGTGCGTTTGATGGCCATAATGCCCGCCACGCGCGCGCAGGCAAGCACGTCGCCCTTTTTGGCGCGGTCCTGCAGTACCATGGCCTGCGTCTCGGGATGCATGAGGATGGTGCCCTCGGCGATGGCAATGCGATGGGTCTCGGCCTTGTCGGACACGTCGACCATGCGCACCTCGCCCTTGGCGTCCACATGCGTCAGCTCGTCGCGACGGGCGTCACGGGCGGGCTCGGCTGTAGCGCTGGCAGACGGCTGCGCGGACGCGTCGGCGTTGCCAGCATTCGCCGCAGCCGTGACTTTGTGGGCAGACATCGCGGCCCTACGAGCGGCCTTGGTGGCATCGGCGTACCTGCTCTTGGCCATATGATCATCCTCCGATTTGGGACATAAATCGTTGCGTGCCCTCAATTATCGCGTGTTCCTGCGGTTTGTGGGCCACGGCATCGCGCCAAATCGAAAGTACCTGCATATCATCACCACGGCGCAGGGCGTCGCGCACCGAATACTCGGCATCGCTGAACAGGCACGGACGCACGTTGCCATCGGCCGTCAGGCGCAGACGGTTGCAATTCGCACAAAAATGATTGGACATGGCGCTGATGAAGCCAACCGTTCCCGCCGCACCCGAAAAGTGCCAATAACGTGCGGGGCCCGCGCCGGCAGGAGCGTCGTTGATGTCAAGCGGCTCGAGCTCGCCCAGACCCACCGCGGCGGCCCCGGCATTGATGCGCGCCCGCAGCTCATCACTCGGCACGCTGTCGCTCGCATCCCACAACTCGGGGTTGAGCGTGGGTGCGTGAGGGTCCACGGCGCAATGCGAGCTCGTGCGCTCGTCGCCGATGGGCATATATTCGATAAAGCGCAGGTGGATGGGGCGGTCGAGCGTGAGCCGCGCGAGGGCCGCCACATCTTGATTGAGCCGGCGCACCACAACGCAGTTGACCTTAACGGGCTCAAAGCCCCAAGCCAGCGCCGCGTCGATGCCGGCCATGGTCTGCTCGAGTCGACCCAGGCGCGTGATCTTTCCAAACAGCGTAGGGTCGAGCGTGTCGAGCGAGATGTTGACGCGGTTAAGGCCGGCATCTTTGAGCTGCGGTGCCAGCTTGGGCAGCAGGGCGCCATTGGTGGTAAGCGAGATGTCCTCGATCTGCGGAATCGCGCGGATGTCGCGAATGAGCGGAATGATACGGCGGCTGACCAGCGGCTCGCCGCCCGTCAGGCGTACGCGGCGAATGCCCTCCCCCGCCACCAAGCGCACAAAGCGGGCGATTTCCTCGGCACTGAGCAGCTCGTCGTGCGCGCGGGGTGCCACGCCATCGGCCGGCATGCAGTAAATGCAGCGGAAATTGCACTTGTCGGTAACGGCAATGCGCAGGTAATTGATATCGCGACCAAAGCCGTCATGTTGCACGTGCCCGTCCACGCAGCCCTCCCCTCACGCGGCGTTTTATTCTTCGGAAAACATAATACCCCACGGGAGAATCATGCCGACACCCGTACGACAGGACAGGTCGCTTCGAGCAAAACGGACTTTCCAAGCCCATCCTCAGCATACAAACCATCACAACATTCGATGCTTTTCCCGTTTTTGGCAAAAAACGTCGAATGTTGTGATGGTTTGCCTGCCCGCGGCACCCCGTAGAAAGACCAAAGCGCCCCTAGAGGCCGCCGTCCCAGTGGCGAATCACGAATTCTCGAAGGTCGTTCTGCCGCTTTTGGAACGCTTCGCTTCGGTCGCACTTGAGGCCCATAGCGAGCGCAATGGCGTTCATCGCCCGGTGCAATTGCAGCTGATGGGCAAACTGAGTCCCGGTGAGGACGATCATCCTAAAGCCCAGCGCGCTCAGTACGGTCATACGCTCCGCATCCGACGCGCTGCGCTGTTTATCAAGATGGTCCGAGCCGTTGTATTCAATCCCCGTACCGCTCGCAGGCGCATATACGTCAATCTCGAAATACCCGGCCTTTGCGAGACACTTGAACTCGTTGGGAACATCGACCCTATGGTTGAGCTCGATTTTGGCGTATCCCAGCCCGCCCTGGGAACGTTTTGCTACGACCATGATTGCGGTGGCCGTCTCCATGGGCGACCGCGCGCCATCGTGTACGCGCCTGAGCACGGCGGCCGCACGTATGGCCCCTTGACGAGATCGGTTCTCATTGCAATAGGCAACCAAGTCGGCAACGGTATACCTCTGCCCCATCTCGACATAATCGTCCGTCGACAGATGATTCAAATGGTATCGGGCGCAGATTTCGTAGCCATATTCCAGCTGCTCGGGCTCGCTCATCCACGAACCCGCTTGAACAAAGCACATGGCCTCATCAACCACTAGAAGGCCCTCTGCCACCTCGATAAGATGGCCTGGAGGTACCGGCGCCCCAAACACGTGGCACCTAAATCCAGCCGGCGTCGAGCGCTCAAAATCGAAGTTGACGAGCGTGTCGATATGATCGAGCTCTTCTCGTGGAATACCAAGCGAAACCAGATAGTCGGTAACGATCCCAACTGCCGTTGAAGCCCTCAGTCCCTTGGCATCGAGTCCCAATTTGGGCAGGCTCGCAGTCGGCTCCGCCTCGCTAGCAAGCGAGTCCTCATCGTATAGGCTGCTTGCTCGCGAGAGCGGCTCGGACGGGCGCGCCACGTTGTGGTACAGCCAGGCAGTCTTATGGGACAAGACGATCGGCAGGTCCATGAGCCCTCCAATGGAGTCGGATAACCAACCTTATTCCCCTGCCCACGGGTCCGCACACCTTCGTGCACAAGAAAGCGATTCCACCCGGCCGAGTGGCAGAAAAACCATCACAACATTCGATGCTTTTCTCGATTTTGGCGAAAAACGTCGAATGTTGTGATGGTTTGAGGCTAGGTGAGGGGGCACGGAGGGCTCAAAGCATCGTGCTCGAACGGGTTAATCCAGCTCTTTTAAGCCATGCGCGAGCTGCCAGTATTCGCCGTGCTGAGCGAGCAGCTCTTCGTGCGTGCCGCGCTCGATGATGCGGCCGTGTTCAAGGACCATGATGGCATCGGCGTCGCGGACGGTGGACAGGCGGTGCGCGATCATAAACGTGGTGCGTCCGCGCATGATGCGGTCCATGCCGCGCTCGATGAGCTTTTCGGTGCGCGTGTCGATAGAGCTCGTGGCCTCGTCCAGGATGAGCACCGGCGGGTCGGCGACGGCCACGCGCGCGATGGCGAGCAGCTGACGCTGACCCTGCGACAGGTTGGCGCCATCGGCCGTGACCGGCGTGTCGTACCCTCTAGGCAGGCGGCGAATAAACGAATCCGCGCAGGCGGCCTCGGCAGCGGCGCGCACTTCCTCGTCGGTCGCGTCGAGCTTGCCAAAGCGGATGTTCTGTGCAATGGTGCCGCTAAACAGGTGCGTGTCCTGCAGCACAATGCCGAGCGACCCGCGCAGGCTGGCCTTGGCAATGTGCTTGACGTCGATGCCGTCGTACGTGATCTCGCCGTCATCGACCTCGTAGAAGCGGTTGATGAGGTTGGTGATGGTCGTCTTACCTGCGCCTGTGGAGCCCACAAAGGCGATCTTTTGGCCCGGCTTGGCAAACAGGTTGAGGTCCGTGAGCACACGGGTGCCCGACACGTAGGAAAAGTCCACGGCATGGAAGCGCACGTCGCCAGCAAGCGGGACCAAGCCGCACGTGAGCTCGGTACCGTCGGTAGCCACCGCGCGGCCCGACTCATCAACGGCAGCCACATCATGCAGGTGCCCGTACGCGCCCACGCCCTGGCCCTCGGGAATCTTCCATGCCCACGCGGCGTCGCCCGTCTGCACCAGCTCCACGCAGCCCTCGTCCACCTCGGGCTCAAGATCCATGGCGGCAAACAGGCGCTCGGCACCGGCCAGCGCGTTGAGCAAAAAGTTGCCCAGCTGCGTGAACTGGTTGATGGGCATGGCGGCCTGACGCACAAAGACCAGGTAGCTTGCGAGCGCACCTACATCGGCGAGCCCCTTGATGCAGAGCATGCCGCCCGCCACGGCGACGATGGCGTAGTTGGCATAGCCAATCACCACGGTCATGGGAACCATGGAGTTGGCATAGCTCACGGCGGCGGTGCCGGTACGGCGAAGCTCGTCGTTGCGGCAGGCGAAGCCGGCAACATTCGCTGCCTCGCGGTTAAAGACCTTGATGACCTTTTGGCCCGAGACCATCTCTTCGATATATCCGTCCAAGTCGCCAAGCGATGCCTGCTGGGCGGCAAAGAAGCGCTTAGAGCGCGCGCCCGAGTAGCGCGCATACAGCACAATGGCCGCATCGCACACGAGCGTGATAATCGTGAGCTGCCAGTTGAGGATGATGAGCATGGCCGTGGTGCCCACAACCTGAATGGCGGCCTGAATCACGTTGGCAAAGCTGTTGTTGAGCGCCTCGGAGACGGTGTCGACGTCGTTGGTGAAAAAGCTCATGATGTCGCCCGAGCGCGTGCTGTCAAAATAACTGAGCGGCAGCGTCTGGATGTGCGCGAACAGGTCGCGTCGAATATCGGACACCACGCGTTGGGCCGCACGCACCATAATCTGTGAGTAGCCCAGGGCCGAAAGCACGCCCGCGGCGTAGATGATCGCCGTCAGGATGACCTGCTTGGCAAGCAGTTCCTCCCCGCCCGTGGCCAAACCGTTAACGATGGGGCGCACCATGTAGGTGCCGGCGAGGCTCGCGATGGCGGCGACGGAGGCGAGCACGCCCACCGCGAGCAACGAGAACTTGGCATGCCCCATGTAGGAGAGCAAGCGGCGCACCGTGCGCTTGAGGTCGGCCGGGCGTGCTTGGGCTGCGGTCTTAGGCATGACGCTCACCCCCTTCCAGGGGTGATCCGCCGGGGACGGAGAAAAACGGATCGTTCGCGCAGCCATCGTCGCTGCCTCCGGCGGCGTCCGCGTTCCCCGCAAACTCCATCTGCGAGGCGTAAATCTCCTGGTAGATGTTGTCGCCCGCCAGCAGTTCCTCGTGCGTGCCCACGCCGTGGACACGACCGTCGTCCAACACCACAATGCGATCGGCATCCATGACGCTCGCGATGCGCTGGGCGATGACAATCACCGTCGTATTGGGAATCCGAGCGATATGCTCGCGGATCTTGGCGTCGGTCGCCATATCGACCGCGCTGGTGGAGTCATCAAAAATGAGCACGCGCGGATGCTTGAGCAGCGTGCGCGCGATGCACAGGCGTTGCTTCTGGCCACCCGAAACACCGGCGCCGCCTTGACCCAACTCGCCGTCCAGCCCGCCGATGCGATCGAGGAACTCGTCCACGCACGCCGCGCGGCAAGCCGCGAGGAGCTCATCGTCCGATGCCTGCGGATTGCCCCACTGCAGGTTCTCGCGCACGGTACCCGTGAACAGCACGTTCTTTTGCAGCACAATGCCCACGGCGTCGCGTAGGGTCGCGAGGTCGTAGTCGCGCACGTCGTGTCCGCCCACAAGTACGGTGCCCTCAGTGGCGTCGTACAGGCGCGCAATCAGCTGCACAAGCGAGCTCTTGCCCGAGCCCGTGCCGCCGAGGATGCCCACCGTCGAGCCGCTCTCGATGCAAAGGTCGATATGCTCGAGCACATCCTCGGCTGCATCCGCGCGGTATTTAAAGGAAACGTCGCGAAACTCGATACTGCCGTCCGCTGGCGTCGCGGTCGCGAGGTCTCCCGCAGGATTGGCGATAAAGGGCTCTTCATCGAGCACCTCTGCGATACGGCCCACACTCGTGAGAGCGCGCGTGAGCAGCAAAAACACGTTGGAAATCATCATGAGCGAGTTCATGATCAGCAGCACGTAGCTCATAAAGCCCGTGAGCGAGCCCACGCCCAGGCGACCTTCGATGATCATGCGGCCGCCAATCCACAGGATCGAGAGCGCAGCCACGTACATCGAGAGCTGGAACACCGGCAGGTTGAGCACGGCGGTGCCGAAGGTCTTGGTCGCCGTGCCGGCGAGCTCGGTATTGACGGTGTCGAACTTGTCGCACTCGTGCTCGGCGCGCACGTAAGCCTTCACGGCGCGCACGGCGGTAAGGTCCTCTTGCACCACGCCGTTGAGGTGGTCCATCGAGGTCTGGAGTTGGCGGTAGAGCGGGCTCACGCGCACGGTAATGATACCGAGCACGATGGCGAGCATCGGCAGAATGACGGCAAAGACCGCCGCGAGCTCGCGCGAGAGCGCAAAAGCGTAGACGAGGCCCATGACCAGATTTACCGGCCCGCGCACCATGGGGCGGAAGCCGTTACCTACGGCGTTTTGAATCACGGTGATGTCGGTGGTCATGCGAGTGACCAGCGAGCTGGCGTCGTAGTTGTCCAGATTGCCAAAAGCGAGCGTCTGGATCTTACGATACTCGGCCTCGCGCAGGTTAGCGCCCAGCCCCGAGGCAACGCGGGCGGACGTGCGCGCATAGCCCAAGCCAAGCACCAGCGAACATGCGGCGCACACCAGCATATACGTGCCCTGCAACAGCATGTAGTTGATGTCGCCCGCGGGCACGCCCACATCGATGATATTTGCCATGATGACCGGGATAAACAGCTCGAGCGCCGTCTCGGCAGTCACAAAGAGCACGCCGAGCATGGCATCGCGGCGGTATGCCCCCAGATAGGAAAACAAAATCTTGAGATTGCGCACGCAGGTTCATCCCCCATCAAACGTTGTTCGCAAACCCACGTATTATGGCGCGCCGTGCGGCGGTGTCAAGTGTTCCGAAATCGATTTCTGCAAGGCTAGCGCAGGCGCCATGCTCACAGGGCGCACGTCCGTATTCAATTAGAAATGAACGCGAGCGTGACTTTTTCGCCCCACTGCCGACACAAACCTTGACTCTACAATCGTTGTAGGGTTTTCACTACACTGGTACGTAAACGACCCAAGCCAGAAAGTGCCCCGCCCATGGAACATGACCTCACACGCGGCAATGTCCTCAAGACCATCGCGGTCTTTGCCCTGCCTTATATGCTCTCGTACTTTTTGCAGATGCTCTACGGCATGGCCGACCTGTACATGATGGGACAGTTTAGCGGCGCCGCCGGCATCACCGCCGTGGGCAATGGCGCGCAGACGCTCTATATCATTACCGTGACGCTCGTTGGCCTGGCCATGGGAACGACGGTCATCGTCGGCCACGCCGTGGGTTCGCGCCGCTTCGATCGCGCCGAGACCGCCATCGGTAACACCATCACGCTGTTTATGGGCGTCTCGGTGGTGCTGGCCGCCATCTTGCTCGCGCTGTGCCCGCAAATTGTGGCGCTCATTGGCACGCCGGCCGAAGCAGTCGAAGGAACCGCCGCCTACCTGCGTATCTGCTTTATGGGCATTCCCTTTATTGCCGCGTACAACATCCTCTCGGCCATCTTTCGCGGGCTGGGCGATTCGCGCTCGCCTATGTACGTGATCGGCGTGGCATGCATCATTAACATCGCGCTCGACTTTCTGTTTATCGGCCACATGGGACTCGGCCCCGTGGGCGCGGCGCTCGGCACAGTCATCGCGCAGACGGCGAGCGTGGCTCTCGCGCTCGTGTGGCTCAAGAGCCGCCGTACGCACATTCACCTCAAACGCAGCGACCTGCGCCCCCAGCCCGAGGTGCTCGGCAGCATTCTTAAGATCGGCGTGCCCGTGGCCGTGCAGGACGGCTGCATCCAGGTGGCGTTTATGTTCATCACCGTCATCGCCAACCACCGAGGGCTCGTCGACGCCGCCGCCGTGGGCCTGGTCGAAAAGATGATCAGCTTTTTGTTCATTGTGCCGAGTTCCATGGGCGCTACCGTCAGCGCGCTCACGGCGCAAAATGCCGGCGCGGGCAAGGGCGATCGCGCGCGTCAGGTACTCAAGGACGCCATGACCATCTCGGTGGTGTACGGCTGCCTGATCACGGTGCTGATGTGGCTGGTGGCGCCGGCGTTTATCGGCTTTTTTGCCAAGGACGCTGCAGTAGTCGCCGCCGGTACCGGCTATATGCGCAGCTATATTTTCGACGCAATCTTTGCCGGCATCCACATTTGCTTTAGTGGCTTTTTCGCCGCGTATGGCAAGAGCTACATCGGCTTTGCGCACAACGTGCTGGCCGTTGTGCTCATTCGCGTGCCCGGTGCATGGCTGCTGTCGAACGCCTATTCCGACACGCTGTTCCCCATGGGCATCGCCTCGCCGTGCGGGTCGATTCTGTCGGCGGTCATCTGCATGATTGCATTTACCGTGCTCAACCGCCGCGGAACTTTTGACAAGCTGGTGGCGTAGCGAGGCGACGCAGGCCTAGCGCCTCTCCCCTGTTTTACCGAAAGGAGCGGTCCTGTGACCGACATGCCAAGCGAACACACCGAGGGCCTGCTCCGCATTGGCGAGGTGGCGCGCTTGCTCAATTTGAGCGTGGGCACACTGCGCCATTACGAACAGATGGGGCTATTGGAGCCGGCATATGTCGATCCGACGAGTGGGTACCGCTACTACGGATCCCGGCAGCTCTCCACCCTCAACACCATCGGCAACCTGCGTGTTCTCGACTTGCCGTTGGCGCAAATTCGCGAGTTTGTCACTACGCGCGATGTGGATTTGATGCAACGGCAACTGACCAAGCAACAGGAGCTAATTGAGCACAAGCGGCGTGAGCTGGAGCGCATGTCGCGCAAGATTGACCAGCGGCTTGCCTTGCTTCATGGCGCTTTGAATGCCGATCTCGACACCATTAGCGAAACCGAGGAACCCGAACTTCGCTGCGCCACGCTGCACGAGCGCGTCAATCCCACCGACGCCTATTCGCTGGGATGGCATATCCGCCAGCTTCAGCAGGGGCAGCACGAAACCTTTGCCTATCTGGGCAATCTGGGTGTGGGCATCGCGCCCGAACGCCTGGCCGCCGGTGACTTTGATGGCTACGACGAGGTCTTTCTGCTGCTCGATGACACCGATGATTACTTGGGTGACGTTGAGACGCGACCTGCCGCGCACTGCCTGACCATAAGCTTCCGCGGCACGCACGGGCAAGCAGCCCCACGCTACGAGCAACTGCTGAGCTACATGCACGAACACAACCTGACGCCCGCCGGCCCCTCGCGCGAGATCGCCCTTATCGATGACATCATCAGCGACGATCCAGAGACCTACGTGACGCAGATCACGGTGCCCGTTTCCCCAGCAAAGTAAGAACCGCCCGGAAGGCATCGTGCTTCCGGGCGGTTCTTCAATTTGGCTATCGATGCCTTACGCCTCTGGCACCTGACCAGTAGCCAAGATCTGCTCGAGCGCATCCTCGTCCAGTACGGGCACACCCAACTGCTCGGCCTTGGTGAGCTTGGAGCCCGCTTTGGGGCCGGCGACC
Source organism: uncultured bacterium (assembly GCA_905214465.1). Classification (GTDB taxonomy): domain Bacteria; phylum Actinomycetota; class Coriobacteriia; order Coriobacteriales; family Coriobacteriaceae; genus Collinsella. The sequence goes on from CAJMMD010000001.1 coordinate 127,338, forward strand.
AGATAGCTCGTCTTCTTTGACACGCTGCCCGAAACCTTGGCGCCGAGCACCTTGAGCGCCGCGCCCGCCTCGTCGCGCGTGCGGTTGACGAGCGTGCCGGTGAGCACGAAGGTCAGACCCGCAAGCGGCTGTGCGTCGGCGAGCTCGCCCGCCACGCCAGCTTCGGCCGCGGCTTGCGCATGAGCGGCGCCCAAGTCGACCTCGAGCGAAAGGCCCGCTTGGCGCAGACGTTCCAGCACGGCAAGGTTCTCGGGCACGGCCAGGAACTGCTTGACGCTCGCCGCAATCTTGGGACCGATACCCTCACACTCGGCGATGTCCTCTTCGCTCGCCAAGATGAGCTTGTCGATCGACAGGAATCGCTCGGCGATGACCTCGCCCACGCTCTTGCCCACATGGCGGATGCCCAGGGCAAACAGCACGCGACCGAGCGGCTGGCTCTTGGACTTATTGAGCTCGGCGATGATTTTCTCGGCCGTCTTGAGACCCACCGGGATGGGGTCGCCCTTCTTGACGCCCTTTTTGCTGTTGGAGCTGGCATAGGTGCGTCCCGTGTCCAGGCCTGCGATGTCGTCGACCGTGAGCTGGTAGAAGTCTGCGACATCGTGGATCAGGCCGGCGGCGATCATCTTGTCGACGATCTCGTCGCCCAGGCCGTCGACGTCCATGCAGCCGCGGCTCACCCAATGGAGCAGACGCTCCTTGAGCTGTGCGGGGCAGTCGATCGATACGCAGCGGTAGGCCACCTCGCCATCCTCGTGGACCACGGGGCCGCCGCACACGGGACAGACCTCGGGCATCTGCCAGTCAACGCTGTCGGCCGGGCGCTTGTCGAGCACGGGGCCCACGACCTCAGGGATTACGTCGCCCGCCTTGTGCACGATGATGGTGTCACCCTCGCGCACGTTTTTGCGGCGGATCTCGTCGATGTTGTGCAGCGTGGCGCGCGCGATAGTGGAGCCGGCAACCGTCACCGGGTCGAACTCGGCGACCGGCGTGAGCACACCGGTGCGGCCCACCTGGATGCGAATCTCGCGCAGGACGGTCTGCTTTTCCTCGGGCGGGAACTTAAAGGCGATGGCCCAGCGCGGTGCGCGAGCGGTAAAGCCCAGGTCGAGCTGCTGCTGGAAGCTGTCGACCTTTACGACCACGCCGTCGATGTCGTAGTCCAAGTCGCCGCGATGCTCGAGGGCCTGGGCGCAGAACTCGTGGACCTCGGCCGGCGTGGCGCAGCGGGCCACGTTGGGGTTGACGCTAAAACCGGCGCTGCGCAGCCAGTCGAGAAATTCGCGCTGGCTGTGGACGTGCAGCGGATCGGTATCGGCGATGGCGTAGATAAAGGTGGCAAGATCGCGGCGCGCCGTGACCTTGGGGTCTTTTTGGCGCAGGGATCCTGCAGCAGCGTTGCGCGGGTTGGCAAAGGGGTCGCGGCCCTCGGCATCGGCCTCTTCGTTTAGACGGACAAAGCTGCCCTTGGGCATGTAGACCTCACCACGCACTTCGATGGTACGCTCGCGATCGGCGCCCATGTGGGCGAGCGCCGGCTCGGACAGGTGCATGGGCACATCCTTGATGGTACGCACGTTAAGCGACACGTCCTCGCCCGTGGTGCCGTCGCCGCGCGTGGCGGCGCGTACGAAGGTGCCGTTTTGGTAGGTAAGCGCGACGCCCAAGCCGTCGATCTTAAGCTCGCAGGTATAGGTGACGCTGCCGGCACCGAGCGCATCCTCGGCGCGCTGGAGCCACGCGTCAAGTTCGTCCAGATCCATAGCATCGTCCATGGAATACATGCGCGCCATATGTGTGACCGGTGTAAACTGCTCGCTCACGTAGCCGCCCACGCGCTGGGTATAGCTGTCGGGCGTCACCAGGTCGGGGTAGGTCGCCTCGATCTGCTGCAGCTCAACGAGCATTTTGTCGAAGGCGGCGTCCGTGATCTCGGGCGCATCGAGCATGTAGTAGCGGTACGCGTGGTAATCGAGCTCGTGGCGCAGCTCGGCCGCGCGCGCGGCGGCCTGGGCATGGGCGTCGGCCGGCGCAGCGGCATCCGCGCCCGCGGGCGTTTCGGTATCGATGTCCACGCCGTCACCAAACAGGCTCGATTGCTCCATAGCGGCACTCCTTCGCTCGATTTCAAACGGATACTAGAGTACCACCGGTCACCATGGCGCCGAATAGCGGTCTCAAACCGCACTGAATCGGCAGCCGCCGAACCGGGATGGATCGCGCGATCAAACCATGCCCTTGCCATTTCCAAATGATTCGTTTTCCTCTGTCCCAACGGATCAATAGGAAAAGAGGGGGCTGTCCCGCGTTGGCGGAACAGCCCCCCCCTCTGGCTCGATATGTGCGAAACGGCTCGTTAGAAACCCTGACCGTTGCCCTGACCCTGGCCCTGCTGGCCAAGCAGCTCCTCCAGATACTGGCGCAGCTGCTCGTCGGTAATACCGCCGTTGCCGGTATCGGTCGCGCTGTCGTTCTGCTGCTGGTTCTGCAGCTCCTCGTCGGAGCCCAGCTCGACCGTGATCTTCTTCTCTTCCTTGCCGCGCATGAGCGTGATCTCGACCTTCTCGCCCACCTCGTGGCTGCGCAGCGCGATGATCAGACCATCGGCGCTCGAAATCTCATCGTCGCCCAGCTTGGTGATGACGTCGCCCTCCTGGATGCCGGCCTTGGCGGCGGGACCGTCCTCGACGACGCTCGCCACGTACGCGCCGCTATCGGTGCTCAACTTGTTGGTGCGGGCGTTGAGCGCGTTGACGCTCGAAAGCGTAGCTCCCAGGTACGGGTGCACCGGCGTCTTACCGTCGATAATCTGGTCGGCAATGTTCTTGGCGTAGTTAACGGGAATAGCAAAGCCCACGCCCGAGCTGGAGCCCGAATAGCTCTCGATGAGCGAGTTGATACCCACAAGCTCGCCGTTATCGTTAACGAGCGCGCCGCCGGAGTTGCCCGGGTTGATGGCGGCATCGGTCTGGATCATGTTGGCATAGATGGTGTTACCGTTGGTAGAGCTCATGGCCGTGGAGCGATACAGCGCCGACACAATGCCCGTGGAGACAGACTGCTCGTTGCCGAACGGCGAGCCGATCGCCATGACCCACTCGCCCACGTTGAGCTTGGAGGAGTCACCGATCTCGATCGGCGTGAGCTTGGAGGCGTCGGCGTCCTTGAGCTTGATGACGGCCAGGTCGCTCGAGGCATCGTTGCCCACGAACTCGGCCTCGTAGGTGGTGCCGTCATCCATGGTAACCACGTACTGGTCATAGCCATCGACCACGTGGTTGTTGGTGAGGATATGGCCCTCGGTATCGAGCACCACGCCCGAACCGACGCTGCCCGAGTTGTCCGACTCGTCGGCAGACTGCGAAAGCGAGCCATTCTGGCTGCCGCTCGAAGTGGCGGTGATGGAAACCACGGAGGGCAGGGCCTTGGCAGAAACGGCCTCGGCCAGCGTGGTGTCCTCGGAATCAATCGTAATCTTTTGCGTCGATGAACCCGAAGCACCCGCCGTCACGGCATTCTTGCCGCCACCGATATTGAGCGTGCCACTCATAATGAGCGCGATGACCAGCAGGGCTCCGCAGGCGCAGCCGGCGAGCGCCGTAATAAAGATCGGCAGCTTTTTGGTCTTGGTCTTGACCACTGTGTGCTTGTTTACAACCTGTTGGCCGCCCAGCGGCTTGCCGGTCTGCGTGTCGTATGCCTGCACGTAGGGAATGTTGCTGTCGGCAGGCGTCGACTCCACCTGCACACGCGGCTGCTGCTGGGTCTCGCCGGCGTTGCCCGCATCCTGGGGACGCTGGGAATCGTTCTCGCTCATGGCTGCGATCCTTTCGTCAAATAACCAAAGGCCCGCCAAACACGTGGCGGGCCATCGTTGTTCACGTTGAGTTGTACCCCAATATGCGGGCGCAAGTGTATGAGAACGCAATCTTTTAGGAAGGCTTAAGTTCTGTTGCAGATTCGAGAGGAACCCGCATCTGCGTCAAAACCATCACAAAGGTGCCTGTCCCCTTTGTGGTGGAAATCTAGTCCTTAAACAGATAGCCCACGCCGCGGACGGTGGTGATGTGCGCCGCGATCTGCGGGCCCACCTTGGAGCGGATGCGTCGAATGTGCACGTCGACGGTGCGCGTGCCGCCGCAGTACTCAAAGCCCCACACGCGGTGCAGCAGCACCTCGCGGCTGTAGGCGCGGTTGGGGTGCGTCGCCAAAAAGCTCAGCAGTGAGTACTCCATCAGCGTCAGGTCGATGGGCTCGTTATCGAGCGTCACCTGGTAGGTAGCCAGGTTAATCTCGAGGTTATCGATATTGAGCACATCGTCGGCGGTAACGGTCTCCTCCTCGCCCATCAGGCGCTGCGCGCGAGCCTTGAGCTCGTTGGGCGTCGCCGTGGGGCATACAAAGTCGGCATGCGCGTGATTGGGCAGGCGCAAGGTACCGAGTGCCTCGTCGTCGACGATCACCAGCATGGGGACGCCGCCGCGATCGTCAAGCCACTTGGCAATCTGATCGATGCGGTCGCTGCGGATGCCATCTGAATCGAGAATCAGCAGGTCAAAGTCGTGCGCCGCAGTTGGCGAATCGGGAGTTGCCAGGCTCACCTCGACACCCAGGGTAGTCGTCAAGCTGCGGGCAAACTCGTGGAAGCGCGTCGTGCGCGCCATGAATAGGGCACTCTTTTCGGACATATCGGCCTCCAAAGAAATGAGCTCAATCGTACTGGAACAAGCCAGCGCGATTAGGAGTTCGCCAGGTAGTGCTTGATCTCCCACTCGGTGATCGTAGACTCAAACTTATGCCACTCGTCGCGCTTCTTTTTGAGGAAGAAGCTGTGAATGTGCTCGCCGAGGGCATCCTTCATAAACTGCGAGTCCTCAAACACGTCAAGCGCCTCTTTGAGCGAGCGCGGCAGCGGCGCGTAGCCGGCCTCGACCATCTGACGGTCGGTAAGCTTGAGCGTCTCGGCCGTTGCCTCGGGCGGGAGCTCCAGCTTGCGCTCGATGCCGTCCAGACCAGCCGCCAGCGTGACGGCGTTGACCAGGTACGGATTGGCCATGGGGTCGGGGCTGCGAAGCTCGATGCGCGTGGACAGCTGCTTGCCGGGCTTGTAAACCGGAATGCGGACCATACTCGCGCGGTTGCGCAGGCCCCACGTGGCGTACTGCGGCACGGAGTCGCCACCCGTGGTGATGCGCTTATACGAGTTGACCGTGGGATTGGTGATGGCGCTGATCTCGCGCGCGTGCGCCAAGATACCGGCCATATAGTGCTTGGCGACGTCGGAGAGATGGTACTTCTCGTCATCCTCGCCCCAAAAGACGTTGTTGCCGTCGTGGTCGAACAGCGACTGGCACAAGAACATAGCGCTGCCGTCCTCGCCCGCCAGCGGCTTGGGCATAAAGGAGGCGTGGCAACCGCTCTCGTAGGCCTGCTGCTTAATGATGAGTTTGGCCGTGGTGATGGCGTCGGACATGCTCAGGGCCTCGGCGTGGCGCAGGCTCATACCGTGCTGCGAGCGGCCGGCGGCGTGGAAGGTGTACTCCACGGGCACGGACATCTTCTCGAGCGTGAGGACCGTGTTGCGACGCAGGTCGCGGGCGGCATCGCTCACCGAAAGATCGAAGTAGCCCACGTTGTCGAGCGGCTCGGGGGTGTGCTCGTCGGGGAAGTAGTAATACTCCAGCTCGGCACCCGCGTTGAGCAGATAGCCAGCCTTCTCGGCCTTGCGGAACATGCGGCGCAAGGCATCACGCGGGTCGCCGGCAAACGGCTTGCGATCGGGAGTACACACGTCGCAGAACACGCGCGCGACGCCGTTGTGGCTCGGACGCCACGGCAAAATCTGGAAGGTCGAAGCATCGGGGAACGCCAGCATGTCGGCTTCCTCGGGCGTGGCAAAGCCCTCGATGGCGGAGCCGTCAAAGCCAATACCCTCCTCAAAAGCGACCTCGAGGTCCTCGGGGCTAATGGCAAAGTTCTTGAGGCGGCCGAGAATGTCGACAAACCACAGACGCACAAAGCGGATATCACGCTGCTCTACGGAGCGGAGTACGTAATCGATGTTCTGCTGGTTCATGTCGCTCCCCTTTCTTTCGGGCGGGTTTCGACTGGTCTATATCGCAGATACTATCGCAGAAAAATGTTTCCGCAGGGTTAAAGCGTATCAAGCGCCCAAAAAACGTGCGCGAACAGGCAGTTGCGAACGAGTAGTTAGCGCGAGGTCGAGGCGCGGTGTTCGATGTGGCCGGGGACCTCGATGCGCTTGGGGGCGAGCTTTGCGGCATCGCCCACCGTAGTGGTAACGATGTCGATGCGCTCGGAGAGACGCTCGACTACGCGCTCGGCAATGGTAAGGGTATCTTGCGCGGCCGTGGTCACACCGCCAAAGAGCACGTGGTTCCAGGGGTAATCGTCAAACGTCGCGATCTTGAGACCCGCCGGCAGCGAGGGGCCCAGCTGCGCCAACGCCTCGGTCAGGCGCAGAAAGACCAAACCGTTGACGGCAATGAGGCCGAGCTTTTTACCCGCATAGTCACGGATAGCTCCGTCCAGGCGGCCGACACCCGCGACGCCACCATCGGCCAGGGTGACGACCTCACCCGCAAGGCCGCGGCGCGAAAGCTCGTCGACAAAGGCCTCGGCACGCTCGCGACGCACAGGGCTGTCGTCGCTTGCCTCGGTGAGCAGGCACAGGCGCTCGCTGCCCGCGACAGCCAAGGCATCTACCAGGCCGGCGACCAGCTCACGGTTGTTGGAGGTCACCAGATCGACACCGCCGGCGGCAATATCGCGGTCGAGCAGCACGACGGGCAAGCGTCCCGCTGCCGCGGCGATTGCCTCGTCATTGCCGCCACAGGTGTTGACGACCAGGCCGTCCACGCCGGCATCGATAAGTCTGGTGAGCGACTCTGCCTCCTTGGCGGGGTCGTTGCCACTAATGGCCGTCATGAGCGAGCAGCCGCGCGCGGCGGCACTGGCGGAAAGCCCTTCGAGCATGGCGCTCGAGAACGGGTTGGCGATGTCGGCCAAAATCACGCCGATGAGGTTGGTACGCGAGCTGCGCAGATTGCGCGCGGCGGCACGTGGACGATAGCCGGTGCGCTCGATAACTGCCGCGATGCGAGCGCGGGTTTCCTCGGTCATCTGCCCGGGGCGGTTGTTGAGATAGCGCGAGACCGTGGCCGGGCTCACGCCCGCCTCGGCAGCAATGTCCTTAATCCTCATCTGCGCCATAGCGCACCCCGTTTCCCAATTGTCGGCAGTCTGAGCCATTTTAGGCATTTTTTTAAAAATCCCGCTTGCAAAACGTTGTAGATGAGTATACTACAACTCGAAACGAAACCGATTTCGTAAACCGATTTCGGCAAGCGTTGGCACGGAGGTGCAAAGATGCACCCTACCGTCTTGGCACCTCCGTGCCAACGCCATATCAAAGGTGAACGCACGAGCAAGAAGGAGCTGCGCGACCATGGGTAAAACGGTTCTTACCTTCGGCGAGATCATGATGAGGCTCTCGCCCAAAGATCACCTGCGCATTGAGCAGGCCACCGAGTTTGATGTCCGCTACGGCGGCGCCGAGGCCAACACCGCCCTTTCCCTGGCCTACCAGGGTGACAAGGCCGCTTACGTCTCCGTTGTCCCGGCCAACCGTCTGGGCGAGTGCGCCCTGCGTTCGCTGAAGGTCTACGACGTCGATACCTCGCGCGTCGTGCGCCAGGGCGACCGTCTTGGCTCCTATGTGTTTGAGGTCGGCGCCTCGCAGCGCGGCAACGGCTGCGTCTACGACCGCAAGTACTCTGCCATCAACATGGCCAAGCGCGACGTCTTTGACTGGGACGAGATCCTCAAGGGCATCGACGTCTTCTACTTCTCCGGCGTGACGCCCGCCGTCTCCGACGAGATGGCCGCCGCCAGCAAGGATGCCCTCACCGCCTGCCGCGCCAAAGGCATCACCACCGTGTGCGACGTGAACTATCGCGGCAAGATGTGGTCGCCCGAGAAGTCGCAGGCCACCATGAAGGAACTCCTGCCGCTCGTTGACATCTGCATTGCCAACGACGAGGACGCTCCTGCCGGTCTCGGTATGACCTGCGTCTCCGGCTCCCTTGCCCACGGCATCGAGGAGCGCGACACCTACGTCGAGATGGCCCGTCAGATCTGCGCTGAGTACGGTTGCAAGAAGGTTGCCTCGGTCGTCCGCAACATCTCCTGCGTCGAGCGCTCCATCTGGATGGGCATGCTCTTTGACGCCGAGAGCGGCGAGCACTGGTTCTCCCCTGCTCACGATGTGCACGTGCTCGAGGGCGTTGCCGCCGGCGACGCTTTTAACGCCGGCCTCGTCCATGCCCTCATCAACGACTTCGACCCGCAGGACGCCGTCAACTACGCGATTGCGGCCTCGATCCTCAAGCTCACCATCAAGGGCGATTCCAACCTGGTGACCGCAGACGAGATCGCAGCCGTGGCATCCGCCGCCGACGGTGGCACTCGCGTCGCGCGCTAAGCCGTCCCCATTCCGCGGGCCGCAGCTTTCCATACCCATACCTCTGCGGCCCGCTCCCCGATTCCTCCGGTCGGGCAAAACCACCAGTCCCATTCCGGTTTTGCCTGGCATTTCCTACACGACTGGTCGCGCAGCCGGTTTTGGAATTGCTTGTGACCCCAAGCAGTGCCTCCGATAACCAATCCAAAACCGGCTCATGACCAGCATATTTGGCAATCACGCGCCCGCGCGCGCCGTACATCGAAAGGAACATCATGTTCGATCAGTTCTACACCACGCTTGAGTCCCTGGGCATCGTGCCGGTCGTCGTGCTCGACAAGGTCGAGGACGCCGCTCCGCTCGCCCACGCCCTTATGGCAGCAGGCATGAAGTCCGCCGAGGTCACCTTCCGCACCGCCTGCGCCGCCGAGTGCATCGCCGCCATGGCCGAGGCCGAGCCTGAGATGTGCGTTGGCGCCGGCACCGTCCTGACTGTCGAGCAGGTTGAGCAGGCCCGCGCCGCCGGTGCCAAGTTCATCGTCTCCCCGGGCTACAACGAGGACGTCGTGAAGCACTGCATCGACATCGACCTGCCCGTCCTTCCCGGTACCGTGACCCCCTCCGAGGTCACCGCGGCCGAGAACCTGGGCCTCAAGATCACCAAGTTCTTCCCCGCGGCTCAGTATGGTGGCCTGAACACCATCAAGGCCCTCGCCGCTCCGTTTGTCGGTCATCGCTTTATGCCCACCGGCGGCGTGAGCACCGCCAACGTCGAGGAGTACCTGAGCTCCAGCGCCATCATCGCCTGTGGTGGCACCTGGATGGTCAAGCCGGCTCTGTTCGCCGACGGCGACTTCTCCAAGGTCGAGCAGATCGCCCGCGAGGCCATGGACGTCGTCAAGAAGGTCCGCGGCTAGGTTTAGCTCTCTATCGTGAAAGGGGGCGTGTCCTAGACCTCGCCCCCTTTCTTTTAAAGCGGCTCGGAAGCGCGCCGTTTCCGTCACGAACAAGAACCAAAACCGTCTTGTATGCTGATAGAACGTGACGGAAGCGACACGCCCCCGAGCCGCTTTTCCTACTCGGCTGGTAGTCGCGCCCAGCTGAGCCACTTCGACAAAAGCCGAGCCACCAAAACAGCTGCGGCGCCGCCTGAAGGAATGGACCCTTGCTTCCGGTCTTTTCCTCCAAGCGGCGCCGCAGCTTTTTCATGCCCCGATGTGTCCCAGCACTTGCGGTGAAATAGGGACTGTTTACGCCGTCAGAGCCGCAAAACAATCCTTATTTCACCGCAACTAATGTAGGGGCGAGTTAGATGGCCGAGTCTTTGGACAGCTCAAAGTAGTCGGGATGCAAGGCGATAACCGGACCCTGCTCCTCGGGCATCAGGTGCAAGTGCGTCTCTGCCAGGTAGCTCGCCGTGTCGGTATCGCCCCTCTTAATGGCCTCGAGAATCCGACGATGTTGTCGACGAATCGGCTCCCAATCCAGATCCTGCGACACCATACGCAACCAGTTGTATCGCTCAAAATGCGTGTTGACGCTCTTCATCCAATCCCACAGCATGTGACGACCGGCAATCTCAAAACACGTCTCATGAAACAGGTTATCCAAGTCGAAAAAGCGACGCGTCTCGCTATGGTCGAGCGACTCGGCCTCGGCAAGAATCTGCTCGAGCCGATGCTTTTGCTCGGACGTGGCAGCCGAACAACATTTAATGAGTACGCTTCTTTCGAGTTTCTCGCGCAAGAAACAGGCATTCTCGGCGTGTTCCATGCTGATCTTAGAGACGTAGGTGCCGCTCTTGGGACGCGTTTCCACCAGCTCTTGCTCGCGCAGGCGCACAAAGGACTCGCGAATTGGCGTGCGCCCGATCCCCGTCTCCTTTTCCAGACCAATCGCCGAAAGGCGCGTGCCGGGCTTGAGCTCGGCATAGATGATCTTGGAGCGTAATGCGTTGTATGCCTGATCTTGCAGGCTCTGATAATGCTGGTGCTGTTCCATAAAGCCCTCGGATGAAGCCCACGGTTTGTCGAATAACTCCACGTAATACTATCGCATCCCCCATCCCACGGCGATGTTTGAGGGGTAGGGCCGGGATTCGGCTTTTGACCGATAAGTTGTTGCAATTAGGTGAACGTTCACCTAATTTCTTCTATTTCGCTTTGCAAATGGATTCCCATGCGTATACTTAATCTCAACGAAACCGATTTCGTCAAGCCTGGGCAATAGGATGCTAAGACGCACCCTACCATCTTGGCATCCTATTGCCCATGCCATGCCATTTGCTTTCTTCCCGTCTCGTTGAGCCCTTCAGTCCCATTCTGGCACAACGAGACATTCCTAGACGACTGACCATGGGGCCGGCTTTTCTGCCGTTGAGGCAGTGCCTCCGATAACCCTCTTTTTGCCGGCCCAGGTCAGACATTTCTCTTTAAATATCCTTCAATCGAAAGGATGCAGCAGCATGCGACCGCTCATCATCATGCATGGCGAGAAGATCGACTGGCGTCATACCGTCATAAGAATGCTGATGTATCTGGCGGGCGTTGCCGTGCTGGCACTCGGTATGAGCCTCCAGACGGCATCTGGCCTGGGCGTCGCCGCGCTCACGTGCTTTGCCACGACCCTATCCATGCTCACGGGCAAGACGCTCGGCTTTTGGATTACAACTACCTATGTCGCTTACATCGCGGCGCAGCTCGCCATCTTGCGACGCGAATTTCAACCGCGCATTTTGCTCGAGCTTTGCTTTTCAACGCTAATGGGCGGCTTCACCGATCTGTTCATGGCGTTCAACCCGCTGCATCCCACGGCGCTCCCCGCGCAGGTTGCGACCATGCTGCTCTCCCTCGCTATCACCGCATTTGGCGTCAGTCTCGTCGTCAACATGGGCGTTGTCCCCAACGCACCCGACGGCTTGGTGCAGGTCATTGCGGAAAAGCTCAAGCGCCGTTTTGGAGACGTAAAGGTCATGTTCGATTGCTCGCATGTCGCCGCCTCGCTCACGCTGTCGCTGGTATGCATGCACAACTTAGGCGGCTTTGGCATAACCACCGCCATCTCGGCACTGTTCTTGGGCCACATCATCAACTTCGCCAACAAGCTGTTTGCCCAGCGATTCGTCCGCATGGCGTTTGGCGCCAAATAGCGAACAGCCGCGGAGCAAACGAGGCTCGAGTGCCCGGCATATCGATGTCGCAAATAACGACGCACGCGCTATACGGACGATGAGGAATAGCCCGTCGCAAACCCCGCAAGCGGAGCTATATGTTGCTATAACTTGACATAAATTGGTCCATTGCCAGCCGGCATGCAAAAGGCCCCAAGCCATTCGCGGCTTGGGGCCTGCCTGGTAACACAGATCTTTCGGACTACGCTCGCTCGTATTTCGTGGCGCGGCCTGTCCCCTGTTTCATGATCGCGTTTCGGCTGAGCAGAGATTCGAGCGCGGACAATGTTCGCGCACGGCTCAGCCCCGTCTGTTTCTCAATCTCACTTCGCGACATAATTCGTCCGCCCGACAAGGCCTTAAGAACCTGAGCCTCTTCTCCAGACCCTTCAAAGGCATCGGTAACGGGCAACGCGACAGCTACCACGCCGCCACGAATATCAAAGACCGGCTGATTAATCGAATCGCGATAGGCACGCCTAATGCGCGCAATTCCCGTTCCAAACTTCTCGATATAGTCCAACTTTAAGAAGACCTCGGCAACGATGGGATTTCTGAGCACGGATATCTGTCCATACAGGTATTGCTCCGTCGTCAAGCCAGCGGGCAACGACCCGGGTGAAGTCACAACGACGCGATCATCATACAGAGCAACCTGAACATTCGCTTGCACGTCCCACGTCCGATGCACTAGAGCGTTTGCAACTGCCTCGCGGAATGCCTCGAGGGGAATCCGGTCGGTCTGAACACGCTCGACACCTTCGATGCGCTCATAACGATAGTAGCGCGCGAACATGGCAACTGCTCTATCAACCTGCTCAATTGCAGACAGGCCCGTCGTCGTCTCACGATCTAAAAGCACGTCCTCGGTGTCGCCAAAACGAACGCAGTCGATGCCCGGAAATTCGTTGTTATCCGCCAATATCGCCGCGGCATTGGTATAGCCATCCTTGCCGAGCAGGCGAAGCGTTCGCATGATATCCGACGTGAGCTCAGAAATGCCTAGATGCTCGATGCACTTGTGTTCGAGCGTATGAAAACTCAGGTCCTGGCGAGCCGAGGTGAGCGCATCGAACGTCAGATTGCTGCCTTCGAGCGTCAGCCTGCCGTACTCAAAACGGTCGACCTCTACCGTCGCCGAATCATTTCGCCTGTAGGCCTTCCCCTTGCTTCGATAGGGCTTGTCCTGCCCCTCGTAAACCGTAAGCGTTACAGTTCCGCGGTTCTCGTCGAGCTCGAGCGTGTAACGAGGCGCAGGATCCAGACTGTCATTAATCATGTTCTCGATGCGCAGACACTCCGCAACCGGGTCAGAAAGACCGACTGCAACACCACCGTCGTCAACGCCAAACTCTATCTTGCCCGTCCCGTAGTTTGCATAGGCGCTCACCGTTTTAAGAAACGTCGGCGTTACGCTTTCCTTGTATTCGACGGTAGGACTCTCTCTGACAACCATACGTACGGTCCTTCTCCTTTTCATGCTCATCTGAACCGTATTATAAGACGAAAAACATTTGCGTACGGCTTAGAATCAGACGCAAACTGTTTTCGTCTTATTTGCGTACGGAAACTAGATACAAATTTCACGTTCATACGACTATTTACCAAACGCATAGTGTTTTCGTCCGGCAATGCGTCCGTAATCCAAACAAAAAGGCCCCGAGCTCGTGTTGAACTCGGGACCTCTTGCGCCGCGCATCTATGAGAGGAGAAATGCGATGCGCACGGGCGCTACTCCATGTAGCAGATATCGCGACGAGCGGCTGCAACCGTTCACCTTTTAAAAGTGAACGTTCACCTGATTCTAGGAAAACCTGACTTTTAATTCCTCCGCTTCTCCTATACTGAACTTGTAATAGAAGCAAGACTTATATAGATGAACGTTTCTTTTGGAAGGATTGTAATGTCTAACCTTATGGACAGCTTCCGCCTAGACGGCAAGGTCGCGCTCGTGACCGGCGCCACTTATGGCATCGGCATGGCCATGGCCGAGGCACTCGGCGAAGCCGGCGCCAGAATCGCCTTTAACGCCCGTCACGCCGACAAAGTCGCCGAGGCCGAGAAGCACTACCGCGAGCTGGGCTTTGATGCTCACGGCTATGTTGCCGACGTCACCGACGAGGCCGTCGTCGCCGAGCTCATCGCCAAGATCGAGGCCGATTTTGGCACCACGCCCGACATCCTGGTCAACAACGCCGGCGTCATCCAGCGCACGCCGATGCTCGACATGAGTGCCGAGGACTTCCGTCGCGTCGTCGATATCGACCTCAACGCCCCGTTTATCGTGTCCAAGGCCTGTCTGCCGGGCATGATCGCCAAGGGTCACGGCAAGATCATCAACATCTGCTCCATGATGAGCGAGCTCGGCCGCGAGACCATCGCCGGCTATGCCGCCGCCAAGGGCGGACTCAAGATGCTCACCAAAAACATCTGCTCCGAGTTTGGCGAGGCCAATATCCAGTGCAACGGCATTGGGCCGGGCTACATCGCCACGCCGCAGACCGCACCGCTGCGCGAGACGCAGCCCGACGGCAGCCGCCACCCGTTTGACCAGTTCATCATTGCCAAGACACCGGCAGCCCGTTGGGGCACGCCCGAGGACCTGAAGGGGCCCGCCGTGTTCCTGGCTTCCGATGCATCGAACTTCGTCAACGGGCACATTCTGTACGTGGACGGCGGCATCCTCGCCTACATCGGCAAACAGCCGCAATAGGCTGCGGCCGCGCGGAGCACGGCACCTTGGCGCTCAAACCGTCGCTCGCGTACCGAAGTACGCTTCGCTCCTCTTTCACGCCAATCTGCCGCACTCCGCGCGCCCTCGCCACCGTCACGCACCAGCCAACACAGGCGCTTCGGTTTGTGCGGAACTCGCGACAGACTTAACTGCCGACCGCCCGTATAGCTCATCGCGGGTTGGCTTTGCCGCCGCCCGCGCACAGAAACAAAAAACTGGAAGATTTAGTTGAAAGGTTAACTCAAATGAAGATCGCTCTAATCAACGAGAATTCTCAGAACTCCAAGAACCCTATGATCGAGGCTGCCCTTAAGAAGGTTGTCGAGCCCATGGGGCACACCGTCTTTAACTATGGCATGTATGCCGACGCCGACTCCAAGCCCCTCACCTACGTGCAGAACGGCATCCTTGCCGCCGTGCTGCTCAACTCCGGCGCCGCCGACTACGTCGTGACCGGCTGCGGCACCGGCGAGGGCGCTATGCTCGCCTGCAACTCCTTCCCCGGCGTGCTGTGCGGCCATGTTGCCGACCCGCTCGACGCCTACACCTTTGCCCAGGTCAACGATGGCAACGCCGTCGCCATGCCCTTCGCCCTCAAGAACGGCTGGGGCCAGGAGCTCAACCTCGAGTACACCTTCGAGAAGCTCTTTGGCTTTGGCTCGGGCAACGGCTACCCCGCCGAGCGCGTTGAGCCCGAGCAGCGCAACAAGAAGATCCTCGACGGCGTGCGCGCTGTGACCATGCGTCCGCTCGTCGACGTCCTGGGCGAGATCGATCAGGATCTGGTGAAGGGCGCCCTCGCTGGTGAGCACTTCCAGGAGTACTTCTTTGCCAACGCCACCGACGAGGCCATCATCGCCAAGGTCAAGGAGATCTTGGGCCTGTAATAAGGCCCACGGGGCGCACCGACCCCCAACAAACCGCCAAGCAAAAGGCGCCGCGACAATCCATGTGTCGCGGCGCCTTTTTTGATTGCTATCGCTTGAGCCACCGCAAGGCGGCCGCTCCCCTATTTGCCAAGAGCCTACAGCTCGCAGGCGACCTTGTAGCCGTCGCCGATGGCGTCGCGGATGTTACCGCACTTTTGGGCATCGCCCAGCACGTGGGTGGCAACGCCGGCAGCGGCAAGGTCATCGGCAAGCTTGGTGTTGGGGCGATAGCCCATGGCAAGCACCAGCGTGTCGGCATCGGCGATAGTGTGGACCTCGCCGTCCTTTTCGTAACTGATGGTGTCCTCGGTGATCTCGGTCACCTTGGCCTCGGTCAGCACGTGAACGCCCTTGGAGAGCATGCGCGTGATGAGCACCGCGCGACCGGCACCGCCCTCGTTGGCGGCGAGCGTCTTGGTCATCTCGATAACGGTGACATCGCGGTTGGCCGGCGACAGGTCGTTGACCAACGGGGCCAGGTAATCGGCCGTCTCGCAGCCAACGGTACCGCCGCCCACGATGACGATCTTCTTGCCCGGGAAAGCCTTGCCGCCCAGCAGGTCGTCGGCCGTCATAACCTGCTTAAAGCCCTGCATGAAGGCCGGAGCGATGGGTTCGGCGCCGTAGGCCAGGACAACCTCGTAGCCCGCGTAGTCGCGCTGAATGTCCTCGGCCGAAAGCTCGGTACCAAAGACGCACGTGACGCCTGCCTCGGCCAAGCGACGGTACTGATACTTGATCACGCGGGTGAGTTCCTGCTTTGCCGGCGGAACGGCCGCGATGCGCATCTCGCCGCCCGGTTCGTCCTGCTTATCCACGAGCACCACGTTGTGGCCGCGCTTGGCGGCAATGTAGGCTGCCTCCATGCCCGCGGGACCGGCGCCCACAACGAGCACGTTCTTGGCCTCGGCGGCAGGCTCATAGCCGGCCTCATCGCGCTCCACGTCCGGGTTGACGGTGCAGGAGATGCGCTTGCCGAACATAATGCCGTTCAGGCAGCGCAGGCAGCCAATGCAGGGGCGGATGTCGTCGGCGTTGCCGGCGGCTGCCTTGTTGCAGAACTCGGCATCGCACAGATTGGCGCGGCCCATCATGCAGATGTCGGCGGCGCCGTCCTCGATCAGCTCCTCGGCGATCCAGGCCTCGTTGATGCGGCCGACGGTGGCGACAGGAATGTTGACGTGCTTCTTAATCTCGCGCGAGCAGGCGGCGTGCGAGGCCTGCTGCGTGCCGGCGGCGGGAATCGCAGAGCCGCGCTTGATGGTGGTGCCGCCCGACACATGAATCATGTCGACGCCAGCCTTCTCCAGGCGACGTGAGACGTAGATCATGTCGTTGAGGGTCAGGCCGCCATCGGTGTACTCATCGCCCGAGATGCGGACGTCGATGATGAAGTCCTTGCCGCAACGCTCGCGAATCTCGGCGATGACCTCGAGCAAGAAGCGCATGCGGGCGTCGAGCGAGCCACCGTACTCGTCGGTACGCTTGTTATAGAGCGGGGTCAAAAAGCCGCCGAGCATACCGTGGGCGTGCGCCGCATGGACCTCGACGCCATCGACGCCGGCCTTCTGCATGCGCACGGCAGCGTCGCCGAACTGATGCGTGAGCTCGTGGATCTCATCGACCGTGATGGGGCGCGGCGCCTCGCGGGCATAAGACGGACCCACGAAGGACGGAGCGATGAGGCGCGGCGTGCCCGGAATGTTAAAGGCCATGTAGGCGGGGTGGAAGAGCTGCGGCATGATCTTGCAGCCGTACTCATGCACGGCGGCGGCGAGCTTTTCCCAGCCGGGGATAAACGTGTCATCGTAGCAGCACATGTCGCCCGGCAGATAGGTATAGGTAGGCTCGACCGTCACGACCTCGGTAATGATGAGGCCCACGCCGCCCTTGGCGCGGGCGCGGTAATGGTCGACCAAGTCGTCGGTCACATAGCCATGATCGGCCAGGTTGGTGGATACCGGCGGCATAAAGACGCGGTTCTTGACCTCGGTCGTACCGACCTTGATCGGGCTAAAGAGCATCGGATAGGCGGAGGACTCCATACAGGGTTCCTTTCGTTTGAGCCGCTCGGCGGCAGTTACTGACACACCTATCGTATCAGTATCCGCCGCATTCGCACTCGCTCGCACTCCCCACCTTCAATCCCGACCCTCACAAAAAAGTTGCGGTGGAATAGTTCCTGAATAAGGCTCTTGGCGCGCCAAACAGGGACTATTTCACCGCAACTGATGGGCGAAGTGGAATTGAGGGCTCAGATAGTCAGTCATGCCCTCATCCGCCACTCCCTCGCCTACAGCGCACCGTCCAGCATAAGGTTCACCTTGAGCACGTTAACCGTGGGCTCGCCGAACACGCCGAGGAAACGGCCCTTAGTGCACGCGGCGATGATGTCGCGCACCTCGTCCTTACTTTTGCCCGTGGCCTTGGCAAGGCGCGGGACCTGGTACTCGGCGGCATCCGGAGAGATCTCCGGGTCGAGGCCGGACCCCGAACACGTCACCAGGTCGACGGGCACAGCGTCCATATCGGCATCGGGGTTGGCTGCGCGGATCTTCTTCACGCGCGCGTCCACAAGCTGCCGATACTCCTCACTCGCCGGGGACAGGTTGGACGGGGCACCATACGCCATGAGCTCGCCGTCTTCGCCTTCGACAATTGATACGTTCTGGATGCGGCCCCACATGTGGTCCTCGTCCTCGAAGTTCTGGCCGATGAGCTCGGAGCCCACAACCTTGCCGTCGACCGTAATGAGCGAACCGTTCGCCTGATACGGGAACGCAACCTGGGCGATGCCGGTCACGACGAGCGTATAGCCCAAGCCGCAGACAACGGTAAACAGCGCGAACACGCCCAGTGCGCGCGATGCAACACCTTTGAACATACAAACCTCCACTTACATAATGCCGCAGAACGCGAGCAGCATGTCGATGAGCTTGATGAATACGAACGGGGCAACGATGCCGCCCAGACCCCACACGAGCAGGTTGTGGGTCAGCAGCTGTCCGGACGGGACCTCGCGGTACTTAACGCCCTTCAGCGCAGCCGGAATCAGCGCGACGATAACGAGCGCGTTATAGATGATGGCCGAAAGAACCGCGGACAGCGGGCTTGCCAGACCGAGGATATTGAGCGCGCCAAGGCCTGGGTAGATCGGCGAGAACAGGGCCGGGATGATAGCGAAGTACTTCGCCACGTCGTTGGCCACTGAGAAGGTCGTGAGCGAGCCGCGGGTCATGAGCAGCTGCTTGCCAATACGCACGACCTCGATGAGCTTGGTGGGGCTGGAGTCGAGGTCGACCATGTTGCCGGCCTCCTTGGCAGCCTGGGTGCCCGTGTTCATGGCCACGGCGACGTCGGCCTGGGCCAGAGCGGGCGCGTCGTTGGTGCCGTCGCCGGTCATGGCGACCAGGTGGCCCTCACGCTGGAACTCGCGGATCTTCTCGAGCTTGCCTTCAGGGGTGGCCTCGGCCAAGAAGTCGTCAACGCCGGCCTCGGCGGCGATTGCCGCGGCGGTGAGCGGGTTGTCGCCCGTCACCATGATGGTCTTGATGCCCATCTTGCGCAGGTCGGCGAACTTCTCCTTAACGCCGGACTTGATGATGTCCTTGAGGTACACAACGCCCAGCACGCGGCAGTTCTTGGTCACGACCAGCGGGGTGCCGCCGGCCTTGGCGATGCGTTCGACGGCCTCGTCGCACTCCTGGGAGAACACGCCGCCGGCTGCCTCCACATAGGTGCGCACGGAATCGGCAGCGCCCTTGCGGATCTCATTGCCCTCGTAGTTCACGCCGGACATACGCGTTGCCGCGGTGAACGGGATGAACTCCATGCCCTTATCCTCGAGCGTGCGGCCGCGCAGACCGAACTGCTCCTTGGCGAGCACGACGATGGAACGGCCCTCGGGGGTCTCGTCGGCCAGCGAGGAAAGCTGGGCGGCATCGGCCAGCTCCGCGGGATCGACGCCGTCGACCGGAATGAACTCGGCGGCTTGGCGGTTACCCAGGGTGATGGTGCCGGTCTTGTCGAGCATGAGGATGTCGACGTCGCCGGCGGCCTCGATGGCGCGGCCGGACATGGCCAGCACGTTGGCCTCGTTCAGACGGCTCATGCCGGCGATGCCGATGGCGGACAGAAGGGCGCCGATGGTAGTGGGAGCCAGGCACACGAGCAGCGCCACGAGCGTGGTCACGGCCGTGGGGTTGACCATGTCGTTAAGACCGACCGAGAAGCAGGAGTAACAATACAGGGCCAGCGTGACCAGGATAAAGACGATGGAGAGGGCCACCAGGAAGATCTCCAGAGCGATCTCGTTAGGGGTCTTCTTGCGCGCGGCACCCTCGACCATCGCGATCATCTTGTCCAGGAAGCTCTGGCCGGGCTCACTGGAGATCTTGACGATAATCCAGTCGGACAGCACCGTGGTACCGCCGGTAACGGCAGAGCGGTCGCCGCCGGCCTCGCGGACCACAGGGGCGGACTCGCCGGTGATGGCGGACTCGTCAACGGAGGCAGCGCCCTCGATGACGTCGCCGTCGCCGGGAATCTGCTCGCCGGCGCGTACGATCACCAGGTCGCCGCGCGTGAGCTCGGTGCCGGGAACGACGGTGAAGTGCTCCTTGTCCTCAACGGACTCGATGCGATGGGCCTCGACATCCTTCTTGGCCGCACGCAGGGAATCAGCCTGAGCCTTACCGCGGCCCTCGGCAAGCGCCTCGGCGAAGTTCGAGAACAAGTCGGTGAGCCACAGGATGACCGCGATGGCGACCACATAGTAGGTGGGCACACCCGCGTCCTGCACACCGAAGATGGAAGCGACGGCCAGAACGGAGGTCATGACGGCTGAAAGCCACACCAGGAACATGACCGGGTTTTGAATCTGGACGCGAGGGTCCAGCTTGGCAAACGAGTCGCGGACCGCGCGGCCCATCATGTCTTTTTGTATAGTCATAAATCTGCGCCCTCCTTTACGCAATCATCTGGAAGAACTCGGCAACGGGGCCAAGCGCCAGGGCCGGGAAGAAGCTCAGGGCACCGATCAGCAGAACGATGAACACGAGCAGGAATACGAACATGGCATTGGTGGTAGAAAGCGTGCCGGCGCTCTCGGCGACCTTGCCCTTCCCGGCCAGCGAGCCCGCGATGGCGAGCGTGCCCACAATCGGCAGGAACCGCGCGAACAGCATCTCGAGGCCGAGCATGACGTTGATCCAGGGAATGTTGCAGTTCATACCTGCAAACGCCGAGCCGTTGTTGCCGCCGCATGAGGTGAAGGCATACAGCACCTCGGAGAAGCCGTGCGCGCCACCATTGTTGAGCTGGTCGGCAAGACCGGGCACCATGCAGGCGATGGCCGAGCACACCAGAATGGCAAACGGAGTTGCCAGGCACAGGACAACTGCCCAGCGCATCTCGCCCGGCTCGATCTTCTTGCCCAGGAACTCGGGCGTGCGGCCGACCATAAGGCCGGCGATGAACACTGTGAGGATGGCGAAGCCGATCATGCCGTACAGGCCGCAGCCCACGCCGCCGAAGACGACCTCGCCCAGAGCCATCTGGAGCATCTGGACAAAACCGCCCAGCGGGGTGTAGGAGTCGTGCATGGAGTTAACCGAGCCGTTGGAAGCGGCGGTGGTGTAAGCCGACCACGTGGAGGAGGTGGCGATACCGAAGCGGCTCTCCTTGCCCTCCATGTTGCCGCCGGCCTGGCCGTCGGTCATCTCGATGTTGACCGCTCCGCCATCTGCCAGCTGCGGGGTGCCCGCATGCTCGTTGACGGCGATGATGCCGGTGAAGATCACCAGCAGGATGAACATGGCGGCAAAGATAGCCTTGCCCTGCTTGGTGTTTTTGACGCCGATACCGAAGGCGAAGCAGCAGGCGGCCGGGATCAGCAGCAGGCTGGTCATCTCGATGATGTTGGTGAAGGCACTGGGATTCTCATACGGATGGGCGGAGTTCACGCCGAAGAAGCCGCCGCCGTTGGTACCGGACTGCTTGATGGCGACCTGAGGAGCCGCGGGACCCTGGGGCAGGAACTGCTCGGTGACCACGCGCGCACCCTCGACAACCTTGCCGTCGACCTTGACCGTATCGCCCTCGATCTGGGCGCCGTCGATGACGCTCCAGCCGCCGTCTGCATTAGGCTGGACAGCGACGGGCTCTACGAGCTCAGCCTTCTGAGCCGGCTGGAAGTTGGAGATGACGCCACCGGCAGCCAGGCAGATGCCGAACACGAGGTTCAGCGGGATGAGCACATACAGGACGGTGCGGGTGAGGTCGACCCAGAAGGAACCCAGACCCTGCTCCTTGACCTGACGGAAGCCGCGGATCAGCGCGAACATGACCGCAATACCGGTGCCGGCGGACAAGAAGTTCTGCACGGTGAGGCCCATGAACTGCACAAGGTAGGACAGGGTGGTCTCACCGGAATAGGATTGCCAATTGGTGTTGGTTATGAAGGAAGCGGCCGTATTGAACGACAGGTCCCATGACACACCCGGCAGGTGCTGGGGATTGCCTGGCAAGAAGGGCTGAAGCGCTTGGAGTGCCACAAGGGCCACGAGGCCGATCCCCGAAAAGACCAGCACGCTCGCCAGATAGCGCCTACACCCCATCTGCTCTGCCGCGTCGATGCGAAGCAGACGATAGACGCCACGCTCCACAGGAGCAATCACAGGCGACAGGAACGTATGCTCGCCATCCATGATATGGGCCATGAACCGACCGAGCGGAACGGCCAGGACGACGAGCACGGCAAAGTACAAGATGTACTGAATCGCAGCGTCCATAGTTTACGAATCACTCCTCATCAGAATGTAGATGCAATAGATAAGGAGTCCGATGCAGACGACTCCGATAATGGGAATGAGGATGTCCATTACCGCCCCTTTCACGCGCGGTCCGATGTCTCGGACGCCTGCTCTCGCAAGCGCCTGGGGACAGTAAACGCTTCTAGAGATTAAAGAGGCGTGAGGGCCGGGGCTCACGACCTTAAGATGCCGTAAAGATGCAGGTAGAAAGCACTATTGCGGCTGCAGTGCGCCTATACTCGACCTCGCGAGCATACAGTGGCGTCCTCACCGCGTATGCACGCATGGACAACGTTTCAGAAAGGCTACGCTATGCAGCGCGACGCATCGGACACTCGCGTCAATCCAGACCTCATCCTCAAGGCAATTGAGAAAGACGAGGTCGCCGATGACGCTCAAACCAGCCGGGGACACCTCAAGATTTTCTTTGGCTACGCTGCTGGTGCAGGCAAAACCTATGCGATGCTTCAAGCCGCCCACGCCGCCAAGCGGCGAGGTGTCGACGTCGTCGCGGGATACATCGAGCCGCACGAACGTCCGGCAACTGCCCGTCTTGCACAAGGGCTTGAGAACGTGCCCTGTAAACTCATCGAGCACAACGGCATTGCGCTCAGCGAGTTCGATCTAGATGCGGCTATCGAACGCGCCCCTCAGCTCATCCTTGTCGACGAGCTCGCCCATACGAATGCGCCGGGGTCTCGCCACGACAAACGCTATCAAGACGTCGAGGAACTTCTACATGCAGGCATCGACGTCTATACGACCGTGAACGTTCAGCATATCGAGAGCCTAAACGACATGGTTGCATCCATCACCGGCGTTGTCGTGAGCGAACGAATCCCCGACCGCATCTTCGATGATGCCGACCAGGTCGAGCTCGTTGACATAGAGCCCGAAGACCTACTTGAGCGCCTTCGCGCCGGCCTCGTCTACCGTCCCGCACAAGCCGAGCGAGCGCAACAGCATTTTTTTACCGTCGAGAACCTCACCGCACTCCGAGAAATCGCGCTGCGCCGCTGCGCCGATCGCACCGGCCACCTCACAGACGCCGCACGCGTGCTGGGAAACCGTGACTACTACACCAGGGAGCGTATCTTAGTCTGTGTCTCCCCGGCGCCGACCAATCCCCGCATCGTCCGTGCCGCCGCACGCATGGCGAAAGCGTTTCGCAGCGAGCTCGTCGCCCTGTTCGTAGAGAGCCCGCGCACGCAAGCCATGAGCGATGATGAGCGCGCCAAGCTTGCAGACAATATCGCCCTAGCCGAGCAGCTCGGAGCACATATGGAAACCGTCTATGGCGACGACGTCGCGTTTCAGATCTCCGAGTTCGCACGCCTGTCGGGTATTTCGAAGATCGTCATGGGGCGCACGGGCGAGCACAGCAGCGTCCGTCAGGCCCTCTTTGGCCGCAAATCTCTCGTAGAACAGCTCATAACATTCGCCCCGAACCTCGACATTTACATCATTCCAGACCAGTCGACTCCGCCCTCCCGACCCAAAGGACGCCGCCATGCGCTCGCCCTGCAGCCGCCCAGCAGCCGAAACGTGCTTCGCACGCTGGCCCTCTCTCTTGTCGCCACGGCGATCGGCACGGCTTTCCGCCATCTGGGATTTGCCGATTCCAGCATCATATCCCTCTATATCCTCACGGCCCTGCTGACCGCCGTCACCACGACGGGGCGCATCTGCACGATCGTATCGAGCGTGCTCTCTGTAGTGCTTTACAACTTCTGCTTCGTCACGCCTCTGTTTTCGCTCGCCAGCTACGACCGAAGCTATCTGGTCACGTTCGGCATCATGTTCGCTACCGCCATGGTCGCCGGCGAGTTAACTGCGCGTATCGCCGACAACGCCCGTACCTCCGCCGAGAACGCATTCAAAACGCGCGTACTCCTCGAAACGAACCAGCTCTTGCAGCAAGCCCATAGCGCGGAGGAGTGTGCCCGCGTCGCCATGAACCAACTCATCAAACTGCTAAAACTCGACATGGTCTTCTATACCGCCGAACATGGCACGCTCGGCAAGACGCTCTATGAGTCCGCTGGCACCGAAAACCGATCCGCGTCGCTGTTCACCGACTACGAGCGCGCTGTTGCAACCTGGACCTACACCAACAACAAACGCGCGGGCGCAAGCACGCGGACCCTGCCCGAGGCGCGCTGCCTCTACCTCGCGGTTCGCACCGGCGACAAGGTATTCGGTGTCATCGGCATCGACCTGGAGGGGCGCGAGATCGAAGCCTTCGAGCATTCGATCGTCCTATCTATCGTAGGCGAATGCGCCTTGGCGCTCGAAAGCGACCGGGCGGCGCAAGAGCGCGAAGAGGCTGCGGTCTTGGCGAAAAACGAGCAGCTGCGCGCCAACCTTTTGCGCTCCATCGGACACGATTTGAGGACACCCCTCACGGCTATATCCGGATCTGCGGCAATCCTTCGGAAGAGCGACGAGAAGCTCAGCCTCGAACAACGCTGCGATCTTGCCGATGCCATCTACGACGACTCCCTCTGGCTTATCGATACCGTGGAGAACCTCCTCGCCATCACACGCGTCGAGGATGGCACCATTTGCCTCAACTTCACATCCGAGCTCATCGACGAGGTCATCGAGGCCGCCCTCAGCCATGTCGCCCAAGCATCGCATGGACGTACCGTCACCATCGAGCACACTGACGACATCCTGCTGGTACGCATCGACGTCCATCTCATCATGCAGGTGCTTACGAATCTCATCATGAACGCCTTCAAATACACGCCCGAGGACTCGACTGTCACCATCAGCGCACGTCGCGAGGGTGCGTTCGTCGTGGTGGACGTCGCAGACGATGGGCCGGGTGTGGCAGACTGCGACAAGCCTCATATCTTTGAGCGCTTCTTTACCTCAGGCAATACGCGGCCCGTGGATTCGCGTCGAAGCATCGGCCTTGGGCTGTCGCTCTGCCGCTCCATCGTGGAGGCGCATGGCGGCGTCATCGAAGTTCGCGACAACCACCCCCATGGGGCCGTCTTCCGTTTTACCCTGCCCGCTGAGGAGATCGAGATTCATGAATAATGCCGCTAAGCCACGCATCCTCCTGGTCGAAGATGACCTGACCGTTCAAAACCTCGTTTCGACCGCGCTTGACCTCCACGGCTATGTCGTGAGCAAGGTTTGCAACGGCCAGGCCGCCATCATGGATGCGGTGTCGCACGGCCCCAGCCTCATCATGCTCGACCTCGGCCTTCCCGACATTGACGGTATCGAGGTCATCACGAAGATCCGAAGCTGGTCGGCAGTCCCCATTATCGTCATTTCGGCGCGCACCGAAGATTCCGACAAGATTGCAGCACTTGACGCAGGGGCAGACGACTACCTCACCAAGCCCTTTTCTGTGGATGAGTTGCTCGCGCGCGTCCGTGCGAATTTGAGGCGCTCCTCGATGGCGTCGAGCGAGTCGACAGAAGCGAGCACGTTCGACAACGGTCCGCTGCATATCGACTACGCCGCGGGATACGCGACGAAAGATGGACGCGAGCTCTCGCTCACCCCAACCGAGTACAAATTGCTCGTCCTTCTGGCGAAAAACGTCGACAAGGTGCTCACCCACACCTTCATCACCCGCGAGATATGGGGCACGAGCTGGGACAGCGATCTGGCGAGCCTGCGCGTGTTCATGCGCACCCTGCGCAAGAAGATCGAGGCAGACCCCTCTCACCCCAAGATGATTCAGACGCACATGGGTGTCGGGTACCGCATGCAGCGTCTCTAGCCCACCCCACAAAAAAGTTGCGGTGGAATACGGAGTAGATGAGGCCTTTGACAGCCAAAACAGTCCGTATTCCACCGCAACTGATGGATGGGATGGGTTAGAGGCCCAGGTAGCTCGTCATGCCTTCGACGGCGAGCTTGGCGCCGGCTACGGCATGGACCACGGTGAGCGGGCCGTTGACCACGTCGCCGGCGGCAAAGACGCCAGGCACGGTGGTCATGCCGCACTCATCGACCGAAAGAAGACCGCGATGGTCGGTCTCCAGACCGCCCGTCGTAAGTACCAGCTTGTCCTTAGGCACTTGCGAGGCCGCAATCACAACCGTGTCGGCGGGCACATGGTCAAGTTCTTCCTCGTAGCCCACCACGTTGTCGTCCTCGTCAAAGATAGCCGTCTCGAACACCGGACCGTTATCGTCGATGGCGCAGATCGCCTTGCCGCGCACGATCTCGGCACCGTCAAGCTCGGTCAGCTCCACCTCGTCATCGATGGCCGAGATATGGCGCGATCGGGCATACACGGTAACCTTGCGAGCGCCCGAGCGCAGAGCCGTGCGGGCAACATCCATGGCCACGTTGCCGGCGCCGATAACCGCCACGTTCTGACCGATCGCCACGCTCGTGGGATCGACCAGGTAATCGATACCAAACAGTACGTTGCCACGCGACTCGCCGGGAATACCCAGCTTGCGGGCGCGCCAGGTACCGGTACCGACAAAGACCGCATCGTAGCCGTCGCGCAGCAGGTCGTCGATATGCAGCGCACCACCGATGGTGGTCGAGGGACGGACGCGCACGCCAAGCGAGCACATCACGTGACGGTACTTTTGCACGAGAGCACGGGGCAGGCGAAACTCGGGGATGCCGTACTCCAGCACGCCGCCGATCTCGGGGCGCTGTTCAAACACCGTGACGGCACAGCCCAGCTGGGCCATCTTAATGGCCACGGTAATGCCGGCAGGACCGGAACCGACCACGGCAACCTGCTTGCCGCACGACGGCGCGGGCTTCCACTCCTTACGGTCCAAATATGCCGTCGAGATATAGTTCTCGATACTCGAAAAATGCACCGGTGCGCCCTTGCGGCCCTGAATGCACGCGCCCTCGCACTGGCCCGAATGGTTGCAGATCATGGAGCAGACCGCGCTCATGGGGTTGTTCTGGAACAGCAGCTCACCTGCCTCTTCCAGACGGCGCTGCTTAAACAGGTCGATGACCTGCGGAATAGGCGTCTGCACCGGGCAGCCCTTAAGCTGGCAGAACGCCTTCTTGCACCCAAGGCAACGGTTCGCTTCCTCAACAATATGAATAGCCATCGGTTCCTCTCCTGGACCTCTGCGACAATCTCTTTCGCCAACCTGCTTCGTTACAGAATCACGTGCTCGCACATCACGCTGTGCCCCATGCGCAGCAGCTCGTCGCGCGAACGCTCGACCGTGGACGGCGTGCTGTTCTCGATAACGGTCATAATGCCCGGTCGCACGGCCGCGGCCCAAGCGGCAATAGCCTCAAAATCAAAGTTTCCGCACGTACAAGCGCCGTGGCATACCAAACGAGAGCCCGAGCCATCGCACCAACCATCCTGGTCCTCGTTGTCTACAATCTCGTAGTCCTTGGCATGCAGCACGCGAATCTTGCTGCCGCACAAATGCAGCATGCGCGACACCTGCTCGGAAGCCTCGCCGACGATCGTGGGGTGCAGCAGCGACACCGGATCATAGATCACGCCGAGTGCGGCGCTCGAAACGCGCTCCAGAACCTCGCGGCAACGCTCGGGCGTATTGACGATCTCGTTCCAGCCGGGCTCGATCAGAAGCTCGCCGCCCTCCTTTTCGGCCATCGAGCACACGCGTGCGAGTCCTTTGCAAAACGTATCGAGCGCAGCGGCCGAAAAACGGTCATCGGCCATCTTGTTCTGCGCGTTAGGGCGCCCCGTCTCGGTCCCCACCGGACAGCCCCCAAGCCAGCGCGCGAACCTCAGGCACGCCTCGTACTCGGCATAGGTATCCACCAGTTGATTCTGATCGGGCGTTGCCAGGTTTTTATAGCAGCCGAGCACCGCCACCTGCACGCCGTTGGTGTCGAGCACCTCGCGCAGATGGTCGGCGAGTTCGTGCGTAAGGCCGGAACGGTTAATGCCAAAGGACTTGTAGAGTACTTTGCTCGGCAGCTGAACGCACGAGAAACCAAGTTTGCCTGCCATGCGAATGCGCTCCTCGACCGTACCCTCGGGCAGGTCGTGCAGGCGCACACCGACGCTCAGCGCGCCTTTCGACTGCGCCATGCCTAGACCTCCTTGCACGCATTGATGCCCGGCGTGTAGCCGCCAAACGGGTCGTCGATAGAGCAGACGCCCGAGGGGGCGAGCGGATCGCGCTTACCGGCCAACTTGTCATGATGCATGGTCTCGATATAGGCGAGCACCAGCGGCGCCACGCCCTTCGCGTCGTTTTTGACGACGGGCTCGCTCATGTAGTAGCCAAACGTGCCCTCGCGGTGCGCGGTGTTGCCAAGACCCGCCACCAGGCAGATGTTGTCGAGCGCCAGCTGTCCGTCGCGCTCGGACAGGCACGTGTCGCAGATGCCGTCAAACGCACGGCGGCCGTACTGGTAGTAGCGCTCGCCCAGCACGCCCAGGCGCACGCCCTTCATGATGGCGTTGGCAAAGATGGCGCTGCCCGACTCCTCCAGATAGTTGGGGGCGATATTGGGCAGGTTGATGACCTGGTGCCACATGCCGGTCTTCTCGTCCTGATACGGCAGCATGGCGTCGATCAGGTCGTGGAACATCTTGCGGATCTCGTCCTTCTCGGCCGACATCGAGGGCGGCATGAGCTCCCAGGTATCGATGAGCGCCATGGCGAACCAGCCCTCGGCGCGCAGCCAGAAGTTGGCCGAAAGGCCGGTGACGGGATCGCACCAGAACTGCTTGCGGCTCGCGTCGTAGGCGTGATAGTACAGGCCGTTGAGGGGGTTGCGCATCAAATCGTGCACCACTTGGAACATATGGAAGCTATCCGAGCAGGCACGGCGGTTGTGGAAGCTCAGCTCGTACTGCATGTAGAACGGCTGGGCCATATACATGCCGTCGAGCCAGATCTGGTTGGGGTAGACGGCCTTGTGCCAAAACACACCCTCTTTGGTACGCGGCTGGGTTTCGAGCTGACGATAGATGGTATCCATGGCGGCACGGTACTTGGGCTTGCCCACCAGGTCATAGAGTTTGTAGAGGGTTTTGCCCGCGTTGACGTTGTCGAGGTTGTACTCCTGGGGATCGTAATGCTTGATGGTGCCGTCATCCTGGACAAAGAAGTCGATATAGTCGTCGGCGAAGGTCAGGTAACGCTGCTCGCCGGTGATCTCGTACAGCTCGATGAGTGCCTTGATCATGCAGCCGTCAATGTAATTCCAGGTGTTCTCCTTGCCGGCGCGAAGCTTTTCGATATTCCAGGCCGGCGCCTGAGGCGTAGAGGTCTCGATCAACTGCTCGATATAACGGTCCAGAATCTGATTGCAACCCATTGCTGTCCCCTCTGACGTTATTGATGGGTGAACGTTTCCCCTAGTGTAACGCGAACGGGGATTATAGGGTGAACGTTAACCCTATAATCCCCGTGAACGGCAAACTTTTAACGGCAAACGGCGGTGAGGCCCGCAGCGATGCGATGCGCCAGACGCTCATAGCCGGCAGGGCTGTAATGCAGACCGTCCGGCATGTAGAGCTCGCGGTGCTCCGGCAAAAACGGGCTGATGCCGCTTTGCGCATACAGGTCGATCACCGGCACCGAGTAGCGATCGCAGACCTCCAGCATCGCGCGCACATAGGCGTCTTGCGTCAGGCCCAGATGGTTGGCCTCGTTGCTTGCCGGAATATCCTTCTCGTGTTTGCCGCTCGTCTTGCACGGCGTCATAAACACCAGCTTTGCCTGAGGCGAGCGCGCCGTGATGGTGCGGATCAGGTAGTCGAGCGCACCGTAGAACTCGTGCACGTCCGTGCTGCCCAGCTCTCCCAGCGGCACGTTACGGCTAAAGTCGTTAACGCCGCCAAAGACGATGCAGATATCTGCCGTGTGATCGATGCCGTCCAAGCGCTCAACAAACGAATCGCTACGGTCGGCCTTGACGGCAATACGCGAACCCTTAATACCAAAGTTCTCGATCGTAGCGCCGCCCAGCAGCGCACCCAGGTGCGAGGTCCAAGAGATGTCGTTGCCTCCCCCGCCGCATCCGTTATCGCCCCAGGTGGTCGAATCGCCAAAGCAGCAGACGGTCGATTCGCTCAAGTTTTTCGTTTCCATATTCTTCTCCTCACCCGCACACCGGCGGTCATACAGGTACATACCGTTCATTCACAACATACCGAGGGACTATGCGTGGGCGTATTCCGCAACTTGCGAATCGAGCCATTCGATATCCTCGGCAAGATGCGCCACGCCCAGGTGGTGTCCACCCGGGCAGACCTCGTGCAGAAGGTTTTCGTCCTTGCCCAGCAGCGCGTAGGCGTCGCGAACGATATCGAGCTGCTCGTCTACGTTCGCAAGCCCGCGGGCGCCGTTGAGATGGTCTTTCTCGCAGCTCTGAACCAAGAGCGGCCGTGGCGCGACAAGCGATGCAATGTCGCCCATATCGAGCAGACGCCAGAGTCCAGGCGTGTAATTGCAGCTGCAATTGCCGTTGAGGTGCAGTAGCGAATCATCAACGCCGTACAGATAGCCCGAGACAAACGCCTTGCGCACGCGCGGGTCGAGCGCGGCCAGGTACAACGTCATGTAACCGCCGCCCGAAAAACCAAAGCAGCCCAGATCGTCCATGGCAATG
Source organism: uncultured bacterium (assembly GCA_905214465.1). GTDB lineage: Bacteria > Actinomycetota > Coriobacteriia > Coriobacteriales > Coriobacteriaceae > Collinsella. Next base: position 158,032 of record CAJMMD010000001.1, read on the forward strand.
TCACCGCGTGTCTCCAAGTAATCAATCAAGCGCATGTTGTCCCAGGCGTTGAGGCCCGCGACCGTAAGACCCAGCGGCTCGGCCATACGTGCTTGATTCAGACACGTACCGCGCAGGTAGCTGTTCTCGTCGTCGCCCTGACCCTTCCAGTCACGACGGTATCCCCAACCACGCGCATCGGGGCAGACGGTCACGTAACCCATGCGCGCCAAACGCAGACCGTAGTCGTAATTGAACTTACGCACGGCATCGTCGACCGCCGGCACGCCCGCAACGCCGGCTATGCTTGCAGCACCCGCCCCCTGGTGACCATGCGGGCAGATATAGCAGCGCTTGAGTCCCCGCTCGTCAAGCTTGGGGCGGGACGGCTCCAACAGGTAAAACGGCATCCACACATCGTGCTCAACCTGCAACACCACATGAGTACGCACGATGCTGCCGGCAACCCGCACGCGATTGAGCTCACGAATCTCAATCGGGGCGCGATCCATAAGCGAAAGACCCAAAATATCGTACAGACGAGTCCTGGTCGCAGCCTTCCATGCCTCAAAGTCTATGGGAGTCTTGCCCGTAAATGCGGCCGAGCGCCCCTCGCGCTTCAGTCGGGCGCGCAGCGCAGGTTCGTCCTCGTAGTACGTCTCGATGTGCACGGTGCGGCCATTGGCAGATAGCCCGGCCGTCTCTACCGCATCACCGTCGCCGCCCTCGGGATCCCAACCATCCGTGCCGGCAAGCACTCGGTCACGCGCATAGCGTTCGGAATCCTGACCGGTCAGGCAATGCGCCCACGGCACCCAAGCGGCAGTATCACCCGCCGGGCCAAACAGGGCACCGCCGGCATACAGGGTGCCGTCATGTGCCGCTGGCTTATTCCAATCCCACCAACCCTCGAGTGAAATATGGGGGCCCAGCCAGCATTCGAGCAAAACGGTCTGGGCCCACTCGCGCCATGGACGACCCAGATAGACCGATCCGGGGGCAATGCCCTCATCGGCTGTAAACGAACAGCCATGAAACACAAATCCGTACGGCTCGCCCTGAGGCGTGGAGGCTGCCGTTACATACCCGTTGACATCCATATCGCGGTTGAGCGAGCGAATCTCACACCCCTCAAAGTAGGCACGCGCGCCGCCAAAGATAAAGTCGACATCGCCCTCGATCCGGCAACGTCGAAAATACTGCCGCCCCACGCGGCGCGGGGCGAACTGCTTGGGGCCTATAAAGCCGCCCGGCTTGGCCTCGCGCGGCGGCAGCGGCCCCAAAAAGAGCGTGTCCTGGTGTCCCTTAATGCAGCAGGCATCGACAACCAGGCGGTCACCATCGGCATACAGGGCAATCGCCTGGCCGACCTCGCGCCCATCACCGGCGTTGTTTTCGATTGTTAGACCCGCAAGCGTCACGTCGTCGGCATCGACCAGCACCGTGTACGTACGGAAGGTGCCGAGTCTTCCATCCTGGCCGCTACCATCTTCCGAAGGCATCTTGGCACCCAGGCCTCCCACGATACGCACGCTGTCGGCCGTCTCGCCCTCGAGCGTCACATGCGGACGACGAATATCGACCTGCTCGCGATACTCGCCCGGCGCCACCAGCACACGCACCGGCACGGTCGTATCGGACACGCACCGCTCCGCCGCCTCGAGCGCCGCCGAAATGCTGCGATACGCGCCTTCGCGTTCGAGCGATACCTCAAAGAGCTGCTCTTTACCACTCATCTGTCATTACGCTTTCTGTCACAGAACACCCACCATGCAATGCCGGCACCTATAGATTGCGTGCGACAGCCGGGCAGACCCGACCGTCGCACGCCTCAACATGCCGTATTCACTTGTGCAGGAGCACTACCCTACGCGCGGATAACCTTGTCGACGTTTTGCAGCTGCAACTCGTCGCCATCCTGACCCTCGATGCGCACGTTCTGCAGGTCGAGGACTTTCACGTTCTGCGCGATGATGCCCTGGCGCACCATGGGCTCCACGCCGCAGGCCATGGCCGGCACAAAGGGCTCGGCATCGGCGGCAAAGGTCACATGGACATCCTGGAACGTCAGGCGCGTCACCTTGCTCTCGGGAAGGCCCGTGATATAGGCCGCGGCCGCATGGCAGTTGGTGGCCTCGATATCGCAAAACGTCGTGGCGCCAAAGCCGGGCGTACGGTCGTCGACGGGCAGCGCCTCGCGAGACTGCACGTAGTCGGTCTTGCCGTCCTTGTCGCAGAAGTAGAACGAGTTGACCACGAAGGGCGTGAGCACCTTATCCATGCGAATGTGCTCGAAGGTGATGCCCTCGTTGACGGCGTCCTTGCCGCGACCACGACGGGTCTTGACGCGCAGGCCGCGGTCGGTGCGCTCAAAGAGGCACTTGCTCACGGTGAGGTCCTTGATGCCGCCGGCGGCCTCGGATCCCAGCACCACGGCGCCGTGGCCGTCGTGCATGTAGCAGTGCGAGATCAGCACGTCGTGCGTGGCGGGACGAAGCTCGGGCTCAATGCCCAATTTGCCGCTCTTGATGGCGATGCAGTCGTCGCCCACCGAGAACTGGCAGCCAAGGATGCGGACAAAACCGCAGCTCTCGGGATCGAAGCCGTCGGTGTTGTGGGAGTTCTTGGGACCCTCGATGGACAGGCACAGGGCATCGACGTGCTCGCACAGAATGGGATGGATATTCCACGCCGGGCTGTTGCGCACGGTAAAGCCGGCAAGGCTCACGTTTTCGCACTCGGACAGGAAGATCATGCGCGGGCGGGCGATCTCGCGGCCCTCCTCGGGACGGAAGATGTTCTTAAAGTCCTTATTCCACCAGTTGTCCTCGGCAAAATCGGTCTGGCCGTCGATGGCGCCGCGGCCATAGATGCACACGTCGTGCACGCTCAGGCCCGTAAAGGTCGAACAGTAGGTCGAGAAGCTCTCGCCCTCCCAACGGCCCAGGGGCAGCATATCGGTGCCGGCGTACCCAGCCCCCTCGTCACCCGTGACCGCGCCCGGAATGTAGGCAAGCGCCGCGCGGTCGTGACGGGCCAGCAGCACCGCGCCCTCGGCAAGCTCGATGTTGATATTGCTCTTAAGGAAGAGGGACTTGATGCGGTAGTTGCCGGCGGGGATCAGCACGCGCCCGCCCTTGGGGCAGGCCATGATGGCAGCCTGAATGTTGGTGGTGTCATCGTGCTCGGCATCGCCCTTGGCTCCGCAGTCGCGAACGTTGATGGTAAAGGGCTCCGCCGGCGTGGTGACGCCTACGCTCAACTCGCGCTCGCCGCAGACAAAGCGGATCAGGTTGCGCTTGCCGGGGGTCAGGCCATCGACATAGGTCTCGACCGTATTCGTGGTACCGGCGGGCTCATCGTTGACAAAGATCTCCCACGTATCGGCACAGGTAAAGTAGCCGCCATCGTCGAGCTCGATAACGGCCGCGCGGGCATTGCGCCAGATAACGTTCGTCTCCATGGGTCTCTCCCTCAAATGTAATCAGAAGTTCATACTACTCGTTTTTAAAAAAGGGCCGTACCCGCCGGTGGATCTCCGGTGGCACGGCCCTGTGGTTTGGACGATGCGCCTGCCCTACTCGGCGGGAATTACGCTGCCGTCCTGGAAGCCAACATTGTTGTGGGCAAAGCAGTCCTCGTACTTAAAGCCGGAGAGCTCCTCGCAAAGCGCCTTGACCTCGGGCTTGACGTCGGCCATCTTGCCACCCTCCTTGACACGGTGGATCTCGTCGCAAAGGATGTCGCACTGCTCCTTGTCAATCTTGATGCCGCGGGCAAGGACGGCCGCGAGCAGGAAGAAGCCGGCGCAGCCGATGAGCATGTAGCCGCAGATGTACAGAGGCACGGTGGCGGGCTGGGTCACGGCGTCGCTGTTGCCGGCGGTCTGAATGAAGCCGGAGGCAGCAAGGACGATAGCCCATACGTTGACGGCAACAGCCTGGGCAATCTGCTGGCAGAGCTGCTGTGCGGAGCTGTAGATGCCCTCGCGACGACGCAGGGTGATGAGCTCATCGACATCGGGGATGTAGTTGAGCAGAACATCGGGCAGATACTGGAAGCCAACGTAGAAGAACTTCCAGATGGCGAAGATGATGGGGTAGGCGATCATGGCGATGGCGACCGTGGAGGTGCCGTTGATCTGACCAAAGGCGAAGTAGTTGTATGCGATGATGCACGCGGCGCAACCGACGTTTGCCAGGTACCAAGACTTGTGGAAGCCCTTCTTGGCCATGAGGGCGACCCAGATGGCGGTGCAGACGATAGCGACGACCTTGCCGGGCATCTCCATCACGGACTCGTAGGACTTAGGAATCTGCAGACAGTAGACGATGAAGAAGGACAGGCACGCAGACCAGCAGGCAGCGGCGAGCTTCGTGGAGACCTGCGCATACAGGACCTTGCGGAAGGACTTGTTGCGGAAGGTAGAGATAACGTCGATGAAAAACTTCTTGATACCCTCGCCGACGCTCTCGATCTTCTCCTGAGCGACCTCCTCGGGGGTGTGCTCCCACGTGGACAGGTACACGCACAGCAGCGAGATTGCCATGACCGAAGCGTTAATCGTAGCAATAATGAAGTAGCTGAACGGGTTGGTCTCGCCGAAGGTGCCAAAGCCAAAGCCGACGAGTGCTGCCATCAGGAAGCCGGCGGCGTTACCAAAGAGGTGCTTGTAGCCGGTGAGGTACGTACGCTCCTTGAAGTCATCGGTCATCTCGATGGTAAGCGGCGACAGGTTGGCGGTGCAGAACGTGTACGCGACGTTGTAGATCAGGTACAACACAAAGTAGTACGGGAAACCAAACGGCGTAGCCACAAAGATGAGCGGCTCGGCGACCATCATCGGGATAGCCAGCAAGATCCAGAAACGGCGGCGGCCAAAGATGCGGCCGATCTTGGTAGCGTAGAAGTTATCGGCCACAAAGCCCATGAGCGGGCACAGAATGGCGTTGAGATAGATGGCGAACGAGCTGATCAGCGCAGCCTCGCCTGCGGACAGACCGCACTCCGTGGACAGGAACAGCACCATGTAGCTGTGCGTAAAGCTCAGGGCACCGGAGTTGAGCATGCCGCCCATACCAAAGCCCAAGCGCGTCCAAAATGTGATCTTGCGCTTTTTACCGATCTTGTTAGTCATCGAGCTCCCTCTCTTTTCTCGATTGTCTTGTAACAAGACATTGGAGTCCATACCGATGTCTGTCTGCATATCGCCCACTCGTAGGGTGAACGTTTAGCTAGATTATGCGCGATTGCATATGATAGGTGAACGTTCACTTGTATATTATCCTTGAACGGTCGTTTTTTGCCGTTAAACGGATATCTGACTTGAAAAAAATCACGATTATATGGGTATTGAGTGGGTTTAAATTTGAGGTCGATTAGGTGAACGTTTATTGTTTTCGCCGCTCCCGTACCCTCAGGAAGACACGCCCGAACAGACAGAACAAACATGGCCCCGCCGGGAACACTCCCGACGGGGCCATGGTCAATAGCGCCCTATGCGAACCCATTTACCGCTACAGGCAGACGCCATCCTTCCAAATGCTGATCTCGTGGCAGCCGCGACGCTCGGCACTCGTAAGCTTGCCGCTCGCCGTGTCCAGCACCATCTGATACAGGTCGTCGGCAGCCTCATCGAGCGTGCGCTCGCCCGTAGCCACCACGCCGGCGTTAAAGTCCATCCAGTTGGCCTTGTGGTCGCACAGACGCTGGTTGGTGAACACCTTGAGTGTAGGCGCCGGTGCGCCAAACGGCGTGCCGCGGCCGGTCGAGAACAGGATTACGTGGCAGCCGGCAGCCGTCAGGGCCGTGGTGGATACCATGTCGTTGCCCGGACCGCACAGCATGTTCAGGCCATGCTTGGTAGCCTGACCGGCATACGGCAGCACGTCGACGATGGGGGCAGATCCGCCCTTTTGCACGCAGCCGCAGCTCTTGTCCTCGAGCGTGGTAATGCCGCCGTCCTTGTTGCCGGGGCTCGGGTTCTCATAGACGACCTCGCCGTGGCTGATAAAGTAGTCCTTAAAGCCGTTGAGCATGTCGGAGGCGGCATTGAAGACGTCCTGGCTCTCACAGCGATCGAGCAGAATGCTCTCCGCGCCAAACATCTCGGGAACCTCGGTGAGCACCGACGTGCCGCCGCGGGCGACAACCATATCGCTCACGCGACCGATCGTGGGGTTGGCGGTAATGCCCGAAAGACCGTCAGAGCCGCCGCACTTAAGGCCAATGACCAGCTCGGAGGCAGGAATGGGCTCACGCTTGGCCTGCTTGGCCAGGTCGGCAAGCTCGGACAGGATCTTGTGACCCTCGACCTGCTCGTCGGCTACATCCTGGCAGGCGAGGAATCGAACGCGCTCGCGATCAAAGTCACCGAGCTCGTCGAGTACCTGCTGGTGCGTGCAGTTTTCGCAACCGAGGGACAGGAACAGCACACCCGCAGCGTTTGCGTGACGCGAGAGCGCCACCAGCAGACGGCGCGTCTGGGCATGGTCGGCACCGGTCTGCGAGCAGCCAAAGGGATGCGGGAAGTAGTAAACGCCCTCCAGCGAGCCCTCGACCAGATCCTGAGCCTGCTCGCACATGGCACGTGCGACCTCGTTGACGCAGCCGACCGTGGGGATGATCCACAGCTCGTTGCGCGTGGCGGCGCGGCCATCGGCGCGACGGAAGCCCATAAAGGTCTCGGGCTCAACCGGCTCAACGACCGGATGCGTCGGGTTGTAAGCGTACTCGACCTCGCCCGAAAGGTTGGTCTTGACGTTATGCGTATGAAGCCACTGACCGGGCTGGATGTCGCCCGTCACGTGACCGATAGGAAGACCGTACTTGACGACGTCCTCCCCCGCCGCAATGGCACGCACGGCCATCTTGTGGCCCTGCGGAATATCCTCCGCGGCAACGACCTCGCCCACCCCGGGAACCGCGACGGCGGTGCCCTTGGCAAGCGGCGACAGCGCGACGATCACGTTGTCGGCCGGATTGATCTGGATAGTATTCATTACAAAGAGTCCTAACCCTACAGGTTGAGCAGAAGTCAGCGGGCGCCCGCCAGTTGCCCGGCGGGCGCACAGAAGGATTTAGGCCTGGGCGTTGGCAAATGCCTGCTTGGCGCCCTCGGCGCGCACAACGGCAAGCGCGTTGACGACAAACTCCTCAAGGCCGGCGATCTGCGTAAGGTCCTCGCCCCACATCTGCTCGTTGCTGAGCACGTCGTGCACCAGCTCGGCATCGTCTGCACCGGCGTGGGCGGCGTAGAAATCGAGCACGAAGGCATCGTCCTGAGCGGTGTACTCGGTGCCGTCGGCGCGGCGCAGGTGCAGGCCATCGCCCTCGCGAGCAACGAGCTCCTGCGTATAGAAGGCAATGAGCGTAGCGAGGCTCGTCGCCAGACACTTGGGCAGGTTGCCGGTCTCGGCAACATAGTCCTTGAGCGTGGGCAGGTCGCGAGCACGCCATTTGGCGGTTGAGTTGAGGCAAATGGAGAGCAGCGCGTGGTCGATAAACGGGTTGTCGAAGCGGTTCTCGACGGCGGCGGCAAAGGCCTTGCAGTCCTCGACATCAAGATCGGCGGCAAGCGTCGGGATGACCTCGTCGTAGAGCATGGTGTTCATGAAGCCGCGAACGGTCTCGTCATGCATGCAATCGCGCACGATGTCAAAGCCGGCAACCCAGGAACCCGGAACAAAGGCAGTGTGGGCGCCGTTGAGGATGCGGACCTTGCGCTTCTTGTACGGGATGACATCGGGGGTCACAAAGACGCCCGGCAGGCCGGCCTTCACGAAGGGCAGACGCTCCTTGAGCGACTCATCGCCCTGGATACCCCACATCTGGAAGGGCTCGCGCACGGCCAGGAAGGGATCCTCGTAGCCCAGGCGCTCGGCCACGGCAGCGGCCTCCTTAGGGTCGCGGATACGGCCGGGGACGATAGTGTCGACGAGCGTGGTGCAGACGGTGCAGTCGTTGGCCATCCACTGCGCAAACTCGTCCTCCCAGCCCCAGTCGCTCACGTACTGGTTCATGATGCGCAGCAGCTCCTCGCCGTTGTGATCGATGAGCTCACAGGCGAGCACGATGACGCCCGGCTTGCCGGCGGCCCAGCGGGTGTGGAGCACCTGGGCAAGCTTGGCGGGGAAGCTCGCGGGCGGCATGTCGTCGGCCTTGCAGGACGGATCGTAGGCGATACCGGCCTCGGTGGTGTTGGAGACGATAATCTCCAAATCGTCGGAGACGGCGACCTCCATCATGGCGCGGTAGTCGTCCTCGCGATACGGATTGAGGCAGCGGCTGCAGGCGCTGATCACACGGGACTCGTCGACCGTGTTGTCGCTCTCCTTGCCGCGCACCAGCACGGTGTACAGGTCATCCTGAGCGTTAATGCCGTCGGCAAAGCCAAAGGCACCGCTGATGGGCTGGACCATGACAACCTTGCCGTTCCAGCCGGTTGCCTCGTTGCCCATGTCAAAGAAGCGGTCGACGAAGGCGCGCAGGAAATTGCCCTCGCCAAACTGCAGAACCTTCTCGGGCGCGTCCTTGGGCAGCAGGTAGCCCTTGTAGCCGATCTTCTCGAGCGTCTCGTAGCTGATGTTCTCCATCGATGTCTCTCCTTAGATTGCTGTTAGCGTGCAGGCAAAACGGGGGCGCCGCGTGTGGCAACGGCGCTCCCGAGTTCGGTGTGATTCGATGCGGGTTTAGGCCTCGACGGTATCCAGGTCAAAGCCAAAGTAGCGGACCGCGTTGTTGTAGCTAATGTCGCGCACGATGGCTCCCAGCAGCTCCATGTCGGCCGGATACTTGCCCTGCTCGACCCACTCGCCGATCACGCCGCACAGCACGCGACGGAAGTACTCATGACGCGGGTAGGACAGGAAGGAGCGGGAATCGGTAAGCATGCCCACAAAGTTGCCCAGCACGCCCTCGTTAGCCAGAGCCGTGAGCTGCTCGCGCATACCGATCTCGTTGTCGTTGAACCACCAGGCAGAGCCGTTCTGGATCTTACCGGCGGTCGGAGCCTCCTGGAAGCAGCCCATCACGGTATCGATCATGGTGTTGTCGATGGGGTTCAGGCTGTACAGAATGGTCTTGGGCAGACCCGTGGCCTCCTGGATGGAGTTGAGAAAATCGGCCAGCTGGTCGGACGGCGTGTAGTTGGAGATGCAGTCGTAGCCGGTGTCGGGACCGAGCTTGGCGAACATAGCGCGGTTGTTGTCACGCTTGCAGCCAAAGTGCAGCTGCATGGCCCAGCCAAGGCGGACATACTCGCCGGCGACGAACTGCATAAAGGCCGTCTTGTACTTGAGGACCTCGTCCTCGGCAAGCGGCTCGGCGGCAAGGCCCTTGGCAAAGATAGTCTCGATCTCGTCGGCGGTAGCCGGAACGTACATAACGTAGTCGAGCGCGTGGTCGGAAGCGCGGCAGCCCAGCTCGTGGGCAACGTCGTAGCGCTTGGAGATGGCAGCCTTCATGCCCTCGAAGTCGCTGATCTCAACGCCAGCAACCTCGGAGAGATGCTTGCAGTAGTCGGCGAACTCCTGGCCACGCTCGATGCGCAGGGCGGCATCGGGGCGCATGGCGGGAACGACCTGAACGTCAAAACTGTCGTCGGCGGCAATCTTCTTGTGCCACTCAAAGCTGTCGGCGGGGTCGTCGGTAGTGCAGATCATGCGGACGTTGGACTGCTTGATCAGGTTGCGGCAGGTAAAGCTGGGCTCAGCGAGCTTGGCGTTGGCAAGGTCCCAGACCTCCTGAGCGGTTTTGCCGTTCAGGACGCCCTCGTAGCCAAAGTAACGCTTAAGCTCCAGGTGGCTCCACTCAAAGACGGGGTTGCCCACACAACGGCCCAGGGTCTCGGCCCACTTCTGGAACTTCTCGCGAGCAGGGGCATCGCCGGTAATGAAGCGCTCGTCGACGCCGTTGGCACGCATCAGGCGCCACTTGTAGTGGTCACCGCCCAGCCAAACCTCGGTGATGTTCTCAAAACGCTTGTCGTCCCAGATCTCCTTGGGAGAAATGTGGCAGTGGTAGTCAACGATGGGCATGCCCTCGGCAAAGTTGTGGAACAGCTCCTCACCGGTTTTGGTGCTCAGCAGGAAATCCTGATCGTCCATGAAGTTTTTCATCAAACAACCCCTTTGTTGGCGGAGCGGGCGCACGATGCGCTCGTTATCCTTTAGGTGAACGTTCACTATACTAATTCATTGCGACTTAAAAGGTGAACGTTCACCTAACCACCATGGGGTGAACGGTCGGTTTTGCCCGTTCAACGGTTACTGGAGCCGTGACTTGTATGTATTGCGAATTGGCAGGCGTCCCCGAATACCGAACTTGAGCGCTTTGGCCAGGTGGGTCATGTTCCGCCGTGCATTTTTGGGAGTATTCAGCATCGGAGCGCACCGCGCACCGTCTTCGAAGCCCTATCTGATGCTCATATTGCGCCCAATCGGCATAAATAAATGCCTCCGATGGCGAATTACGCCATCGGAGGCACTTAAAACAGTCGTCCTAACCTCTTTCGGGACACGCCATTGCTGAATACTCCAAAAAATGCACGTCGCAAGAGGGGGCACCTGACTAAACGGCTAAATTCCCGCAAGCTCGCAGTAGCGGTCGACGTTGCTGGCAAACACCATCTCCACAGCACCCTTCTGCACGGGCTCCGCCGGAGTTTTACCCCACAGCAGATACTCGCCCAAGGTCTTGGCGCCACGGTAGGCCAGGCTCACCGGGTCCTTATAGACAATATTGGTAAAGATGCCACGGCGCAAGGCCAAGGCGCTCTCGGGGAACAGGTCGTTGCCGATTACCATGACCTTGCCGGCCTTGCCGCTTGAAACAAGCGCGTCGGCGACCACCTCGGAACCAACGGCAAAAACGCTACAGATGAGCTCGGGAGCATCCGGCGCACTCAAGCGCTGCTCAAGCTCGCGCTCGAGCTGTTTGACTTGCGCATGGGCGCCGGCAAGGTCCTCAACCTGCCATGGAATATCGTGTTCGCGCAGGTAATTATGAAAGGCGCGGGCGGTCAGGTAGTGTGAATCGGTATAGGGGTCGCCCGCCAACAGGAGCACGCGGGCGTCAACCCCAGAAGCGTGGACCAGATTTGCCGCCTGCTCCGCCATAAGACTGCCCGCCGCGGAATAGTCCGCCAGACTGGCACCCAGGCGATCGAGGTGCGGGCGGTCGCCGTCTACGAGCTCGATTGTCACGCCCGCCTCGGCAATCTGCCTCAAGAGCTCGGTTGCGCGGTCATCGCCCGGAACATAGGCAAGCAGGCCGTCAATCTTCTCGCCTACCTGCAGACGCTCATCAATCTGCTCGAGCGCATCGGCGTAGCCACCCACGCCAAATTCAACGCGCTCAACCGTAATGCCCCGGTCGATGACCTCCTGCTCAAAGCGGTTGCAGCCTTCCCAAAGGTAACGGAAAAAGTACGCCCCCTCGCACGATGCGCGGGGCAGGCAAAACACCAGGTTGATATCCTTGCGGCGCAGGCTCGAGGCACTTGTGTTGCGGTGGTAACCCATGGCCTCGGCCTTAGCATTCACCTTGGAGCGCACGGATTCGCTCACGCCGGCCTTACCCGTCAGGGCCTTGTGCACGGTATTGATGGAAACGCCAAGCTCGGCGGCTATGTCCTTCATGGTTACGCGAGCGCTCATGGGGTTACTCCGTTATAGATAAGTTGCCAATTAACAGTACAGGTAACGATACCCCAAAATCACTCTTCAACTCGCCGCGCTCGCCGTCAAATGTGCAAAGCGCCCCGCGAACGGATGCTCGCGGGGCGCCTGGATGCCTGGACCTTATTTGATACCGCGGCCCAGGTCTTCGGCAATTTTGTCCACGCCCTTAAGCGCGGCGCAGGTTTTTTTATTGGAACAATATCCCGTGCAAACGCCACCTTGAGCGCAGTCGGCGCAAGTGCCCTTACGATAAATGCGCACGCACACGGCGACAAACGCAATGCCGATAACAGCCAGTACAACAATATCGATAGGTGCCATAGCAAGCCTCCTCTAGTTAACCATCACTTACTTTACCCCATTCTCCACCTACCAAAAAGGGGCAGGTTTATTTTGGTCGGTTTTATCTGCGGAAACGCCACATCTCCCTCACCAAAAAGCCCGAGTGTCGCTGGGACACCCGGGCTCGTGGAAAGGGGCTAATCCTTATTCGGACTTAAGCGGAAACTGCGGCGGAAGCGGTGTTGGTCTCATCCTCGTCGGTCCAAGCGTGCTTGGGCATGGGACGGAAGATCTGGAAGAGCATCGCAACCAGCAGCACGATGGCCACAACCGTCCAGATACCAAACTGGCCAAGGACAAGCAGGTTGTAGAACTGGTTGATGAACAGGCCGATGACCCAAGCGAAGGCGCACTCGTAGCCGATGGCAATCGCGGTCCACTTGCCGGAGTCCATCTGATTGCGGATAGTGCCCATGGCGGCAAAGCACGGGGCGCACAGCAGGTTGAAAGCGCCGAAGGCAACGCAGGCGCCCATAGTCGGGAACATGCCGGCAAACGCGGTCCACAGGCTCGGGTCGGTCTCGGCGGCGTCAGCAACCGACAGCAGCGAGCCGGCGGTGGCGACGACGTTCTCCTTAGCGACAAGGCCAGAGACAGTCAGCGCAGTTGCCTGCCAGGTGCTAAAGCCGAGCGGGGCGAAGATCCAAGCGACCAGGTTGCCGAGCATGGCAAGCACAGAGTAGTCCATGAACTCCTCGGGGATGCCGTCCATCGCGGGCAGGAAGCCAAAGGAACCGTTGTAGCTACCAAAGTTGGAGAGGAACCAAACGACGACGGTGGACGCGAAGATGACCGTGCCGGCCTTCTTGATAAAGGCCCAGCAGCGCTCCCACACGTGCAGCGCCCAAGAGCGGATCGCCGGGAAGTGGTAGGCGGGAAGCTCCATAACGAACGGCGTCGGGCGACCGGCGAAGAGCTTGGTCTTCTTGAGCATGAGGCCCGAGGCGATGACGGCAAAGACGCCCAAGAAGTAGAAGAGCGGGCTGATCCATGCGGCGGTGGTGGAAGAATCGCCGATGATGGAGCCCATGAGCAGGGCGATGATCGGCAGCTTAGCGCCACAGGGAATGAACGTGGTGGTCATGACCGTCATGCGGCGGTCCTTCTCGTTCTCGATGGTCTTGGTGGCCATGACGCCGGGGACGCCGCAGCCCGAGGACACGAGCATGGGGATAAAGGACTTACCGGACAGGCCAAACCGGCGGAACACGCGGTCCATGATGAAGGCGACACGGGCCATGTAGCCGCAGTCCTCCAGGAAGGACAGCATCACAAAGAGCAGGAACATCTGCGGAACGAAGCCGAAGATGGCGCCTAAGCCGCCGACGATACCGTCGCAGACCAGCGAATCAACCAGGCCGCCGTCCTCGGTACCACCCGCCACAAGGGCGTCGTGCACCACGGTGGTAATACCCGGGACATAGGGGCCGTACTGCGCCGGGTCGACCGAGTCGGCGTTGTCGCCCGCAGCCTCAACAGCTGCGTCATAGGCGTCACGACCCTGACCGAGCACGTACCAGCCGTCGGTGCCGAAGAGCTGGTCGTTGGTGAAGTCGGTCACCGTGCCGCCCAGGGTGGAAACGGCGATGTAGTACACGCAGAACATGATGACCACAAAGATCGGCAGGCCCAGGATACGGTTGGTAACCACGCGGTCGATCTTCTCGGAGGTGCTCATCTTGGCAGGAGCCTTGGTCATGCACTCGTCGATAATGTGGGCAATCACGCCATAGCGCTCGCCGGTGATGATGGACTCGGCGTCGTCGTCGCAATCCTGCTCGCACTGGGCGACCAGCTGCTCGACGCGAGCGGCCTTCTCCTTGGTGAGGTTGATGAGCTTGCAGGCGTCCGCGTCGCGCTCAAACAGCTTGACAGCGTAGTAGCGACGCTTGTTGGCGGGAACGCTCGCCGGCAGGTTGTTCTCGATGTGGTCCAGAACGTCCTCGATGGAGGAATCGAACTTGTGCTCCGGCACCTGGCCCTTGGAAGCAGCGGACTTCTTGACCTGCTCGAACAGCTCGTTGATGCCCTTGTTCTTAAGGGCCGAGATCATCATGACCGGGCAGCCGAGCTTCTTGGAGAGCTTGTCCGTGTCGATCTTGTCGCCGTTCTTCTCGACCAAGTCGGCCATGTTGAGGGCGACGACCACGGGCAGGCCGGTCTCGATAACCTGAAGCGCTAGGTACAGGTTGCGCTCGAGGTTGGTGGCGTCGACCACCTGGACGACGACATCGGGCTCGCCGCTCATGAGGTAATCGCGCGAGCACTGCTCCTCGGGGCTATAGGGGGAAAGCGAGTAGATGCCGGGGAGGTCCGTGATGGTAACGTTCTTGTCGCTCAGGAGCTTGGCTTCCTTTTTCTCAACCGTGACACCGGGCCAGTTGCCAACGTAGCCGTTGGCGCCGGTGATCAGGTTGAAAAGCGTGGTCTTGCCGCAGTTGGGGTTACCCGCCAGCGCGACATGGATCTGAGAATCCGCCATTCAATCCTTCTTCCTTGTGTGCCTGCGCTGCTTTCTCCGCGCGGGCTGGATAATGTGCTTCAACGTTGCAAGTTTAAGTTAGAAAATCCTAACTTTATCTGCAGAAATATTCGCCGTCGGCCCTTACTGGACCTCGACGACGGCAGCCTCCTCCTTGCGGATGGAAAGCTCGTAGCCGCGCACGTTGATCTCGACCGGATCACCGAGCGGTGCAACCTTTACGACCTTGAACGAAGTGCCCTTGATGAGCCCCAGGTCCATGAGGTGGCGGCGCAGCGCGCCCTCACCGTGAAGCTTGACGATGGTAGAGCTCTCGCCCACCTTAACGTCACCCAACGTCTTCATTTACTTGTCCCCCTTTCAGTTTTTACAGAATGCTGCGGACTAACCGACGGTCATGATATGCATGGCGACCTTGGAATCGATGCCAAAGCGTGCGCCCAGCACCGTGACGATGATGTTGGCGCCACTCGAGCTCACCACGTGGATCTCGCTGCCCTCGACAAAGCCGAGGTCCTTGAGGTGGTGCTTCATGTCCTCATTGCCCTTTACACGAGACACGCGCACGGTTTCGCCCGCCTTTACCATCGAAAGCGGCATAGCCGGCATCTGCGGTCCGCAAGACATGAGTGAGCTCCTAACATCGGTTCGTCCTCAACATCGACATGGCAAAAGTTAGCCACGTCTATGTTCGCTTTAGTAAACTAGCACGTGGTTAACTTTTTTGGAAGGGTCCCCATTCAGTTTTCGAAAAAGTTTCCTATACGAAACAAAAGAGGCACCGCAAAGACCATCTCTTTGCGGTGCCTTGTCATACCAATTTATGCAACAAAGGGGCCTGTCCCCTTGTCACATTGTTGAGGTTAGAGCGAGAGGTTTCTGATCGATGTGACGCAGGAGGCCTCATCCACGCCCGAAACGCGGAACACGATGTCTTCGCCACATTCGCCGTAGAGAGCCATGAGCCCCATCACATCGCGGCCGTCGGTATGGCGATCGCCGATGCTGACCGATACGTCGCTACGATGCTTGGCAATAATGTCATAGAGCAGCGCAACCGGGCGGGCATGCAATCCCAACGGATCTTTAATCGTCTTTGTAAACTCGACCATGTCCCCTCCCGCGGCATCGCACATTCGGCCGGCAAACCCAGCCACGTGGTAGTTATTGTACGTTACCGGCGCACCCCCGTCCCACAAAAAACGAGGGAAGGCACACGTCCTTCCCTCGTTACAGGCAATAGGTAGCCGCTTGCCTACATCAAGCGCAGGCTGACGTCCTTGAGCTGGGCGCCGGAAACGGCACTCGGGGCGCCCGACATGAGGTCGGAGCCGCTGGCCGTCTTGGGGAACGCCATGACGTCGCGGATGGAGTCGGAGCCGGTGAGCAGCATGCACACGCGGTCCAGGCCCAGGGCGAAGCCGCCCATCGGGGGCGCACCAAACTTGAGAGCCTCCATGAGGAAGCCGAACTGCGACTCGGCGCGCTCCTCGGTAAAGCCCAGGAGCTTGAGCATGGACATCTGCATTTCGGCGTTGTGGATACGCATACCGCCGCCGCCGGCCTCAAAGCCGTCCATGACAAAGTCGTAGGTGCAGGAACCGGCTGCCAGCGGGTCGGCCTCGATCTTGGCGATGTCGGTCTCGGTCGGCAGGGTAAAGGGCTGGTGCTCGGCAGCATAGGCCTTGCGATCCTCGTCCCAGTGGAACAGCGGGAAGTTGACGACCCACAGGAAGTCGTGGCCCTCGCGCTTGACCTCGAGCGCATTGGCCATGTGGGAACGCATGCCGCCCAGGATCTCGTCGGAGAGCAGGCGCGGGCCGGCGGCGAACATCACAAGGTCGCCGGGCTCGACGTCCATGCGCTCGCGCAGGGCAGCCATCTCCTCGTCCGAGAAGAACTTGACGATGGGGCTGTTGATGGAGCCGTCCTCGCGGAAGGCGATCCAGGCAAGGCCCTTGGCGCCAAACGTGGAGGCCACGCCGGCGAGCTTGTCGATCTTGGCGCGAGCCCAGACACCGGCACCCTTGGCGTTGATGGCCTTGACGACAGAGCCCTCCTCGTTTGCAGCAGTCGCAAAGACCTTGAACTTGGAGTTGGCAAAGATGTCGGTCAGGTCAACCAGGTGCATGCCGTAGCGAGTATCGGGCTTGTCGGAGCCATAGGTGTCCATGGCCTCCCAATAGTCCATGCGGCGCAGCGGCGTGGGCATCTCGACACCCATGCGGCCGAAGGCGTCGGCCAGGACCTCTTCGAGCGCGCTCATGACGTCGTTCTGGTCCACGAAGGACATCTCGATATCGACCTGGGTGAACTCGGGCTGACGGTCGGCACGCAAGTCCTCGTCGCGGAAGCACTTGGCGACCTGGTAGTAGCGCTCGACGCCACCGACCATAAGCAGCTGCTTCAGGAGCTGCGGGGACTGCGGCAGAGCGTAGAAGTTGCCCGGCTGGATGCGGCTGGGGACGATGAAGTCGCGGGCGCCCTCGGGCGTGGACTTGAACAGGGAGGGCGTCTCGACCTCCATGAACTCACGGTTGTGCAGCGCCTCGCGAATGGCAAAGGTAAAGTCGGAGCGCAGCTTGAGGTTGGCCATCATCTCGGGACGACGGAGGTCCAGATAGCGATAACGCAGACGGGTGTCCTCGCTGGTCTCGATGCCGTCCTCGATCTGGAACGGCGGGGTGACGGACGTGTTGAGCACCTCGGCGTGGTCGGTCAGGACCTCGATCTCGCCGGTCGCGAGCTTGGTGTTGGTGGTCTCCTCGCCACGGGCGCGCACGACGCCGTGGATCTTGATGGGCCACTCGGGACGCATGGTCTCGGCGATCTTAAAGGCGTCGCCGTCGGAGTGCTCGGGGTCGAAGGTGAGCTGCGTGATACCCTCGCGGTCGCGAAGGTCGCAGAAGATAAGGCCGCCGTGGTCGCGGCGACGGCTCACCCAACCGGTGAGGGTGACCTCTTCGCCCACGTTCTCGCTGCGAAGCTCGCCGCAGGTACGGGTGTGCATGGAATGCTCGTCGATGGGACGGGTCTGGCTCATACCAGTGATCCTCCTTTATGGATCTGTGCCGCCCCGTGTCGTTCCGGGCGGCGTCGTACAGATTTGCCCGGCCTGCGTAAACCGCGCAGCCAGACATGGCGTTCTATCTTATCGCACCTGTGTCGATGTGCCGCGGAAAAGTAGCTCCTGCCCAAAGACTTGACGGAGACGAAACAATTGACGCGCCGCGGCACCCGCCCGCGCTCGTCACGTGCGACAATGTGCCCCAATACAACTGCACTCGGAAAGGCCCGTCATGACCGCACACCTCATCGTTATGGATATCGACTCCACGCTCATCAACCAGGAGGTCATCGACCTGTTGGGCGAGGAGGCCGGCGTAGGCGAGCAGGTGGCACAGATCACTGAGCGCGCCATGCGCGGCGAGCTTGACTTTAAGCAGGCACTCGAGGAGCGCGTGGGGCTGCTCGCCGGCCTGGACGAGAGCGTGTTCGAGCGCACCTTTGAGCGTGTGACGTTTACCCCCGGCGCGCTGGAGCTTGTGCGCTCGGCGCACAGCAAGGGCTGGAAGGTCGGCGTGGTAAGCGGCGGCTTTCACGAGGTCGCCGATAAGATCGTGACCGCCGCGGGCATCGATTTTTGCCTGGCTAACCGCCTGGAGGTCGTGGACGGCAAGCTCACGGGTAAGCTGGCGGCAGACATCGTGACCAAGGAGTCCAAGCTCATCCAGCTGCTGGACTGGGCAGTTGAGTGCGGCGTCGACATGGCCCATACGGTCGCTATTGGCGACGGGGCAAATGACATCCCCATGATCCAGGCCGCAGGCACGGGCATCGCATTTTGCGCCAAGCCCAAGACGCGCGAGGCGGCCCCGTTTGCCATCGACGAGCGCAACCTGATGCTCGCCATGGACATCATCCTGCGCGACTAGTCAATCCATCTAACAATTGAATCAGTCTGTCCTATAGTTTCCGAACAATTTTGTCTTAGTGTTCGGAAACATACCCTTTGAGTGCTAGACTTTGCGCCGTCGAAGGGAACATATATGGATAAGCGAGATCTTGAGCAATTGCTGAGCGATGTTGCCGGCGGAGCAGTCACCCCTGCCGACGCCCTCACGCGCATCCAGACGGCTCCGACCGCCGATTTGGGCTTTGCGCAGCTTGATCTTTCGCGCGGGGTGCGCCAGGGAGCCGGCGAGGTTGTCTACGGGGCCGGTAAAACCGCCGATCAGATTGCCGCCATTATCGAAGCACTGCGCGATGCCGGCCAGGAGCGCATCCTGGTCACGCGCCTGGATGCCGAAAAAGCCGCGCGCACCGCTGAGCTTCTTGGCAACGGCATCGACTTGGGATATGTCCCGGACGCACAGCTCGCCCTCGTGGGCGGCAAGCCCTCCCCCACCGGCAACGGACGCATCGTCGTCGCCTGCGCCGGCACGAGCGACCTGCCCGTCGCCGAAGAAGCCGCGTTGACGGCCGAGTTCTATGGCAACGAGGTCGACCGCCTCTACGACGTGGGTGTCGCCGGCCTGCACCGTCTGCTCGCGCATGCCGAGGAACTCGCCCAGGCACAGGTGGTCATCGCCATTGCCGGCATGGAGGGCGCACTGGCGAGCGTTGTCGGCGGCCTGGTAAGCTGTCCGGTCATAGCCGTTCCCACCAGTGTGGGTTACGGCGCGAGCTTTGGTGGCGTAGCCGCGCTGCTCGCCATGCTCAACTCCTGCGCCAGCGGCGTTTCGGTCGTCAACATCGACAACGGCTTTGGTGCCGCCTACCAGGCAAGTCTTATCAATCATCTGAGCGCCGGCACGCCCTGCGCCCGTTAAGGAGCATTCCATGTCCAATCATCAGCACACGCTTATCATCGACGGCACCTCGGGCATCAGCGGCGATATGACCGTCGCGGCCCTGCTCGACCTAGGCGCCAGCGAGGAGCACCTGCGCGAGCAGCTCGCCACGCTGCCGGTCGACGGCTTTACGATCGCCGTCACACGCGTAAGCAAGCATGGCATCGACGCCTGCGATTTCGACGTCCAGCTTGCAGAGGAACTCGAGAACCACGATCACGATATGGCCTGGCTCTACGGCAACGAAGCAGCTGCCGAGCACACGCACGAGCATGAGCACCACCATCATGATCATGGCGAGCACGAACACGAGCACTGCCACGAGCATGACCATGAGGGCCACGGCCATGGCCACGAGGGTCACCATCACGCCCACCACCATCACCACCGTTCTTTGGCTGACGTCACCGCCATCATCGATGGCTCGCAGTTAAGCGATGGCGCCAAGCGTCGCGCCCTCGCCATTTTTTCCGTACTCGCCGCTGCCGAGGCCAAGGCTCACGGCAAAACGCCCGAGACCGTCATGTTCCACGAGGTGGGCGCCGTCGATTCCATCGTCGACGTCTGCTCTGTCGCCATCTGCCTCGATGACCTGGGTATTGAGGACATCGTGGTCGAGTCGCTCTCCGAGGGTCACGGTACCATCCGTTGTGCCCACGGTCTCATGCCCATTCCCGTCCCCGCTGTCGTCAACCTGTGCCAGGCGGGCAATATCGCCCTCACGCCCGCACCAGTCGCCGGCGAGCTTGTGACGCCCACGGGCGCCGCCATCGTCGCCGCACTGCGCACGTCCGAGCACCTGCCGGCCCGCTACCGCATCGAGACCGTCGGCTACGGCGCCGGCAAGCGCCCCTACGAGGGTTGCTCCGGCACGCTCCGCTGCCTGCTCGTTGACGCAGACGCATAGCCATGGATGCCCGCAAGGCCAAAAGCCGCGCCGCGATCGTCGCGGCGTTCTCCGAGCTGCTGCGCGAAGAGGACTACGGCAAGATCACCGTCGGCGACATCATCGCTCGCGCCCATGTGGGTCGGGCCACGTTCTACGGCCTCTTCAAGAGCAAAGATGACCTACTGTCCGAACTCGTGAGCGACATCTGCACCCACGCCCTCGACGACGATGGCACACCGCTCGATGATCCGCTCGTACAAGTCGAGCATATCCTCAACAACCTCTGGGAACGCCGCCAGGGCGTACGAGCCCTCGTAGCCGGCGCCGGTTCACGCGTCTTCGCCGACTGCTTACGCAAGACCATCATGTCACGAGCAGCCGGAACCGTCCCCACCGACCCAAACGGCCCCGCCGCCACCATGGACCGAAGCTTCCTCCTCCACCACATAGCCTCAAGCTTCGTAGGAATGGTCCAATGGTGGGCCTGGCACAACTTCCAAGCCCCAAAAGAGGACGTAGCCAAAGACTACCTATCAGCCATTAAGCCCCTCTTCAACTAAGTAAGAAGCTCATCCCAAAGCATCACCCCAACCCAGGGCGCCACGCATCCCAAAGTGTCAACAACAGCCCAGCGCCCCTATCAGCAACAAGCCCCTCCCATCCAAATTCAGATTTATATGTTGGGTTGCTTGTTCCAACGCGACTAAAATCCCGCAGCTGGCCGCATGGGGTAACTTCCCAGCGCATTCCGCAGGACGCAAAAAGGCTCGCCGCACGAAGTGCGCAGCGAGCCTTTTTGCATGTCCGAGGACGCGCTGGGAAGTTACCCCATGCGGCCAGCGGACAACTATGTAGCCTTGGACTAGAACATGCCCAAGAAACCATGCACAAACAACGCAGCCACGATGGCACCGACAAACGGAGCGATGCCAGGAACAAGCAGGCCGTACTTCCAATTGTTGTCAGCCTTGTTCTTAATCGGCAGCACCTGATAGGCCATGCGAGGACCAAGGTCACGTGCCTGGTTCATGGCGAAGCCGGTGATGCCGCCCATGCCCATGCCAACAGCCCAAACGATCAGGCCGACGCAGATGGCGAGCATCAGAACGTTCTCGCCGGCGCGGCTAGCAGCAGCAAGGATGGCGCTGATGAACACGAAGGTGCAGATAGCCTCGCAGAAGAAGTTGCGGGCATAGTTCGTACCCTCGGTGGTGGGGTTGGTCGAGAAGATGTTGCGCTGAGCAATGGGATCGACGACACCCTCGGAAGCTTTGAACTCATCGGCATACATAAACCAAGCGATCACGGCACCCGCAAAGCCGCCGAGCATATCGGCAAGCATGAAGGGGATGCAGTTGCCCCACGGCACCAGACCGACGATGCACTGGGCAAGCACCATAGCGGGGTTCATGCACACGGCGCCGCCAAAGACAAACAGGCAGACCGAGATGCCAAAAGACCAGGTGGTGATGGCAAACATATGGCCGGAGCCCTGATACTTGGTGCCTTTGAGCACGGTATCGCAGTGCACGCCCACGCCAAAGACGATCATGAGGGCAGTCGCGCCGAATTCGCACAGGAGTTTGGTAAGCATAAAACCTTATCTTTCTTGTCGGTTGTAAACGATTCGTTGAGTCCGCACGCTAGTGCTGCGCGACGACAACACCCAGGCCATCGGGAATGACGGCCACCTTGGCGTCGGCACCCTTCATCTCAAAAGCAAGCTTGAGCGCCTCCTCGAGGGTGTTGACCGGCGTCATGTGCATATCCTTGAGCATCTGGTGATCGCACAGGTCGGTGACCATGATCACAGGGTGATGCGCCAGGATGCGGGCAAAGATCTGGCTCGTCCACTGGTCGGGCAGGGTCTCGTCCTTGGGACGGTCGATGCAGGCACGCTCAAACTCTGCCGGATCGTTGTCGGCGATGTTGTGATAGAAGCCCTCGCCACCGTGACCGTCTGCACAACCGGCGACATCGATGATCACACCGCCCTCGGGAAGCGTGGCCTCGGCAGCGCACATGCCCTTCACGGCCTGATAGATGTTCTGGTCGAGCGGGTAACCGCCGTTGGTGGTGATGGCGATATCGCACTCGACGGGCTCAACGCCGGCAAGGCTCTTCACGAAGTCGCAGCCGGCCTCGTGCGCCTTGTGGATGTCGCCGGCAAAGGAGCCAATGACCTCGTGCTTGCCGTTGAGCACCACGTTGAGCACAAAGGCAAGGTGAGCCATCTCGGCGGCGGCAAACATATCCTCGCTCACGTGGTTGTGGCACAGGTTGCCGGCACGCGAATGGGAATCGTTCACAAACTGACCGTTGTGGTTGTACATGATGGTCTTATAGCTGGCGATGCCGGGCAGGACGGACTTACGGCTGCCAGAGAAACCGGCAAAGAAGTGCGGCTCAATGAAGCCCTCGGCAAGCAGCAGGTCGCAATCGGCAGCGATCTTGTTGATGATGCACTCGCCACCAGAAGGCAGGGTGCCGATCTTTTTCATCATGCTGTCATCAGTCGCGACGTGCATAACGATTTCCTCGTTGGCAACGATCTCCTCGCCATACTTATTGACGAGCTCCTCGTGCGTCGACGGACGGTGCATACCCGTAGCAACCAAAATACGCACGCGAGCCTCGGGCGCAGCGGAATGGATGTGATGCAGCAGAATAGGCATCGTCACACGCGAGGGAACGGGACGCGTATGATCGGAGCTAATGATGACAATATCCTTCTTGCCAGCACAAAGCTCCTCGAGCGAAGGCGAGCCATAAGGGTTCGCAAGCGACTCCTCTACCAGCTCTTGCTGCGATTTCGTAGTCTTAAACTCGTTTTGATGACCTTCCATCGCACCCGCGAAGTTCTTATCCTCAAGCTCCAGATGCAACGTCTTGTGGTCAAACGGCAGTTCACATTCAAACAATGATGAGCGCCCTCTTCCTTTCAACTGACACACTAGATAAACCGTTGGAAGGATACGCCGCTCACCGAAAAACACCACCGTCTACCGACTCATTAACACAACGTTCATATTTGACCCACAACAAAACGGCCGCGATCCCAAAAAGGACCGCGGGCGCTACAGTCGTAAGGCGAGAAGCGCCAAATGCGCCACCAGGATAGACCCCCTCCAAAACGCGCGAAGCGCGCCATTCTTCTCCTCAACTTTAATCCCTGAAGACCGAGGACGAAGGGACCCGATGGGTTTCCCTCTGAATGCATTCCACAGCACGAAGCCCCATCAAAGTGCGCGAAGCGCGCTATCTTTCCCCAGCAGTAATCCGCCGAAGACCGGACATCGTAGGGCCCGCCATTAGTTTACTTTTAGGCACACTCCGCAGGACGCAAGAAGCCCTCGCCGCACGAAGTGCGCAGCGAGGGCTTCTTGCATGTCCGAGGACGTGCCTAAAAGTAAGCTGATGGCGGGCCCGGACGACTACAGGGCTATCGATTACCCCGTGTTCTGCAATCCTGCCGAGACGCCGGTCACAGTCGAAAGAATCAGGCTCATGTACTCGGCCTTCTTCTCCTCGGCCATCTCGTCCTGGTTCATACGCACCTCGCGAAGGGCGCGAACCTGGGCGATGGATAGGGCGTCAACATAGGGGTTACGCACGCGGACGGCGCAGCCGAGCACGCGGCGACGCTGCAGCGGCCACTCGTCACCGACGATGGCAAGAACCCACTTACGCGTGAGCTGCATCTCGGTGAAGACCTTCTCGGACAAATCCTGGCGATCGCCCAGGTGCAGGTACATCTTGGCGATGCGCTGGTCGGTCTTGGCGATCGACATCTCGATGTTGTCGATAAAGGTGCGGAAGAACGGCCACTCCTGGTAGGCAGCCTTAAGCTGGTCCAGATCGCCAAACTGCTCGCAGGCGGTACCCAGGCCGTACCAGGCGGCCAGATTGATGCGCGCCTGGCTCCAGCTGAAGATCCACGGAATGGTACGCAGGTCGTCGAGCGACTTGGCACCCAAACCGCGCTTGGCGGGACGCGAGCCGATCGGCAGCAGACCGACCTCGGTCAGCGGCGTCACGGTCGAGAACCACGGTGTAAAGTCCTCGGTGTTCAGCAGGTCCAGATAGCGCTCGTGGCTTACGGCGTTGAGCTTCTCGGCCATATCCCAGAACTTCTGCGTGGTCTCGGTGTTGGTCTTCTCGACGCTCGGAGCCGACTGCAAAAGCGTTGCGGCGGCAACGGACTCAACATGGCGCTGAGCCAGCGTGCGGTTGCCGTAACGGGCAAAGATGACCTCGCCCTGCTCGGTGAGCTTAAAGAAGCAGTTGACCGAACCCTTGGGCTGCGCCAGCACGGCCTTGTTGGCCGGACCGCCGCCACGGCCCACGGCACCGCCGCGACCGTGCATGAGCACCAGATCGATATCGTTTTTCTCGGCCCACTTGGCAATGCGCTCCTGCGCGGAGTGCAGCGCGAGCATGGCCGTGGTAGGACCGGCATCCTTGGAGGAGTCGGAGTAGCCCAGCATGACCTCCATGCGGCGGTTGGTCTGGGCAAGGCGCTTTTGCACCACGGGCAGCGTAAGCATCTGGTCGAGCACGTCGACGCAGCCCTCGAGGTCCTCGAGCTGCTCAAACAGCGGGATCACGTCGAGCTCGGGGACATCCTCCTCGTGTGCAAAGGACAGGTGGGCAAGCTCAAAGACGTCGGCCACATGCTGGGCGCTCTTGGTGAACGAGATGATGTAGCGGTGCGCCATCTTCTTGCCGTAGCGCTTTTGGATGGAACCGATAGCACGGAAGGTATCGATGACCTCACGCGTCATGGGCTGCAGGTCGCCATGGATACCGTTCTCGTGGATATCCTTGAGGGCGCGGGCATGCACCACGGAGTGCTGACGGAACTCCATCTCGACCATATGGAAGCCGAAGGACTCGACTTGCCAGATGATGGTCTGGACCGGGCCGTAGGCGGCACGGACGGCACCGCAGGCGGCCAGCGAACGCTGGACGACGCGCAGGTCATCCAGGAACTCGTCGGCGCTGTGGTACATGGTGTCGGTGATACGGCGCACGGTGGCGTTCAGACGGTCGGCCATGACGAGCATGACGGCGCGATGCGGCTCGTGCTCGGAGATCAGCTCGGCGCGGGCCGTGTACCGAGGGCTCATCTCGACCTGATGGTTCCACAGGTTAATGAGCTCGGCCGACGGCTTGCTGTAGGTAGCCTCGAGCGTGAGGTTGCGGCCGATGTGGCGGCACTTGTCCTCGAGCTTGAGCACCATGTGCGTAAAGTACTTGGCGGCGACCTCACGGCTCACCTTGGCGGTGACGTTGGGGTTACCGTCGCGGTCGGAACCGATCCAGCTGCCGGGATGGAAGAACGCCGGGCACAGCGGCGGCACAGTACCGGCCTTGTCGCCCAGCACCCAATCGTCAAAACGACGATAGATAACGGGGATAACGTCGAACAGCGTGTTATCGAAGATGTCGATGATGGTATCGGCTTCCTCGACCGGCGTGGGCTTCTTGAGCGCGATGGGGCTCGTACGCACCAGGGCGTCGATCTCCTGCAGCATATGGCGCTCGTTCTCCACCAGGTCGGAGCCGCCCAGACGCGGACGCTCCTCCAGCAGGTTGGAGATACGGCGGATCTTGCCCTCGACGGCCTTACGACGGGCCTCGGTGGGATGTGCGGTAAAGACAGGGTGGAACTCGAGCTTGTCGAGCAGCTCGTTGGCACCCTCGACACCCAGCTCATTCACCAGCTGGTGATAGGCAACGGTAAGCTCGTTGGCAGGATCGACCTCGGTATCGGTCGACGCACCGGCCTCGCGCTCGCGCAGCTGCGCCACACGGTAGTTCTCCTCCGACAGGTTTGCCAGATGGAAAAAGCTCGTAAAGGCGCGGACAATGACCTGCTGCTTATCGAGCGGCAGGCTGTCGATCAAATCGACGACCTCACGAAATGCCACGGCAGTGGGCTCGTCGGCGGTGGGCACGCCCTGCTCGTCGACGGCTTCGTCGGCAGCGCAGGTACCGGGGTTGCCGGCATTGACCACAATCTCGGCTGTCAAAATCTTGTCGAACAGGTCCGCGATCTCGGGATCATACTCGCTAAGCACACGGCGCTCCAGGCGCAAGAACAGCGCCAGATTGTCGCGCAGCTCCTCGGGGATCTCGATCTCGGCGAGACGCTCCCTGGACTCGGCATTCGAGCCGATTCGGTTAACGAGGCGGTTGACCACGGCAGCGACGCGCGCCGCGGCTTCGGGTACAGACTGGTTGCTTAGGTTCTCAGCCACGTTTCCTCCCATTCCTCCTTCTATGCACGTAACATGCGGTATTCATTATAGGCGCTTGAGAAATACTTTCGACACTGATTGCGCTTTACCACACAAAAGTATTTTCTGCATTGCAAAGGTTTTTGCCCTAAATGGTCGTATTTCTCGGTGGGCGGCATACGTAAACGGAGGCATTCCGCATAAAAGCGAAACACCCCCGTAACAATCGCTCTCCATGAGCAGGGCACGTTAGCAGGCCCGAAGCTCAAAAAGATGCGCTACAGGCGTTCGCGAACCGCCTCGACGACGTTGTCCAGATCGGCGAGCACCTCGTCATGGCTCTGCATGTCGCGCACTTTGACCTTGCCGGCGGCAAGCTCGTCGCCACCCAGGACCAAGATGAGCTTGGCGCCTACCTTATCGGCTTGCTTAAACTGGGCCTTGAGCGAACGACCCTGATAGTCGGCCTCGGTCACAATCCCTGCGGCGCGAAGCTCCTGCGTAATGGCAAAGACGTTCTGACGCAGCTCCTTGCCGGCGTTGGCGACATAGACGCACGGGGCCTCATCGGCACCCAAATCGCTGCCAAAGGCCTGCAGGGCCAGCAGGGCGCGCTCAAAACCGACAGCAAAGCCGACGCCCGCCGTGGGCTTGCCACCCTCGAGCTCGACCAGGCCATCGTAGCGGCCGCCGCCGCCGATGGAGCCGACGCCGGCGCCAGGGGCCTCGACCTCAAAGACAGTACGGGTGTAGTAGTCCAGGCCGCGCACCAAGGTGGGATCCTCGACATACTCGATACCGGCGGCATCCAGATAGCGCTTGACCTGCTCGTAGTGCTCGCGGCACTCATCGCACAGGTTGTCACCCATCAGCGGAGCCTCGGCCATGATCTCGCGGCAGTGGTCGTTCTTGCAGTCGAAGGCACGCAGCGGGTTGAGCTCGGCGCGCTCGCGGCACTCATCGCACATCTCGTCGGCGTGATCGAGGATGAACTGCTTAACCTGCTCGCGATAAGCCGGACGGCACTGGGCGTCACCCATCGAGTTGATGAGCAGACGAAGCTTGGAAAGATCGAAGCCCAGGCGCTTGTAGAACTCCATGAGCATGATGATGCACTCGGCATCTGCCGCCGGATCGGGAGCGCCGAGCCACTCGATGCCCACCTGGTGGAACTGGCGCAGGCGGCCCTTCTGGGGACGCTCGCCGCGGAACATGGCCTCGGCGTAGTACGCCTTAAACGGCGTGGAGCCCTGGGGCACCAGATTGTTCTCGACGACGGCGCGCACCACGCCGGCCGTGCCCTCGGGGCGAAGTGCTAGGCGCTGCTTGGGCTTGAGTTTGGTGTCGGTGCCCTCGGTAAAGACGCGCTCCAGGTTGGCACCGCTGAACACACGGAACATTTCCTTGCGCACGACGTCGGTCGACTGGCCGATACCGTGGACAAACACGTCCACCTGCTCGATCGCGGGCGTCTCGATGGGTTTAAAACCAAACGGCTCGAACACGCCGGCCGCAATCTGCTGCATCTTTTGCCAGGCGCGCATCTCGGCGCCGATAAGGTCGCGGGTTCCCTCCGCCTTCTGTGCCTGCATGGGCAAACACCTTTCTTTTGTATCGCGTCATAGGTAGTGGTCATTATACGGCACAAACTCAAACCGCGGCGGTGCATCTGACCGAACGAGGGTATGGGGACTCGTTCGGCCAGATGCACCGCCGCGACAGCTGATCCGCTTTCCTCCGACCCCTTCGGGTCACATGATCTGCTGGGGACGAAGGAAAGCGGACCGTCCTTTGACCTGCGGCGACCTTGGAAACCGAATGATGGTACGAGCATCCATTCGGCTCCCAAGACCGCCGCGGGCAGATCAGGGTGAGCCGGCAAACGCGGCAGCGCCCTTACTCTCCCGCCGCGCTCGCGCGCAGCTTGGCGGCAATGGGCTCGGATGCCAGCAGGAACACGAGCATGACCACGGAGCACGCCAGGCATACAATCCAGGTGCTCGCAAAGGAGCCCGTGGCATCGAACAGCACGCCCGAGACGATGGCGCCCACGGTGCCGCCGACCATCTCGAGCGAGGTAATGGTGCCCGCTGCCTTACCCAGGTCGGCCATGCCAAACTGCTTAGACGCAGCGATCGTGGGCGTTGGAGATGTTGTACTGCGCAAGAGAAATTCCCAAGTCGCTGACGATGAGCGGCTGGAACAGGCTCATGCAGTTGACGAAAATGGTGTAGCACGTGGCCATGATCACGAAGCCAGAGGCCACCACGAACCAGCCAGGGAAAAATTTACGTTGCTGGGACATGGATTACTCCTTGTGGTCCGCAATGTATCCGAGAGCGACGGCGGCATAAGCCGCGGCGCCGAGGGGAAGCTCGGCATCGTTAAAGCGCGCCTTGGGATGATGCTGGGCAAAATGCTCGTCCGTATCGGTCACGGCCGCGCCCACCGTAAAGTACGCACTTGGGATCTCGCTCGAGATAAGTGCGAAATCCTCGCTCGCCATGGCGTGGAATAGCGGCAGGAAGGCAGCCTTGGGCAGCACCGCGCCCACGTAGCCAAGCGAGGCCTGGGTCATATCGCTGTCGAGCACGAGCGGCGGAACGTCCGAAAGCGTCTCGATGGTTGCCGGCGTACGATATGTTGCGGCAACGCCGTTGACGACCTCGGCGATACGCTCCTTGAGATGAGCCATGAGCTCGACATCGAAGCCGCGCAGCGTTCCCTCGAGCACGCAGGTGTCGGGAATGACGTTGGCAGCCTGACCGCCGGCAAACTTACCAACGGCAAGTGCAACTTCCTTGGCCGCCGGCACCTCGCGGGAGATAAGCTCCTGGAGCGCTAGGTGCACATGCACGCCCGCCGTAATGGGGTCGATGCAAATCTCGGGGCTCGAGCCATGGCCACCCTTGCCCTGCAGCGTGATGCGGAAACCGTACACGCCCGAGAGCGCCGGACTCCCATAGAGCACTAGGCCGAGCGGCGACTGGCTGTTGACGTGCATGGCAAAAGTTGCCTGAGGACGCGGGTTCTCGAGCAAGCCGTCGGCGATGGCAGCGCGTGCCCCCTCAAAGGTCTCCTCACCCGGCTGGAACAGCAGTTTGACGGTGGCATTGGCGTCGACAAGCTCGGCCTCGCGGGCCTTGAGCAAACGGGCCGCGCCGAGCAGCGCCGTCGCATGCATATCGTGGCCACAAGCGTGCATGCAGCCGTTGGTGGATGCAAAGGGCTCGCCCGATTCCTCGGCAACGGGCAGGGCATCCATGTCGCCGCGAAGCATGATAACCGTACCGGCTTGTTCGTCCGTGCAGACGCCATTGCCCTGGGCCGCGGCGGCACCGGCGCCGACAAGGCCCACAACGCAGGAACCATCGACGAGCGTGGCAAACGGGATGTCCATCTCGGTCAAGCGCGCTTGGATATACGCAGAGGTCTGTGGGAGGCTATTACCCAGCTCGGGCATCTGGTGTAGATCGTGTCGCCATGCGGCAAGCTCACCGGCAAATGCCTGGGCTTCTTTGACTAGGCCATCGCCGATAGCGGTCTGCGCCGCTGTGGTAGCCTGCGGCGCTGGTTGCGGTTGAAGATCGGACAGAGCTGGTGCCATAGATGCCCTCCAGTAACGTTTTTGCAGCACGCACTTTGACAGCGTAAAGTGCAAGGCACAACTGTAAGGGCATGACATAAAAAACGCCGCCCTGGGAGGGCGGCGCAACAAGTTGTTTACAATTGCGGGCGAGATTTTCGGCGCAAGAAATCGAAATGCGTCTCGCTCAAGATAATCGACAAAAAGATGAGCGCAAAGCCGGCAAGCAGGCGCGAGGTGAGCGCCTCCCCCATCAACAACACCGAGAACAGCACACCCGAGGGCGACTCCATCGAAAGAAGCAACGAGCCCGTCGAGGCCGGGACGTGCGCCAGACCGACGTTTTGGACGAGCAGTGCCACGCACGTGCAGCCCACCGAGAGGAAGACCATCACGCCGATAAAACTCGGCGTCCACACGGACAGAGGCGCCTGAGTCTCGAATAGTAGCGACGTGATTAAGCTCAAAACGCCATTGCCCACAAACATCCAAAACGTGATGACGTTGATATCCATCTTGCGACCGTACTTGGCAGTCACCGCCATCTGGATGGCGAAGAAGATCGCGCCGCCCAAGGTAATAACATCGCCGGCATTGAACTCGACGCTATCGAGCGCTACCAGGCCAATACCCGCCAGGCACAACAACGCTGCACCCAGGTTATACCGGGTAAGCTTTTCACCGCTCAGGACATAGCTTGCAAACGGCACAAGGATGCAATACGTGCCGGTCAAAAAAGCGCTCTTGCCCGCCGTGGTCTGTGCCAGGCCGATCGTCTGCAAACCGTAGGCACCCCACATGAGCGCGCCCATGCCAAGCCCGACGATCAGGTTGCGGGCATTGAAATGAGCGATGATGCGCTTATGGAAAATTGCAAACATAACCAGTGATGCCGGGAGAAAGCGAACATAGACCAGCTCGAACACCGGAATGGTGTCGAGTGCGTCCTTCATAGTGGTAAAGGAGTAGCCCCAGATAATCGCCACCGAAAGCAGTAGAACTTTCCAGAACAACGGCGAGCGTGCGCCGGCACCCCGGGGAATACCACCCGCGCCCAAATCCTCACGGGCTACAGGGCTATCGGGCATGTTTTCGATTTCGTTGGCAGCGTATTGGGCCATGGAACATCCTCGCACTCAATCTGGGCGTGGTGTCCGCACGCGTATGGCTGCGTGCCGCCTCATGGTCAAATAAAAACGGGACGCGCCGGACCCCCGGCACGCCCCGCTACTGTAGCAACAACCAAGCAGCTCATGCAATTCACTCAACTAAAGCGTCGAGCCGGAAGGCCTCGATGTTCCGTCAACGCCACATTGTCGCGCTAAATCAATTTGGTTGACTCCAGCTTTTCGATAATCCAGTCGTTGGCTTTGATGACCGGGCGGCGGAAGACCACACCCAGGGCCAGCGACGGAATCAGATAGCTCGCCAGAATGCCCAACTCAATCCAGTACTCCATATGGTAGGCGCCGGCCATGGCGGCATGCATGGCGTTGATGCCGTGGGTAAACGGCAGGAACGGG
Organism: uncultured bacterium; assembly: GCA_905214465.1. GTDB lineage: Bacteria > Actinomycetota > Coriobacteriia > Coriobacteriales > Coriobacteriaceae > Collinsella. Next base: position 189,609 of record CAJMMD010000001.1, read on the forward strand.
TAGATCGCCTGGAACACGGGGCCGGTCATCTCGATGGGGAACGTGCCGCCCGAACCGCCGACCTGCATGACCAGCAGCACAACGGCCAGGGCCTTGCCGATATCGCCAAACGACACCGTAAGCGTGTAGACGATATTGGAGAACACGAGACTCGCAACCCAGCCCGCCAGCACAAACTGCAGCGGGTTGTCGCACTGGATGCCAAAGAACAGGATGTCGCCCGCGCACACGAGCGTTGCCTGCAGCAGAGCCAGACCGCCAAAGAACAGGTAACGGCCCAGGTAGATTTCGTGCAGGCGCACGGGGATGAGCTCGTTGATGAGCTCATCGTCAACCGAGACCTTCATCATGGCCGCCAGAACAATCGAGCCCACCCACAGCGACAAAATCGTGTAGAACGGCGCCATGGCCGAACCGTAGTTGCGGATCGGATAGACCGGCTTGCGATCGAGCGCAACGGGGCCAGAAAGCGACACGGCCAGACCCTCGGGATCGTTGCCGATCATCGTCTTGATCGTGGCCAGATCGTCCGACATAAGAGCACCGTCGAGCTCGTCCTTGAAAGCGCTAATCTTGTCCGACGCCTCACCCAGTTGGTCAGAAGCCTTGTTGACGAGCTTTGCGGCTTTGGACAGACCCTTTGCGAGCGAGCCAGAGGCGTCGGTCAGACCGCTCACGGCGCTATCCAAGTCACCCGAGATACCGTTCAGGGAATCCAGAACGCCCGAGATGGTCTTCTTAAGCTCCTTGGCCTTAACCGAGAACGTGGAATCGTAGTCGGACTTGGCTCCCGAGATACCCGCCTTGGCATCGGCGATGGCCTGGTCGACCTCGGCACGCGAGTTGTTGACCTCCGCCATGCCGTCCGAAAGGGACTTTGCGGTCGCCGTCAGGTCCTTCGCATTGTTGCGGTACTCCACGGCAATTCTGCCCAGCGACGTAGCAACGGACTTGAGACCGTCTTTGAACTTGTCGTCACTCACCTGGTCGGCAAGGTTGCGGAGCTGATCGGCCATCGCATCGATATCGTCAGCACGCGTATTGAGCGCCGCTGCGGCTTCGTTGAGCTGAGACACCGTAAGGTAAACATGCTGATTCGCGGCATCGAATGCCTTCGCAAGCTCGGCGGACACGTTGTCGAACGAGCCCGCGCTTCCGTCAATCGCCGCGTCAACGGCATCGTTGGCGGCCTTGAGCGCTTCCCTGGAATCATTGATGCCGCTCTTGGCGTGCTCCATCAGCTGCTTCGTCGACTCATCAACGGTGCCCGTCTGCTTGAGCATGCCGCCCGCCGATGTCAGTGAATCGGACGTGGAGCTCAAGATGCCCGCAAGCGAAGTCGCACTGGCCTTGATGTCCTGCAGGTCCTCGACCGAATCGCCCAGCGTCGAGGACAGGTTGGCGATAAAGTTGCTCACTTGGTCGGTGCTCATGTAATCGAGCAGGCTGGACACTGTCTTAAGGCCGATGGTCGTGATGGTCTTGGTAAAGGTCTCGTTGACCTGGTTCTGAACGGCACTCGAGCCTTTTTCGGTCACGATCTGGGCGATGGCGTTGGCCTTCTGGTTCTCATAGAACTCGATATCGGCGTGTTTCACGTCGGTCGAGAAGAGCGTCATCATGTCGGAGCTAAAGCTCTTAGGGATTACGACGGCCGCATAGTAAGCGCCCGACTTAACACCGTCGATAGCCTTATCGCGATCGTTGAGCACAATCCAGTCAAAGTTCTCGTTACCACGCAGAGCGGCGGTAACGTTTTCGCCCACGTTGATCTCGACGGGAATCAGATCACTCTCGTAGCCCTCATCGGTGTTGACCACAGCGATCTTGAGGTTTCCGGTGTTGCCGTACGGATCCCAGCTGCCGGCGATGTTAAACCATGCGTACAGACACGGCACGATAATGAGGCCCATCACGACAACCAAGCCGATTACGGAGCGAGACACGTTTTGGACATCGCGCTTAAACAGATGCAGGATGTTCTTCATTTATGCCTCACCTCCTTTGGAGTGCTTGCCAAGCGGGGCGTTCTTTTCGTTCATCACAAACGTGTCATCCCCGTTCTCGGGCACATGGACCGCATCGCGATGACCACATTGGCTGACAGCCTGAGTCTTGGGTTCAGACCCCCGCTCGCTCGCATTCAAGCCGAACATGCGACGAGCGGCAGGGATCGCCGCTGTGTGCTCGCGCATCTCGCGACGCAGGTCCTCATCCGAAAGCGCCGAGATGCGCATCTGGGTATTGAGGCTCGCGCGGATATATTCGATATTGATAAGCCAGCCGCAGATGGCAATAACCGAGATGATCCAAATGACCAGCAGGATGATCTTGCCGTTATTGTCGATATCGAGAACCGTCGACAGGACAAAGAGCAGGACCTGAACGCCCACCACGGCGGCAAAACCGCCCTTGATGTAGTACGGGTAGCGATGCTCAAACGCCACGGCATGATCGAGCAGCTCGCGACGGTACGAATCCGAATCGAGCATGACGCGCATGGCCGTGCGCAGCGAATAGCGCTGGCGCGGTAGGTCGTTGGACTCGCAGATCATGAGACCCGTCGTGGAAAGCTGCTTATCAAAGAGCAGATTGAGGTTGAGCAGCAGCGGACGCAGCTGCAGACCGATAAAGAGCGCCACGATCAAGAACACGCCCAGAATGCACAGGTTAAACAGATAGTTGAACGAGTACATGCCGCCGACGGTCTCGCGCAGCAGATTGATGCCGTAGGTAAAGGGCAGCAGCGGGTGCAGCCACTGGAAGAAGCCGGGCATCATCTCGATGGGATACATGCCCGACGAACCCGGAATCTGCACGATAACCAGAATGACGCCGATTGCCTTGCCGATGTGCTTAAACGTAGTGGACAGCGCATAGATGATATTGACGTAGGTGAACGAAATAGCGATGCCGCCCAGTACAAAGAGCAGCGGATTGACGCACTGAACGCCAATGACCAGGTCGCCCACCGTAACGATAATGGCCTGGAACGCGCCCAGGATCACCAGCAGCAGCCAGCGGCCAAAGTAGCCCTGACGCGCCGTAAAGCTACCGATGCCCTCGCGGTCGACCTCGAGTTTATAGATAGCGATGAGCACATAGCCGCCTACCCACAGCGCCAGATTGGTGTAGAAGGGCGCGATGCCCGAGCCAAAGCTCTTGACCGGATAGATTGACTTGGACGTCAGCTCAACCGGAGATGCCATGAAATCTGCCACGTCATTGACGTCGACGTCCATGAGGTCGGCTAACTCGCCCATAGACTCAGAGGTCCGCAGCGCCGCAATGTCATTGGCGGCGGTCGCGAGCTTGTCCTGAACCTTGGCAAGGGAGGCGTCGGTTTGGGATAGCGTGGTCTTTGCCTGCTTGAGCGTGGCGTCGAGCTGCGCCAGCGTGCCGCGCGCGCTCGCTATCGTGGGGGTCATACCCGACACAATGCCGGTCAAATCGCCCGAAACGGCGGCAAAGGAATCAAGCGCGCTCGAAGCCTTCGGAAGTGCGTTCTGACCCAGATCGGTCTGAGCCTGACCGAGGTTAGCCGTACCGGTCTGAATTGCCGCGTTGAGTGCGTTGCTCGCGTTCGAGATTGCCGTAGCGTCGTTTGCCATGGCGCTCGACTGTGCAGAAAGGCCATCCTTGATGCTCTGCAGCTTCTGGTTTTGCTCGCGAAGCGAATCGATGGTCGATACAATGCGCGCGTCAATTTCCTCGGAACCTGTCGACGTGTCATTAACGAGAATCTCCAAGTGCCCGATAACGGCCTTATTGTGATCGATCGTCGCCTGGAGAGACTCGAGCGAGTTGTCGATGCGGGTGGTCGTAGATGTGACCGTACCCGTTAGCTTGCCAATCGCAGCGTTCGCGGAGGCTGACGTCTTGGTGAGTGCAAGGCTACCTTCCGAGAGTGCCTTGGAGAGCGAGGTGATAGAGTTGCCCGCCGTGGCGCGAGCCTCGCCCAGCAGGTCGTTGCCCTGGGAGATTGCCTGCGTCAGCGACGGTGCCTGACCTTGCAAGCCGGCAAGCGCCGCATCAGCCGAGGCGATAGCGCCACTCGTCTTATCGATGGCGGCATTCATATCGCCAATCGAATCGCGCACCTCACCCAAGGTGTCGGATGCCTCGGACACCGAACTTGTCAGCGAGTCCTGAGTCTGGGTTGCCTTGTCCTTTAAATCGACACCGGCATCCTTGGCGATACTGGCAACAGTCTCGCCCACCGTGGAGACAAACTCCGAGTTGATCTGCTCCTCGATGGTGTTGGCACCGGTATCGGTGACCTTGGGCGCAATGGCGCTCTTCTTCTCATTGACGTAATAGGTGAGCTTCGGCTGATGGTAATTGCCATCGAGCATCGAGACAAGATTGTCGGAGAAGTTCTTGGGGATTACGATCGCCGCGTAGTATTCCCCGCTCTCGACGCCCTCTTTGGCATCGGCAGCCGAGTCGACGAAGGTCCAGCCCAGCTGATCGTTTTCCTTGAGCTGGTCGACCACCTTATCGCCTGCATTGAGCTCGCCCACCAAGTCATTCTGGGCGCCCTGATCGTTGTTGGCGATGGCAATCTTGATACCTTGGGTGTTTCCGTACGGATCCCAGTTTGCCACGATGTTGTACCAGGCATACAGCGAGGGAATGACGCACACGCCCAGGGTAACCACCAAGGCGACGGGGTTCACAAGCAGTCGCTTAATGTCGCGCTTGAATATCGCAAAGGAGACCTTTGCGTTGGATAGTTTGCTGCCGAGACTCACGCTTGGACCATCCATCCTGTCGTTGAATCGAATCGTACTATCGACAACCATTGTACGTAGGCGCTTTAGTGCCTCGCGGCACAATGGTGCTGAGTTTTGCGGGTAGCAATATACTACGAAGATGAGTTAGTGTACAGTTGTACAGTATCTTTAATTTCAGCAGGTCACAAAACCACAGCCCGCACAAATTAGCAATCCGAATAGTCATTGGGAACGTTCTTAAACGACTAGTCAAACAAGAACGTCCCCAACGACTACCCATATAAGAACGTTCCCAATGACTACTCATTTAAGTCTGTCCCCAATGAGTACCCCGCCGCAGGTTAAGCATAAGCCAGCGAGCGGGTCGCATTTGAGACAAGGTGACGTGAAACGAAAGGGCGCTGACCTTCTGGTCGCGCCCTTGAAGTTGAACGTCAGATTGTCCAAATGCGGCCCGCGCAGCGTCGGCCGGTCCGCCGTTCGGTAGAACGGCGGAACCCCCCAATTGCCGCTCTGGCGGGCTTGCAGCGTCGGCCGGTTACGCGGTTTGGTAAAACCGCGTAACTAAAGTAGATCGCAAACAGCCGCCGCGAAGGCAACGGGGTCCTCGGGGAGGATACCCTCGACCAGCAGGGCCTGATCGTAGAGCAGGCCGGAGTACTGCTTGATCTTGTCGGCGTCACCTGCCTTCTGGGCAGCGACAAGCTTGTCAAAGACCGGGTGCTTGGCGTTGAGCTCGAGCACGCGCTGGCTCTTGGGCATGCCGTCGGGCGCGCCCTCGGGCCCCTTCTGGAGCACCTTCTCCATCTCGAGCGAAAGCGGACCCTCGGTGGTGATGCAAGCGGGGGCATCGGTCAGGCGCGCGGAGACGGCAACTTTCTCGACCTTGTCACCGAGCGCCTCCTTCATAGCGCTAAAGAGGTCCTCGTTTTCCTTGGTGGCGTCCTCGGCCTCCTTCTTCTCGTCCTCGGTCGCCAGATCAAGATCGCCAGTCGCAACGTTCTTGAGCTCCAGGTGACGATCCTCGACCTCGGGCTCGGCACCGTCGGCAACGGCCTTTTCGGCAGCCTCGCGGGCGGCGTCGTCCTCGTAGATCTTGGGCATATCGGCGGCCACGTACTCACGCATAGCCTGGAACGTGAACTCATCCACATCCTGCGTCAGCAACAGCACGTCATAGCCGCGCTCGAGCACGCCCTTTACCACGGGCATCTTGGCCAAGCGCTCACGCGAGTCGCCGGCGGCGTAGTAGATGGCCTTCTGATCCTCGGGCATGCCCTTGGCATACTCGGCCAGGGTGATCATCTTCTGCTCCTTGGCAGACCAGAACAGCAGCAGGTCGGCGAGCTCGTCGGCCTTCATGCCGTAGCTCGAGTAGATGCCGTACTTCAGACCGCGACCAAAGTTCTCAAAGAACTTCTCGTATGCCTCGCGGTCGTTGTCGCGCATGTCCTCAAGATCGGCAGTGATCTTCTTCTCGACACGCTTGGCAATGGCCTTGAGCTGACGGTTCTGTTGCAGCGTCTCACGCGAGATGTTGAGCGTCACGTCGGCAGAGTCCACGACACCGCGCACAAAGTTGTAGTAGTCGGGCAGCAGGTCATCGCACTTCTCCATAATCAGCACGTTAGAGCTGTAGAGCGCCAGGCCCTTCTCGTAGTCCTTGCTGTACAGATCGAACGGGGCGCGACCCGGCACAAACAGCAGCGCATCGTACTCAAGCGTGCCCTCGGCGTGGAAGCTGATAGTGCGCGCGGGATCGTCAAAGTCGTGGAATGTGGACTTGTAGAACTCGTCGTAGTCCTTCTGCTCGACATCGGAGCTGCGTTTCTTCCAGATCGGTGTCATGGAATTGACGGTCTCGAGCTCCTGGTAGTCCTCGTACTCGGGCGTGTAGTCATCGCCAGCATCCTCGGGCTTGGGCTTCTGGCGGCTCTTGGACACCATCATCTGTATCGGGTAGCGCACATAGTTGCTGTACTGCTGAATCAGGCTCTTGAGGCCCCACTCGGTCAGGAAGCGATCGTAGGTCTCGGCCTCGCCGTCGGCGTCGAGCTTCTCGTTCTCGCGCAGCGTCAGGATGACATCGGTGCCGTGCTCGGCGCGCTCGCCATCCTCGATGGTGTAGCCCTCAAGACCGTCGGACTCCCAAACGTGGGCGGTATCCTCGCCATAAGCGCGGCTGACAACCTTCACGTGGCTGGCGACCATAAAGGCGGAGTAGAAACCCACGCCAAACTGACCGATGATATCGACATCCGAACCCTGCTGCTCGGCGTTCTCGGTCTTAAACTCCTCGGAGCCGGAATGGGCGATGGTGCCCAGATTGCGCTCGAGCTCCTCGGCGGTCATGCCAATGCCGTTATCCGAGATGGTAATGGTGCGGGCGTCTTTATCAAAGGAGACGCGAATAGCCAGGTCGCCCTGGTCGAGCTTGACGCTCGGGTCCTGCAGGCTCTTAAAGTTGAGCTTGTCGACGGCGTCGCTCGCGTTAGAGATAAGCTCGCGCAGGAAGATTTCCTTATTGGTGTAGATGGAGTTGATCATGAGGTCGAGCAGTTTTTTGCTCTCGGTCTTAAATTGACGCATGTGCAGTCCTTTCGCGCTACCCCCGTCCGCAAAAACGGCCCGGTTGCCCGAGCCGCATCGCAGACCTGCTATGTTCAGACTTAGATTTTATAACCCATTAGCGCGCATATATACATACGGAATCGAAAAACTGTATGTCCAAACGCTCTGATGCGCCAATTGCCAAGGAGTGTCCCCAACTGCCGGCAGAAAAGGAACGTCCCTATCTGCCACCCTCGACCCGTTTGGCCATCCAGGCATGGGGCTGGCCTTCATCCTCATAGTCCACCGGGGCAATCTGCGTGTAACCCGCCTTGGCATAGAGCGGCAGCACGTATTCCTGCGCGTGCAGCTTAATGAGCTTGGCGCCGGCATCACGCGCGGCGGTATCACTGGCCTCGACAATCTTGCTCGCCAAACCACGACGACGCATAGCCGGCAGCACGGCGACGCGCCCCATAATGTAGGTCTCCCCCGCTGCGACGCCTTCGTCCAAGTCGCACGCCGGCGACACCGGAGCCTCTGCGTTAGCCGCGCGCTCAAGCTCTTCGGGAAACACGCGCGAGCAACCGGCAAGCTCACCGTCTACATAGAGCGTCACATGAATGCAGTTCGGATCCTCGTCGATAGCGTCAAACTCATTCTCGTAGCCCTGCTCGTCCATAAAAACGACGCGGCGCACCAACGCCGCGTCATCAAAGCATCCCGTCTTAAGTTGGATATCCATGGCTGCCCTTTCATTCAATGCGAACGTTAGGGACAGATTTTAGCGAAAATGAGCTCCGCGCACGCTAAACTTCGCGCGAGCCTTCGCCAGGCAATCGTAATGACCCACGTTATGGGCATCGCTCGCGATGAAGCTGTACAGGTTCTGATCGAACAGGCGCTGTGCCGGCTTTTTCTCGCGACCAAAGCGACCGCCGGCAATAAAGTCCGCCGAAGCCTGCAGCTTGCAGCCCATATCGACCAGGCGCTCCGCCACGCTTACATCCTTTTGAACCGCACGATAGCGCTCAGGATGAGCGATGATCACCTGGTAGCCACGGCACTGCAAATCGTAAATCGTGTTCTCGTACTCTCTAAACGCATACGCATCGGCATGCGTCGAAAGCTCGAGCAGAAACTCGTTGGTCCCATCGAAATGCAAGTGATCCGCGGCATCGATACCAAGCTCAACGAGCTTTCGATGGTTGACCTCGAAGCCCATCTGGAGCGGAAAACCGTCAGCGTTATCGCGCAGCAGCTCAAAGGCATCCCACATCTTGTCGTAATCAAAATAGGGATCACGGCAGTGAGGAGTGCAAACGATTCTGGTTACACCGGCCCGCTTGGCAGCCTCGAGCATCGCCAAGCTCTCATCGAGATCGGCGGCGCCGTCGTCTACACCCGGCAAGATATGGCAATGAATGTCACGCATAGGTCGGCCCTAATCAACTAAACGTTTGCTCGGTTGGTGAAGATGCCCTTTTTGGAAGTGCCCTGACCGTCGGAGCCCTTCTTAACCTTCTTACCGTCCTTGGTGTAGTAAGAATAGTAGTACTCGCTGGTCTCGGTCTCGCAGTAGTTCATAACGGTACCGATGAGCTTGACCTTCTCGGACTTCTTAAGCTGGGCGATAGCGTTGAGCGCCTCTTCGCGCTTGGTAAAGTTCTCGCGCACCACGAACAGCGCGCCGTCGGTCAGGCTGGCAATCTCGGCAGCATCGATGAAGGTGCCAACCGGAGGAGCATCGAAGATGACGTACTGGAACTTAGCAGACAGTGCCTTGACCAACTTGGAAAAGCGATGGGAGACGATGATGTCGGCAGGATTGGGAATATGCGGCTCGGCATCGAGGAAGTAGAAGTTCTTCTGACCCGTCTCGACAATTGCCTGGTCAATGGAGATCTGCTCGGAAAGGACCGCATAGAGTCCACCGCGGGAGCGGACGCCGAGCATATCGGCAAGGGACCTGCGGCGCATATCGCACTCGACCAGGAGCACGGACTTGCCGCTCGTGGCGATTGCCTGAGCAAGGTTAATGGAAACCGTAGACTTGCCCTCGTTGGGAATCGAGGACGTGACGGTAATGGTGCGAATGGGGTCGTCCACGCTCGCAAAGCGGATGTTGGCCAGAAGGGTCTTGGCGGCATTCTGTACAACGAGCTTATCGGTGTTCTTTGCCTTAGCCATGCCTATTTACCACCTTTCATAGCCGGAATTCGGCCAACAACGGGAATGCCCAGGAGCTCTTCTGCCTCTTCGGCACCGCGGATGCGGGTATTGAGCATGTCTGCCAAAACGACATAGGCAACTGCGATAAAGATGCCCGCGAGGAACGCGACAGCAACGTACAGCATACGCTTGGGACCGCTGGGGGCTTCGGGAGTCTTAGCCTCGTCGATAACGTTGATGCTCTGGGCAGCGCCGACGTTCTGAGCGACCGTACTCACCGAGCTAGCTATGGCCTTTGCGACCTTAGCCGTCTCCTTGGCATCGGTGCCGGTAACCGAAAGCGTAATGACACGCGTGGTGGTCTCGGAGGAAACAGACACCTTGTAGTCATCCAGATCGGTGAGGCCCAGTTCATTGGCTGCGCCGCTCTTAACGCTATCGCTATCCAGCAGCGTGGCGATATCGTTGGAAAGCATCTGGCTCGCCGAGAGATCGTTGTAGCTCATCTGACCGCTATCGTCGGTCTTGGCGAGAATGTACATGCTCGTCGTCGCGGTGTAGGTGTTGTCCATCGCAACGAAGGACACGATGCCCATGGCGATCGCGCAGACCACCGGAAGGGTGATGACCAGCTTAAGGTGCTTTTTGAGCAGCTGGAACAGTTCAAGAAGGGTCATGCAGCTTGCCTTTCATTTCCCCAGTTCGGATTGACAAAACTGTCCGTATGTTATCGCATCTTTTTACCGAGACCAAACTCTATACATAAGAAACAGGCTCTCCTGTAAAAATGACGGAAGCGATCGTAAAATTGCACAACAACGCCGCACCCGAAAGTCCGATGCGGCGTCTACATCATTATCTATGTTGTATCGCTATGCGAATGGCTCGTCCTGCTGTATGGGAAACGCCACCGTAATGGTGGTTCCCACGCCCAACTCGCTCGATAGATCGAGCGTGGCATGATGATACAGGGCCGCATGCTTGACAATGGCAAGCCCCAGGCCGGTTCCGCCGCGTGCCTTGGACCTACTCTTGTCCACGCGATAGAACCGCTCAAATACCTTGCCCTGTTCTTCAGGCGCGATACCGATTCCCGTATCGGCGACCGCGAGGAACGGATGGCCTTCGTCGTTGGTGCCGCACTGCAGCGTAACCGTACCGCCGGGTCGATTGTAGCGGATGGCGTTGCTTGCCAGATTGTAGATGAGCTCGTCAATCAAGCGCGACACGCCTTCGATGACCACAGGCTTGATCTCATGACTTATCGTCACATTCGCCTGACGGGCGACCTGTTCAAGACGCTGCTCAACCGTGTAGATGGCACGCGAGAGCTCAATAGGCTCCGTGGACCCAATGGGCACCGCCTCGCCCTCAGTTGCACGCTCGGCCTCGTCCAAGTTAGACAGCGTAAGGATGTCGTTGACAAGCGCTGCCAAGCGGCCCGCCTCACGATAGATGCGACCGCCAAAGTTGCGCAGGTCGTCCTCGCCCTCGACCATGCCATTTGCGATGAGCTCGGCATAGCCCGAAATCGCCGTAAGCGGCGTCTTGAGCTCATGGGTGATATTCGCCGTGAACTCGCGGCGCATACGGTCGTTGTCCGCTAGCACCGCCATTTGGCGCTTGAGTTCCTGGCGCTGCGACTCGATACGCTCAAGCATGGGGACCATCTCGGCATAGGCGTGCTCATAGCTACGGCGCGGGTGGTCCAAATCCACCTCTTGCAACGGCGCGATGATGGCACGGGACTCGCGGCGCGCCATGAAAAACGAGAGTACCGCACCCGCTGCTGCGATAAGCAGCATCGGCGCCACCATCGACAGCAAAATCGCCGCAACGCCAGGCTGGGCCTGCGCCAAGCGGACAACCTGGCCGTTATCAAGGGCGACGGCGCGATACAGCATAATCTCGTCGAGCGTAGAGCTTGCGCGCTCCGCGGAACCCGAACCACTCTCAAAGGCCTCGATGACCTCGGGGCGATCGCCATGGTTGGGCAGTGTGGAAGGCGACGCCTCGTTGTCGTAGGCAACCGATCCATCCTTGTTAATCAGCGTGATGCGTAAGTCCTCGCGATCGAGGCTACGCAAGAACGGGATGAGCTCCTGCTGCTCGTCGAGGGCGGCAGCAATGAGCTCGGTTTCCTGCGCCAGATTGGCACTCGTGGCATCCGCCAAGGTGTTTTGCACAAAGAACGCACCCAGCACCGTAAACGCCACGATAACCGCCATGGCGCAAACAAAGATCGTCACAAAAACGCGGTGCGACAGCGTTTGTTTTCCCTGGGGGGCGAAGACCACGGGTTACTCCTCCGATGCGGTGGACGCGGTGTCGTCACCTTCGGCACCATCACCGGCAGAAGGCTCAGCCAAGCGGTAGCCCACGCCGCGCACGGTCTCGATGGCGCTGGCATGCTCGCCCAGTTTTTGGCGAAGCGTCTGCACGTGCACGTCAACGGTGCGCGAACCGCCGTCGAAGTCCCAGCCCCACACGCTCTGCAGCAACGACTCGCGGGTAAAGACCACGCCGGGCTTGCGCATGAGATACTCAAGCAGGTCGAACTCGCGCAGGGTGAGCTTAAGCGGCTCGCCGGCAACGGTCACCTCGCGATGGCTAGGCGAGAGCACGATGTCGCCCACGCTGAGCACATCGCCCGCCTGCTTGACCATGCCGCCGCGGCGCAGCAACGCACGGCAACGGCTCGCAAGCTCCATGAGCGAAAACGGCTTAGTCAGGTAATCGTCGGCACCGCCATCGAGCGCCATCACCTTGTCGAGCTCGGTGTCCTTGGCAGTAAGCATCATGATGGGCACCGTCGCCGTCAGGCGGTCGGCGCGCAGGCGACGCATAATCGCCAAACCATCGGTATCGGGCAGCATGATGTCGAGCAGGACGGCATCGGGTACCCGTCGCGCCACGGCGGCCTTAAACTCGCCGTCGCACGAAAAGCCCTCGGCCTCGATTCCCTGCTTGCGCAGCGCGTAGACTGTCAAATCCCTGATGTTGTCATCGTCCTCGACGTAATAGATCATGTTGAACCCCTTTGCGGCCGATATGACCGCATCTTAACCCTAAAGGCACCTGTAAAAGACAGCGTCAGCCAAAACGCCCCGTCAAATAATCCGCGGTGCGCGGATCGGACGGATTCTTAAAGAGTTGCGCGGTGGGCGCGTGCTCCACCAGCTCACCCAGCAAAAAGAACGCAACCGAATCGGAAATACGCGCGGCCTGCTGCATGTTGTGCGTCACGACCACCAGCGTGCAGGTCTCCTTGAGCTCGCAGGCCAGCTGCTCCACCACCAACGTCGACACAGGGTCGAGTGCCGAAGTCGGCTCGTCCATCAGCAGAATGTCGGGCTGCACGGCAAGTGCGCGGGCGATGCACAGGCGCTGCTGCTGTCCACCCGAAAGACCCAGGCCCGACTCTTTGAGCTTGTCCTTGACCTCGTCCCACAGGGCAGCGCGACGCAGGGAGTCCTCGACCAGCTCATCGAGCACGGCGCGGTCGCGCACACCCATACCGCGAGGACCGTAGGCGACGTTGTCGTAGATGCTCATGGGAAATGGGTTGGGGCGTTGGAACACCATGCCCACGCGCTGGCGCAAACGGCAGATGTCGCAATCGCCCAGGATATCTTGACCATCGAGCGCAATCTTGCCCTCGATGCGGCAATCCTTGATGCCGTCGTTCATGCGGTTAAAGCAGCGCAGCAACGTGGACTTTCCGCAGCCCGAAGGCCCGATGAACGAGGTGATCTGCTTGTCGCGGATCTTGATATTCACGTCCTTGAGCGCATGGTGGTCGCCATAGAACAGGTCGAGGCCCTCGACGTCGATGCGCGTCGGCGAGGCGGCAAGATCCTCTGCCGTGGGGCGAGTCGCATCCCCAACCTCGCGCTCATGCGCGGCCTCGGCCTGCGCTTCCATGAGTTCTTCAAGCTCCGTGGGCTCCACAGCCGCAGCAGCCGTCATACCGCACACCTCCATATCGATATCAATTCAGCAGTATCGATAGTAGGAATCGCGGCTCATACGCACGTGAGCACATTGTCAAGTGTTTGTAAGGGCACACTGGCTATGCGGCGGGCAGCTCGATGGTGAATATCGTGTGTTCGGGCGTCGATTCACATGCAACGGTACCGCCGTGTGCCGCGATGATCTCCTTGGCAATAGCAAGGCCCAGGCCGGCACCACCGCGATTGGTCGCACGCGCCGCATCCAGGCGATAGAACTTCTCAAAGATCACCTTGAGCTTAGCCGCAGGGATAGGATCGCCCTGATTGATAAAGCGCACGCGCACGCCGCCATCGTCTTGGCGCCTGGCCTCAATCGTGATAGTCGAGCCCTCATAGCTATAGGCGACGGCGTTTTTCATGATGTTGTTAAACACGCGGGCCATCTTATCGCCATCCACGAGCACCGTCAGGTCCTCGCGAATATCAACCTGGGCTTCCTTATGCTGCTCGTTGAGGATGGGATAGAACTCGTCAGCCACCTGAGCCAGCAGCAACCCCAGATCAACATAGCCGCGCGTGAGCACGATATCGTGGAAGTCAAAGCGCGTGATATCGAAGAACTCCTCGATGAGCGCATCGAGCCGGTGCGCCTTGTCGAGTGCCACGCCCGTAAAGCGCGCACGTTGCTCAACCGGCAGCTCAGGAGCCTCTTGCAGCAGCGAAAGATAGCCCACCACACTGGCAAGCGGGGTGCGTAGGTCATGTGCCAAGTACGTGACCAAATCGTCCTTGCGATGAGACTCGTCACGCAGAGCTTGCTGCACCTTGCGCTCACGGTCACGCACGCGGTTAAGGGCGCCCTCGACCTCCAAGAAGTCGCCGTCGATGTTATCCCAGGTGTCGGGGTGATCGATCAGGCGATCTTGAATACGAGCGGCCAGCACACAATCGGCATGCTGCTCGCCCTGCTCGTAGCCATGGTAGTACAGGGCGCGACCGCAAAAGAACAGCACGCACACGGCAAGCGCCAGCACAAAGCCAAGCATGTTGAATACAAAGCCGGCATCGAACAGCACTGGCCCTTCGATGCCGCCGAGCGCCATGGCGCCAATCGCCAACGTCATGGCCCACGCGGCACCGCCAATCACCACGCAACGGCGCACGATTTCGAATCGATCGATCAGCAAAAAGCCGACAAGCAGCACCGCTAAGACTCCGGCGATGTTGTCGATGCCAATCAGCAGCAGGCTCAGCAAAAAGAGCAGCACCGTCGCAAGCGCGCGGTTGTCGACGACTGCCCGTACGTATTCAAAGAGTCGATCGGGCACCTCGAATGCCTGCCTATCGTCTTTTGTCATATCCACTTCCCCACCATCAAAGGCGCTATTCGATTATGTAGCCGACGCCCCAGACGTTTTTGATAAAGCGCGGCTTTTGAGCGTCGTCGCCAATCTTTTCGCGCAGGTGGCGAATGTGCACCATCACCGTATTGTTGGAGCCGGGCATAAAATCCTCGTTCCACACCGCGCGGAACAGATCCTCCACGGCTACCACGCTGCCGCGATGCTCAACCAGATACAGCAAGATGGAATACTCGATGGGCGTGAGGCGCACCGGTGCACCGTCCACCGTTACGGAACGAGCATCGCGGTTGATCTCCAGGCCGTCGAGCTGGATGGTCGGCGACTCGGCCGCCTGCGAGCGGCTACCGTAGCTGGTGTAGCGGCGAAGCTGAGCGTGCACGCGCGCGATGAGCTCCAGCGGACGGAACGGCTTAACCACGTAATCGTCCGCGCCAAGCGAAAGGCCCTCGATCTTGTCTTGCTGGGCATCGCGCGCCGTCAGCATGATCACAGGATAGGTATGGCCGGAACGGATCGTACGCAGTAGCTCAAAGCCATCGATATCGGGCAGCATGACATCCAACAGTGCCAGATCGAACTCCTGCTCCAGGATTGCCTTGGCAGCATCGGCCCCGCTATAGGCAATCTGGACATCAAAGCCCTCTTTTGTAAGGTAGATACCAACCAAGTCGGCGATGGCCTTCTCGTCATCAACTACCAAAATGCGCTCGTTCATGCGTGCTCCTCTCGCGCTCCATTATGCCCGAGGGGACGCATGCCACACACAACAAGCGTTGGTGATTAAGTCGGCCTTAAGCACCCTTGTGCCCGTTCGGGCGCGGATGTGGGCCACGCACGCACGCGATGATCGCCGACGCCGGCAAACGATATACTCTAGTTCCAGAAGAGACCATCCCGTCGAAAGCGAAATCCGTGAAGTCCCTCACCTCTTTTGCAAAGCGCTCAGCCCAGCTTGCCGCCGGCTTTGTCTGCGCTATCGCCCTTGCCGCTGGCGTGCCCACCGTCGCCGGCGCCCAAGTACTCACGACCGACAATGTTTGCGGCAAAACCGCCGATGCGCGCGGCATCACGGCCGAAAACCTGCCCGATATCGATGCGACCAATGCCCTCGTCATGGGCAAAGACGGCACCGTCTACTATGCCCGCGGCGCCGATGAGCAGGTCAAGATTGCCTCGATCACCAAGGTCATGACCGCAATCCTAACCGTCGAGAATTGCAAGATGGACGAGAAGGTCACGGTGAGCAACGCCGCAGCCACCGTGGGTAATTCGACCGCCGGCTTGCTCGAAGGTGACGAGCTCACCGTGGAGCAGGCACTGCGCGGCCTGATGATTCCCTCGGGCAACGACGCCGCCATCGTGCTCGCCGAATATATGGGCAAGAAGATCGACCCTAAGACCAAAGACGCCGAGGCCACATTTGTGAAGGCCATGAACGAGCGCGCTAAGAAGCTCGGCTGCACCGGTACGCTTTTTGAAAACCCGCATGGTCTGGACTTTGATGAGTGGGCTGGCGATATGCACTCAACCGCACACGACGTAGCGCTGATGATGCAGGAGGCCATGAAAAACGACACGATCCGCGAGGTCGTAGCGAGCGAGGATTCCTGGATCGAGGTCACGGGCGCCGACGGCACCGACCATTCGCATTCCATGGACACGCATAACTATTTGCTGGGCCAAGATGGCAACATCGGTGGCAAGACCGGCACTACCGACGATGCAGGCTATTGCTTTACGGGTGCCTACAACCGCGATGGCGACGAGATCTACACCGTCGTTTTGAACTCCACCACCACCGACCAGCGCTTTACCGATACCGCAACCCTTGCCAATTGGTACTACGGTCACAAGGTGACGGTCGCAATCGCCAACACGCAGGAAAAGACCGCCAACGGCAACCCGCTTATGGCGCGCATCGGTCAAACCGACTGGACTGATAAGACGATCGACGCCACACTCGCCGATCCTACGGCGCAAGCGACCGTGTTTTCCCTTGCCGGCGAGGTGACCGAAAAGGTTAGCTACGACGATCTTTCGGGCACGGTGCATGTGGGCGACAAGGTGGGCAGCATTACGCTCAAGCAGGACGGCACCAAGATCGCCGTCATGGACCTGGTTGCCGACGAGGAAGGGGCAGGGCCGAATCCCATTGAATGGCTACTCGTGAAGCTCGACCGCCTGGGCCGCCGCATCGACAACCGCCCACTCACGGCAGAAAGCGAGACCGTCGCCAAGGCACCCGAGGTGTAGGGCCAAAGCGATATCACATCGAACCAAATGAGGCGTCCAACGGGGCGCCTCATTTTTTGAGGGTTCGAATCCCCAGCCTCTTTTCTCCACAAAAAAAGGGCCCCAAATGGGACCCTTCTTCAAATTCGTACTGGCGGAGAGCTGGGGATTCGAACCCCAGATGCCCTTTTGGGGCATACTCGCTTAGCAGGCGAGCACCTTCGGCCTCTCGGTCAGCTCTCCGTAACAGCCGTTCTATAGTAACCAAACAGCCGAAGTTGGGCAAGAGGGAATTTGGAGCGATTCCATTTTTACCTTTCCCGCACCGCCTCCAACAAATAGTCGCGCATATACGGAATTGCAAACGAAACACAGCCATAGCCCGCAGGCTCAATCAACCCCGCATCGATGAGACGTTTACGATACGAGCCGACCTTGTTCGCCGGCAGCCCCATCTTTTTGGCGATATCACCGTTGGCAATCTCATCGCCCTCGCATTGAGCCATTGCCGCGAGATACTGAAACTGTCGTTCTGAAACCCTGCGCAGCGCCGGGGCAATCACCATAGCATTAAAGCTATCAAGAGCTGCTTGGATACCCGTACGCGCGGACCCTTCGTTCACGCTCTCCGCCCCGCTGCGCGCAGCAGCCTGCCAAGCGTAATATCCGACCAACTGGACCATAAAGGGATAGCCTGCTGACGCCTTTGTTAATAGCTCAGCGGCGTCTTCATCGAGCTCCTTGCCCGCTCGTCTCATTGTATCCTCAAACGATCCGCCGACTTCAAAATCGGAGAGACGAGTGAGTTCGATATGTTTTGCCCGCTGAAGGAACGTAAGGGTATCATCAACCACCACGCCATCCACCGATGTTGGCAAGCCAGCGAATGCAAAAGCGACATTCGCCCCTTGGCGAATCAAAAGCTGCATCTCATTGCCCAGCTCGCGCATTTCCTCAGTTGAGGCATCCTGAATCTCGTCGAGCGTAATGAACAGGCCATCGCGTTTCGCGGCATCGTACATCGCCTCGCCCAAATGAGAGGCCGACTTTGACACCTCCACGGAGCCGAGGCTGACTCCTAAAATCGATGGGGAAATCGACATTGACTCAAGACGAACATTTCGCTGCAGAGCCTCGAGGATCCTAGTGCAAAAACCGGCATTTGAGGCCACGTCAACGACCTCGAATCCCTTTTTTCGCGCAAGATCGCCCAATGCGTTGAGAAGCACCGTTTTGCCCGTGCCTCGGACACCCGAGATGCGCATAAGTCGATCGGGGGCACCAGGACCATTCTCTAGTGCCTCGGCAAAGTCATCCAAAACAGCATCGCGCCCGATAAGCTCAGGCGGATTCATGCCCGCCGTTGGCTTAAAGGGATTAATTGCTTTCGGCATTCAATCCTCCTCTGCTAGTTTTAACAACTTTAGCAAAGTTTAGCAACTTTAGCAGAGTTTAACAGGTTTAGCAGACCTAGCCGCTTTTGACCTTACCGGTCCTGCTGGAGCCACCCACCTGAGCCAATACAAATGGCTCCATTCAATTTGTCGGCGACCTGCTCGATACAGTAATTCGTACTTTAATTCGTTACGACTTAATTCGTTATACCTTATCTATACGCAAATGTTCCCGGTACCGCCGGTAGCAGTAGCCCCTTCGTTTTGTCGGCATGGCGAGCAAATGGGATGACAAGCGCGGTCCAGCCCTTCTATGCCGCTCCTACCCCAGCGAGCGGTTGAGGGAGCCGAGCTCGTCGTTGCCCATGGTGCGCCACATTTGGTAGATGCAGCCGCGCGCCAAGAAAAAGAAGCCGTTATCGACGAGCTGCACGGCGGCATCCGCGAGTTGATTGGTCACGGCGGGCACCGGCGGCAGCTCAAGACCTGCCTTGCGGATGGTCTCGACAGCCCCCTCAAACGTGGGCGGTTTGATGACGCCCATCTCGTTCATAAGGCCCTGCATTTCCTCCTGCGCACTGCCGCCCGATTCCTCGCCGCGCGGCACCAGGCGATAACATGCCAGCGCCAGCTCGAGCTGGTCGCAGTTCCAGTAGGCGAATGCCAGGCGATAGAACAGGTAGCCGATCGAAGGCCGGTCGCTGGCAATGCGCAGGCCGTGGCGCGCCACCTCTATAATCTCGTCATAGCGCTCCAGGCGTGCTAGCACGTTGATGAGCGCAAAGTGCGACTGCATGGACGAGCGCGCCAAATCGTAGAGACGACGCACCTCGGGCAGTGCACGCTCAAAGTCCTCTTGTTCGGCGTAAAAGCTGCAGATCTCGTGCTGGGCAAAGTACAGCGCATCGGGCGCACGAAGGATTCGCACAGAGCGGTCCTCTTCCAACACCGGCAGTACCATACGCACCAGCTGGTTGTCGCAGAACTGGGTCTGCACCGGTCCCGTCGCCAAAAGCTCAGCAACAGTACACTTGGCTTCCAGTTCCTCGACAAGGCGAGAAAAGCCCTCGAAAGCACCAGCTCGGTCAACTTTGGATTGCTCGCGCAGCTCGACGACGCGGGCAACATACGGATCGTTGTCCTCCTCCATGACCTCAAGCTCGTCAGCCGTATCAGCGAGCAGTAAATCGCGAAGCGCAGGCGGCAATGGACGATGGTCATCACGTGGTCGGGCGTGAACTTCTGCAGACTCAATCATGTCCGGCGCATCTGCCTCATACGCCTCAAGCACACGCTTGCACGGCATATCGTCCATGTCCATGCTCTCAAGATCCTTGGCGACAGAAACGCAATCGGCCAGATAAGCCGCACGGCCAAAGGAGTACGTTTTAACAACGCGCTCGCCCTGCTCGCCGTCGGGAGCCGCAATCTGCACGTAGCAGCGCGTGATGCGAGCACCCGAGGCAAAGCAAGCCGCTGCGAGTGTAAGCGCAATACGCGCATCGTGCTCGGTGGCCCATGCTGCGCGCTTAGGCTCATCTACCTCGCGCCAGGCGTCATCTTGAGCATCGTATTCGCGCTGCGGCATAGCATCGACAACCGTGCGGCCAAATCGCACCAGCATGATGCCCTCGGCGACGTTCACTCGATAGGTGTAATCGAGCCGCGTGACCACGTTGAGCGCTTCTACGATACGTGCAAAGCGGGTGCGAACGTCCCACTCGCCACCCGGCTGGCACGCAACCGTCCCCGGCTTGGCCCACGGGTTGTCATTCGACAGCGTTTCGAGCAGGCGAGGAACGTCGTTTGTCGTCTTGCTGATGTGCCATAGGTCAAAGAGCGAGCAGCCCTCAAAGCTTGGCGACGAGGCAACGGGGCCCAACCCTGCCCCAATACGCTCAAGAATGCCCGATAGGCGGTTCAGGCGGCTCTCGACGGCAAGCAGGATATCGATCTCGTCCTGGTCCAGCAGGCTACGGTCAAAATTGAGATAAAAGAGCCTCGAGCGATCGATGCGCGCCAGGCTCATTTCGGTTTTGGCCGCAATGGTGCGCAGGCGAGGCAGATTGACTTCACCCATCAAAGCGGCGGCATAGCGCTCAATGCCACCTGGATTATCTGTATGGTCAATGCGGTAGAGCAACGTTTCGATTGCATCGGGCAGCGGCGTGGAATCAAAACCCAGCAGTACCTCAACCGGCTCGGGGAGTTTTACAAGTTTGATCTTGTCGACGGCATTTTTCATGCCCTCGTCAAGGCCGTCACCGTCTGCCGCGCCTAAGACAGCGTTTTCAGAATCAGCGAATATGACGTAGCGCAAGAACATCGAGGCCATGAACTCACCGTAAGGAAGGGAGCGGGTCGAATTCCATGTCTCGTGATCGGACTGTTCGCGCATGGGACCTTCGGGAGAGCCGACGGTTCGCGCGCGCACGCGCATCGTGCCGTTTGCTCCCCTCACCATAATCTCACCAATACTGGAATCCGACTCGTCAAGGACCAGTTCCATGTCGGGATCGTTGGGCAGCGGAGCCTCGCTGACGGGGCGGTCCACCTTGTACACCTCGCCCGAAACGCTTACGTAGCCCAAAAGCGACACATGACTTTTGTCAACGAATTCGACGACATAGCAAGATTCATGCTGATCCTCGCCAAAGAGTTTCCAGACCACGCCATATGAGCGTCCCGCAGGCTGCTCGGGCATCGCCGGAAAGCGCTTTTTGGGATCGAGAAACCTGAGCTTGTATGTCGGACGCTCTGCCACGAAGTATCACCCTGATCGGTCGCTTGAAGAAGGAGTGGTCGCGAATTAGTCGCGACATCTACTCGGAATCTTACACGAGTCGACAGGAAATCGTCCGCTTTACGCCCGCGCCTCGACCGAGGTTCGAATCAATGCGGTGTTTACGTAAAAGAAAAGCCCCCGTTGCCGGGAGCTTTAATCTCAAATGGTGCGGCGTATAGGATTCGAACCTATGACGTTCTGATTCGTAGTCAGACCCTCTATCCAGCTGAGGTAACGCCGCAGCGCAAGACATATAAAACCACTTTAGCTTATTGGAGTCAAGCACAATTTCAAACTTTTTTGTGGAACGCAGTCTTGTCATGCTGCTCCGCATATACCGCCATTCCCCGTACGATCGATTGGCTTTTCGATCACGTCAAACTTAGCATCAAGTTCCCTCAGGAGCGATCTCACCCGCTGGGCACAATCATAATCGGCAAACGAGATGCTCAACATGCGAGCAACCTGATTAGATGTCTGGACCCCATAGAAATGCTCTAGGGCCACAAGCCCCTCGTGCGCCACAAACGTCTCAACCACATGAGGCGACTCCTCGTAGCACCATTGCGTCAACGGCCCCTCGCTCGTCTGTCGAACCACCAGGCCACCCATGCCAGACGGCTCACACGTCACAAGCAGGTACTCCCCGCCCTCGTCGCTCTCAAACAAAACCACCCGATCATCAAACAGCTCCATCGCGTCCCCTTTCTCTCGCTCTTATTTAGCAAAAGCATAGCAGGTAGATGGCTGCATACAGAACAGTTGTTCGTGTGTTTTCTATTGAGCTGTCCGCACAGCATGGTATGGCCGCACACAAAAAGGGCACCCCAAAAAGGAGTGCCCTAGCAAATCGCTTATGCAGCCAATCTACGCGACCGGCTCGATCTTCTCGAGGCCGCCCATGTAGGGACGCAGGACCTCGGGGATCGTGATGGTGCCGTCGGCGTTCTGGTAGTTCTCCAGAATGGCAGCCATGGTACGGCCAGCCGGCAGGCCGGAACCGTTGAGGGTGTGCAGGTAGCGCGAACCCTTGAAGTTTTCGGGGTCGCGATACTTGATGTTGGCGCGACGGGCCTGGAAGTCACCGCAGTTGGAGCAGGAGCTGATCTCCTTGTAGGCGTTGTAGCTCGGCAGCCAGACCTCGATGTCGTAGGTCTGACGGGCAGAGAAGCCCAGGTCGCCGGTGCACAGGCTAATCACGCGATACGGAAGACCCAGCTGCTGCAGCAGGTACTCGGCCTCGGCGGTCATGCTCTCGAGCTCCTCGTCGGACTCCTCCGGCTTGGCAAACTTGACCATCTCGACCTTGTCGAACTCGTGCTGGCGAATGATGCCGCGGGTATCGCGACCAGCGGAGCCGGCCTCCTCGCGGAAGCAGGGGGTGAAGGCGGTGTAGCGGCGCGGCAGGGTATCGGCGTCGAGGACCTCACCGGCGTGCAGGTTGGTGAGCACGACCTCGGCGGTGGGGATCAGGAAGTTGTCGCCCGAGACGTGATAGGCGTCGTCCTCGAACTTGGGCAGCTGGCCCGTGCCGAACATGGTCTGACGCTTGACGACGATGGGCGGCCACCACTCCTTAAAACCACGGCTGGTGTGCGTATCGAGGAAGAAGTTGATGAGGGCGCGCTCAAGACGGGCGCCGGCGCCACCGAGAACGGTGAAGCGGCTGCCGGAGAGCTTGTTGCCGCGCTCGAAGTCAAGGATGTCGAGGTCGGTGCCCAGATCCCAGTGCGGCTTAAAGTCGAAGTCGAACTCGCGCGGGGTGCCCCAACGACGGCGTTCGATGTTCTCGTCCTCGTCCTTGCCGTACGGCGTGGCCTCGCAAGGAATGTTGGGCAGGTGAGCCATGAAGTCGTACTGCTCCTGCTCGAGGGCGGTGCGGCGCTCGGCCAGACCGTCAATCTTCTCGTTGACGGCGCGCACGGCCTCTTTGGCGGCCTCGGCCTCGCCCTTCTTGCCCTCCTTCATCAGGGCGCCGATCTTCTTGGACTCGGCATTGCGCGTGGCTTGAAGTTCCTCGACCTCGGTGATGACGGCACGACGCTCGTCGTCGAGCTCAAAGAACTTCTCGCGATCCCAAGACGTCTGGCGGTTAGCCATGGCGACATCGATGGCATCGGGGTTCTCGCGAACAAACTTGATATCAAGCATTAGATCCTCCGGCGATATACATTCCATTTAGGTTGCAACCTTGTACATGTATGGGCAAGTATATACTTATGAGCGTTTACGACCCAACTCAACTACGCAAGAAGGCACCCAATGGACGCAGTTTTTTCCTTTTTGTTTGGCACCCGCACCGGTTTTGCCATCCTTTTCGCCGGCGGCATCCTGCTGTTTGCGATTATTGCCTTTGTAATGGAGAAGCGCACCCATAAGATGTATGTCGACCGCGGCCCCAAGTCCGAGGACGAAGAAGACAGCTTCTGGGACTAACCTGCCAAAAAGGGACAGGTTTATTTTGGTCGGTTTTATCTAGGCAAACGCAAGTGCCCCGCAACTGGAATTGAGCCAGTTGCGGGGCACTTTTCGCTAAAAGGACAAAACCGCAGGAAAAACCTGCCAACATAAACCTGTCCCTTTTTTGGTCGGTTTTACTGGAGGGTTGCGTCGATTGCCTTGACCAGGGCGCTGCGCATGCCGGCGTCCTCGAGTGCAACGACGCCCTTGATGGTGGCACCGCCGGGCGAGCATACGGCATCCTTCATCGCCGCAGGATGCTGGCCAGTTGCAAGCTGCAGCTTTGCCGTACCCAGCACCATCTGGCTCACAATGCGATAAGCATCCGCACGCGGGATACCGTGCTTGACCGCCGCATCGCCCAGGGCCTCGATTGCCATGGCGACAAACGCCGGAGCGCAACCACCCACCGTGCCGCCCACAAACAGCAGGCTTGTGTCGAGCTCGACGACAGCGCCAAGCTTACCGAGCAGGTCGAGCACCACAGCACGCTGCTCGTCGTTAAGCGTCGAAGCCTTCTCGCAGGCGATGACGCCCTCGCCCACCGAAACCGGCGTGTTGGGCACCGTCGAGATATGCGCGACGCCCGGCAGGACCTGCTCCCACTTGGCACTGTCCCAGGTCCAGGCAACCGACAGAACGACCTTTTTGGCAAGAGCATCCTTGAGCGGGGCGAATACCTTCTCGATCATGTACGGTTTGACCGCAGCGACCACGATATCGGATGCGGCGACAACCTCGGCGGCATCGTGGCAGGCGACCATGCCGCGCACCTCGCAACGCTCGACCAAAGCATCGTAGCGGCCTGCGCAGGCGCACATGTCGCCCGCGGCCACGCCGGCGGCAATCCAGCCATCGGCCATAGCACTCGCCATATTGCCAAAACCGACAAATCCGATCTTCATATCACACAGTCCTCTCAGATGCGTTCCTCAAAAACGAAAGTCATTGTCCCACGCTATTGTTTCGTATTGCCGACCTACTTGTGATACGGCTCGCCACGACTGATCTTGCAGGCACGGTAAATCTGCTCTAGCAGCACCACACGCGCCAGGTTATGCGGCAAGGTAATGCGTCCAAAGCTGAGCATCTCGTCGGCGCGGGCGCGCACCTCATCACTCACGCCGTCCGAACCGCCGATTACAAAGGCAATGTCGCTGCTGCCTCGCAGCATAAGATCGTCGAGCCTCGCCGAAAACTCCTCGCTCGAGCGCTCCTTGCCCTCGATAGCCAGCAGGATCACATGCGCTCGAGATGGCAAGGCGGCAAGAATCGCCGCCCCCTCCTTGTCGCGCGCGGCATCCACGCCGCCCGCCTTAGCCGGGTCGATATCGGCCACCTCGCGGATATCCACCTTGGCATAGGCACCTAGGCGCTTGGTGTACTCAGCGCACGCGTCCTTCCAAAAGCGCTCCTTGAGCTTACCGACGCAAACGACGGTGTATTTCACGCGCGTCTACTCCTTCGAATCGTTTTGAACTTTGCCGGCGGCCAGCATCTGCTCGAACATCGAGGCCGACTGCGAAAAGTCGCTCGGCAGCACGACCGTCGAGGTTTTACCCGTGCGAGCGAACTCCGTCATCATCTCGGACCACTGCGTAAACATGAACAGTTGGTTGGCCTCGTCATTGCCGACACCCGTCTCCTGGATGATCTCGAGCGAATCTTTGATACCCAGCGCGATGGCCTTGCGCTGGTTGGCGATGCCCTCACCCGCCTTTTCCATAGCCTCGGCCTCGGCGGTCGCCTCGGTGACGCGCTTGATGCGGTCGGCCTCGGCGAGCTCCTGCGCGGCAGCGCGCTTGCGCTGGGCAGCGTTGATGTCGTTCATGGAGTTCTCAACCTCGGTCGGCAGTGCGATTTTGGTGATGAGCGTCGACACGAGGGTGAAGCCGTAGGCGGCCATCTGCTCGGAAACGGTAGCGTTGACATCCTTGGCGATGTCATCCTTCTTGGCAAAGACCTCATCGAGTGTGTAGACGGGGATGGAGGAGCGCAGGGCGTCGGTGATGAAGTCGCGCATCTGGTCGACGGGCTCCTGCAGCATATAGTAGCTCTTGTAGATGCCCGAATCTGCCGGGCCGGCGCCCATGTCATAGCTCACGTGGTACTGAGCGGAGACCTCAAGGCCAATGGTCACGTTGTCCTGGGTCTTAACGTCGATGCCAAAACCATTTTTCATGGTGCGCAGACTCACCGTGGCGGCCTTGCGGTCAATCACGGGCACCTTCACGTGGAAGCCCGCGTTGACGATACGATTGAACTTACCCAAGCGCTCGATGATCACAGCGTGCTGCTGCTCAACGACGTAGCAGGCGTTGGGGAGCAGCAACAACAGGATGATGATGGGAATCAAAAGGCTGGTAAGGGCGGCGATGATACCGGAAAACAGCATGGTCTCTCCTCTGATAGGCACACGTTGGCATTAGGATACCCGTCCAAGGAGATCGTGCATAACAAAAAAGCTCCCATTGCTGGGAGCTCTTTCATTTAATGGTGCGGGCGAAAGGACTTGAACCTTCATGGGGTTGCCCCCATACGGACCTGAACCGTACGCGTCTGCCAATTCCGCCACGCCCGCGTGCAGGAATTAGAATAACGGAGCGCCACCGCGAACGCAAGAACTATTTTTGAAAAAGTTTGCAGGCATTTTCCCAAGCGGCATGCGCGATTGTTTCGGCGTCCTCACCAGTGCGATCGACACGGTCGTTAACCAGCGCGTTTGCCGTAATGGAGATCATTGCGGGCTCGCATTCAAGACCGCGGATGGGCTCCGGAGCCATATACGGGCAATCCGTCTCGAACAAAAATCGATCGAGTGGGGTTGCCGCAAATGCCTCGCGCACGTCGTCGTTGCGCTTAAAGGTGGCCGCACCACCATAGGCGATATAGCAGCCCAGCTCCACAAAGCGCTCCATCGTGGCGCGGTCCTCGCCAAAACAGTGCAGCACACAACCGGCCTGGGGCACGCCCACCTCACGAAGCACGTTGTAGGCGTCCACGTGCGAGGTACGCTCCTGGTCCATGTCCTCGTGACGCAGATGCAGCTCCACCGGCACGTTACGACGCACGGCAAGCTCGAGCTGGCGCGCCATGCAGTCAATCTGCACGTTATGGGGTGCCGGCGCGATATCGTCGTCATAGTCCATGTGGTAGTCCAGACCGATTTCGCCAATACCGGCGCACAAAGGGTCATCAAGCGCAGCAACAACCTGCGCGTGAATGTCGTCGGTATAGTCCGGCGCGCCATACGGATGCACGCCGGCAAGATACTTGATCTGCGGGATATCCTGCATCGGCAGAATTTCGCGCACGAGCCAGTCGCTATAGTCCGTCACGCTGCGCTTGTCGGCGATGGGGTCGAAGACCGTCACCAACAGGTCGATGCCTGCCGCCTTGGCACGCACGAGTGTCTCGGGCACATCCTTGCCCCAGAACGAAAGCAGATGCGCATGCGTGTCGGCAAGCGGTGCCAAGGGTACGGGACAAGCAACCGTCTTCTTTTTCTTGGTAAACGTCACGCGTTCGGCATTAAGCGTCATGGGAAAGCTCCCGAGCCAGGCACACAAAGTCGGCGACGCCGAGCGTCTCGGCGCGCGTGGTGGATGCGATACCGCAAGCCTCAAAGGCGGCATCGAGCACGTCCTTGGCAAAGCCGTTGGCGCTCATGGAATTGCGGATGGTCTTGCGACGCTGAGCAAATGCAGCGTCAATCACGCGGGCCACAAATTCGCGATCGAGTCCTTCGGGCACCACACCGTCAACACGGTCGATGCGCACGACGGCCGAGTCCACGTGTGGCGCCGGCATAAAGCAACGCGGCGGCACCTCAAAGCGACCCGTTACCTGCGCATACAGGCCAAGCTTTGCCGTATAGCCGCCATAGGTCTTGTTGCCCGGCACTGCGGCAATGCGATCGGCAACCTCCTTTTGCACCATGACGACGGCGCGCTTGAGCGCCGGCATCGTCTGGAAAAATTGCAAAATGATCGTCGCCGCCACGTTATAGGGCAAGTTCGCGACAAATACCGTCGGCTCACCGCCCGCAGCCTGCTCAATCTGCCCCGGCGTCACCTTGAGCGCGTCGCCCATGATAAAGCGGAAGTTGGCATAGTCGGCGGCGTGGGCGTCGAGCACCGGTTCGAGCTCAGGATCGGCCTCAATGGACGTAACGCACGCCGCTTCCTGCAGCAACGCAAGTGTCAAAGTACCGCAACCCGGACCCACCTCGAGTACGCGCTCGTCACCTGCAAGCTCGGCAAGCTCGCAGATACGCTCGATCACATGATTGTCGATTAGAAAGTTCTGGCCCAGGCGATGCTTGGTCGCAAGGCCAAACTCCTCCAGCAGCTCCCTGGTGGCCGTGGGGTTTGCCAAAGGCGAAGTTGTCATAGTTGCCTCCTTAGCATGATGGCGGCGTCTTGAAACGAAAGGGCATGGACCGTTGCGGCCATGCCCTTACATCTAAACAGCAAATTGCCGATATGGCGCTCGCGAAGTCTCTACGCCAGACGCGGGAACAGCGGATCGCCCTTCTCGACGGGCTGACCACCAGCAAGCAGGCCCCAAGCGCAAATGCCCTTGAGGTCGTCGCTCGCGGCCTCGCCCTCACAGGACAGGCGGCGCAGAGCCTCGACAGAAGTCTGGGGCATGAGCGGCATCAGCAGGTGGGCGGCGATGCGGATGGCCTCGAGCAGGTTGTAAATCACAAATGCCAGCTCGTCAGCCTTGGCCTCGTCCTTGGCAAGCGCCCAGGGCTCGGAGTCCTCGATGTAGTGGTTGGCGGCATGGATGAGCTCCATGACCTCATCCTTGGCTCCGCCGTAATCGAGCATGTCCATCTTGGCCATGTAGCGCTCGACCAAACCGTCGGCAATCTTTGCCAGCGGGTTATCGAACGCGTCGGCAGACGCCGGTTTAGCCGGGGCGCAGCCGTCAAAGTACTTTGCGCTCATGTTGAGCGAGCGCGAAATGAGGTTGCCCCAGCTGTTGGCCAGATCGGCGTTGTAGACCTGCTCCATGCGATCGAAGCTGATGGCGCCGTCGGTACCGGGAACGACGTCGGTCATGAAGTAGTAGCGATAGCCCTCGACGCCCAGCATGTCGATAACGTCCTGCGGAGCGATGGCGTTACCGCGGCTCTTGGACATCTTCTCGGCCTTGCCTGTCTCGGCATTGCGCACGGTCAGGAAGCCGTGGGCAAAGACGTGCTCGGGCAGGGCCTCGCCGATGGCCATGAGCATGGCGGGCCAAATGACGCAGTGGAAGCGGATGATGTCCTTACCCACGATGTGGAACTGCGCGGGCCAGCGATAGGCCAGCTCGGCACGCGCCTCGTCGGTGTCGA
Organism: uncultured bacterium; assembly: GCA_905214465.1. Lineage (GTDB taxonomy): Bacteria > Actinomycetota > Coriobacteriia > Coriobacteriales > Coriobacteriaceae > Collinsella. Next base: position 218,602 of record CAJMMD010000001.1, read on the forward strand.
CACCGTAGCCGACGGCCGTCATATAGTTGAGCAGCGCATCGAACCACACGTAGGTCACGTGACCCTCGTCAAACGGGACCTGAATGCCCCAGTCAAAGCTCGTGCGGCTCACGGAAAGGTCGTTAAGGCCGCCCTCGACAAAGCTACGTACCTCGTTCATGCGGAACGCAGGCTCGACAAAGTCGGGGTGCTCGTCATAGAGCTTGAGAAGCTTGTCCTGGAAGGCGGAAAGCTTAAAGAAGTAGGACTCCTCCTGCACGCGCTCAAGCGGACGGTGGCAGTCGGGGCATAGATGCTGGCCGACGCTGCCGTACTCCTCGTCGCCCTTCTGGACCTGCGTATCGGTAAAGTAGGTCTCGTCGGGCACGCAATACCAACCGTCGTAGCTGCCCTTATACAGGTAACCGGACTCCTTCATGCGCTCCCACAGATACTGCACGGCATGATGCTGGCGCGGCTCGGTGGTGCGGATGAAGTCGTCGTTGGAGATCTCGAGCTTGCTCCAAAGCTCCTTGAAGTGCGGGGCCTGGCTATCGGTCCACTCCTGCGGCGTCATGCCATGCTTGGCTGCGGCCTCGGCGACCTTCTCGCCGTGCTCGTCCATGCCGGTCAGGAACTTGACGTTATAGCCGGCGGAACGGCGATAGCGAGCCTGAACGTCGGCGATGATGGTGGAATAAGCCGTGCCCAGGTGCGGATCGGCGTTGACGTAGTAGATGGGCGTCGTGATAAAGAACGAAGGCTTGCTTTGATCCATGGGGTTTGTCCTCCAGAAAAACGTTGCATACAGAGGATGATTCTAGCGCAAGGGCTGGATATCCTCCATCTATTGCATATCGAGCACCATGGCATAGACATCGCGCTTGCGGCGCGAATACTTCTGAGACAGGCGCTTGGCCACCGCAGACGCGGGCTCCCCCTCCTCGAGCGCGGCGCGGATATCCTCGCGCAGGGCCTCGTCGGGATCCGCTGCCGCAGCGCCGACCGGCACGATACCGACCTCCTCATCCTCGCTCGGCGGCGCGATGACCAGCGCGATCTCGCCCTTTACCTCGCCGCGAGCACGCAGCTCCTCGGCAAGCTGGTCAGCGGGCCCGCGCAAGACCTCCTCGTGCAGCTTGGTGAGCTCGCGGCAGACGGCAACCTCACGCTGGGGAAAGACCTCCGCCACGGCCTCGAGCGTCGCCACGATGCGATGTGGAGACTCGTAGAAGATGAGTGCGCCGGGCACCACGGCAAGGCGCTGCAAACGGCGCACACGGTCGCCGTGCTTTCGGCCCAAAAAGCCCTCGAAGAAAAAATGCTCGCAGGGAATGCCGGACGAAACAAGCGCCGTGACGCAAGCAGAGGGCCCAGGAATAACTTCGACGGGCACATCGGCCTCACGCGCCGCCTCGATCAGCGCCTGGCCGGGATCGGACACGCTCGGCATGCCGGCGTCCGAGGCAAAGGCGAGGGTCTCCCCCGCCAGCAGACGGTCGACCAGGCCGGCAGCGCGGCTAGCGATCACATTCTCGTCGCAACGGACAAGCGGCTTGGAAATACCCAGGTGCATCAGCAGCTTTGACGTCACACGCGTGTCTTCGCAGCAAATGGCATCGGCGGCGGCAAAAGCCTCGCCAACGCGCGGGGACAGGTCGCCTAGGTTGCCGATGGGCGTGCCGACCACATAGAGTTTGCCCGTATGGGCGCTGTTTTGCGTCATATCAACCTATTCAATCATGCCGCGCTCGAGCGTACCGAGCGCCGCGCGGGCGTCCCATGCTGCAATGCGCTTCTCGGTCTTCCACGTTTGGAAGAACCAACCGGCAGCCGGCGCAAACGAAGCCAGCTGGTTGGCGATAAACACGCGCTCGTAGGCATTGCGGCCCTCGGGCGTAACCGACGAGTTAGCAAAGATCGCCGCGCCCGACCATTCGCCCACCAGCACGGGGAACCCAGTCGAAATCGCCTCTTTAAGCTCGCGCTTGTTACGCGAAATCGCCGTCGTCAGCCCGCGGGGGCTCGTGATGTCGAGCGCATACTCGTCGCGGTAATGGTACAGGTGAAGGTCCATGTAGACGTTCTTGTACTTGGCGCCGCGCATAAAATGCTTCCACTCGCTGGGATGCCCCGACGACGAGAAGACGACGATCTTATCCTCGGGCATATACGAACGGACGAGCTCGTAGGCATCGCGATAGAAATTGCGCAGGTAGTGAGCGGGAATGCCATCCGTCATGGTGAAGAGGCTCTTGCGAACGCTCATCTGCGGCGTGTCCAGCAGCTCAATGCCCAGCAGGCTCTCGGCCTCGCCATAGCGATCGGCCAAGCGCTCGAGCACGTCGAGTGCGACATGACGGCCGTTGGTGGACGAATGCCACTCGGCAACAGCCTCCGGCGTGGTGGGCGAATCGTTGGAATCGCCCTGGCCACCGGGCACGGTTGCCAGATCGAGCAGCACGCGGATGTCGTACTTGACAGCCCACTCAATTGCGCGGTCGATGTAATCGACAACCGATATGTAGGAGGCATCGGACTCCTGTGAGCCAAAGGCATACCAGGGCACCGGCAGACGCACGGCATTGAGACCGATCTGCGCCATGCGACGAAAATCGTCCTCGCTCACAAACGTCTCGTAATGGCGGCGCATGCGCTCGTTATAGGCGGCGGTACCCATGGCCTCCTGTAGCTCGGCCGCGTTGGATGCACCGGTCGCCGCGTACAGCGACGGGGTCACCCAAGGCTCGGGAATAAACCAGCCAGAGAGATTAACGCCGAGTATCCTCTCCATCACTGCCCCCTTCGGATCATGCAGGCCGAGCCTGCATCGTATTGCATAGGAAAAGTATCGTTTTGAGTATACCCGCGCGTGCGGACAGGCGACCGAACGGTCTGTAAAGTGACGCGAAAGTGGGAGGAATGTCTGGGAGCAGACGGGCTCGGAATGGTGCGACGAGGTGTGTACGCGCGCCAAAGGCAGGCACCGGAAAGCATGTCCCGTTCTATCGCTCAATAATGGGGCGCATTTTCCGCAGAACCCTACATAAAAGAAAAGGACCCCTTTGCAGAGGTCCTAGTCAATTCAAGGTGGCGGGGAAGGGAATCGAACCCCTGACACGAGGATTTTCAGTCCTCTGCTCTACCAACTGAGCTACCCAGCCATTTGAGGTGTGCCTTGTTTCAAGCCTTGATTAGTATAACCAAGGACGCGTTCCGGTCAACCGAGAATTTTAAAAAAGTTTTTGAGCACAGCCTCGGTTCTATAAATCGGCACGTCAGAGACATCAGCCGGCAGCAAGAAGTTTTTCGCTCAGAGCCGCACGGGCAAACTCACTTGGCGTCATCCCCTCGGCAGCCGCCCGTCGACGAATGGCCTCCTTCATTCCCAGAGGAATCTTGACCGACAACGTTGCCGTCCCCTCACCTGAGAGCGGGGGCCGTCCATGCACGATCCCACCAACGGTATGTTCGCCATCCGGAAACTCTCCGCGCTCGTACGACTCGCACCACGCGTCAATCATTTCATCCGTTACAACCTGACCTTTAGCGGCCGTATACGTCTTGCCCATCATCGACCCCTTTGCCGAGCCCGTTCAATCTCCTGCCAAAATTTCTTCTGGACTGGAGACAAGGCATGAATGATAAGCCACCCACGGACAAGCTCGACCGCGACAAGCTCCACGCTTCGTCCGTCTGGGAGCCATCCAATCGCAAGCCATCTCGGCGGCTCGTCCTTCGACTCGCGACGAATGCACTCAGTAACCGCAAGCCAAGCGCTAAGCACCTGCTTTTCCGTCAGGTGCTTTTTAGCGTTGGGATGCATCTCAACATCCATGCATCTTCTCCTCCATCTTACCCAATTTCGTATGACGAAAGTCCGCTGTCGCCAATTCTTAAGCCGGCACGCGTTGGAGAGCAGGGGTCGAAACAATGATTGAAGGGCGCTCTAGTGCGGCCCAGGCGCCGGGGCAGGAGCACATACGCCAGGGACGTACGTTTTCGTAGCGCGCGAGGATATTGCCGTCGCGATCGATGAAGGCGATGTCGATGGGATAGGCCATAAAACACGTATGGACCGAAGAGCAGCGTGGAAATGCCATGACGAGCGGCAGACCGTTGGCGGCAACCGGACACCGTCCCAGCATGCCACGCAGGCGCACGGCAAACGACTCCGCCACCGCAAACTCGGCCGGCGTCCAGCCCAGCCTATTGAGTGCCCGCGCGTAGGCGATGTAGGACGAGACCGCGGTCACATGACCACCCCCGGACGCCATGGATCGACCGTCACCGCGCGCTCGTGTGACAACTTTGCCGGTGCCCCCAGCGAAACGCCGGCGACGCTGAGCGAGCTCGGCCACGGCTCATAGCGCATGGTGCAGGTATAGGTCCTAAACGTGCCGGAAAGCGAAAGCAAACCGCCATCCGATGTCGTCGCACCCTGTTCGCTCGAGACCTCGATCAGCAAGTCATAGCCTTCCATGGCATGTTGGATCTGAGCCTGAACGGTCGCGGAAGCATCGATGGAGCTGCCATCGCCCTCCCCGCTCGGCGCCACGGCATGTGCTAGCACGATATCGGGCACCACGCGATCGAAGCGTGCGACCGCACCGGCAAAGACCATGACGTTGTACACGATAAGCGCCAGAACCAGCAGGACGGGCGTGACCACGGCCATCTCGACCGTAGCCTGGGCGTGCTCCTCGCACAGGCGCGTGCGGATGCCCATTACGACCCACCGCCCAGGGCACCCGCCAGTGTGGTGACATCGACGGTAAGTGGGATGGAACCGCCGCCGGGCAGCGGAATCTCCGCAAGCGTGAACGTCGTGCCGCTGATGGTGCGCTCGACTTGATATTCCAACGCTTCGCAAAGCGCCTTGGGGTCGGTCACGCCCAACGGAATACTTCGTAGCTCGTCCTGCGCATTAGAAAGAGCCGTGATGTCAGACCCCGGGCTCTTGATGACATTGGCGGTGTCGGTCAGCACCGGCTTTCGCAGGCGCAAGTCGCACGGCTCCAAGCCCAGCGCCGCCACGGACGCCGAAACGGTATCGCCAAGCCACGACGCAATGGAGCCCAACGCGCCGTTGCCCCCTCCTAGGCCCTTAATCATCTCGTCCATAAGTTCGTCGGCCGAACCTTGGATGTCTCCGTATCCCACAAGCAGCCGCCCCCAAACATCCATGACGCCATCGAGTACGCCGGCAACGCCACCCGAGCGTTCCTTCAATGTCGAGAAAAATCGCGAAAGCACGTTGTTTTGCGCCGTCGCCTCATCGGGCGCCAGCACCGCGGCAGAGATGGCACCGCGACCGCCAAGCCTGACTGCCGTGTTAAACGAAGAGTTGAGCTCATCGGGGCTCGAGATGGCACCCGAAACCGCAAAGGCAACCACGCCGTTGCGACCGGGCGGAGCGATACGCGGACGCTCGCCCGAAAGCGCTTTAATGGCCTGGTCAAACGCATTGCTCACACGGTCGGTCTCGTCTTCGGTCTGACGTTCGAGCTCGAGCTCTTTGTTGCGGCATTCGACGTAGCCTTCCAGGGCGTTTTTAAACTTGTCAAAGTGATACTCGAAGCCGTTTTCGATAGAGGTTGAAGGCGCCGCAACAGCACCAAGCGACGAAACGCCAAAATGGCATTTGCTGCATTTATCCTGTCCATCGTAATCGGCAACCGAAGCAAATCCGCTCGGCGTCCCTTTCTTATAGTTAGGGCAGGTCGTCCCGTAATGCAGATACGCCTTGTCATCGTTCACGCTCGTCGGCCACACCGCATCGGTATAGAGCTCCGTCGCCCGAACCTCATCAGAGCTGCGCGGCAACAGTGGAATATAGGAGGAAACCCTGTCTCCGTTCTCGGTTATATATGCCCGATCGACCTCCGCACTCGCATAGGTATAAAACGCCTTACGCGCCGCAGACTCTGCCCTCATCTCGACACTCGAGCCGTGGGGCTTCTCATTTGTCAGACGCCAATGGTAGTAGTCCTTCGCGCGATCAAGGGCAACTTGAGGCTCCCACGTAACGCTCGATGAGTAATGCGGATTTTGAACACCGGAGAGATCCGTTAGGCTTTTCGCGCGCTCCCACATACACGAACAGCTGCCGACCGAACCTTTATCCGATCCACCGCAATCCGCTAGCCAGGCACGCTCCTTTGCCTTCGCCGTCTCCTCCGATGCTTTTTGTAGCTCCTCGGCCGCGCGCTCCAGATCTTCCGACGCATCTTTAATGGCATCGGTCGAGATCTCGGAACCCTCGAGCGCAATAAAATCAGACTCGGATGTCCTGGGCACGGCAAGCGCCGTACCGGTATAGGTCACACTATCGGTATCCTGCGCCGACACCGCCTGCGTGGCACGCGCGGCGATCAGATACGGCAGAGCCGTCTCGATTTTCTGTAAGCCTTCCGATGCGCTTTTGGCAAACTTGTTGCGCGTTTTAATGATCTCAATCCCGGTGTCGACCATATTACCGGCAACTGGTTCGGCACCCGGGATGAGGATGGCGACCAGGCCCGTCCCGATCGTGGCAAACCCCGCCAGTCCCAGACTCAAGATGCTCGCATCAACCACCGTGGCAGCCGTGTGATAGGACGACACTACGTTGGCACCCGCCAGCGCGCCGCTATCGGCCGCCACCTGGGTATCCCCGGCACGCGACATGCTCCATATCGCCGCCGTCGACGAAAACAGCAGCGTGAGCACCACCAAGATGACCACCGCAGAGGAGAGCGTGGTGTAGGCACCGTCTTCGATAAACAGGTCGATACCGGCTCGACCCATAAAGCCGCCTCGTTTGCGGAGAGCGCCTGGTCGACGGCGGGCCGCAAACCCTTGCGTCACCCGCAACAGGCAGCGCCTAATCCCATGCAGCAATCCACGAATCATAATCTCCCTCCAGCCATTCGGGACGCGATTGATACGAGACATCGACTTTGAGCTCAACGTAGCCGCCCTCGGCGGTACCACCCATAGCCTGCGCAAACGCACCGATCACAGGCAACGGCTTGACCTCGCCGGAAACGGACACGGACGAGACGCCACCCGCACCGGCCCGGCCAAGCTCGATATCCCACGACAACGGCCCGCCGGCATGAAAGATCGAAACGTTAGGCACTGCGGCAAGCCGGCGGCGGGTGAACTCCTTAAGATCATCGCCCTCCGCCGTCGTCGTGGTCATGAGCCGCGCGGTCTCGGTGGCGGCAGACTCCATGACCGCGCGCGTATAGAGCAGGCACACCGGTTGCAGCGCGAGAAGGATGAGTGTCAGAAACGTCGGCAGCAAAAAAGCGGCCTCGACCGTAGACTGCGCCCGGTCCTCGCGCGCGGCATCAATACAACGCGATGTCCTTAGCGGCCGCAGCGGCGTCGATAACCGACGTCGAGGCAACGCCATGGGATGCCGCCCGCTCAACCAGCGCCACCAAGCGCCCATCGGTGCCGGCACGCCAAAGTCCCGCGATCGCCAGCACGATCGATAACAGCGCCACCGTGACGATGGCGTATTCGACCGTCGCCTGGGCAGATTCCTCACGCAGGACATCATGCATTTCACGATCCCTCCTTTGGGTCCGTTGCCTGCGGGCTCAGGCGCACGGCGCGCAGACGACACGAAGCATCGCCAGCATCCGCGGCAATTGTCACCATATCGACCCAGCCGCGTCCGTCGCGCACGATGGCGCCCCACACGTTTCCCTTGATGTCGAGATAGCCGCTCAGAGCAAGTTGCGCCGTGGGTACCTCGCGATAGGCACGCAGCATATCCGCCGCCGCTTCGGTCATCGGTCGGTCCTCGGACCATGCAAGCCGGACCGCAATCGCGTTGCCCTCAGGCGAATCCGTCGCAGTGCCAGACCGCTTGTCGAGCGTCCGCAGAAAGGTTTGCGCCGTGACAGCGACATCCGAATCGTCCGCATCTCGCATCTCATCTTTTTGAGACGCCACCGCCGAATCTGAGCCCAAATCGGAGGCGGTCCCAGGACGCTGCTGCCGCGCGGCGTTAAGCCCCCAAAGCACCGCCGCTATCGCCACGGTCAGGCAAGCAAACACCAGCAGCACCCCGATGGGGCGCTCGCCCTCTACAGGCTGTTGATGCCCTCGCTGATAGCGTTCCATAGATCTTGGACCTTGCCCTTAAATGCGACGATGGCGATAATCGCGATCACCACGAGCACGCCGACCAAGATGGCATACTCGGTGGTACCCTGTGCACTCTCCTCCTGCAATAGTTCCTTGGCGCGCTGACGAACATGTGCCGCCCGGCAAAACGCCCAGCCCTGGACCTTGCCAGCAGCGTCAGTCATCGTGTTCATGTATTCCTCCCTACATCATCCCGCCTGCTCCCAGCAGCGGGCCCAATATGGACAGAAGCAACGCCGGCAAGATGAGCGTGCCGGTGGGAATCAACAGCTTGACGGGCGCACGCTCGATCTCGCGCTCGACCGCGGCGCGATGAGCCGCACGGATCTCGCGACTTTGAGCGGCCAGCGTCTCGGCAAGTGGGGCACCCAGGGCGAGCGCCTGCCCCACCGTGATGGCAAAGGTCTCGAGCGCTCGCACGTCCAGGTCGCGCGCGGCGGCCAACAACTCGTCCTCACGCGTGCCCACGCCCACCTGCCACGCCATGCAGGCGCGCTCAAAGCGAAGAGCCAGCACTGACCGGCGGTTGGCGCAGAAAATCTCAAGCGCCGCATCAAACGAAAGACCGGCCGAAAGACCCAAGCGCACAACATCGATCATCTCGGACACTTCGCCGAGCGACACTCGCGCCGGGCCGCCCGCTCCAACCGCGCCCTTCACTCGCGCGGTCAGAGCATCGACCACCGAGCGACCCGCGGCAGCGACCAGCACCGCCTCGCGCTTGCAGGCCCCTGCGATCTTGCGTGCATCCGCCCGATCCAAACCCGTCGCGACAAATACACTCAGGGCGCACAGGCAAGCCGCAGCTGCAACCGGGGCGCTCATAGCTCCACCCGCATAATGCGCCGGATAACCACCAGGGCAACGGCGTTGAGGGCAAGACCCAGCACCACAGCGCCGGCACCCGCCGGCGTTGCAAGGCCGCGGCGAAAGTCGGCCGAAAGCAGCGCCAGCACCGCGCACATGCCCGCCGGCATCGCCGCGACCATATGCGCAGACATGCGAGCCTGCGACGTCTTAACATCCAGGCGGCGCTTGAGCTCAATGCGCTCCCCCACCATGCTCGACGCCTCGGACAGTAAGTCGGCAAGCGGAGCGCCGGTGCGCTGAGACACCTTAAGCGCCAAGGTCACAAGCGAAAGACCGGGGGCGTCGATACGCACGAGCAAGTCATCGAGCGCGTCGGTCGCCGAGATGCCGCAATCGATCGCCGCCGCCACCCGCAAAAACTCGTTATGCACTGGCTCTTGCGCATGAGCGCCCACAAAGCGCATGCCCTGGGCCAGCGAATGTCCCGAGGCAAGCGACATGGAAAGTGCGGTAAACGCCTCGGGCATTGCCTCTTCTGCATCGTGTTGCTCGCGCCGGCTCTCAAAGCCATCCCGAGCGGCACCAACGGCAAACGGAGCAACAAGTCCCAAGGCAAATCCGAGGGGCGATAACGACACCATCGTTAGTAAAACGCAGCAGACACCGCTCGATAGCAGCAGAAACGCCAAACATCCCGAAGCATCCTCGATCACGAGGCCAAGGCGATGCGCCGGAGCCAGCGATGCCCACGAACGGGCGATCTTTTTCAGCAGATCGTTTTTCACCAGCTCACGCGGCAGCTTCTCTGCCACCGTCTCGAGCGCCTGACGTGCCAGCTCCGCCGGCGGTACCTGCGGCACACGAGGTTCCGCCCCGCACGCCGTCGCGACAGAAAGCCCTGCCAAGCCCCCTACGACGAGGGGCACAGTGATCTCCATTCGTCCACCTCCTCTTGTGTGAGCGTCCCCGACCGCAGGCCTTCTGCGATAAACGGCGGCTCGCGGTCAAGCGTCCAGGTGCGCTCGGCGGCATCGAACGTCACATAGCGCTCGAGCTCTACGCCGCCCGATGCGGCGCGTCGCACCCCCGAATACGAGGAGACGAAGCGCCTGCCATCGGCGTGGCGCTCGGACATCACGATACCGTCGAGTGCCATGGCAATCTGCTCCTCGATGAGCTCGCTCGGCAGATCGATGCCATAACGTGCAAGCAACGTCAGACGCACCACGGTCTCCTGTTCTGAACCCGCATGAAGCGTGGTGAGCGACCCGTCGTGGCCCGTGTTCATGGCCTGCAACATGTCGCAGCACTCGGCACCGCGCACCTCGCCCACCACGATGCGGTCGGGGCGCATGCGCAGGGCATTAGTCACCAGGTCGCGGATCGTCACCGCGCCCTCGCCCTCAATTGAAGCCTCGCGCGCCTCTAGGCGCACCACGTGCGGATGATGCGCAAACTTGAGCTCGGCAGAGTCCTCGATCGTCACGATGCGCTCGCCGGTGGAAATCTCACATGACAACGCGTTGAGCAGGGTGGTCTTACCAGATCCCGTGCCTCCCGCAACCGCCAGGTCCTGTCGCAGCGACACCGCACACGACAGCAGCTGCGCATACCAAAGCGGCAGCGATCCCAACCCCACGAGCTCGTCCAGCGAGCAGATACGGTCCGAGAACTTTCGGATGGTGAGAATCGGTCCGTCAATCGCCACAGGCGGAATCACCGCGTTGACGCGATAGCCCGTTTTGAGGCGGGCGTTGACGATGGGGCTGCGCTCGTCGATACGGCGGCCAAGTGGCGAGATAATGCGGTCGATAAGCACACGGATCTGCTCATCATCCTCAAACGCATGCTCGATGGGGTACAAGACGCCGCCGCGTTCAAAGAAAGCCGAGCGGCAGCCGTTGATCATGATCTCGGTAACGGTGTCGTCCTCGATGAGCGGCTGCAACGGCCCCAAGCCCACCACGTCATCCAAAATCTCGTCGATGATGGTCTCGCGCTCGGGCGTCGCGAGATCGGTCGGCTCCTCAACATTGAGCGCCGCCTCCACCGCAGGACGCAATTCCGAGCGGGCAAGTGCCGGGTCGATATAGGCGCTGATACGCGCCACTTCGTCGTAACCCATGCGGTCCATCACGGCGCGCTTGGTGCGTCGTTTCACGGCGCGGCGACGCCCCACATCTACAGGCGCTGCCGCCGCCGCAGCGCCGGCAGCCTTAATCCTCGTTTGCAGGCTCATCGCTGATCACCCTCGCGCGACCAGGGAAGGCGGATACGTGGGCGTTCGGTGCGCGTTGCACGGTCGGCGACCATATCGCTCCAAGGGCCGACGGCGCACCCCAGTTCCACGAGCATCTCGCGCGTGGCCTCGCGCACGCTAGTCGCAAAAGCGCTGGTCTGCCCCACTGCCTCGTCAGCGCGCCCAAACGCCATGAGCGCGGCGAGATCCTGCCCGCCATCGGCGATACGAATCTTGGAGCTTAACGCACAGGCAATCTCAAAGCGCATGGCGACGTCCTCGTCTGCCCCGCGCGCACCGAACCGGTTGAACACGGCGCTCATGCGCGTGCGCGGCACACCTACTCGACCTGCCAGTTCAATGACGCGCGATGCCGATGCCGCGGACGACACCGCCGCATCGCCAACGACCAGGCAACGGTCGCTCGCCGCCACCGCAGCCGCCACGGCGTCGCCCCAAAAGACCGAGGTATCGATAAAGACCACGTCGGATTCGCGACGCAGAACATCAAGCAGTAGCTCCACCGGACGTGCCATGAGCTCGGCTTGCTCGGGCGCCGCGACGGGACCCCAGAGCGTAACGCCCGGCGCCACGCGCATCGAAGCGGCTACGATATCCGGCTCGGTGAGCACGCCCGCCGCCGACGGCTCGATAAGTGCCGCCATATCGCGCGGAGCATCGACGCCTAACAAGTCGTAAAGGTTTCCAAACATCAGGTCCAGGTCGAGCACGGCGGCACGCAAGCCCAACAGCGACGATGTGTGTGCCATGGTGGCAACGATCGTCGACTTGCCGCAACCGCCCGAACCCGAAATAGCGCAGATGACTGGAGCTCGATGCGGCGGAGCGGTAGCGTCTGCCGGCGGCATCGGAGGCGGCGGGGCGGGCGTCGGTGACAGCGTCCCCGTCTCCCCCGCCGCAACCACGTGCTGCGTCCAAGCCGGCATGGCTGCTTGTTCGGTCTGCGAGGCAGGCTCGTTCTGCGCAATCTGCTCATGCTGCATCAGCGACAACTCGCCGCACCCGGCAAGGCCCTCAACTTCGTCGAGTTCATCCGCCAGATTCACGCCGTGCACGTATCCCATATCTACTGCCGGGGAGTCGCCAGCATGCTGCGCCGGCCCTCCAGCGTCATCGTATACAAGGGGGTTCCGGGGGCGCCGACCATGCTCGGCTTCCGCTTTTCCATAATCATCAACACGCGGGCCTCTTGTAGCGCGAGGCGCCCCGGGTTCCCTATCAACAAAAGCATCGGGCTCAATCGTCATGCGCCGATCGGAATCAACCGCTCCCTCGCCCGCGCGCCCGTTGCCGCATATACTGTGTGCAGCGATGACCTCGGTCGCCCCCGCGCGAAACAGCCCCTCGATATCCGACGGATCGAGCGCTTCTATCAACACGACCACGCGACTCACGCGGCCTTCGGCCGTCAGGCGCGCAACAGTCTTGCGCACATCTTCGGTATCAAACAGAGACGCCGCGATGATGGCAGCCCCGCGGCGCGACGGAAACGCCCGCGCCATGGAAACCAGCCCGTCCAGGTCACCCACGCGAAGCACCTGTGCACCCGCATCACGGCCCTCGACTTCCCGCTGCAACAGCCCGTAATCGCCGCACGCGCAGCACGCAAGCCAGATCGCCTTCATCACTCGTCGCCTCCGCTCTTTTTGCCGCGCGCCGTGGCGGGAATCGTCAAGCTGACCGTTCCCTTGCCCGAGGCTCCCAGCAGTTCCTTGACGTCTTCGGGGTCAGCCGCCAGCGTCACCCATTCGATCTTGCCCTCGCGCGTGGCACCGGAATCCTCACTGGTATCGATCACGTGCGCGCCGCACAGCCGATCGGTCACGCCGTCCTTTTGCACGTACACGTCCACGTAGCTGCCCACGCCCGTGGCACCGCCGACCGAGTGCTCGGCATCGACCGCCACCGAAACGGCAACCTTGCCCTTAGGCACCTCGAGCTTGCGGCTCTCGGCCTTGGTGTAGACATTGCAGATCACGGCGTTTTTGGGAATACGCGAAGTCGTCACGTCGCCGCGCACCTGGCGCAGCTCGGTCGCCGCGTCACGCGGCAGCAGACTCGTCAGCCATTCCTGGGTTATGACATTGGTCTCATCGAGGGTCTCGCCCACATCGATATCGCGCGCCGCGACGCATACCTCGACGCGATCGCCACCGTACTTGGCCAAGGTCTCAGCCTGGACCTGTTCGGCTTGCGAGCGGATCGACGAGCCGTAAACCATGCAAAGCAGAGCAGCGAGCACGCCCGCGACCAGACTGATGGCGATGCGCTTGCTCTTGTTCACGGCCGCTCCTCTCATGGCAGTGCCGGGCGAATGCCCGTACCACCATTGTCTGGGCGGCCAGAGTGCAAAGCGGCGCAATCGCAATCTTGGTTTTCGATGTCAAACCAATCGCTGACCAAAAGCTGACCAGCCCGTCAAGCTCGTGGCAAGGTTTTGATCAGCACGTCAGCAAACTGCATGTTTCGAGGCTTTTCCGCAGCAAAAAAGCCGTCTCCCGAACAGTTGGGAGACGGCTGTCATAGGAAAAATCAATTACAGATGGACATCGGGATCGAGCATTTGAGCGCTCACGCGCATGGATGACGCCAGGTTTTGGAACGTTTCCAGACGCAGGCTGTCGATCTGCCCGGCGTCCTCGGCCTCGCGAACGGCGCAACCCGGCTCATGGACATGCGTGCAATCGCCAAACCGGCACGCACGCGATGCCTCGACAATCTCGGGAAAGGCGCGCGCCAGACCCCGCTCGTGACCCACGAGCGGTAGGCTGCGCAGGCCCGGGGCATCGGCGATCACGCCGGCGTCGCCCGGCAGCGTCACCATCACGCGCGCGACGGTAGTGTGACGGCCCTGGTCGTCGCGTTCGCGCACACCGCCGGTCGCCAACGTATCGTGGCCCAGCAGCGCATTGAGCAGCGTCGACTTGCCGGCACCCGACTCGCCCAGAATCATGGCGCAGCTCCCGGCAGGCACGCAGGCACGGACCTCGTCCAGGCCGCGGCCCTCGGCAGAGGACGTCACGATCACGCGCACGTTCGGACCCACCAGGCGGCGCACGCGGTCCAGATCGCGCTCGAGCTCCCCGGCATCGCAGCGGTCAGCCTTGGTGAGCACCACCACCGGCTCGGCATCGCAGCCGAGCGCCAACACCAGCGAGCGCGCCACACGGTCGAGCAGCACCTCACCGGCACCGAGCGCCTGCACGATCAGCACGCTGTCAACGTTGGAGCAGAGCACCTGGCGCTCTCCGCGGGCACGGCCGCGCCAACGCTCAAAGCTCGTACGGCGCGGCAGCACGCACTCAATCACGCCCATATCGTGCCCGGGAGCGCGGCGCACCGCCACACGGTCGCCCACGGCAGGCAGCAGGACCTCATCCTCGCCGCGCGACTTGGCAAACCCCACGGCATGCTCGGCGCGGAAGGTATCGTCGGCAGTCGCCACCAGCGGAAACCCGCGATCCAAGCGCACCACAGCACCCAGCCGCATCTGCTCGGGCTCCTCGGCATGTGCGCAGAAATCATCAAAGGCAGCCTGCTGAGCTTCATCGACCGGCAGGTCATCAAACGCCGGAACATCCTGCAGCGCGTCAAGCCCCGGTACACTCGCCAGCAACTCCTCAGCAGATGCGGGAGCCTCGGTCGCGAGCTTCCGACGACGATCACGCTTAGCCCGCGCCCCCGTCGTCTTTTTCTTCGCTTTAGCCTTAGCCTTGCCCACAGATGCCTCCCAGCACAAAACCACACAACTGAGCAGGTATTTTACCCACAAAAAAGAGTCGGTCGAGCAAACGCTCGACCGACTCACATACTTTCCCTCAGCCAATGGTCCCGAGAGGTTATCCGAAGGCCCGCCCGCCGGGAGGGGTTTCTTCTGAGCGATCCCGCAGCGCGAAGCGCGAGGACCAGCGAAGAAGAAAACACGCAGGGGCGGGCCCGGACAGGTTAACTTACTCCTTCTCGACCGCGCGCATGATCGCCTTGTAGATCTCCATCAGCGGGATGATCAGGAAGGCCAGGCCCAGGGCAGCGACAACGCCCTTGAGCTCAAGCGTCACGGGGCCAAAGAACATCTCGGCAAGCGTCGGCTGCACGGTCACGATCACCGTCAGCACCAGTGCCAGCGCGGCGGAAGCCCACAGCCACTTGTTCTGCTTCTTCATGGTGAACAGCGACGCACGACGGCTGCGCATATTGAAGCAGTGGAAAATCTCGACCATGTTGAGCGTGATGAACGCCATCATCACGCCTTCCTCGTCGGCATTGCCGGCGATCATATCGGCGATGTGGATGTAGCCCATGTCAAAGTACACGCCCACAAAGAAGCTCGCCAGCACCAGCGCGGTGATGATTAGGCCCTGGACCACGCAGTCCAGACCCATATGTCCGGCAAAGACACCGTCCTTGGCGTTGCGCGGCTTGCGCTTCATGATGTCGCCCTCGGCATCCTCCATGCCCAGCGCAAGCGCGGGGAAGCAGTCGGTGACCAGGTTCACCCACAGCAGCTGCACCGGCTGGAAGATGGTAAAGCCGATGAGCGTGGCGATAAACACCGAGAACACCTCGGCAAGGTTGGCCGAAAGCAGGAACTGGATGACCTTGCGGATGTTGTCGTAGATGCGACGACCCTCTTCGCAGGCGCCGATGATGGTAGCGAAGTTGTCATCGGCAAGTACCATGTCGGCGACGTTCTTGGTGACGTCGGTACCGGTGATGCCCATACCAACGCCAATGTCGGCGCGCTTGATGGACGGGGCGTCGTTGACGCCATCGCCCGTCATGGCCACGATCTGGTCGCGCGACTTCCAAGCCTCGACGATGCGTGTCTTGTGCTCGGGCTGGACGCGGGCGTACACGCCGTAGTCCTCGATGTGCGCGTCGAGTTCCTCGTCGCTCATGCGATCGAGGTCGGCACCGGTGATGGCCTGGCTGCGATCGGCGACGATGCCCAGCTGCTTGGCGATGGCCACGGCGGTGTCGATGTGGTCGCCCGTGATCATGACGGTGCGGATACCGGCGTCGTGCGCCTCGTGGATAGCGTCGGCCACCTCGGGACGGACCGGGTCGATCATGCCGGACAGGCCACAGAAGACCAGGTCATGCTCGAGCGCAGCGGGGCTGCAGTCGTCGGGAACCTCGGTGTAGGTGCGGCTTGCCAGCGCCAGTACGCGCAGGGCCTCGTCGGCCATGGCCTTGTTGGCCGCCACGAGCTCGGCGCGGCGCTCCTCGGTCAGGGGGACGACCTTATCGCCCTCGTAGATATGGGTGCACAGGCCGATCACCACGTCGGGCGCACCCTTGGTGTACTGCTCGTACTCGCCATCCAGGGTCTCGACGACCACGGACATCATCTTGCGGCCCGAGTCAAACGGGGCCTCGCCCACGCGCGGATGCTCGGCAGTCAGGCCAGTGAGGCCCGCCTTGCCGGCGTCGTTGACGAGCGCGCACTCAGTCGGCTCGCCCACGGCCTCGCCCAGCTCCTCGTCCCACTGAGCATCGGAGCACAGCGCCATGCCGGCCAGGAACTTCTCCTTGGGCGCAGCGAGCTCGTGCTTGACGACGGTCATCTTGTTTTGGGTAAGGGTACCGGTCTTGTCGGAGCAGATGGTCTGCGTGCAGCCGAGAGTCTCGACGGCAGAGAGCTTGCGGATGATTGCCTGGCGCTTAGCCATCTTGGTCACGCCAAGCGATAGCACGATGGTCACGACGGCGACCAGGCCCTCGGGGATGGCAGCGACGGCGAGCGAGACGGCGACCATAAAGGTATCGAGCAGGGCGGTCGGGTCGGTAAGAACGTTGCCCACGCCGTGGCGGATGATATCAACGCCAAAGATGACGACGCAGATGACGATAACCATAATGGTAAGGATGCGGCTGAGCTCGGCGAGCTTCACTTGCAACGGCGTGAGCTCTTCCTTGGCCTCGGCCAGGGCGCCGGCGATCTTGCCCATCTCGGTGTTCATGCCGGTGCCGACCACGACGGCGCGACCACGGCCGTACACGACGGTGGAGCCCATATAGCACATGTTCTTACGGTCGCCGAGCGGCACGTCATCGGTGCCCGCAGCGAGCTCGATCACGTTGGCGTGCTTCTCTACGGGCACGGACTCGCCGGTGAGCGCGGCCTCTTCGATCTTCATCGTGGCGCTCTCGAGCACGCGGCAGTCGGCCGGGACGGAGTCGCCCGCCTCGAGCATGATCACGTCGCCGGGCACGAGCTCGGCGCTCGGCAGGTGCACGAGCTTGCCGTCGCGCAGCACCTTGGACTGCGCCGCACTCATCTCCTGCAGGGCCTCGAGGGCCTCCTCGCTCTTGGCTTCCTGGACCACGCCCAGCACCGAGTTGACGATAACGACGAACATGATGATGGCAACATCGGCAAAGTCGGGCTCGCCCTTGACCATGCCCGTGAGCGCACTGATGACGGCGGCAACGATCAGCATGATGACCATGGGGTCGGCCATCTGCTCAAAGAAACGCTTCCACAGCGGTGTCTTCTCGGCTTCCTCGAGCTTGTTAGGGCCTGTCTTGGCGAGGCGCGAAGACGCCTCGTCGTTGCTCAGGCCGAGGTTCTCATCGACACCTTGGTCGCTGAGCACCTCCGCCGCGGCGGACAGGTATTCCTTTTGCATATAGAGTCCCCTCCTGGGATTCGGGCCACTCAGCAGATTGATGCCCGATCATAATTCCCAGGAGAAGGGCAAGGGCTCATCAAGGCTGCCGTGCTGAGCGGCAGTTGATAGTGGAGCTATGGTACCCCAAAGCGACGCGTCTAGCCAAAACAATCGGTTTGGAAATATGGTCCGCACGCAACGGTGCAGACCGTGTGATGCTCAACATTGGTAAAACGTTTTTTCTTCGGCACATCGCCAAACTGACATATCTCCCAGATAGCAGCGGTTGGAGTGGTTGGTAAAGATTTTTCATATACCGTTTTTCCCGCAAAAAATGAACTTCCATTTCGGCATACGGTCGATTTTTTGGGGTATTCGGTCGGCATTTCGTTATAATCATCTCGGTTTTATTTCTTATGGTTTATCTATCAGCGCAAGACGATGTCAGATGGAGGTCTGAATGTACAAGCGCACTAAGATTGTATGCACCATGGGTCCCGCCTGCGATAGCGACGAGACCATCCGCGAGATGATCAAGGCGGGCATGAACGTCGCCCGTTTTAACTTCTCGCACGGCTCCTACGACGAGCACCACGGTCGCATCGAGCGCGTCCGCCGTATTTCCAAGGAGCTCGGTCTGCCTGTCGGCATCCTGCTCGACACCAAGGGCCCCGAGGTCCGCACC
Organism: uncultured bacterium; assembly: GCA_905214465.1. Lineage (GTDB taxonomy): Bacteria > Actinomycetota > Coriobacteriia > Coriobacteriales > Coriobacteriaceae > Collinsella. The sequence continues at coordinate 237,095 of CAJMMD010000001.1, forward strand.
GGCCTTCTGGTCGACGGCAAGAAGGTTGCCGTCAAGACCGGCGATAAGATCGTCGTCACCGCTCAGCCCACGTCCGAGGATTTCCACGGCACCGCTGAGCACATCTCCCTCGACTACCTGGCTCTGCCTTCCGAGGTCGAGAAGGGCTCCCTCATCCTGATCGATGACGGCCTGGTTGCCCTCGAGGTCGAGTCCGTCAGCGGCCAGGACATGACCTGCGTCGTTAAGAACGACGGCCTGATCGGCGAGCGCAAGGGCGTCAACATGCCCAACGTCAACATCTCGCTGCCCGCCATCACCGAGCGCGATCGTCAGGACATCCTCTTTGGCCTGACCGAGAACATCGACTACATCGCCGCTTCCTTCATCCGTGACGGCGAGTCCGTCCGCGGCATCCGCAAGCTTTGCCGCGAGAACGGTGGCGAGCACGTGACGATCTTCCCGAAGATCGAGTGCGCCCTGGGCGTCGAGAACTTCGACGAGATCCTCGAGGCTTCCGACGGCATCATGGTCGCCCGTGGCGACCTGGGTATCGAGATCAAGCCCGAGCTCGTTCCGCACATCCAGAAGGAGATCATCGCCAAGTGCAACGCGGCCTACAAGCCCGTTATCACCGCTACGCAGATGCTCGACTCCATGCAGCAGAACCCGCGCCCGACGCGCGCCGAGGTTGCCGACGTTGCTAACGCCATCTACGACGGCACCGACGCCGTTATGCTCTCTGGCGAGTCCGCTGCCGGTAAGTACCCGGTCGAGGCCGTTAAGATGCAGGCCAGCATTGCTCTCGAGACCGAGAAGTACCTCCCGGCCCACGCTCCGCTCGAGGTTCCGGCCGACGCTCACGGCACCCGCGTCGTCAACAACGTTGTGGGTATGTCCGCTGTGAACATGGCCACCACCGTTGGCGCCAAGTGCATCACCGTGCCGACGACCACCGGTCGTACCGCACGCCTGATCTCGCACTTCCGTCCCAACATGCCGATCTGCGCGTTCTCCCGCCACGAGTGGGCCGTCCAGCAGATGATCATGTACTGGGGCGTTATCCCGCACCAGGCCGAGATTACCCAGGGCACCGTCAACGGCACGATCGTCAAGGCGATCGAGACCGCTAAGGAGCTCGGCTACGTCGAGGCCGGCGATCTGACCGTCGCTACCGCCGGCGATCCCCGCATGAGTGTTCAGCTCGAGGACAAGGTCTCCTCGACCAACGTCGCTTACGTCGCTCAGGTGCGCTAAATCGCACTTGCAAGCACGCTTGCATTGCAAAAGGGCCCGGAAGGCTTTGCCTTCCGGGCCCTTTTTCTGTGTCAATGCCGGCACACGGCAAAACACGCACCCATTTCTTTACCAAAAGCGCGAAATCCACCTTTCGAGGCCCAAAAATAAAGTCCCAAGTGCTAAAAGTGTTCGCCCGATGGCGAAACCACACCTTACCTGACGCTGCTAAATCGTTTTAGCAAGAGCCAGATCGACCGCGTTTTCGGAAGTATGCGGCAAATTCTGAGACCTGGTGGCGCGCGCAGACGTGGTGTAAGAGCGTCCTGAGGTCCGTCGCTGCAAGTC
>CAJMMD010000002.1 GCA_905214465.1 uncultured bacterium
CCGCCTCGTTTCAAGGCACCTTGCTCGCTCTGGCGGGTTTTCGCTGTCGTTGCCAAAACATCGGCGTTGCCGTTGCTGTGGGGGTACTCATTGGTTACTCATTGGGGACGTACTTAAATGAGTGCCCGCAGAGTGAGAGTGGATAATCTCCCGTTTTTGGCCTGTTTGCGGGCTCAAAGTGGGAGATTATCCACTCTCGTCATTTTGGCACTTGGGGACATTCCTTTTGTGCCGGCACCTGGGGACACTCCTTGCCGAATGTGGGCGCCGCCGGTTGCTACGCGACGGTGATGGCGACCTGGGCGTAGCGGCTGCAGGGGCGCTCGGCGCGTGTCTGCACGGTGAGGGTGAGCACGAAGCGATCGCCGGGCCGTGCGTCGGTGGGCACGACGAAAGTGGTGTCCACTGTGCATTCTTGCCACAGCGACAGGTCTTGGGTACCTGCATAGCTCGACGGGTCCACGGCGATATCCCAATGCGCATCGAAGCCCTTGTCGTCGGGGTCGACGATGGTCGCTGCAAGGGCGACGCTCTCGCCGGCTACGGCGCTGCGATCGGCCGCAACTTCGACAACATGCGCCGGATGCGAGCAAGCTGCCGGATCATGGGCGCACCATTGCGCGCGGGCGGCAAAGTCTTCCTGATAGGCGCGCAGGTAGGGATTGGGGTTGTCGTCTACGGGCGTGCCGATGGCGGCAAAACCAGCGGGCGCTTCCGTATCGGGATGTCCATCAACAAACAAGCGGCCGAGCAGCGTATCGAAGCCGCGGTCATCGATACCGCGCAGGCCAAACGGCAGCAGCGGGATATAGGTCATACTGTCGCCTTCGGCCATAAAGTCGCCGCGCTCAAACTGCATTGCGGGCACGCCTTCCAGGCCCCAATCCAGACAGGCATGCTTGCCAAACTGAAAGCGCTCGGGCTCGTTTTCGTAGACCTTGCCATCACCATAGAGCATATAGCGCGCCATGAGGGGGCCGTTGCCATGGGTGAGATTCTGCTCGGGCCAAGGAGCCTTAAACAGCGGCAGCGTATCGGGCTGAGCTATTTTGGCGTTGACATAGCTGCCATACTTATAGGGCACACACCAAAAGACGAGCTCGGGAAAGAGCTCGCGCCCATGGTCGAGCCATGAGTTGTCCTGGCCTACGCCATTGGCAACCCCCATCACGCGCACCTTCTGATAGATCCGCTGCTGAACGGCGGGCCACTCGGGTGTGGCGCGATAGCGTTCGGAAATACTCATGAGGGCGCGAACGATAGTGTTCATACCGCCCCAGCTGAGCAGCCACAGCGTGCGGGGATCGTCATCCATGATGGCGTCGGCGATGACGCGCGAACCGGGCGTTTCCTCGCGCACGTCGCCCTCAAAGGCGGCGTTGCCCATATAGGTGCGCTCGATCATCTGAGCGGGCGTGGGGAAGGACGGCTCGCCGGCGGCAGCGGCGTTGGCCTGCAGCTGCGGCCAGGCCTGGGCATACTCGTTGCTCCACAGGCTTTCGATCCAACCCTCGGGGAATGGACGGTACTCCATGAGCGAGCCAGCTTCGGGGTCGGGCTCGTGCGGAACGACGTCCCAGGTATAGGAGCGCACACCTTTGGTCCGCCAATGCGGATTCACCTCGCCCAGCGTATGGACGCCATCGCCAAGAAAGTGATACTGCGAAGCCGTGTACACCACAGCCTGCACATCGAGCACATTGAGATACAGAGCCAAATGAACCAGCGAGTTCATATCATCGACTTCCATATCGGTGGTGACAATCACCCGAGTCAAATTCTGAGACATAGGAACAACTCCAACCAAGATTTTTTTCAGCCAGTTACGCGCAAGGCAAGACGGGACCCACGCTCACATCGCCACCGACCCGGCGGTCCGCCGGAAGCACCCGGCCAGCGTTTCGAACAACGTTAGCTCAGGGTGCCCCGCCCTTTAGTTTTGTGAACATTCCGCAGCGCGGGCCCGTTTATCCGATGCTCCGAAGGAGCAGGATGAACGGGCCCATGCGCGAGGACGTTCACAAAACTAAAGGGCGGGGCACCCGATGGAATGGTTACCTCGAAACCCTGGCCGACCACTCCCAGCAGCCCACCGGCTCGCCGTCGATGAGTACGTTGCCCCCGTCGAAGTCTTGATAACACAGGTCGTTGAACTGGTGGATCCACACGCCGTGATTGAACGTCTTCTTGGCCGAGCCGTCGGCCTCACGGTACACGCCGGTCAGGTCCTCGACATGGCTAAAGTAGGTGAGGTGCACGTTGGCGCCGGCATCACGCAGGCGCGCCGTGAGCGGCAGCACCGTTTGCTGCGGGCACACGAGCTCGTCGCCCTTGGAGTGCGTAAACCACAGCGGCGTCTTGGAGAGTGCGGCCACGTCCTCGTCCGTGGCGTTGTACCACGGCGCGCAGCAGGGAAGGCCCGCGGCGAAGAAATCGGGGTAGTCGGCGCACAGGCGCAGGGTCATAAAGCCGCCGTTGGAAAGGCCGGCGACCACGATGCGATCGGTGTCGATGCGGTCGGCATGCTCGGCGACAAACTCGTCGATGAGCGCTTTGAGCACGGGGGAGTAGATGCTCTGGTTGGAGCGACCGAGCTGCTCGACGCCGTTGTCCATCCAAAACGTGGGCGACTGCGGCACAAGAACCCAGGCAAAGCCGCCAAAGTAGCGCTGGATTTGTTTTTGCGAGAGCGCTGTCACGCGGTTGCCGGTGTAGGCACGCGTGGCGCCTTCGCCCTGCGTGGCGCCCTTGCCCTCGCCGGCGCCGTGCAGGTACACGATCAGCGGCGCCTTTTCGACGGCGGGCGTGTCCTTGGGAGCAAACGGGTTGAAGAGCGCGGAGTCAGCGGGCTCAAAGCTCGGCTCAAAATAGCCGTACTCGAGCGCGATGCCGTCGACGGGCGTTTGCTGCACGGCGTTATGCCAGCCCTTGAGCGCGGGGCAGATGTCGCCGCGGCTGCGATCGAAGACGAGGCCCGCGGTGGGGTCGTCGCCGTCTTCGCCCGGGAGGGCCGCAAGCTGCGTCACGCGCAGGTGGTTCTCTATATAGCGCGAACCCAGCACGCCACCCTCGATCTCTTTGGTGAGACGCACCTCGGGCGTCTCGAGCGCCACGTGTGTGCCCTTGGGCAGGCGCTGGCCGTTCTCATCACAGGGGTAGGTGGCGAGCACCGGCACGTAGCCCACGGAGGGCGCCGCGTGATCGGCCCCGTGCTCCTTGCGCATCAAGACCTCGCCGGCGCGCTCGTGGCGGGCACAGTAGATATTGAACGTGTGCTCGTTCACGTCGTTGGCGCGCACGGTACAGGGCAAGTCGAGTACGACCTTGCTGATCCAGGGGCCAAAATCGCCCAGCGTGGTGACGGTTGCGTAGGTACACGATTTGAGTTCCATGAGCTACTCCTTTGTGCCGCAAGTACTAAACAAGGGCGGCAATACAGACTAAACATGTTTAGTTTAATGCAGAACTGTAGAATGAGCAGATGAACTCGGTAAACGGTAAAACTGAACACGCAATGAACTACTAAACAGACGTTTACTATTAACTAGCAGGACTTCTGTTGATGAGCTAGCTCGTTACAAAGGTGTTTATCAAAATAAAAGCCCACGTAAATAGCCATATATCAATATCGGGTCAAATAGACGATCTTCTACCGTCTAAATACGCTTACCCCCGATTTCCTACCGTTCACCGGACTTCAGACGGCAAAATTGCCACAAATCAGGCACTCCGTGTAAACTAAAGCCCGTAAACGTTCAGTAAACAAATTGTTTACGACAGCGTATCCAAGGGTTCGGTAACCGTAAGGGGTTATAGTCGCCGGGCCAAAGGCGTGCCTACGCCCAAGCGGATAGGCACACGAAGATATGGGGAGGGGTCCCATGGCAGTAGATAACAAGCAGATTGCCACCGATGTCCTCGAGCTCGTGGGCGGTGCGGAGAATGTTACCGTCGCCACCAACTGCATGACGCGCCTGCGTCTGACGCTCAAGGACAACAGCAAGGCCGACGTGGAGAAGATCAAGAAGGTCAAGGGTGTTCTGGGTTGCCAGTTCGCCGGCAGCCAGCTCCAGGTCATCATCGGCCAGAACGTGCCCAAGGTGCTCGCCGAGTTCGTCGCCATCTCCGGCGTCAAGCAGGGCGAGGCCGTCAACGAGAACCTCGACGCGCCCAAGGAGAAGTTCGAGCTCAAGAACCTGCCGAACATCATCCTTGACTATCTGTCCGGCTCCATGACCCAGCTGATCCCGCTGCTCATGGCCGGCGGTCTGTTCCGCACCATCGCCGCGGTCCTCGGTCCCACCATGCTCGGCGTGCTCTCGGCCGACGACCCGACCTACACCTTCCTCTACACCACGCTGTACGAGGCAACCTTTACGTTTATCCCCATCTATCTGGGCTATGCTGCGGCTAAGAAGCTCGGCGCCAGCCCTGTGCTCGGCATGCTCCTCGGCGGCGCTCTCATGGCCCCGTCCGTGGTGACGGCCGCTACGCAGGAGGGTGGCGGAATCATCTCCGTCTACGGTATCCAGATCGCTGCCGCCAACTATCAGCAGTCCGTTCTGCCGATCATCCTTTCGGTGCCTGTCCTCTACTTCATCGAGAAGTTCTTCAAGAAGGTCATGCCCGACGTGCTTTCCACGGTCTTCACACCGTTCTGCACCATGATCGTCACCATTCCCATTGCCTTCATCGTCCTTGCCCCGATCGGCAACGAGCTCGGCAACCTCATCGCCAACGCCCTCTTTGGTCTTGCTGACCTTGGCGGTATCGGTATCCTGATCGTTATGGCCATCCTCGGCGCCTTCTGGCAGCTCTTCGTGGTCTGCGGCATGCACATGCCCGTCATCCTGCTCGCTCAGGTTCAGATCATCGCCGCCGGCTACGATCCCTTCGTCTTCGTTTCCACCAACTGCGCTATGGCCGCTGTCTGGGGCTGCGCCTTCGGTGCCTTCCTCAAGATGAAGAACCCCGACGAGAAGGGTCTTGCCCTGGGTTACGTCATCTCCGCTATCGCCGGCGGCGTCACCGAGCCCGCGCTCTTCGGTATCCTCATGCGCTTCCGCCGCACCATGCTCGGCATGTTCATCGGCGGTGCCATCGGCGCGGTGTTCTCCGGCCTCATGGGTGTTACCTACTACCTGGCCGGCGGCGCCTCCAACTTCCTGGTCTTCACCAACTACCTGCAGGGTGGCCAGATGAACACCGTCTGGGCTATCGTCGGTATGGCAATCTCCTTTGTCATCGCCGCTGCCGTCGTCTTTGCCACTGGCTTCTCCAAGGAGGAGCTCGCCGAGATGGAGGCCTAGTCGCCCCAGCCTTGGTCTAAATAAGACCCCCTACACGACAGGGCCCCGCTTGGCATAAGCCCGGCGGGGCCTTCCTGTAGACTTTTTAGGAGAGGCGTAAGGGCCCTGTGCTTCGCGTGCGTTCAATTTGAGCTGAGCAACTGCAGCCGCAGACCCTGCTGTGATAATGCGGCAGGCGACTTCTTTACCTCCCTCCTAGCAAGTCTCCCCAAGAGAAAGGTGCCATATGAGCTTGGGAAAACTGACCGTCAATACCCGTGAGGACGGGTTCCTCTGCGACGGCAAACCATTCTTTTGGTTTGCCGATACGTGCTGGAGCGCCTTTACGAGCATCACCGAGGACGATTGGGATTACTACCTCACCCGCCGTGCCGAGCAGGGCATGAACGTACTGCAGATCAACACCCTGCCGCAGTGGGACCGCTGCCTGCCCGACCTGGGCATTTGGCCCTACGCGAGCGAGGACGGCGTTCACTTTGATTGGAGCGCACCCAACCAGGAGTACTGGGACCGCGCCCGCCGCATGTGCAAGGCAGCCGTGGAGCACGGCATTCGCCCGGCGCTCGTGCTCATGTGGTGCAACTACGTGCCCGGTACCTGGGGCTCCGTGATCGCCGAGCGCCTGGGTGCCGAGGTCATGCCGCGCGAGGAGGTCCGCGCCCACGTTGCCCGCGTCGTCGAGAACCTGGGCGAGTTCGACCCCGTCTACGTGGTGACAGGCGACACCGACTTTAAGACCGATGAGGCTATCGCCTATTACGGGGATGCACTCGACGAGGTCACCAAGCTGGCTCCCGAGTCCTTGCACACCATGCATATCAACCGTGGCAACCGCGCCCTTCCCGAGCAGTTTGCCGATCGCTTGGACTTCTACATGTTCCAGCCCGGCCACAACTATAGCGGTCAGGAGGAAGCTTGGAAGCTGCCCGAGGATTTTCGCGCGCAGTATCCCAAAAAGCCGATGGTCAATTCCGAGCCCTGCTACGAGCAAATGGGCGCGAGCCGCAACGTGTACTGGCGTTTTACCGCGCAGGATTGTCGCGCGAGTGTTTGGTCGAGCATTCTGGCCGGTGCCAGTGCCGGCATTACCTACGGTGCGCACGGCGTGTGGAACTGGCAGACCTCTCAGAGCCGTGGCAGCGTCCTTGGCGAGGGCTTTGACATGCCGTTCCGCTGGCAAGAGTGCCTGCAGTTTGCGGGCGTGTGGGACTTTGGCCTGATCGAGCACGTGCTGCGCGGCCTGGGTGCCACGAGCGCGGATGGGGCGGTAGCTGTTGAACCCGCGCAGGAGTTGCTCGACGACGCACGCGAGGCCATCCGCGTGGCGCGCGTGGGCGAACGCGTGGTGGTCTATCTGCCGAGGACCACGTCCGTCAAGCTCAAACTCGAGGGCGGCACCACCGCCTGGAATGCTGTGGCGTTTGACCTAGAGAACAAGCGCGTGGCAAACCTGCCGGTTGTGCCCGTCGACGGTGCCGTGCGCGTGGCCCAGCATCCCTTCGAGCACGATGCACTCCTGGTGGTCTCGCCCGCTCAGTAGCGCGCGGTTCCAACGCGACCGGCGGCAAAAAGGTCCGAGTAACGACTACAGAATGAGGGTGGATAATCTCCCGTTTTTTGCCTGTGTACGGGCTCAAAGTGGGAGATTATCCACCCTCGTCATTTAAGTGACCAAAAATCCTCTCTCGTTTTATTTGAGCCCGGGCAGCTTGGTAAAGGGGAAGGACTGCTCGAGGAACTCGGAGCAGCGGGCGTAATCTTTGGCAAAGTAGCTGCTGTAGAGCGAATCGAGTACGTATTGCACGGCGATGTGGCTGGCAAACTGCGTGATGCGGTGGCTCAGGCTCTCGATATCGCTTACGGTGAGATATGCCGCAAAGCCGGGGTGAATGCGGGCACAGTATGGCGTGCCGATGACGATGACCGGGACATGTCGACTGCAGAGGATCGGCAAGATCTCCTTGAGGTTGGGGGCAAGGCCGCTGTAGGAGATGACGATTGCCACATGGTCGGGGCCCGAGGCGAGCGCCGTGCGCACTTGGGCCTCGATATTGTCGTAGCACGTTGAGCTCTTACCGGCGGAAAGCAGGCGATCGCGGAACATTCCCGCCGGATACAGGTTGTGCGAGCCCGTGTAGATGTCCACGGTGCCGGCGCGTAAGACGAGCTTGGCGGCGTAGTCGAGCTGTGCCGGGTCGAGGATCTCGCGCGTCTCGGAAAGCGTGGTCTCGTACAGTCGCGCCATGCGCTCGGAGATCTCCTGGGCGCTGGAGGTCGCATCAAAGGGAAAGTTGATATCCACCTCGGGGGCGGAGTCTGCGCGCGAGGCTGCGCGCATCAGCTCGACCTTGAGTTCTTTGAAGCCCTCGAGGCCGAGCTTTTTGCAAAAGCGGTGGATGCTCGCAACGGAGACATTGGCCTGGCGCGCAAATTCCTTAATGGAGAGCCCGCGGACGTCCTCGCCCATGGCGAGAACCGTCTGCCCGAGCTGCTGCTCGGTGGGGGTGAGCTCCTTGCCCTGCGTGATCTTGCGCTTGATGTCCATATGACTCCTATGCGTTCGTGTCGCGATGTATCAATCATAGCGGTAAACAAAACGCCCGGCTTGGGAGAGCAAGCCGGGCGTTGTTGTGTGGGACCGTTACCAGAGCAGGCGCACGGGGCCGAGCAGGCCGCTGGGCTCGGAGGGTTCGGTGAGGGCGAAGATGTCGGGGATGGCGTGGTCGAGGGTGTTGATTACATCGATTGTGAGCGCATGTTCACCGGCGGCAAGGGTGCCGAGCTCAAAGCGGTAGGGCGGACAGATGCGGCAGCCCAGATCCGCGCCGTCAAGTGCGACCGTGGCGGTCTCAAAGACCTCGCCCAGGTCGAGCGCGGCGCCGGCGAGGTTCTCAGCAACGGCAAAGCTTGCCTGGTAGCGGAAAGTGCCTGCCTTGCCGGGGAATTCGGCGCAGGAAAGATCGTGCAGGTCGCCAAGCTCGACGGCCTCGTCAAAGACCAGGTGCGTGGCATCGGCGTCGGGCGTGGCAAAGGAGACGTTCCAGGGGCCGTCAACGCGCATGACCTCACGCTCGGCATCGGAGTTTCCGCGCTCGGCGGCAGCGGGCGCCTCGGCCCCGAGCACCACAATGCAGCTCTCGTAGGGCGCGAGCTCAAGCGTGCCGTCAAAGGCGGCGGGCTCGGTGCCGTTGAGCAGGTCGAGGCGCGCGCCTGCAACGGGTGTGCCGTCGGCAAGCGCAATCTGAGTGGAGATACCCTGCTTGGGATGCTCGTTGACGAGCATCAGATAGCTCTCGCCCGCCCGCTCGTAGCGCAGTGCGCGCAGCCAGGGCTGGGGCGCGGCGCAAACCACGGTCTGCATGCCGGTGTTGGCAAGTGTGTCTGCGAGCTCGGTGGTCGCCAGGAGCTTGATGCCGGCGACCGCGGCTGCATCCAGGGAGGCAAAGCCCTCGCGGCCTGCAGTGTCACCGTCGTAGCGCTTGTTCGGCAACTCATCCAGCGCGTACACGGCAACACCTGCGGCTGCGGCACGCGCAGCAAAGTCGAGCACGGCTCCGCCGACAAACTCGGCTCCGGGCATCACCAGGCAGCGGTATGCCTGGCCGTTCACGCCAAAGCCGCTACCGTCTGCGGCAATTTCAACGGCATAGCGCCCTGCGTCCTCAAATGCCTCTGCCGGCACGATGTCAAAGTCGACCTGCGCGCGCATAAGCTCGGAGGCGGCATGCTGCATAAAGTTCGCCTCGCCTGCCCACTCGGCGTCCGCATGGTAGAGAAGCGCCACCGGGGTCGTTGCGCGCCCGCCGCTCAGCAGGCTCGCCGTACGGTTCATGTAGCTCATGAGCTTGCCAAAGTGCGCAAACTGGGGGTTCTGACCGTGCGCGTAAAAGTGCGGCGGGCAGTCGAAATCGGGGAAGGCGGCCATGCTAAAGGCGTGTGGCACAAACCAGTTGACGCCGCGCACCATAACGTGGTCGGCGATCCACTTCATCTCGCGCAGGCCCTCATGCCAGCCAAAGGCGCCAAATACCTCGGCCATGCAGCAGCCCTGCTTTTTGGGGTCGAGATGCGCTGCCGAGGAGCCCAGCTTGGGCAGCACGTAGTTGTAGAACTCCAGGTCCCACACGCCGCGGCCGTAGGAGTGGAGCCCCCGGTCCATGCCGGGGATGAGCTGGTTGATCACGATGTCCACGCCCGCCATGTCCTGACCGCCCACGGCGCGGAAGTAGTGGCCGGCGCCCACACCCAGGCGCGCGTGGCAATCCTTGTCCTCGATCACGTGGCCGATATACTGCACGCCGTGCGCGCGGCACCAGTCGCCGAGCTGGTCGCAGAAGCACTCCTTGTAGAGCGTGCTCGCAATGTCCATGTACGCGTGGCGCACGTGCGCGCCGGCGTCCTTGCGATCCCACAGGTGCGGGAGCTCGTCCAGGTAGCGCTCGCCCAGCGCCGCACGCAGGCGGCGCTCGAGCTCGGCCGACCAGGGCAGGGGCGCGGTGGCCTTACCGATGAGTGTGTCGGAGATGCCGTTGGCGCCGGTGACGCCCTTCTCGTTGGCAAAGCCGGGCTCATCGGAGAAAAAGCCCAGGATGGTCTTGCCAAACTCATCGCCCAGATGCGCAAAGTGCGGCTTGTACACGGCATCGATGAGCTGCGCCACCGAGGCACGGTCGACCATGTTGATGTAGTCCTCGTTGTAGGAGGTCTTGCCGCTCGTGAACATCACGCACGCCTGCGTGGTGCCGGCCGGTGCGTCAAAGACCAAGCGGCAGGGCATGCCGTGCTCGTCCTCGATTACGCGGTGCTCGACCTCGACGGTGCGCCCTTCCTGCATAAACGTTACGCCATAGAAGCGCTCCGTCTTGTCGAACATGTTGGTGAGCGCGATGCTCGCCTGCGGCGTGGGGCCCACCACGTCGATGGTGCGGTGGGTGAGAACGATCTTGCGGAGCTCGGGCGCCGCCTCCTTGACGGCGCCGTTGGCGTATCCGGTGGGAAAGTGCGCATCGTCTAAGATCCAGATTTTGAGGCCCAGCTGCTTGCACGTGTCGATCACAAAGCGCAGGTCGCGCCACCAGCCCTCATCGCAAAAATCGGGATGCGGGCGGCTCTCGAGGCAGACCTCGTGGATATCGGCGCCGGCAATCTTCTCCAGATATTCGGCAATGGTCTGTTGGTCCTCGCCCTTCATCCACAAAAACGGGAGCACGTGGTTGTCATAGGCACCGTTGAGCACCTGCTGGTAGTACGCGGTCATGGATCCTCCTTGCAAGCCGATGGTGGGCAGCGTATGTTGCATGACTCCATTCTGGCGTGCGGGCGATGGCGTGCTAATATCCAAATCACGACAGAATATGACCGAATCAACGATTGGTGGGGCCATGGAGATCTTGGAGTTCGAGCGCCGGCTGAGCGAGCTGAGCGCCAGCGAGAGGCGATATAGGGACGAGGCTCCCTTTGACTGGTCGATCATGACCGAGCGCGTTGAGGTCGATGGACGGTCGGTGCGAAAGATCGGGCAGATGGGGGCGGAATATGCTCAGGCCGGAATGCCAGCTGGCCTGATGATCAGGAGAAACTCGCGCTTTAACGCGGTACCCGAGCATGTGCACGACTACGTTGAGATCAGCTATGTGTACCGGGGGCGCTGTCCGCAGACGGTTGCGGGGGAGAAGCTCGTGCTCGAACGCAACGAGGTACTGCTGCTCGATGCCGCCTGCCCGCACGCGGTGGCGGCGCTCGGCGAGGATGACATCATGCTAAGTATGACCGTTTCACGTACCTTTTTGCAGCGCGGCCTCGAGGCGAGCCTCTCGCGCGAGAGCGCGGTCTCGCGGTTTTTGTTCAACGCGCTCAACAGCGAGACCGACCATCGCGGGCACGTGCGCTTTCGCTGCGGGGAGAGCCGGCGCGTGCGGCGCTACATGCAGGAGATGCTCTGCGAACGCTACGAGCCGAGCCTCAACAGCGCCGAGATCGTTCTGCGCCTGTTTCAGCTTCTGTTGGCCGAGCTCATGGATTGCTACGAGCACGAGCTCGTGCGCGGCGCGGCGGCGGGGCGCGATGAGTCGGGGCGCGCGGCCTCGCTCGTGGCAGGGATGCTCGGCTACATCGAGCGCTCGTTTGCCACCTGCTCGCTCGAGGAGATGGCGGCACGCTTTCATGTGAGCCCTAACTACGCGTCGGCGCTGCTCAAGCAGCATGTGGGAAAGACCTACCGACAGCTGGTCCAGGAGCGCAGGCTCGCGCGTGCCGCGGAGCTCTTGCGCGCGGGTGCCACGGCCGAGGCGGCGGCGCGTGCCGTTGGCTATGAGAACATGAGCTTTTTCTATCGCAAGTTCCGCACCGCCTACGGCTGCACGCCGGCAACATACCGTGGATGAGCAAGGCGGGGCGGGCTTTTAGCTATCGATATGCCACATCTAAATAGGTCGTTTCGTTTCATCCACCCGGGTTGGAGGGTGGCCGTCAGGTCGATTTTTGCCTCGTCTAGACCTCGGTATCAAAAAGTGTCAGCCGGCGGACGCGCTGGGGCGAAAAGAAGTGTCCAATGCGCCGCCTCCGCGCCTTGGGCGCTCGGGCGCGCGCGATACTCAGCTCAGCACATAAAACCCGCTGCGAGGAGGCACATATGGGATTTCCCGAGGGATTCTTTTGGGGCGGCGCCACGGCCGCAAACCAGTTTGAGGGCGCATGGAACGTTGACGGCCGCGGCCCCAGCGTAGACGACCACTTCCTGGGCGGCAGCTACAAGGAGCCGCGTCAGATTACGCTCGACATCGACCCCAACCGCTTCTACCCCAATCACGACGGTATCGATTTCTACCATCACTACGAGGAAGACATCGCGCTCTTTGCCGAGATGGGCTTTACCATGTTCCGCATGTCCATCTCCTGGAGCCGCATTTTCCCCAACGGTGACGATGCCGAGCCCAACGAGGCCGGCCTTGCCTTCTACGACCGCGTCTTCGACTGCCTGCGCGCACACAACATCGAGCCGCTTGTTACGCTTAGCCACTACGAGATGCCCTATGCCCTGGTCGAGAAGTACAACGGTTGGGAGAGCCGCGAGCTTATCGGCTTCTTTGAGCGCTATGCCCAGACCGTGCTCGAGCGCTATCACGACAAGGTGACCTACTGGCTCACCTTCAACGAGATCAACTGTGGCACCCTGGACCTGGGCAACCTCTTTGAGACCAGCATGATTCGCGGCTACGAGGGCCCGGCCTCCGGCGCCCACACCACTCCGCAGCAGCGCTTCCAGGCCCTCCACCACCAGTTTGTGGCGAGCGGTCGCGCCATCCGCTATGCGCACGAGCACTTCCCCAAGCTCAAGATGGGCAACATGGACTGCTTTATCCTGTCCTATGCCGCCACGTGCGACCCGGCCGACGTCCTTGCCACCCAGCAGGAGATGAACACCATGAACTGGTACTGCTCCGACGTGCAGGTGCGCGGCAAGTACCCGTTCTACGCCAAGCGCTTCTGGGCCGAGAACGGCATCGAGCTTAACATCGCCGACGGCGACCTGCAGGACATCGCCGACGGCAAGGTTGACTTCTACACCTTTAGCTACTACATGTCGGGCACCGTGGGCACCCATAAGGACCACGAGATGACCGAGGGCAATATGGCCTTTGGCGGCAAGAACCCCTACCTCGAGAGCACCGACTGGGGGTGGCAGATTGACCCGACGGGCCTGCGCATCGCCCTCAACGAGATCTACGCCCGCTACGAGATTCCGCTGATGGTGGTCGAGAACGGCATGGGCGCCTACGACGAGGTGGAGGAGGACGGCTCCATCCACGACCCGTACCGCATCGCCTACCTCCAGAGCCATGTCAAAGCCATGGGCGAGGCCATCGAGGACGGCGTCGACCTGATCGCCTATACCTGGTGGGGTCCCATCGACCTGGTCTCGGCCGGCACCGGCGAGATGCGCAAGCGCTACGGCTTTATCCACGTCGATAAGTACGATGACGGCACCGGCACCTACGAGCGCCGCCGCAAGGACAGCTTCTTCGCCTACCAGAAGATCATCAAGTCCAACGGTGCCGAGGGCCTGGCTTAATCGACAAGATGGGTGCCACCGGGGAAAAGCCTTGGGATGGGCTCGTGATTCGAGTCCCCACCTTAGCATTTGAACCATTTGGCACTATAATCACCATAGGCATGCGCATAACGTTGCGCTGAATCAAGAGGAGAAAACGTATGGGTCTGTTTGACATGTTCAAGAAGAAGGCTGAGCCCGCGGCTGCCGCTGCTCCGGCCTCCATCTCTGCTTCTGCCGGCGCCGACGTGCTGTGCTCGCCCGTCAAGGGCAAGGTCATCAAGATGGCCGACGTGCCCGATCCCGTCTTTGGTGGCGAGGTTCTGGGCAAGGGCTGCGCCGTGTGGCCCGAGGACGATCTGGTCTACGCTCCCTGCGACGGCAAGGTGACCGTCACCATGGGTCACGCCGTGGGCCTGCAGTCCGATAGCGGCATCGAGGTTCTGGTGCACGTTGGCGTCGATACCGTCAACATGAACGGCGACGGCTTCGAGGGCTTCGTCAAGGCCGACGATGTCGTTAAGGCTGGCCAGCCCATGCTCAAGATCGACCGCGCCAAGATCGCCGCTGCCGGCTACAAGGACTGCGTCGTCGTGGCCGTGTCCAACACCGCCGAGTTTGCCGACGTTGAGCTCGCCGTCGAGGCCGACTCCGCTGTCGCCGCCGGCGACGCCATCGTTAAGGTCGTCCGCAAGTAAACTGCGACAACATAAGGATGTGCAAGGGTGGTCGGGTTATCCGGCCGCCCTTTTTTAATGGGCCGAGTGGGCGCATTTTATTGCAGGGGGCTTGCTTTATAGGCCGTTCGTTCGTCAAATTGAGCCGCCTGCGCTTTTGTGACGCAGGGGGTTGGGCCTGGCCGCTAATATGGACTTGCTGTTACGACGTGCGCTGCGCAGGGAACGCGGCGCCGCTTGTTTGGAGGAACAACATGAAAAAGAAGCTGCTGCTTGCGCCCCTCATGGCCGTCTTGGTTGCGTGCGTGGTCCTGCTTTCCGGCTGCGGAGGGCCTTCGGTGGAGGAGCTCATCACCAACGACCTTACGAGCCAGTTCGACGAGATCAAGAACGGCGGCGATGACTTCCTTTCCGGTCTGGAAGAGGCTTCGGGCGACGAGTTTGAGCAGCTGGGTATCGATCCCAAGGAGTATGCCAAGAGCTATCTCGAGGGCTTTGACTACAAGATCGGCGATGTGACGGTCGACGAGGACAAGGGCACCGCGACTGCCGATGTCACCATTACCTGCAAGTCCATGAACAAGATCGTTGAAGATTTCGCCACCCAGTATCAGGAGAAGATCGCGGCGCTCGATACGATGCCTTCCGAGGACGACCTGTACAAGATGGCCGGCCAGGTCATGGTCGACGTGACCAAGGCCGCTAAGACCAAGGACACCAAGGTTACCTTCAAGTACACCGCCAATGACGATGGCGAGTGGTCTGCTGACGATTCCGCAACCACCGAGATGATGAATGCGATGATGAACTAGGGGAGTTACGCGGTTCTACGAACCGCGTAACTGCTCGACGCTGCGCGGGCACCAGAGCGACAACTTGTCATTCAAAGAGGACGGCATGACCAGAAGGTCTATGCCGTCCTCTTTTCATGCCAATTTGTTCGCTCTGGTGCCCGCTCGCTGTCCGTCCTCTACCTGCGGCGTTGCCATGGTAGTCATTGGGGCGGCACTTGGGGACGTTCCTTTTCTGCCGGCAGTTGGGGGACATTTCTTTGGTGCGGGGGGCAGCTAAAAGAGTCCCGTCCCAAATTAGCTACCCGTAGGAGGGATGAGCGGTTATTCGCCCAGAATTAGCGCGGCGAGCTCTGCCTGGGTGTCCACCACGTAGTCGGCGCCGGCGGCTTCCAGCTCTGCACGGCCGCGGAAGCCCCAGCTGACGCCCGCACTCTTAAGGCCGGCGTTGTGGCCGGTCAGGATATCGACATTGGAATCGCCCACATAGAGCGTGGTTGCCGGATCGGCACCCAGCTCTTCCATCACATGCAGCGTGACGGGTGCTTCGGGCTTGGGCGGAAACGCATCGACACGGCCCTGCACCAGCGCAAAGCGCTCGGAACCAAAGTATTTCTCGATAAGCGGAGCCGCCGAGACGTGGTCCTTGTTAGTGAGTACGGCAAGCTGCACACCCGCGGCGCGCAAGCGGTCGAGCATCTCGATCGTGCCGGCATAGGGGGCGGTGTGGTCCTCCTTGTGCTCGCCGTAGTAAGCCCTAAACTCGGCAAGCGTCTGCTCAAACATACGGCCGTCGCCCGCATACTCGGCGGGCATAAAGCGCTCAACCAGCTTGAGCATGCCGTTTCCCACCTTGTAGCGGTACTCGTCCACGGCAAACGTGGGCCAGCCGTGCATCTCGCAGGTGTGGTTGCCGGCGGCTGCCAGGTCCTCGAGCGTGTTGAGGATAGTGCCGTCAAGGTCAAAGATCACGGTGGAAAAAGCTGCCATAGGTACGCTCCCATCTATATAGCTCACGCAAGCGGCAACCATAATAGCGCGTGCCGCCCAGCCGGGAATGGGCGGGTCAAAAGTCCCGCGGGGGCATTCGGGCCGCTCAATCTTGTGGGCGGGTTTGGTTCGTCAGCGGCCTGGTGGCGATAGAGGCTGCCTATAGGCGGTTATCCGGGAGCCATATGGCTCGGATATGGCGGTTTTTGTGTAGTGCATTGACCGATTTATCTGCGGTAACGTACACTTCCTCCGTTAAAAAATAGAAGCCGGAGCACGGGTGCGCGCGAGCGCATAAAGGGGAATCGGGTGAGAATCCCGAGCAAGGCGGTTACTGTGTGCGGGCGCGCCCGCGAGCCAGATTACCTGCCCGCGCTCTTCTCGAAACCGAGGGCCTTTCTGTTTGCCGCTGGATTCCGGTCTACAAGGGGTGCTGCTGAGCGTGTGTTTTGCTGCCGATAGGGTGGCTGGCGTGCGCCTTTGTGCTGCCGGGGTATCGCCTGTCCCGCCTTCTTCGCCATGGCTCTATTGCAGGTTCGCGAAAGAAGGAGAACGGGTGACGCGAAACAACATTATGCTCAAGCGCCTGGGGGCCGCTGCTTTCTCGGTGCTGCTAGTCTGGTCGATGCCGGGTACGTCGGCATTTGCCGAGGGCGTGGCAGAGATCGCTGTGCAGGCGCAGGCCCAGGCCTCGCAGCAGGCGGATGCTGCCGAGAATGCCGACGAGTCGAGTTTCACTTCGGACGAGCAGACGGGTGCTGAAGGCGCCGAGGCGTCGGCGGACGAGGCAAGATCCGACGTTGCTCCGTCTGCCGATGAGGGGCTTGCCGCCATGCTGAGTGCGGACGAGCAGAACGCCGCCGCGGTGAACGTCGACGATGACGACGCCGATGTTCAGCAGACACGTGACGTGCGTGTCGCCAAGGCCGGCGAGACTGTGATGGTCTCTTCTGCCGATGAGCTGCCCACCACCATCGAGGCCGGGGCTGTCGTGAAGCTCGCGGCGAATATCAGCCTTGAGGCTGACCAACAGATCGAGACCGTGGCCGGTACGCTCGATGGCCAGGGCCATAGCATCGTGCTCAACGGCAAGGCGTTGGCGAAGAGTGTGACCGGTACAGTGCAGAATCTGGGCGTGACGGGTTCGATGTTGATTTCTGGCATCGACGGTCCTATCGCCACCACATGCTCGGGTACCGTGCAAATGTGCTGGTCGACGGCAAGCCCCTCTGACGACAATTGGACTTTCGCTGCCGCTGCCGGTCTCGTAGGCACGCTCGATGGCGGTTCGGTGCTCAACTCGTATTACGCCGGCAGCCTCAGCGGCATGCCCCTTGGCGGCTACGGCCTCGTTGCCTGGTATAAGTCTGGCACCGTGGCCAACAATCTGTTCACTGCGGGCGATCAGGCGTGCGGCTACAAGGTTGATGCTTCCTTCGGTAGCAAAATCTCAACCGACGAGCTCAAGACCCAGGCCTCGGTCGATAAGCTCAACACCGATGCCCCTGCCACCGGCTTTACCTGGTCTGCGCAGGGCGGTTTGCCTGTGCTGATCTCGGGCGACGCTGCGGTCGTCGTGAACAAGGATGCCCTCAAGGCTGCGATTGACGATGCCAACGCCAAGATCGAGAACGACTACACGGCCGAGAGCTGGTCGAAGCTCGCTGAGGCCCTTGTGAGCGCTCAAGACGTCTACGCCAACGATGACGCCAAGCAGGCCGAGGTCAACGCCGCAACCAAGACGCTCACCGATGCCATTGCCGCGCTCGAGAAGCCCAAGCCCACCGAGCCCGTGGCTCAGCCACAGAACGTAGTGCACCTGAGCTCGCAGAGCGACCTCGAAAACAAGTTCAAACCCGCCGACGCCGACGCCTATTACGTTCTCGACAACGACATTACCATCGATGACGAGTACTTCTTTGCCCCCATGGGCATACTCGCGGGCACACTCGACGGCCAGGGCCACATCATCACCTTCGCCAACGGCGGTGGCGTGAAGTCGCTCATGGGCGGAGTTGCCTCCACGGGCGTGGTGCAGAACATCTCATTTGCCGGCAAACTGAAGCAAGCGACGGACGGCAAGGCGTTCGGCCCCCTGGGCAACAAGGTTCAGGGCGCCGTGCTCAACTGCTCCACGAGCGTGACCGGCAAGGGCGTAGCGGGCTTTGCGCGCACGCTCGACGGCGGCATCGTGTCCAACTGCGTTTCGACCTCCAAGGGCACGGCGGGCGCGCTGTTCGCGACCTATAGCGCGGGCCAGCTCGTCAACACCTACTGGGGCGCATTCCTCACCAACAAGATGGGCGCTCCCGCCTCGGCGCTCGTCAACTCCTATGCTGTCGACCCCGCTGACATGGCCACCGATGCCTTCGCCGATCTTATCAACGCCAACTGCGGCGCCAACGGCAGCAGCTGGGGTATCGATAAAAATGGCACGCCGGTCTTTGGCTCGGGCAACAGCTACCAGGCGCCCGAGGACACCACGCCCGAGGACGCCTACACCGTGAGCTTCACGGCCAACGACGGCACCAGCCAGACGGTTGCCGGCCATATGCTCGAGGTTTCGCCTGATGCTGTGGACGCCTACCGCAAACTTGGCGTCTTTGCACTTAAGGGCGTCCCGGCCACGAGCACCATCACCTGGGGCACCGATGACGCCAACCGCGGCAACATCGGCATCAACGAGTCCACGGGAGAGCTCTATGTCTACGACAACGCTACCGGCACGGTGACCGCCACCGAGCACAAGGCCGATGGCTCCGAGCAGACCGTGGCTACCATCAAGATCAAGGCCAAGGCCAAACAGTTCGACGACTTTGAGCTGTGGTATCGTGCCTCCGACGGCACCGTGAGCAACGTGACCGACGGTGCGGCTACCGTCCAGGGCTCCGAGGTGCGCAACCTCGAGATTCGCGTGCATTACGTCGACGCCGATAAGGGCGAGTACGTGCCCGTCTCGTTCAGCCGCTTCCACTTTGCCTCGAGCGATCCTACGACCATCTACAGCAACGACTACTCGGCCTGCTTTTACTTCAAGCATGCCGGCAGTGCCACGATCACCGTTACCCCGCGCGACGCCGCATCTGCGGGCGCCGGCTCCAAGAGCGTGACGCTGACGTCAGAAGCCGTGGCCGCCACGTCCATCTCGATGGGCTATAACGAGGACGGCGCCACCGTCTACCTGCAGGGCCGCAGCCCACTCTCCGAGCGCGGCGCGTTTTTGACCGATCACGCGCGCCCGGTGGTGACGCCCGACAACGCCACCAACCGCGACAACTTTACCGTGACGAGCAGCGACCCTGCCGTGGCAGCCTACACCACCGCGGGCGAGATTGGCTACACGGCGTACAAGGCCGGCGCCACCACGTTTACCGCGACGCTGCCCGACACGGACGCCGAGGGCAAGGCCATCAGCGCGTCGTGCGACGTGACCTATGCCTACCAAAATCCGCTTACGAGCGTGACGGCCGGTACGGGCAGCCTCTACCTCAAGGCCGGCTCGGCGCAAAAGCTCGACCTGACCTTTACCGGTAAGAACGACGCGGATGGCTGGAGCGTGACCGAGCCCGGCCTCACCTGGTCGTTCAAGACGCTCGACGACAAGGACGCCTCGGGTATTGTGAGCATCGACCGCAACGAGAAGGGCGCCTGGAAGCACGTCGACGGCGCTCCCGACGACGGCCTGTACGTGGCCTCGAGCGACTACATGGTGACGGCGCTTTCGGCCGGCACGGTGGTCGCGACGGGTACGCCGGTGGACACGACTGCCGGTGCCGAGCCCGTGACGCTTACCATCACCGTGGCCGGTGTGGCCGCGAGCCCCGCCACGAGTGAGTCCGCCTCGGCGGGCATCGATGCTGCCGCTGCGTTCATCGACGCGCGCCGCAGCTCCGACGCCTTCCAGTATGGCGACGAGTGGGAGATCTACGACTTTGCCAAGGCGGGCCGCAAGATCGATTCCAAACTGCTCGATAACTACCGCGCCTCGCTGGCCGAGCACAAGGCCGAGTGGGGGAGTGCGACCTGCGCTCTGACTGAGACCGAGCGTGTGGCGCTTGCTCTCTCCGCCATCGGCGAGGACATCACCGACTATGACGGCGTCAACCTGGTCGAGCTCATCTGCGGCCGCACCGATATGACGCGCGCCAACGAGAAGATCTTCGCACTGATGGCGCTCAATGCGAGCGGCTCGGATGCGCCCGCCGGTTCCGCCTGGACGCGCGCGAGCCTCGTGGACGCCGTCTGTGAGCTCCTCGGTAGCGGCGACGCTGTGGAAGGTACGCGGCTGGGCGACGTGGACCTGACGGCCATGGCGATCCAGGCCGTGGCGCCCTATGCGGGCGACACCAAGGTCGATGCTGCCATCGAGAACGGCCTCTCCTACCTCAAGGGCAGGATGAGCGCGGGTACCTGTGACTTCGGCTCTGCCGAGGCCAATGCCCAGGTGATCCTCGCGCTGCTTTCGCTCGACCGAGACCCGGCCAACCCCGTCAACGGGTTTGCAAATGCTGTGACCAACGTGGTCTGCGCGCTGGACCTGTACCGCGTGGACGGCGGCAACGGCTATGCGCACAGCAAGGGCGGCGCGGCCAACGCCATGGCGACCGAGCAGGCGCTCCGCGCGCTCACGACATATCGTGTCTCCTCGGGAGAGACGATTGCCTGGAAGACGGCCGTGACGGCGGGCAAGGGCTCGAGCAGCAAGGACCCGCAGAAGCCCACGGTGGCGCCGGGCGTCCTGACGCCGGGTGCCGGGTCGGACGGCGGTGCCGGCAACGGGACCGGCGGTTTTGCGGGCGTAATGGCTCCTGTGGCCGCCAAGATGGCCGGTGCTTCCTCGCGCGAGGGCGCCAAGGCAGCTGGCGATTCCAAGGACGAGGTTGAATCCGGCAAGAAGGATTTGACGGAGTCTTCCGTCGCCGGTAAGACAGACAAGAGCGGCAAAAAGTCGGGTACGTCCGGCAAGACCGCCGCGTTGAGCGCCGGCGCCGCCAACAAGGCTGCGGACGCGGGTCCAAACGGCTTTGCTATCGCTGGCGTTGCCGTGGGCATCGTCGGTATCGGGGCCGTCGGCGGCTGGTTTGTCTACACCAAACGCCGCGCGGCGTAGCGAGCCTCTGCCTACCAGGTAAATACTGCAAGGAGTATGGTCTTGCAAAGCGAAGGGCCCTCCTACCGATCAGCTCGGCAGGAGGGCCCTTCCATCTCCCCGCAGTTTGAGTGGGCCAACGTCCCAGTGAAAATGGGCGGGCCGATTGTGGCCGGATGCTGAGCAGCTTGCAGAGCAGCCGCTAGCAAATTCTCGGCAGCTGCTCTCCTACGAGCATGTCGAGGATGCGGGTCGATCCCCAGCCGGTGCGCACGCGCACAGCGGGGCGGGCGTCCTCGGCAAGCGGCAGCACGCGACCGATAATGGCGGCATTCTCGCCGTAGCGGGCGGCGCGCATGGCGGCCAGCGCGGCATCGGCCTGTTCAGCAGGCACCACGGCGACCATCTTGCCCTCGTTTGCCACCTGCAGCACATCGTAGCCGAGCATCTCACATGCCGCCTGCACGTCGGGGCGCACGGGCACGGTATCCTCGTCGATCTCCATAGCAACGCCGCTGGCCTGGGCAAACTCGTTGAGCGTGGATGCCAGGCCGCCGCGCGTGGGGTCGCGGAAGCAGCGGGTGTCGGGGGCAGCGGCGAGCACGTCGGCAATCAGATGATTGAGCGGCGCAGCGTCGCTTCCGATGTTGCTCGAAAACGCCAAGCCCTCGCGCTGGCTCATGATGGCGATGCCGTGGTCGCCTAGCGTACCCGACACCAGGATGACATCGCCGGGCCGACAGTTGGCACCGCTGAGCGCTACGCCCGCGGGCACTTCGCCCACGCCGGCGGTATTGATGTAGACACCGTCGGCCCCGCCGCGCTCAACCACTTTGGTGTCGCCGGTGATGATCGCCACGCCCGCCTCGCGCGCTGTTTCGGCCATGGTTTGCACAATCTGGCGCAGCTTATCCATGGGATAGCCCTCTTCGAGGATAAAGCCGCATGAGAGGTAGCGCACGTTAGCGCCTGAGGTCGCGACGTCGTTGACGGTTCCACATACGGCGAGGCGGCCGATATTGCCGCCGGGGAAGAACTGCGGCGTTACCACAAAGCTGTCGGTCGACATGGCGATTCGCCCGCTTGCGGGCAGTGCGGCGACACCGGCATCGTTGCCTGCAAGCAGCTCGGGCGACCCAAAGGCATCCAGAAAGACCTCATCGATAATGCGCTTCATCATCTGGCCGCCGGAGCCGTGGCCCAGCAGGACGGTGCTATCGGTAACGCTATGGGACATATCGAAAACTCCAATCGTGGGTGGTGCCGGTACGCGGGGGCGTCCGGGCTAGTCGCGGTATCTAAAGTACGCCGCGCAGCTGCCTTCGGAGCTCACCATGCAGGGGCCGACGGGGTGTTCGGGCGTACATGCGTGGCCGAACAGCGGGCAGTCGCTCGGCGTGATGGCTCCGCGCAGCACGTCGCCGCAGCGGCACCCGCGTGGCTCGACCGTCGCCTCAACGGGCACATCAAAGCGGGCGCCGGCATCAAAGCGCGCGAATTCGGGTCGGATGGAAAGACCCGAAGCCGCAATCGGTCCCAGTCCGCGCCACGTGGTGTCGCACGGCTCAAACACCTGCTCGACCAGTTGGCGCGCCACGGGATTGCCGTCTGCATTGACGCCGCGGCGGTAGGCGTTGTCGATTGCGGGCCTGTTCTCGACAACCATCTGGACCAGCGTGCAGATGCCCTGCAGGATATCGACCGGCTCAAACCCGGTGACTACGCCGGGGGTCTCGAACTCATCGACCAAAAACCCAAAGGGTGCCAGGCCTGTGATGGTAGCGACGTGACCAGGCAGGATAAAGCCGTCGATGGTCGTCTCGGGGTCGTTGGAGATCGCACGCAGAGCCGGCGGCGTGGTCTTGTGAGCACAGTAGACCGAGAAGTTCTGGAGCCCGCGCGCGTCAGCCTCCAGGATAGCGGCGGCAATGGTGGGCGTTGTGGTCTCAAAGCCAACACCCATAAAGATGACCGGGCGTTCGGGATTTTGCTCGGCAATGTCGAGTGCGTCGAGCGGAGAGTAGACGATGCGGATGTCGCGCCCCGCTGCCTTTTGCGCGGCAAGCGAGGTGGACGATCCGGGCACGCGCATCATGTCGCCAAAGGTGGTGATGATGGCACCGTCCATGTTGGAAAGCGCGATTGCGTGATCGATGTCGCGGTTGGCGGTGACGCAAACGGGGCACCCCGGGCCGCTTAGCAGTTTGAGTCCCGTCGGCATAATGGAGCGAAAGCCATAGCGGCCAATGCTCACGGTATGCGTACCGCAGATTTCCATAAGGTTGATGCTGCGGTTGCCGACAAGCTCATGAATACGATCGATGAGCTCGCGAGCCAGCTTGGGGTCGCGAAATGCCGAAAAGTCGATACCGGAGCGAACCGGCTGCGCCGCCGCCACTAGTATGCCTCGGCCGGGTTGGTGGCGAGCTGGTCCTCTTCGGCCAGCTCGGTCATGGTATTGACGAGCTCGAGTGTCTCTTGGGCTTCCTGCTCGTCAACAATCTGAATGCCAAAGCCGGCGTGCACGAGAATATAGTCGCCTACCCGTGCCGTCGGCACGAGGCGCAGCGAAACGGGGCGCTCGATGCCCATCATGTCGACGGTCGCCTTAAGGTCGTCGTCGCGTTTGACCACTTTACCGGGAACGGCAAGGCACATAATGTTCCCCTTTTATACGTTTTGCGCTGGATAGGCGCCTAATTATCCATCAGTTGATGGTAGCGCTCGCGGGGTTTGCGGGCAAACGCGTTACGCCTGTGAGACGGCTGGGCACAGTGGCGTGTGAGGGCGAGCTACTGCGATGCGATCTGCGCAAGACGAGCGCTTGCGACCGCCGCCTGACCGTAGGCGATACAGCCGTCATTGACGGGTACGGTGTGGGGGACAAGGACAGTAAGGCCTGCGCTTTTGAGCTCGCGGGTGAGGAGCTGGAGCAGAAGTCGGTTCATGAACACGCCGCCCGAGAGCGCGACGGTGCCGATGCCCTCGCGCGCGCAGACATCGCTGGCGATGTGTGCCGAGGAGCGCGCGACGGCGACATGGAAGTCGAGCGCGAGCCTGCCGGCGGGCGCTCCGGCTTCAATTCCCTCCAAAAGCGCCTCAAAGAGTGCTTTCTGGTCCTGAACATAGGGGCCGTCCAACCACGATGGGCCAGATGCGAAATAGCCGACGTTGTTGTCGGGAAAACGGGCGATTTCGCCGTCCAGTGCACGCCAGGCGGCGGCTTCGAGCTCGATGGCGGGTTCGCCCTCGTAGGTCGCCTGGCCGCAAATGCCTAGGATCGCGGCGGCGGCATCAAACAGGCGACCCATGCTGCTGGTGCGCGGGCTGTTGATGCCGCGCTCGATCATCGTTGCCGTTATGTTGCGTGTTTGCTCGTCAAGGCTGTTCAAGAGCCCCACGGCTCCCGGGTGCTCGAGCAGGTTGAGCTCGCTGAGCAGGGCAAAGGCGTTGCGGCGGGCATCGTGTACGGATGCGGCGCCACCGGGAAGCGCCCAGGTGCGCAGATGCGCGACGCGCTCAAAATCGGCGAGATGGGCGATAAGAAACTCGCCGCCCCATATGGTGCCATCGGTGCCGGCACCCGTGCCGTCGAAGGCGATGCCGAGGACACGTGCATCGGGCGCAAGCCGGCCTGCGGCAATCGCCTCTGCCATTACGCTCGCGATGTGCGCATGATGGTGCTGGACTTCGGTAAGCGGCAGACTGTGCTCCCGTGCCCGATCACGCGCCCATTGGCTCGACAGATAGCTGGGATGCATGTCGCATGCCAGGGCGGCAGGCGCCAGGTCAAAGAGGTTTTCCAGACGCGAGCGCGCGGCGTTCCAAGCATCGAAAGTCGCGCCGTTTTCGACATCGCCGATATGTTGCGACACAAAACAGACTGCCTCGCCGTTCGTCCCTTCGCGCGTGAGTGCAATCGTGGCTTTTTGCTGCGGCCCGCAGGCGAGCACGCAGGGCGTGGTGCCGTTGAGCGCCGGCAACGACAGCGGCTGCGGCGCATATCCGCGTGCGCGACGCACGGGCATGACGTCGCCGTCGACTACGCGTACCACGGAGTCGTCGTAGCGCGACAGAATTGCGCGGTCGTTGCCGAGCAGCGCGTCGGCG
Organism: uncultured bacterium; assembly: GCA_905214465.1. Taxonomy (GTDB): domain Bacteria; phylum Actinomycetota; class Coriobacteriia; order Coriobacteriales; family Coriobacteriaceae; genus Collinsella. The sequence continues at coordinate 25,017 of CAJMMD010000002.1, forward strand.
ATGCCGGCGGCAACGAGATGTTCCCATGCAAGGGCATCGTCGGTCTCGATGGGCTCTTCGCTCAGGTTTCCGCTGGTCATGACGATTGCGTGCATACCGTGCGCTGCAGCCGCGGCGAGCAGCAAATGTTGAAGTGGGGTGTAGGGGAGCATGACGCCAAGCTCGGGCAAGTCGTGTGCGACGGATGGCGCGAGCTCGGGGGAGCCGTAGGCGTCGTTGCCGGCCGCGCGGCGGCGCAACAGCACGATGGGGCGAACGCTTCCGGCCAGCAGGTTGCGCTCAACGCCATCGATGTGGCACAGGCGCCCGACGTCGGCAAGGCCGCGCACCATAACGGCAAGCGGCTTGTTGCTGCGACGCTTGCGACGGCGCAGCTCGCACACCGCTCGTTCGTTGGTGGCGTCGCAGGCCAGGTGGAACCCACCCAGACCCTTGATGGCGACGATGCCGCCGCCTGCCAGCAGCTCGACGCAGCGTTCGATGATGGCGTCGCTGGTCTCGCGCGTGGAGCCGACGGCTGGTGTCGCGTCGACACCCGCTGGTGTAACGCCGCGATCCGCCTCGCGCCACGTAATATGCGGTCCGCAATCAAAGCAGGCGTCGGGCTGCGCGTGAAAGCGTCGATCGAGTGGGTCGGCATACTCTGCGGCGCAGGTGGGGCACATGGGAAAGCGATCCATCGAGGTTGCCGCTCGGTCATAGGGCAGCGAGCGAATGATGGTAAAGCGCGGTCCGCAATTGGTGCAGTTGATAAAGGGATAGTGAAAGCGTCGGTCGGCGGGGTCGAATAACTCGCGCAGGCAGTCATCGCACGTGGCGATGTCGGGCGAGATAAGCGTCGTGTGGGCGGTTTGATCCTGCGACGCCACAATGCGAAAGCCCTGCTCGTTAGCGGCGTCCCAGTCGCCGGGTGCTAGGCCTACAACCTCGACACGCTCCACGCGAGACGCCGCAGGCGCATGCTCGGAAAGTGCGTCGACAAATTCGTCGAGTGCTTCGCCAGGAGCGTGCGCCTCGATATGCACGCCATCGCCCGCGTTGAGCACCCAGCCGCAAATGCCGTGCGCCATGGCCTCGCGATACACAAACGGTCGCATGCCGACGCCCTGCACGATGCCCGTTACATGGATATGCGCATGTCGCATGCGACCCTCCTTCGTTGAAATGTGTGCTGTTACAGCCCCAAGCTCTGCTCGGTGGCGGCGCAGGTGAGCTCGCCGTGTTTAACCCCGCGCAGGCCCAGCAGGCGGTCAGCCAGCTCGTAGACGCGCTCGCCGCGACCCTTAAGCGCCAGAATCTCCAAGCAGTTGTGGTGATCCAGATGCACGTGCATGGTCGATACGATCTCGTCGGTGTAGTCGTGCTGCACCTCGTCCAGGCGGCGCGTCAGGTCGCCGGTGTGATGGTCGTAAATCATGGTGAGCGACCCGATGACCTGCTCGTCGGGTGTTCGCATCTGCTCCTTGGCAATGGAGGCGCGAATCAGGTCGCGCACTGCCTCGGAGCGGTTGGCCACGTCGCCGCGGCGCGCGATCTGCTCGTCAAAGCGGCGCAGCAGGTCGTCGGGCGCGGTGACTGAAAAACGGACCAGCTCTGAGGCGGAGCCGCTGCAACGGCAGCCCATGTCGCCGGTAGGCCCGTGCGGATGCTCGTGCTCGTGATCGCAGGCGTGCTCGTGCTCGGCCACGCTACACCAGCTTTACGGAGCCAACGGAGTTATGGTCGGCCTCGATGGCTTCCTCGTAGCCCTCGAGTGCGTCGTGCGCCTCGTGGAGTGCCGCCATGGCGGCCTCGAGCTTGGCGCCAATGCGTTCCATGTCAAAGTTCTCGGTTGCATGCAGCAGCTGATGGCTCCACTCGTGGGCGAGCTCGATCGTGTCGTCGACCTGTTTGACGCTCATGGCAAGCTGGCTCATGTTCATTCCAACATCATGCATGGGAAATCTCCTTTTGTATGGGGCAGTTCAGTGGTTCAGATTTTACTACGCCCGCTTTGCGCGCAGCTGCATAAGAAAACGGGTGCGAGCCTGTGCGACCCGCACCCGTTCACTGGGGGCTGTTTGTAACTACCATACTATCCGTGGTCGCATGCCTTGCGTTTGGCACTCCGGTGAGCGGTGCGAAACCGCTCATGGACGGCAGACAAGTAACAAGCGTATTACAGATGTTTCTCCAGCAGTGCCTGAAGTCTTGCCTTGGGTAAGGCGCCAACCGAGCGGTCGACCTCCTCGCCGTTCTTAAAGACGATCAGCGTGGGGATGCTCATGACGCCAAACTTCATGGCCAGGTCCTGGTTGTCGTCGACGTTGCACTTGGCCACAGCCAACTTGCCGGCCAGCTCGTCGGCAACCTCGTCTACGATGGGCGAGAGCGAGCGGCAGGGGCCGCACCACGGGGCCCAAAAATCAACCAGTACGGGCAGGCTATCGTTGACGACAGCGCCGAAGTTCTCGGGGGTAATCTGCTTAATGTCAGCCATGGTGACCTCCATAATACGACGCGGCTCGGCCGCGTAAAACTCAGTACGACCGTGCTTATACCCAGCGGCCCGCAAAGCAAGCACTCGCGGTCGGCTCTTTTATATAATGGTGGGCACGCAAACGATTGGAGAGCGCATGTCCACGTCACAAAGCCAGAAAAAAGAAGCCATCGCCCAGGCGACCGAGCAGGAGCTCGCATCGCTTGTGGGTCGCGGCGTGCGTATCGCGGGCAACGCGTGCTCGCCGATTGTGCTGGTAAAAGGTGATTTAGACGATGCCGAGCGTGCGGGCGGCGAGCTGGCTGCCGGTCCGGATGGTGCCGCGCTGCGCAAGGCGCTCGGCGCCATCGGCTACGCGCCAGAGGATTTCTGCGTGCTGGCAAGTGTTGCCGGCGCGGGTGACGGAGCGGTTGCGACAGGCGAGGGCCTACCGTGCGAGCTGTTCCGCGAGGCGCTTGAGGCCTTGGACCCCGAGGCGGTCCTGCTGCTGGACGATCGCGCGGCCGATACCATGCGCGAGACCTATGCCGACATGCTCGTGGCAATCGACGACTTTGATACCGCCATGCTCAAGCCCGGCTTGGTCGCCCATGTACAGGGTCGTCGCGTGCTTGCACTCGACGGTTTTGAGGCTGCGCTCACCGACAAAGCCGCCAAGCAGCGCATGTGGGCCTACATCAAACAGCTGACCCCGGCGGCTGCTCCGCTGTAGCGGGCCCGCGTCGGCGAGCTGACTCTGGGGCAATTGCGCCAGGCGTAAGCCTTGGGTTGGATTTATATAATCGCGTTGCAAAGCTCAAATCGATATCGCTTGATGCGCAATGTGGTTTTGCGCATCAAGCGATATCCATGGAGCGCTCGGATGCTTGCGGCGTTCGAAGGTCATTTGCTGCCGTCTGCCGATTCGGCAATTGGTATAGCGAGGATGTTTGTCACTATTCGCAAACGCTATACGCGCGAAGGCAATGCGTCGGGTGTTGGGGAGAAGTGAATATGAGAAAACGTTTGTTGCCGGTCCTGTTTTCGGCCTTGCTTGCATTTGGGTTGTTCGCAACTACTGCCTATGCGGATGCGGGTGTCGCAATTGATGCGGCGAACTTTCCCGATGAGCAGTTCAGAACGATCGTTGGCGGTTTCGACACCGACGGCGACGACAGCCTGAGCGACGAAGAGATTGCTGCGGTCACGAAGATCGAAACCTATGATCAGCATATCAATGACATGACGGGCATCAAATACTTTACGGCACTTAAGGAGTTCGGCTGCAGTGGATTATTCTGTGCCGAGCTTGATCTCAGCAACAATAGCAATTTGGAAAAAGTCTCAATAGACAGTTTTCATCTCAAGAGTCTCAACCTGGACGGCCTCGCTCAGCTCAAAGAGCTTATAGTCGCGGGGACTCGGCTGACCGCACTTGACTTGAGCGGGTCTCCGGCTCTTACCAAGTTGACGTTGCGCCGCAACAACAGCTTGACGTCGCTCGACGTCAGCAAGAACACCGCTCTGACATACTTAGACTGCGGGATGACGTTTATCGGTACGGGGACTGCCGAGGGAAACGCCATTACCGAGCTCGACTTGAGCAACAACAAATAGTTGACGTTTCTGAGCTGCGTCAATAACAAACTTACCGAGCTCGATTTAAGCCACAACACCAAGCTGAAAGAGCTGTGGTGCGAAGGAAACCGGCTGATTGACCTGGATCTAAGCAAGCTTTCGGAGCTTAATCGATTTGATCTCGGGTACCAAAGCTATACCGTGGAGCTTGGCGAGGACCGCACATTTGATCTTGCGACGCTGTCGAGCTCGTTCGATCCGAGCAACATTGTGGCTGGATCTTTAACTGGCGGTACGATTGACGGCACCGTTGTGACGTTTGATGAGGACTCGGACTCAATCGACTATCGCTATGACTGTAACAGTCAAGCGATCAAAGGGATTTACATCTCTGTCATATTGAAAGTGAAGCCGCAGCACGTGCATCATTCCTCTGGCAATTGGTATCACGATGAGAAGGGCCACTATCATTGGTGCTATGACATGGAGTGCCCCGGCAGGCGTTATGATGACGAAGAGCATACCTTTGCGTGGGTGACCGAGGATTATCCTACGGCGGAGGAACCTGGCTATAGGGCTCACAAATGCACGGTTTGTGGCTATATCGATCGAGACGAGGATATTCCCGCGCTCGCACCTTCTATTACCGAAGGCGAGAACCAGACGGTGAAGGCCGACGGTGCGACTGACGCAACATTCCGTTCAAATGCTGCATACGATGCATTCGAGAAGGTGTTGGTTGACGGCAAAGAGGTCAGTCCTTCCAACTATACGGTTCGCGAGGGCAGCACGATTGTGACGCTTAAGGCTTCGTATCTTGCCACGCTCATCTCGGGTAAGCATGAACTGTCAATTGTTTCTAATACAGGCACGGCTACGACTACTTTTGAGGTTGACGGCGGCAAAGCCGAAGAGGATAACAAGAAGCCTGCGGGAGGAACCACGGTCACCACGACGACCACTGTTACGGTGAACAAGACGGGTAAGAAGGGTGAACCCAAGACGGCAGTATTGCCGACGACAGGCGATGTGACGTCTGCAACTTGGATCGTCTGCCTTCTTGTCGGCGTAATTGGCGTTGTCGCTGGGGCGACGTTTTGCCGCGGGCGCGCGTAGCGTCTCTGGGCTATCTCTAACCGAATCTTTATTTCAACTTTACACCTAGGTTTACAGCTGTCTTGTCAGCTGTAAACCTAGGTGTCATACTAAAGCCCCAAGATTTGCCAAAAGAGAGGGGCCTTGATGGCACAGAGCGCGAACATGGATGCATCGGAGCTTGCACGCGACATTGCGGCCGGCCTGGCATCGGCAACGACGGCAACGGAGCGCGCGGCACTGGTGCCCGCAGAGCTCGTCGAGGCCATTCAGCAACTAAAAACCCAGCGCGACGCGGTGATCCTGGCACACTATTACGTGGCGCCCGAGGTCCAGGCTGTGGCCGATTACGTCGGCGACAGCTTCTACCTGGCTAAGCTCGCCAAAAGCCTGCCGCAGCAGACCATCGTGCTGTGCGGCGTGGAGTTTATGGGCGAGAGCGCCAAGCTGCTCAACCCCACCAAGACCGTGCTGCTGCCCGAGCCGGGCGCGGACTGCCCCATGGCTCATATGGTCAAGCGCGAGACGGTCGACGCGGCGCGCGCCGAGTACGGCGACGACCTGGCCGTGGTCTGCTACGTCAACTCCACGGTCGAGATCAAGAGCTGGAGCGACGTGTGCGTCACCAGCTCCAACGCCGTCAAGATCGTGTCCGAGCTGCCGCAGCAGCATATCCTGTTCATTCCCGACCAAAACCTGGGCCGTTTCGTAGCCGAGCAGGTGCCGCAAAAGCACGTCATCCTCAACAACGGCTACTGCCCGCGCCATCACATCATCACCGTCGAGCAGATCGTCGACGCGACGGAGGCCCACCCCGACGCGCTCGTGCTGGCGCATCCCGAGTGCAAGGCCGACGTCCTGGCCGAGGCCGACTACATCGGCTCCACCGCCGGCATTATCAAGTACGCCGAGGAGTCGGACGCGGGCGAGTTCATTATCGTGACGGTCCGCGGTGTGCTCTACGAGCTCGAGCGCCGCTGCGAGGGCACCGGCAAAAAGTTCTACTTCCCCGCGGTGCAGCCCACCTGCGTCAACATGGATCTCATCACGCTCGAAAAACTCGTGCGCTGCCTGGAGACGGGCGAGGGCGAGGTGCAGATCGGCGTGTCGGACGAGGCCGCCGACCAGGCCAAACTTACGCTCGACCGCATGCTCGAGTACGCGGCGCGCTAAGCCAATGTGACATGAGGGACAGTCCCTTATGTCACATAACAAGGGAGAGGATTCCTGTGGAAACCAAACAATACCCCGACATGGAGTGCGACGTTGTCATTGCCGGTTGCGGCGTGGCGGGCCTGTACGCGGCCCTCAATCTGCCGACGAGCACGCGCGTGATCATGCTCTCCAAGGGCGCTGTCGACGAGTGCGATTCGATGCTCGCGCAGGGCGGCATTTGCGTGCTGCCCGAGGGCTCGGACTACGATGCCTTCTTTGAGGACACCATGCACGCCGGCCACTACGAGAACCGCCGCGAGAGCGTCGACATCATGATCCGCTCGAGCCGCTCGGTCATCAACGACCTGCTGGCGATGGGCGTGGACTTTGAGCGCAAGGCCGACGGCAGCCTCGACTTTACCCGCGAGGGTGCGCACAGCCGCCCCCGCATTGCCTTCCATGCCGACATTACGGGCAAGGAGATCACGACCAAGCTGCTTCAGGCCGTTCGCAAACTGGATAACGTGCAGATTTTGGAGCACGTGGCCATGACCGACATCCTGACGGGCGAGCGTGACGGCGCCACGGTGTGTGCCGGTGTCGTCGCCGTTCCCGTGGACGAGGACAACTCGGTCCGCCCCGCCGACGAGCTGATAAATGCCGCCGAGGGCGCGCATGCCGGCGAGCCGTTTAAGATCCATGCCCGCCACACGCTGTGGGCAACGGGCGGCATCGGCGGCATATACGACCACTCGACCAACTATCCGCAGCTCACGGGCGATGCCTGCTACATCGCTCAGGAGCATGGCATTAAGATGGAGCACCTGGACTACGTGCAGATCCACCCCACGGGACTGTTCTCGCCGCAGCCAGGCCGCACCTTCCTGATCAGCGAGAGCTGCCGCGGCGAGGGCGCGATTTTGCTCAACGCCGCCGGTGAGCGCTTTACCGACGAGCTTCAGCCGCGCGATGTGGTCGCTGCCGCTATTCGCGAGCAGATGAAGCGGGACGGTACCGAGCACGAGTGGCTGAGCTTTGCCCCCGTCGAGCGCGATGTAGTGACCGGGCACTTTGCCAACATTCGCGCACGCTGCTTGGAGGACGGCCGCGACATCTTGGACGAGCCCATCCCCGTTACGCCTACGCAGCACTACTTTATGGGCGGCGTGTGGGTCGACAAGGACGGCCGCACCTCGATGCCCGAGCTCTACGCAGCCGGTGAGACGGCCTGCAACGGCGTGCACGGCAAGAATCGCCTGGCTTCCAACAGCCTGCTCGAGGCGCTGGTCTGGGGTCGTCGCGCCGCGTGGTACATGCGCACCGGCGAGTCGCTCGCCGTGGAGCAGGCGGGCGAGCCCGCGCTCGACGGGCGTCATCGCGCCCTGAGCGCCGACTCCCTGGCAATCGATGATTTGGCCCGTGCCGCCGGCACGCAGGCCGTGGAGGAGTAGACCATGAATCCCATTACCATGAAGCTCGTCGTCGATGATCTGATTCTGCAGGCTCTACGCGAGGACATTACGTTTGAGGACGTGAGCACGGCGAGCGTGTGCCCCACGGCGCGCCCCGCCACGGTGGAGCTCATCGCCAAGGCCGATGGCATCATCGCGGGCTTGGATGTGTTCGCCCGCACCTTTGAGCTGCTGGATTCGCAGAGCTCGGTGCTGTTTGATGTTGCCGACGGTGACGAGGTGCACGCCGGCGACCACGTGGGCCAGGTGCGCGGCGATGCGCGCGTGCTGCTTTCGGGCGAGCGCGTGGCGCTCAACTACCTGCAGCGCATGAGCGGTATCGCTACCTATACGCACAGAATGGCAGCGGCGCTCGAGGGTACCAAGACCGTGCTTGTCGACACACGCAAGACCACGCCGGGCATGCGCGTTTTCGAGAAGGCGGCGGTTGAGATCGGCGGCGGCAGCAACCATCGCTACAACCTGTCGACGGCCGTCATGCTCAAGGACAACCACATCGACGCCGCCGGTGGCGTGGCGCGCGCGATTGAGATGGCGCGCGCCCATGCATCGTTTACCACGACGGTCGAGATCGAGTGCGAGAACCTGGACATGGTGCGCGAGGCCGTGGAAGCCGGCGCCGACATCATCATGTTCGACAACATGACCCACGACGACATGGCCGCCGCTATCGAGCTTATCGCCGGTCGCGCCAAGACTGAGTGTTCGGGCAATGTGGACGCCAGCAATATTCGCGCCCTGGCCGATCTGGGCGTCGACTTTATTAGCTCGGGCGCGCTGACACACTCCGCCCCGATCCTCGACCTCTCGCTTAAGCACCTGCGTCTGCTGGACGGTAAATAATGAACGCCCGCGAGCGCCGTCGTGCCATCATGGGCGTGCTCGAGGGAGCCAGGGAGCCCGTTTCGGGCAGCGCACTTGCCCGCGAGGTTGGCGTGAGCCGCCAGGTCGTGGTTCAGGATATTGCCCTGTTGCGCGCCGATGGGCACGATGTCGTGGCAACCAACCGCGGCTACGTGCTGCAGGAGGCCCCCAGCAGCCCCGCCGTGCCCACGCGCTTGGTCAAGGTTCGCCACAGCGTGGAGCAGGCAGGCGATGAGCTCACGAGTATCGTCGACGCCGGCGGCGCCGTGCTCAACGTGATCGTCAATCACCGCGTGTACGGTAAGATCACGGCCGACCTGGACATTCGCAATCGTCGCGATGTTGAGCGCTACCTGCACGATATCGAGAGCGGCAAGAGCTTTCCACTACTAACGGTGACGAGCGGCTATCACTTCCACCGCATTGCGGCAGAGGATGAGCAAACCCTCGACGAGATCGAGGCCATACTCAAGGAGAAAGGCTATTTGGCAGACCTGATGCCCTACGAGGACGATCTGTCGTAGCCGATGCTGCAAACGTCCCTAAGCGGCAATCTGACGTTCAATCGTCGGTCGCGTACCAAAGTACGCTTCCCTCCTCTTTCACGTCACCTTGCTCGCTTAGGGACGTTTTCGCTGACGTGAGCTCAACCTGCGATGGTGCCTAATTGGTTATCCGCACAAAAAAGGAGGCCTCCGCGGCGATGCGGAGGCCTCCTTTTTTGTGCACGGTGTACTTTTGAGTGTGCAAGTGCGGGAGTTGTTACTCCTCGACGATCTCGGTGATCGCGCCAGCGGGGCAAGCGTCCTGGCAAGCGCCACAGGCGACGCAGGAGTCCTCGTCAGCGACGGTGGCGACGTCCTGGAGCTCCAGAACGCCAGCGGGGCAGGAGTCGACGCAAACGCCACAAGCGATGCACTCGTCGGCATCAATTACGGGATGAGCCATGGTAGTTTCCTCTCTGTTGACCGACGCTACAGGCGATGCGCGTCGGTTTGATTCGGGCAAAAACATACCACGGGAGCGACCGTTTGCAATACCCTCTGACCGGCATCTTCATACCGTTCGCCGAGTATGCCACGGCTTACTAAAAAACATGCAGGTGAGGCCGTTGAGCTGCGCAAATGTTAGCTACAGGTGACTTGAAATATAGGGCGATTGAGCGTGTTTGCGGAAACCGCATCCCGTAATCCACGTCCAAAACGGGACACGGTTTCCGGTTGGACCGCCCGGCGGAAACTGCGTCCCGGAATTTACGCTCAGACTGGGTCGCGCTTCCCCCGGGGTCGCTCCAAGGCCCCCTGTACGGCTTCAGGCTCACACCTCAGTCAACTCTACATAGATCTCAATAGATCTGCCGAGAACTCAAACAGTGCATCTACCTGCACATTTGAGAACCTAAACTCTCAGAGATAAGAAATCTTATATGAATTGACTTAGATTTTGTATATTCCAGCCCATAAGGGGATACACTACATCCTGAAAGACAAGCCGAAGCGCCGCGCGACAGACCGTCGAGGCGACGCGAACGCAAAAGAGAGAGGGAATTTCTAATGAGTAAGATTCTTGGTATCGACCTTGGTACTACTAACTCCGCCATGGCCGTTCTCGAGGGCGGTTCTCCGACCATTATCGTGAACGCCGAGGGCGACCGCACCACCCCGTCCGTCGTGGGCTTCCGTGCCGACGGCGACCGCGTTGTGGGTAAGGCCGCTAAGAACCAGGCTGTCACCAACCCCAAGAACACCGTGTTCTCCATCAAGCGCTTCATGGGCCGCAAGTACTCCGAGTGCACCTCCGAGATCAAGACCGTGCCGTATGAGGTCAAGGAGGGCCAGGGCGGCCGTGCCGTCGTCGACATCGAGGGCAAGGATTACACCGCCGAGCAGGTGAGCGCCATGACGCTCGCAAAGATGAAGGCCGACGCCGAGAAGTATCTGGGCGAGACCGTCACCGACGCCGTCATCACCGTCCCGGCCTACTTCAACGACGCCCAGCGTCAGGCCACCAAGGACGCCGGTAAGATCGCCGGCCTCAACGTCAAGCGTATCGTCAACGAGCCGACTGCTGCTGCTCTTGCCTATGGCCTGGACAAGCAGGGCACCGACCAGCGCATCCTGGTCTTCGACCTGGGCGGCGGCACCTTCGACGTCTCCATCCTCGACCTCGCCGACGGCGTGTTTGAGGTTCTGTCCACCTCGGGCGACAACCACCTGGGCGGCGACGACTGGGATCAGCGCGTCATCGATTGGATGGCCGATAAGTTCCAGCAGGAGAACGGTGTCGACCTGCGTCAGGACCCCATGGCCCTGCAGCGTCTGAAGGAGGCCGCCGAGAACGCCAAGAAGGAGCTCTCCGCCGCCCAGCAGACCACCATCAACCTGCCGTTCATTACCATGAACCAGTCCGGCCCGCTGCACCTCAACTACACGCTGACCCGCGCCGAGTTCGAGAAGATCACCCGCGACCTGCTCGAGCGCTGCAAGCAGCCTGTCACCAACGCCCTGCGCGACGCTAAGCTCAAGCTCTCCGATCTGACCGAGGTCATCCTCGTCGGCGGCTCCACCCGTATGCCCGCCGTCCAGGAGCTCGTCAAGACCATGACCGGCAAGCAGCCCAACATGTCCGTGAACCCCGACGAGGTCGTTGCCGACGGCGCTGCCGTCCAGGGCGGCGTGCTCACCGGCGACGTCGAGGGCATCCTGCTGCTCGATGTTACCCCGCTGTCGCTGGGCGTCGAGACTATGGGCGGCATCATGACCAAGATGATCGACCGCAACACCACGATCCCGACCTCCAAGACCGAGGTCTACTCCACCGCTGCCGACAACCAGACCAGCGTCGAGATCAACGTGCTCCAGGGCGAGCGCGAGCTTGCCCGCGACAACAAGTCGCTCGGTAAGTTCCAGCTGACCGGTATCCCGGCTGCCCGCCGCGGTGTGCCGCAGATCGAGGTCACCTTCGACATCGACGCCAACGGCATCGTCAAGGTCTCCGCTAAGGACAAGGGCACCGGCAAGGAGCAGCAGATCACCATTTCCGGCTCCACCGCTCTGTCCGACGACGAAGTCGATCGTATGGTCAAGGACGCCGAGGCTCATGCCGAGGAGGACAAGAAGCAGAAGGAAGAGGTCGAGGTCCGCAACCAGACCGATAGCCTGTGCTACTCCACCGAGCAGACCCTCAACGAGCTGGGCGACAAGGTTTCCGCCGATGTGAAGTCCAAGGCCGAGACCGCTATCGCCGACGCCAAGAAGGCGCTCGAGGGCTCTGACGTCGAGGCCATCAAGGCCGCTGGCGAGTCCCTGCAGTCCGTGGCCTACGAGCTGGCCCAGGTTGTCTACGCCGACGCTCAGCAGCAGACCGACGGTGCCGCCGGCGCCCAGCCTGCCGACGATGACGTTGTCGACGCCGACTACGAGGTTGTGGACGACGAGGACAAGTAATCATGTCCGCCCGTAAAGCTCGCACGGAGGCGGCCGCCACTGGCGCCGCCCCCGTTGACTCTCAGGAGAAGGACGTGAAGATTCCCGTAGAGGCCGTCGACGATACCGAGGCCAACGAGGCCGAGGCCGCCGAGGCTGCCGAGAACCAGGTAGAGGATTCCAACAAGGAGGCGACGATGACCGAGGACGAGATGGTGGAAGCCGCTATCCGCGCCGGTGAGGAAGCCGCCGACAACGACTTTAAGCTCAAGTTCGAGCAGGCCCAAAAGGAACTTGCCGACGTGCGCAGCGAGCTCGATGCTGCGGCAGAGGCTCAGAAGGCCGCCGAGGACAAGGCGAAGGACGCCACCGAGCGCACCGCCCGTCTGCAGGCCGACTGGGAGAACTTCCGTCGCCGCACCGCCAACGAGCGCATTGCCGAGCGCGAGCGCGCGACCGAGAAGCTCGTCACCGCGCTGCTGCCGGTGATCGACGATATCGAGCGCGCGATCGACCATGCCCGCAGCCAGGAGCTTTCCGACGATTTTAAGCAGTTCGTCGATGGCGTCGACGCGGTGCATGCCAAGCTGCTCGATGTGTTTGCGCACGAGGGCGTTGAGCCCATCGACCCCAAGGGCGAGGCGTTCGATCCGCTCGAGCACCAGGCTGTGGGTCGCGTCGAGGACGCATCGCAGTACGACGAGACCGTCAACGACGTGTACCAGAAGGGCTACCGCATGGCGGACCGCATCCTGCGCTCCGCGATGGTGACGGTGACCTACGGTGGCGAGAAGCGCCCCGCACCGGAGCCCGAAGCGGCGCCCGAGGATGCTGCGGCCGATACGGCTGAGAGCACCGAGGAGTAATTGAGAAGGGCCCCGGGGCAACACCCGGGGCCCTTTCTGGCCTAGTGCCATATGAAAGCATGAGCCGTCGTCTGCATGGGCGGCGGACGTAACAGGAGAGGAGCTACGATGGCTGCAGGCAAAACCTTCTATGACATCCTGGGCGTATCCAAGAGCGCCTCCGATAAAGAGATCAAGAGCGCGTTTCGCAAGCTCGCGCAAAAATATCACCCCGATGCCGGCGGCGACGAGGCCAAGTTTAAGGAGATTAGCGAGGCCTACGAGACGCTTTCGGACGAGAAGAAGCGCAAAGAGTACGACCAGATGCTCATGTTCGGCGGCATGCCGGGCGCGGGCGGCGCGTATGGCGGCGGCTACGGTGCCGGCGCGGGCGCCAGCGGCTGGGGCGATATCTTCGACAGCATCTTCAGCGGCAATGGCGCTTGGGGCAGCGATTGGGGCTCGGGCTTTGCCGGGGCTGCGGGTAATGCCGGTGCCGGTGCGGGTCGCAGCCGTGCTCGCAAGGGCGGCGACCTGTCGCTGACTGTCGACGTGACGGCCGAGGACGCGTTTCGCGGCGTGACGCACAAGGTCACCTATCGCATTCCCTCGACGGGCGAGCAGCAAACCATTACGGTCTCGGTTCCCGCAGGTGCGGTCGACGGCGGCAAACTACGCTACAAGCGTCGCGGCGAGTATGGCGTTGCGGGTGGCGAGCGCGGCGACCTGGTCGTGACCACGCATGTGGAGGAGCACCCGCTGTTTAAGCGCAAAGGCGCCGACGTGACCATGGAGGTACCGGTCTCGGTCTACGAGGCGGCGCTCGGCTGCACGGTGGACGTGCCCACGCCCGGCGGTGCGACGGTTCGTTTGAAAGTGCCCGCGGGTACCCAGACGGGCAAGAAGTTCCGCTTTAAGGAGATGGGCGCGCCCGATGTTAAGCACCGTGGCCGCACGGGCGCGCTGCTCGTCGAGATCAAGGTGCAGGTTCCCACGAACCTGTCCGACGATGAGCGCGATGCCATGACCAAGCTGCGCGAGGCCGACACGCGCGACTATCGCGAGAAGGTCAATCGTTACAAGGCGACGTACTAGGGCGGTCGCGGCGCACGCCCACGCCCGCGGGCTTATGATGGACGATAACGAGACGGAAAGGGGTCAGGTAGCATGGCCGAGGACAATAGGAACAAACCGCTGTACATGATCAGCGTGGCGGCCGAGCTGACCGGCATGCACCCGCAGACTCTGCGCGTCTACGAGTCCAAGGGCCTGGTGAATCCTCAGCGCTCGGGCGGTAACACGCGCCTGTATTCGCGTGCCGATATCGAGCGTCTGGAACTCATCAACCAACTGACCGACGAGGGCATCAACCTTGCCGGCGTGGTGCGCATCCTCGATATGAAGGAGCGTTCCGAGGAGCGCGAGCGCGAGAACGAGAAGCTCCGCGCTCGCGTGCGCCAGCTCGAGGACGAGCTGCACGAGTATAAGATGCAGAAGAAGATCACCGCCCTGGCCCCGCGCGACGGCTCGGTCAACCCCGAGCAAGTCATGCGCAAACTGCTGGGCACGGGCGGCGACCTGTAGGCACTCATTGGGGACAGACTTAAATGAGTACCTGCAGAATGAGAGTGGATAATCTCCCGTTTTTTGCCTGTTTGCAGGCTCAAAGTGGGAGATTATCCACTCTCGTCATTTGAGCGTCTAAGTCTGCCTCCCCAGGACCTAACTCGTCCTCTGCTTTACTGAGATAAAGTGAACGCAGAGATTCGTAACCCACTCGCAACCGTTCTATGGCACGATATTGAACGAATGTATGCTATGCGCCCAAATCTTTTGGGCAGAGTGGGAGACAGTATGGTCAAGCTGTACGAGGACGGCATCTACCTGCGCGGCGGCAGCGAGGTTGTGCCTGCGGCCGAGGCTGCCGAGCGCGGTATTACGCAGACACCCGAGGATGCCAAGCGCGGCACCATCGCGTATTCGATCCTCCAGGCACACAATACGTCGGGCGACCCCGAGGCACTCAAGATTCGCTTCGATGCCATGGCGAGCCACGACATCACCTTTGTCGGCATCATCCAGACGGCGCGCGCTTCGGGCATGGAGCAGTTCCCGCTGCCTTACGTGCTCACCAACTGCCATAACTCGCTGTGCGCCGTGGGCGGCACCATCAATGAGGACGACCACGTCTTTGGCCTTTCCGCAGCCAAGAAGTACGGCGGCATCTTCGTTCCGCCGCACATCGCCGTCATCCACTCCTTTATGCGCGAGAACTTCGCCGGTTGCGGCAAGATGATCCTGGGTTCCGACTCGCACACCCGCTATGGTGCCCTGGGTACCATAGCCGTGGGCGAGGGCGGCGGCGAGTTGGCAAAGCAGCTGCTGCGCGACACCTACGATGTCGCCTATCCCGGCGTCGTGGCCATCTACCTCACGGGCGCCCCGCGCCCCGGCGTCGGCCCGCACGACGTGGCGCTCGCCATCATTCGCGCCGTCTTTGCCAAGGGCTACGTCAAGAACAATGTCATGGAGTTTGTGGGCCCGGGCATCGCGAGCATGACGACCGACTACCGCAACGGCGTTGACGTCATGACCACCGAGACCACCTGCCTGTCGAGCATCTGGGCCACCGACGAGGACACGCACGCGTTTTTGACCATGCACGGCCGCGGCGACGACTATCGCGAGCTCAAGCCCGCCGATGTCGCCTACTACGACGGTTGCGTCGAGGTCGACCTGTCGAGCATCAAGCCCATGATCGCACTGCCGTTCCATCCTTCCAACGGCTTTGAGATCGACGAGCTCAACGAGAACCTCGAGGACATCCTGCACGAGGTGGAGCTCGAGGCCGCCAAGATCGGCGAGGGCAAGACGCACTTTAGCCTGCTCGACAAGATCGTCGACGGCAAGCTGCACGTGCAGCAGGGCGTTATCGCCGGCTGCTCGGGCGGCAACTATGACTCCGTGGTCCAGGCTGCCCGCGTGCTCAAGGGCGCCAATACCGGCTGCGGCGAGTTCTCGCTGTCGGTCTATCCCACGAGCCAGCCCGTGGCGCTCGAACTTACACGCCGCGGCTACATCTACGACCTCATGGAGGCCGGCGCAATCGTGCGCACGGCATTCTGCGGCCCGTGCTTCGGCGCCGGCGACACGCCCGCCAACAACGGCCTTTCGATCCGTCACACCACGCGCAACTTCCCCAACCGCGAGGGTTCCAAGCCGGGTAATGGCCAGCTGAGCGCCGTGGCCCTGATGGACGCCCGCTCCATTGCGGCAACGGCTGCCAACGGCGGCGTCCTGACGCCGGCGACCGACCTGCCCGAGGACACTTGGGACGAGGCCTGCGAGTACACCTTTGACGACGCGCCGTACAAGAAGCGCGTGTACTGGGGCTTTGGCAAGGCGGAGCCTGCCGACGAGCTGGTCGAAGGCCCCAACATCAAGCCGTGGCCCGCGATGGAGCCGCTCGGCGACGACATCCTGCTCAAGGTTTGCTCCAAGATCATGGACCCGGTCACCACGACCGACGAGCTCATTCCCTCGGGCGAGACGAGCTCCTTCCGCTCCAACCCGCTGGGCCTGGCTGAGTTTACGCTGAGCCGCCGCGACCCGGCCTACGTGGGTCGCTCCAAGGAGGTCGACGCTGTGGAGAAGCGTCGCGTTGCCGGCGAGTCCGCGGGCGACCTGGCGGCGTTCGATGCCGAGCTTGCCGGTGTGTTTGAGGCGCTGGCCGGCGCGGGTGTCGCGGCCGATGCCAAGGCGACCGAGTTCGGTTCCATGATTTACGCCAAGAAGCCTGGCGACGGCAGCGCCCGCGAGCAGGCCGCGAGCTGCCAGCGCGTAATTGGCGGCCTGGCCAACATCGTCCACGAGTACGCCACCAAGCGCTATCGCTCCAACGTGATGAACTGGGGCATGGTGCCCTTCCAGATGGAGGCCGAGCCCAACTTTGAGGTGGGCGATTACGTCTTTGTGCCGGGTATCCGTGCCGCGCTCGATGGCGACCTGAAGGACATCGCCGCCTACGTGGTGCGCGCCGATGGTGCGGTCGATCAGATTGAGCTCTACATTGCCGATATGACGGCAGAGGAGCGTGCCATCGTCAAGGCCGGCTGCCTGATCAACTACAACAAGTTCAAGGCCGCTGCCGAGTAACTCTGCTGTACGCCCCTGCCACACCTTTCCCTCGTGCTCACGCGCTTCGCGAGGGTCGCCCGAGGGAAAGGTGTGGCAGGGGCTACCGCGACGTTCTCGTTGGGTCTTGAGGGACGCTAAAAAAGACTGAGCTTGAAGCCGCCTCTTTTTATTGGGGCGGCTTCTTTTTGTCGAAAACCACCACAAAGGGGACAGGCACCTTTGTGGTGGTGGGGGTGAGCTCAATGTCGGTGTGCACGTTGAGCGACATTCTAATGAGCGGCTCTACAGGATTTCATCTGGGTTGACGGGTTTGGTTGTTTTGGGGATGCCGAGTTTGGAGGACGCGAAATCGTCAACATTGTCCTTAATTCCGTCTTTGGTGTAGACAGTGACCATATAGGTGCTGTGTCCGAATTCGCCCTTGTCGCGTGTTGCCCAGGCATCCCAGTAGGCGGCCCCGTTTCGCCCTTTGATTTTTCCGACACGGCGGAGTTCTGTTCGCTTTAATTTCTGGTTGCTATAGATGGTTCGACCGGCCTCCTCGGTGAGCCCGCACTGTCCAAGCATCTTGTCGAGGACTTGGTTCATGTGGCGCTCATCGGTGTTTGGTGCGTAGTCGTAGGCGAGGGTGATGGAGTCGAGTGGCTGGTCGTCGATTAGATAGTTTAGCGTCTGAGGTCCAAGGCAGAAATAGGGGGAGCATCCGTCGATCTGACCGAGCAGTGGCAACTTTGACTGCCAACTTCCGGTGGGAATTCCATCTTCGTAAAACACGCCGCGACAGATAAAGGAGAGCGAGGTGGCACGCGAGCCGGCGTCGACCATTCCGCATAAATCGAAGGGCGAGGTGATACCAAGGGAAAAGGGCGTGATGACGATAAGGAAGAGCATCACGATGGGTATGGCGAGAATGGCGATGACGTTGCGACCGGTGGAATGAGGCGGCTTCATATGCGCTCCTCGAGACAAAGATCTGTTGAGGATAGGCAGAAATGGATATGTTCAGAGAGCAATTCAAGTTTAATCTCATTGCGCGAGATGGTCGACCGTTAGCGTCGAAAACCACCACAAAGGTGCCTGTCCCCTTTGTGGTGGTGAGGAGCGCGCGGCTTCTTTTGGTAATAGTGTTAGCTGGCGGTATCATTAGTGCAGGTGGCGAAGGTTTGCATTGTGGGGTGTTTTGCCGTGAGCCGTTCTGCCCGTATTGGATTGATTGTCTTGGCGCTTGCGATCGCTGTGGTTGGCGCGGGCGCTGTCGGTATGGCATTTCTACCTGCTGCGGTGACGGAGCCGGTGGTCAAGCCTGTGACTCAATCTGTCGAACTTCTGACCGGCGACGACAAGCCCGAGACCATTACCGTTGATTTTGATGAGCAGCCGGCTGTGCTGGGTATTAGCAATTATCCGCGTATTCAGCTTGGGGCCATGCGCTATACCACGGATACAAGCCTGATCGATAGGGCGTCCGAGCTACTCAAGGGCAAAACATTTAAGCGTTGGTACGGATATGCGTCCTATCGGGCAAAAGCGAACGACATGGTTGGCGGATGCCACTCGTCCATCGAGCTGGACACTGCAAACGGCGCAAAGTTATGTGATGTCTCGTACGATCCGGGCTACGAGGGCAATGAGGGTCCGGGCATCTACATCATGGACGGCGATGTCGCCTATGTCATGGAGGGCGACCAGACCGAGCTCAACGATTTTATGGGTCAGTGTATCCAAGATGCCTATAAACAGACCTGCTTGCCTGACCCGCAGACTGCACGCGATAGTGGGTCTGCCCGTACATGGCTGTTCGAGGATGAGATGCCCTGGACCGTCGAATCGGGAAGTACGGGTTCGGCGAAGGAGTAGAGACCGCGACCACCACAAAGGTGCCTGTCCTCTTTGTGGTGGTTTTCGGTCTGTCTCGATCTGTAACATCTAGGATCAAAAATGGCTGCTAGATGTTACAGATCGAGACGGTAGCGCGCCTGGGCAGCGGCGGGCTGACATCTCAGTACCCTATCCGTAATTCACTCAGAAAATCTTATATATAGAGACTTAGATTTGTGTATAAGATCGCGTAAAGCTGGCAACAATACTTCTCGAACAACGTGAAGCCGCCCCGTAGGGCGGCCGCCCCAAGAGAGGTGATTCCATGAGAATCGATAAGCTAGCAATGACGTCGCGCGAGGCGCTGCAGACCGCCATGAGCACGGCTGCCGATGCACAGGCCGGCGCGGTGGAGCCGATCCACCTGCTGTCTGCCCTGCTCGGTGCCGGCGAGCGCAATATCTCCGTGATCATCGAGCGCATCGGTGCCGACCCGGCTCAGCTCGCACGCTCCACACAAGATGCCATCGACCATGCGCCCAAGGTGTCGGGCGAGGGTCAGCAGATGGGCCTGTCCAACGAGCTCGTTCGCGTGATCGAGAAGGCCGAGAAAAAGGCCACCAAGATGGGCGACAGCTTTGTGGTGACCGAGCATCTGCTGATGGCACTTGCCGAGGACAAGGGTGAGGCGGGTCGCGTGCTGCGTGGCGCCGGCGTGACCAAGGAGCGCATCGAGCAAGTCTACGAGGAACTGCGCGGCGATGACCGCGTGACGTCTGCCGAGGACAAGACGCAGTTTGAGGCGTTGGAGCAGTACGGTCGCAACATCTGCGATCTGGCTCGCGCCGGCAAGCTCGACCCGGTCATCGGCCGTACCGACGAGATCCGTCGTACTATTCAGGTTCTGTCCCGCCGCACCAAGAACAACCCCGTGCTTATCGGCGAGCCGGGCGTCGGCAAGACGGCCATCGTCGAGGGCATTGCTCAGCGAATCGTGGCCGGCGACGTACCGAGCACCCTGCGCGACCGCGACCTCATCGAGCTCGACATGAGCGCGCTGGTCGCCGGCGCCAAGTACCGCGGCGAGTTCGAGGACCGCTTGAAGGCCGTGCTCAAGGAAGTGCAAAAGTCCGAGGGCAAGGTCATCCTGTTCATCGATGAGCTCCACACCATCGTGGGCGCGGGTGCCACCGAGGGCTCCATGGATGCCGGCAACATCCTGAAGCCGGCGCTCGCCCGTGGCGACTTGCACGCAATCGGCGCGACTACGCTCGACGAGTATCGCAAGTACATCGAGAAGGACGCGGCACTCGCCCGTCGTTTCCAGACCGTTATGGTGAGCGAGCCTACCGTCGAGGACACCATCTCGATCCTGCGTGGCCTCAAGGAGAAGTACGAGATCTTCCACGGCGTGCATATCACCGATAGCGCGCTCGTGGCAGCTGCCGACCTCTCCGATCGCTACATTGCCGACCGCTTCCTGCCCGACAAGGCCATCGACTTGGTCGATGAGGCCGCAAGCCGCCTGCGCATGGAGCTCGACAGCATGCCGGTCGAGATTGACGCCACCACGCGTCAGCTCACCCAGCTGCAGATCGAGGAGCAGGCGCTCATGAAGGAGACCGACGACGCCTCCAAGGAGCGTCTGGAGGCCCTGCGCCAGGAGATTGCCGAGGTCCAAGAAAAGCTCAACGTGCAAAAGGCCGGCTGGCTCAACCAGAAGAACGCCATCGACCACGTGCAGGAGCTTAAAGGCCAGCTCGACGAGGCCAAGAGTGAAGAGGAGCGCGCGACGCGCAACGGAAACTTGGGCCGTGCGTCCGAGCTGCGCTATTCCGTGATCCCGGGTCTGCAGCAGCAGATTCAGGATTCCGAGGCTGCGCTCGAGGCACAAAAGCAGCAGGACGGCGAGGGCCTCAACGAGCAGGTGACCTCCGATGAGATCGCCGAGGTCGTGAGCGCCTGGACCGGCGTGCCCGTGTCCAAGATGATGCAGGGCGAGCTCGACAAACTGAAGGGCTTGGAGGACGAGCTGCATAAGCGCGTCATCGGCCAGGACGAGGCGGTCTCCGCCGTGGCCGCGGCCGTGCGCCGCAGCCGTGCGGGCCTCTCCGATCCGGACAAGCCCATCGGCAGCTTCTTCTTCCTGGGCCCCACCGGCGTGGGCAAGACCGAGCTCGCCAAGGCACTGGCCGAGTGCCTGTTCGACGACGAGCGCGCGCTCGTGCGTATCGACATGTCCGAGTACATGGAGAAGTTCAGCGTCCAGCGTCTGATCGGTGCGCCTCCGGGATACGTGGGCTACGACGAGGGCGGCCAGCTCACCGAGGCCGTGCGCCGTCGTCCGTACTCCGTGATCTTGCTCGACGAGATGGAGAAGGCTCATCCGGATGTTTTTAACGTGCTATTGCAGGTGCTCGACGACGGCCGTCTGACCGATGGCCAGGGTCGCCAAGTGTCCTTCAAGAACACGATTATCATCATGACGTCCAACGTGGGTTCCAAGGCTATCGCCGATCTGTCCGGCAAGGACGAGGAGGAGATGCGCCATCAGGTCGACGCGGCCATGGCTCAAACCTTCCGCCCCGAGTTCCTCAACCGTATCGACGATATCGTGGTGTTCCATCCGCTCGGCATGGCGCAGATCGAAAAGATCGTCGATATTCAGCTCGCCGACGTCCGCGCACGTCTGGCCAAGGAGCGCATGACGCTTGCCATCACCCCGGCGGCCAAGCAGATGCTCGCCGTGGGCGGCCTGGACCCGGTCTTTGGCGCCCGTCCGCTCAAGCGTCTCGTGCAGCGCGAGGTCGTGGATGCCATTGCCGCCGCTATTATCGACGGTACGGTGCGCGAGGGCGATCAGGTGACGGTCGATGCCGACAAGGACGGCGGCTTTACCGTCGTGTGCGACAACACGCCGACGGCCACCTACGAGGTTCCAGACGCCGACTAGATTTTGGGGCCGGCTTTAAAACCGCCCCCCATCGCAAAACGCCAAGGGCGGCGGATCCAATTGGATCCGCCGCCCTTTTTCGTGCGACAATCGATGATGTTGAACGGATGCGATGCAAGGAGATGCGCAGATGACAGACAAGAACAAGACGAACACGCCGGCGACCGATGCCGCACCCGCCGCACCCAAGCCTGCGCCTAAGCCGGCACCCAAGCCGCGCGACCCCTATATTCGCGCCGAGAACGAGGACGACGACGGCTACGATCCCTACAGCGATCGCCGCCCCGAGCGCGAGCCCCTCTTCGAAGCCGACCCCTGGCGCTAAGTAGCTCATTTGGGACGGGGCTTTTTTAGCTACTTTTGCCCCCTCCCGCCTGCCTGATGATTTTTCTGGGACGGGGATTTAATAATCATTCGGTACAAAATGATTATTAAATCCCCGTCCCAGAAAAATCATTCTCTCGAGCTTGGTGGCTCCTCAGCCGTTCGACATCCTCCGGGAGACCAGTAACAGAAAAATTTGCTTACCAATTAATCAAGATACGCATAAATCTTGCTCTCCTGCTAATCAAGAATCGATATAATCTTGATTAGCATATAAGCAAGATTGGAGAATCATGGCATTCAACGACTTGGTGGCCCAGAAAATAAAGGACTTTGAGCAACAAGGAGTTCCACAGGTCTTTGAGCGCGACCTTGATCTGGGAAACCCGCAGGAACCCAAGCGCGACAACATCGTAAATGTGATTGTGGGAGCCCGTCGTTGTGGAAAGACGTATCGCCTGTATCAGGAGATGCAGCGGCTTCAGGGTCAAGGTATCGACCTTGACCGGATGCTTTATTTCAATTGTGAGGATGAGCGCTTGCGTCCGTATGAGCCGTCGCTGCTAGCGGACGTGCTCGATACATTCTATGCGCTATATCCTGCTGCTCGAACCGAGGGTGCCTACATTTTCTTCGATGAAATCCAGGAAATTCCCGAATGGGGTGCGTTTCTGCGGCGTGTGGTCGATACGGAGAAAGCGACCGTCTACGTGACGGGATCTTCTTCTAAGATGCTGTCCTCGGAACTTGAGAGCGAGTTCAGGGGCCGCTCTCTTGTGCGAGAGCTGTTTCCGTTGAGTTTTTCGGAATACGTCCGATATAAGACGGGGAGCGTTCCTGAGCCGGATGCACCCTTTTCATCGAGCGATGCAGCACTGCTTCGACATCATCTGATCGGATATCTTGAGCGAGGGGGATTCATCGCGACGCTAGAGCAGACGCCCGCGGATGCGATTCAGCTGCTACAGGAATATGCGTCGCGAACGGTCGCCATGGACGTCGTTGAGCGCTACGACATCAAGAACCCTCGTTTGGCTTCACTGTTCCTGACGCGGTGTATGGCATCTTCGGCACGAGAGCTGTCAGTGAACAAGGTGTACAACGAGTTCAAAAGTAGGCAGATACCCGTCAGTCGTAATTCGCTCGGCGACTTACTTGAGTATTACGAGGACGCCTACCTGTTGTTTTCGGTGCCGGAGTTCACGCGCTCACTTGCAAATAATGCGCGGTCCGCATCTAAAGTCTACGCTGTCGATCCTGCGATGTTCGGAGCATTCTCTCCCGCATCGGCATTTGATCAGGGCCAGAGGCTCGAGACTGCGGTGTTCAATGCGCTCAGAAGAAGGACTCCAGCCGTGCGGTCCGGTTCGGTCTGCCGCCTGCTGATCAAAGAGAAGAATAAAAGCCATGAGGTGGACTTTGTGGCCGGGGATGCGCTTCTTATGCAGGCTTATGGCCTGATTCAGGTGAGTACGGATATGGCAAGCGAGAAAACGCGCGAGCGCGAAATTGCCGCGCTTGATGCCTCGATGGCCCAATTCGATCTTGGTGAGTCGGCAATCGTTACCATGGATGAGCAGGCCGATATTCCATGTGAGCGCGGTGTGGTACACGTTGTGCCCGCATGGAAGTGGCTTCTTGCCTAATCATCTACGGACCTGTGGGGCCAGGACCTCCTGGCCCCCTCATCACGGTTGGGGAGTACCATGATGCGCCCGGCTAGTCCTGGGCCTTGATGCTTGGTAGGAGAATCTGGGCGAGGTAGTCGCATTCGAGCTTGGTGGCAGCGTCGGCCTTGCCGTCTTTGCCGACCAGCACGCTCTTGATCTGGCTGTAGGTGTAGCGGTTGCCGGTCGTAAACTCGACAAGCTCAATGGCTGTGTCCATGGGATAGGTCGACACGGGGTTCTGCGTGCGCCCGTTGATGGTCTGGGGCACCACATACGGATAAACGGGGCCGCTGGCGTAGACGGTATAACCGTTGCCTAGATTGGCCGCACCCAAAACCGTATCGCCCTCATCGGGCGTAAAGCTCTCGCCCTCGCGCACCGCGACGAGCGTCACAATCGGCGTATCACTGTCGCCGGCAAGATAGATGCATAGCGTGCTGCCATTCTGCCAAGTCTCGACCTTGCCGTACCACTCGACGGGGATATCGAGCTGGTAAAGGTCGGTTGCCTTGTGACGGGCGTCGGCATCGCGGGCCGCCTGTGCCTTTTGCGCGCTCACGGCATTGACGGCGGCATTGCGACGCGCAGTTGCCGCCTGCTGGAGCACCTTGGCGGTGGCGGCGGAGCTCGCGCCTCCCTCCTCGGCATATTTGGCGGCGGCGTCGATCTGGTCGTTGGTTACCGTGTCGGCCGAAGGCACCTTGAGTTTAAAGGCAGCCTGGGCGCTTAAATCCTGTCCATCGCTCTTAACGGTGACCTGCGTCTTGGTGGTCGGGACGGTATAGATGGTGCCGTCGGCCGCGATGGGGGAGGCAGCGATGGAGAGCGTGTAATCGCCGGGCAGCAGTTTGATGCCGCGGCCGTGCTCGTCAACGTAGAGCGTTTCGCTCACAGAAGAGCCGTCGGAGTCCTGGCCACTCACCTGCACGGGGATCTTTGAGCCGGTGGAGCAGTCGAGTCCCGCGGCATGTACGCCAATTTGCACCGACATCATGGTATGGGCGTTTGCGGCAACCACGGCGGCCTGCTCTTGCTGGTATCCGTTCCAAGCCGCATAGCCCGCGCCGCCGGCGACGAACGCGACGGCCACGACACCGGCGACCATCAGATTGCGGCGCTTGGGCGACATCTTACGATGACGAACCTCGGCTTCGCGTGCCGAAGGAACGGACGGCAGGGGAATATCGCCCATGGCGATGGTCTCGTCCACGGCTGGTGCAGAGCCTAAGCCAGGAAGCTCGCGGGTCAGCGAATCCTCGGCCGGCAAGCTGTCGAGCAAGACGGTTTCCTCGCCCGTGTCGGATTCGGGCTGATTGCCGGCCTCGCTTTCGGTGTCTTCGTGACCTGCCTCATCTTTGGCAGGCTCAACGTCGTCTGCATCCTGATCATCGGACTGCGCCTCGGCTTCCGGCTCATCCTGCACACCAACGCCCGAATCGTCAAACGCAATCTCATCGAGTGAAATCCGGTCTAAGCTCTCCAAGGCCTCAGCGCAAGCTTCTGCATCTTGGGCCGCATCCTCTTGGCCCATCGTTTCATCTTTCATGCATCCCCCAAGCTCAATATCGGGACAACAATGTACCCAAAAACAGGGTCATATAGAGCTGTCAGGCAATTGGAAATCTGATTTTATCTGTGCGAGAGGTTTTGAATATGTGCGTGGATGCGCGCAACAGCAAAAAGCCCCCGGAAAGCGGACAAATCGCTTTCCGGGGGTATGCAATACGTTGCATTGCGCGGAGTCGGCCAGGCGACTTCACATTCAAGCGGCATGTGCACCGGGCGCGTTACTCGGCGTGTGCGTAATCCACCTTGGCGCGGCGAGCGGTAGCCTTCTCCCAATCGCTGGTGCCCTCAAAGACATCCTGCTTGTAGGGATTGCGGCCGAGCTTCTTGGCGCGGTAGGCGATGTAGATGATCGCGGCGATGTTGGCGACCAGTGCGGCGATCGAGACCGCGGTGGCGGCGCCTGCGTCGAGCGTGGAGTGGGTCACAAAGATGGACTCTTCCTGGAAGTAGGGGAACACCTGCGCAAACATGCACCAAATGGCAAGCGTAAAGGCGCGGTTCTGGATCCAACCGCCCTTGTTCCAGATAAAGGCGGCGACGGTGGGCGCCAGCAGCAGTGCAAAGCCGCAGAACCAGGAGTGGGTGGGCAGGCAGTTGTAGGTGTAGCAGAAGTTCCAGATATCGTAGGCGATGATGTAGACCCAGGTCATATCGGGCCACAGCATGTCGGTCTGATCCTCGGAGGCGTAGACGCTCCACCAACCGGTCATGCAGAAGATGTTGATGATGCCGGCGATGCCGTTGAACACGTTGTTCCAGCCGGCCAGCTGCATAGCACCTTCGGAGGTGACCCAGGTGGACTCGCCCAGGACAAAGAAGTGATAGGCACTCTCGAAGTCGGACACGACGGCGATCATGATGTTGATGGCGACGATCACAAACGGCCACGCGCGGAACCAATGCGCCTTGCCGATCTTTCCCCACTGGTACTTAATGGCAATGAAGCCCCAGCAGCCGGCGAGCGCCGCGTATACCTTGGCGTAGTGGAACCAGCTGTTCTGGTACACATGGGTGGGGTTGGTGAGCGCCCACTCGGCACCCTGTGAAACGCCGATGGCGATGGCGACGCAGTAGATGGTCATGGCCAGCGGAGCCACGCCAAAGATGATGGCCGCGCCGAGCTTGGTGCGGCGGCCGACCTCGTTGAGCACGATGAGGCCGATAAAGACCATGGCCCAGCCGGCCCAGTGGATAAGGGTATTGCTACCCCAAACATCGAACAGCATGCTGCTCTCCTTTCACACGCCCGCGGCCCCTCTTCCGATCGCGGGCAGTTTGGCCAAATGTCGTCAGTTCTGGGGCTTGCGCTCGGGATACTTGGCGGTATAGCCCTCGATGTGGAGTGTCGAGGCGATGATTTCCTTGACCGTCTCGTCGGGCACATCGGGGTGCGTGCGGATATACATTAACAACCCCATGATGAGGGTGTAGAACGTCTCGTAGACATGGTCGATGCGTAGCTCATGATGGGCGACAAAATCCACCACGGTGGTGTCGCAGATATACTGCGCCACGCGTTGGACCACGTTGTGCAAAAAGCCGCCGTAGAGCGCGCCGCTGCTGGAGGTCAGGGTGCTCGGCAGTTCGTGGCCGCTGGCGACCAGGCGCTTAAAGAGCGGGGCGACGGTGTCGAGCGCCCCCTCGATGTCGCCAACCGTGCGGCTGGCATTCCACTGCTCGAGCTCGGTAATGAAGCCGTCGATTGCCTCGTCCATGACAGCGGTGACGGCGGCGTCCATATCGGCAAAGTAGTGGTAGAACAATGAACGCGTGCAGCCGGCTCGCTTGGTCACAGCCGATACCGATAGGTGGGACACGCCCAGCTCGGAGCTTACGGTGCGCACGGCATCGAGAATCTCGCGACGGCGTTCGTCGCCCGTCAAGCGCTTTGCCGCGCTATCGGATGCGGGGACGGCATCGACCGCAGAGGTACCTGCTGCGTTGTTGCCCATGTTTTGCCGCCTTTCATCCTCTTTTGCCGGACCGTTCGCCTAACAGTCTTGAATATTGTTGACGGTTCGTCAATACTATTTTTGACACAATGTCAACTAATGGCGGGTGAACGGCATGGGGGCATGTCCGGCCTGCAAAAAAGAGGGGCGCTGCGGCCTCGTCGGGCTGCGGCAAGAGAAGGGACAACCATGATTCTCAACGGACCGGGAATTAGCTACACCGAGCCTGACATCGGTTCGGAGTTCGTGCCGCCGCTGCCGGAGCATCCGCGCGAGGCCATCGTCAAGCTGTGCGAGCACTGCACCAACCGTCTGCTGCATCGCGACGAGCTGCTGGGCTACGAGTACTGGTCGTTTGCCGAGGCCGCAACCGACGAGCAGGCCGAAGTGCTCTGCAAGATGAAGATGCGCCGTCCCTATACGCTGCCCGAGATGGTCAAGCTCACCGGCATGCCCGAGGCCGATATCGAGAAGATGCTCGACGACATGAGCTACACGGGTCTGCTCGAGTACAACTGGGAAAATCCCGAGCGCGCCAAGCAGTGGGTGCTGCCCATGCTGGTGCCGGGTTCCGCCGAGTTCCTCAACATGCGCGTGAGCCAGCTCGAGGAGCACCCGGTCTATGCCAAGTTCTTTGAGCAGGCGTCCAAGGGACCGCTGTCCCGCGCCACGCCGATGGTGCCGCCCGGAGGCGCCGGTATCGGCATGCACGTCATTCCGGTCGAGAAGGCCATCGATGCCGCGAGCACGTCGGTGCCGATCGAGCATATCGAGCATTGGCTCGACAAATACGATGGCAAGTATGCCGCCAGCACCTGCAGCTGCCGCGCGAGCCGTCGCGTGATGGGAGAGGGCTGCGCCGACGACCCGGCCGACTGGTGCATCGCCGTGGGCGATATGGCCGACTACGTGGTCGAGACCGACCGTGGCCATTACGTGACGCGCGACGAGGTCTACGACATTTTGCGCCAGGCCGAGGACAACGGCTTTGTGCACCAGATCACCAATATCGACGGCGAGAACAAGATCTTCGCCATCTGCAACTGCAACGTCAACGTGTGCTACGCCCTGCGCACCTCTCAGCTGTTCAACACGCCCAACCTGTCGCGCTCGGCCTATGTCGCCAAGGTCGAGAAGGACAAGTGCGTTGCCTGCGGTCGCTGCGTTGAGGTGTGCCCGGCCGGCGCCGCCAAGCTGGGCCAAAAGCTCTGCAGCAAAAAGGCCGGCGGACAGGTGCCCGAGTATCCGCGCCAGGAGCTGCCCGATGCCACCAAGTGGGACCACACCAAGTGGTCGCCCAACTACCGCAACGATAACCGCATCGAGACGCATGAGTCCGGCACCGCGCCCTGCAAGACGGCCTGCCCCGCGCACGTTGCCGTTCAGGGCTATCTGAAGCTCGCGGCGCAGGGTCGCTATGACGAGGCCCTGGCGCTCATCAAGCGCGAGAACCCGCTGCCCGCTATCTGCGGCCGTGTGTGCAACCGCCGCTGTGAGGATGCCTGCACCCGCGGCCGTGTGGACGCCGCCGTGGCTATCGACGAGGTCAAGAAGTTTATCGCCCAGCGCGATCTGGATGCCGCGACCCGCTATGTCCCACCTGTGGTGACCCCGACGCGTGCCGGCGGCTTCGATCAGAAGATTGCCATCATCGGTGCCGGTCCGGCCGGCCTGTCCTGCGCTTTTTATCTGGCCGAGAAGGGCTACAAGCCCGTCGTGTTCGAGAAAAACGAGCGCCCGGGCGGCATGCTCACCTACGGCATTCCCAGCTTTAAGCTGCAGAAGGACGTCATTGAGGCCGAGGTCGAGGTCATTCGCCTGATGGGTGCCGAGTTCCGCTATGGCGTGGAAGTCGGTCGAGACGTGACGCTCGACGAGCTGCGCGCGCAGGGCTTCAAGGCCTTCTACGTTGCCATTGGCTGCCAGGGCGGCCGCCTTGCCGGCATTCCGGGCGAGGACGCCGAGGACGTGACCGTGGCCGTCGACTTTTTGCGCGAGGTCAACAGCGGCAAGATCGATGCGCTGCCCGGCCGCACCATCGTGGTGGGCGGCGGCAACGTGGCCATCGACGTTGCCCGCAACGCCTGCCGTCTGGGTTCCGAGCACGTTGAGATGTTCTGCCTGGAGAGCGAGGCACAGATGCCCGCCAGCGAGGAAGAGCGTCGCGAGGCCATCGAGGACGGCGCACACATCAGTTGCGGTTGGGGCCCCAAGGAGGTCCATCTGGACGAGGCCGGTCATGTGCGCGGCATCACCTTCAAGCGCTGCACGCGTGTCTTTGACGACGAGGGCCGTTTTGCGCCCGAGTACGACGAGAACGACCTGCGTCGTGTCGATGCCGACCGCGTGGTCATGTCCATCGGCCAGTCCATTGTGTGGGGCAACCTGCTGGCTGGCTCCAAGGTGGAGCTTGGCCGCGGCCAGGGTGCTCTTGCCGATCCTCAGACCTACCAGACCGCCGAGCCAGACATCTTTGTGGGCGGCGACGTCTACACCGGCCCCAGCTTTGCCATCGACGCCATCGCCGCCGGTCATGAGGCCGCGGTGTCCATCCATCGCTTTGTGCAGCCGGGCTCCACGCTCACCATCGGCCGCAACCAGCGCCGCTACACCGCGCTCGACCGCGACGACGTTGTGCTCGAGAGCTACGACAACGCGAGCCGCGAGGTTGCGCATGTGGACCGCGAACGCGAGAAGGCCGCGCCGTTTAGCGAGTACGTCGAGACCTTTACCGAGGAACAGGTGCGCGCCGAGACCGCTCGCTGCCTGGGCTGCGGCGCCTCGATCGTCGACCCCAACAAGTGTATCGGCTGCGGTCTGTGCACCACCAAGTGCGCGTTCGACGCCATCCATCTGGATCGCGACCGCCCCGAGTGCTCAACGATGGTCAAATACGAGCAAAAGCTCCCCAGCCTCGGCAAGTACGCTTTGAAGCGCGCGATCAAAATCAAATTTGGGAAGAAATAAAAAACGCAACAAACAAGAGAACGGCGCAGAGAACGGTTGGACAGCGAGCGAGTCCCAGGCGTGGCGAGGTGCCTTGAAAGAGGAGGGCATAGGGCTTTTGCCCATGCCCGACGATTGAAAGGCAGATCGTCCGTCTGGGGCTCGCGCAGCGTCAAGTCGACCGCCGTTCGGTAGAACGGCGGAAGGAATTAAAAGTGCACGAGCTCGGGATTGTTTATCACATCATTCGTGATGTCGAGAATGTGGCGCGCGCCAATGGCGTGAGTCGCGTTTCGAGCGTGACGCTGCTCCTGGGCGAGGTCTCGGGCGTCGTTCCCGATCTGCTGCTTGATGCTTGGCGCTGGGCGGCAGATAAAAAGCCTATCACGCAGGGCGCGGAGCTTATTGTGGAGCCTGTCGAGGCCGTGACGCATTGCGAGGCGTGCGGCTGCGACTACGCGACGGTCGAGCACGGCAAGACCTGCCCCCATTGCGGTAGCGGCGAGACCTATCTGCTGCAGGGCCAGGAGGTCATGATCAAGCAGATCGAGACCCCCGACGAGGACCCGACAGACGCTGCCCCCGACGGCCTATCCGATGCCCCCGATGCCGTCGACGCCGCCAACCCCCTCCACATCGCCTAACTTAGTCGTTGGGGACGTTCTTAAACGACTAGTCGAAAAAGAACGTCCCCAATGACTAGCCATTTAAGAACGTCCCCAATAACTACTTTGCTAGAGCATATCGCTCGCCATTAGTCAAGGCATAGCTGTTTAAACGAAATAGCCTCAGTCTCAGCACGTTTGCATCTGTTTAAAAGCGGTAATAATGACAGCATGCGCATATCTGTCGTGTAAGTATTGGTTGGGTATCAGTTATCAGCGGCAGATCAGCCAATGATGCCGGAATGTAATCAACTTGTAACAAATTAAGACGTTTAAACAAATAATGCTACCTTTTGCAGTTTTTCAAACAATTCTGCTGTATTTGCAGCTATACTCCATAACTGTCGTGTAGGAATTACGTAGACAAAAAGGAGGTTATGTGATGGTAAGTATTGTTCTTGCTAGCCATGGTGACTTGGCGGCTGGAATCAAGCAGACGGGCTCGATGGTCTTTGGCGATCAGCCGTCTGTTGCCGTGGTCTCGCTCGAGCCGAGCATGGGCCCCGACGACTTCCGTGCCAAGGTCGAGGAGGCAATCGCTTCCTTCGAGGACCAGGAGCAGGTGCTCTTCCTCGTTGATCTGTGGGGCGGCACGCCGTTCAACCAGATCAGCGGGCTCATCGAGGGCCACGATTCCTGGGCTATCGTCACCGGTGTCAACCTGCCTATGCTCATCGAGGCATATTCGCAGCGCTTTGACGCAAAGAACACTGCACATGCGATCGCAAAACATCTCGTGACTGAGGCTAAGGCCGGCGTGCGCGTCAAGCCCGAGTCTCTGGAGCCCGAGGAGAAGAAGCCGGCTGCGGCCGCCGCTGCTCCTGCGGGTGCCATTCCTCCGGGAACGGTGATCGGCGACGGGCACATCAAGATCGCCCACGTCCGTATCGACACGCGCCTGCTGCATGGTCAGGTGGCCACCACGTGGACCAAGCAGATCAACCCCAACCGCATCATCGTGGTTTCCGACGGCGTTGCTCACGACGAGCTCCGCAAGACCATGATCGAGCAGGCTGCCCCTCCGGGAGTTCATGCCAACGTCGTGCCCATCAAGAAGATGGCCGAGGTCGTCAAGGACACGCGCTTTGGTGACACCAAGGCCATGCTGCTTTTCGAGAACCCGCAGGATCTGCTCAGGGCCATCGAGGCCGGCGTCGACATCAAGGAAGCCAACATCGGTTCCATGGCCCACTCCAAGGGCAAGGTCGTCGTCACCAACGCCGTCGCCATGGGCGATGACGACGTCAAGACCATCGAGGCTCTCAAGGCCAAGGGCGTCAAGTTCGAGGTCCGCAAGGTTCCTTCGGATTCCTCCGAGGATCTCGACGCCATGTTGAAGAAAGCTAAGGCCGAACTGGCCGCTCAAGCATAGTAAAGGAGGGTCCGATACATGTCTGCAATCACTATTCTGCTTGTTGCGATTGTCGCGTTGCTTGCCGGTATGGAAGGCATTCTGGATGAGTTCCAGTTCCATCAGCCGCTCGTGGCATGCACGCTTATCGGTCTCGTAACCGGTCACCTTCAGGAGGGCATCCTCCTGGGCGGTTCGCTCCAGATGATGGCCCTTGGCTGGGCTAACGTCGGCGCCGCCGTCGCGCCTGACGCCGCTCTGGCCTCGGTCGCTTCTTCGATCATCATGGTGCTCGCCCTCAACGGTGGCGCCACCGATTCGGCCAAGGCCGTTACCGCCGCCATCGCCGTCGCCGTCCCGCTGTCGGTCGCTGGTCTGTTCCTGACCATGATCTGCCGTACCCTGGCTACCGCTATGGTTCACGGCATGGACGCCTGCGCCGAGAAGGGCGACTTCGCCGGCATCGAGCGTTGGCAGTACGCCGGCATCCTCATGCAGGGTGTTCGTATCGCCATCCCGGCAGTACTTCTGTGCATCATCCCGGCCGAGGCCGTTACCAACGCGCTTAACGCTATGCCCGATTGGCTGTCCGGCGGCATGGCTGTCGGCGGCGGCATGGTCGCTTCCGTCGGTTACGCCATGGTCATCAACATGATGGCCACCAAGGAGACCTGGCCGTTCTTCATCCTCGGCTTTGTCCTTGCTGCCATCCCTCAGCTCACGCTGATCGCCCTTGGCCTCATCGGCATCTCCCTTGCCCTCATCTACCTTGGCCTTAAGGATCTGGCCAAGCAGGGTGGCGGCATGGGCGGTGGCTCCGGCGATCCGCTCGGCGACATTCTGAACGATTACGAGTAGGAGGGGAGTGATACATATGGCAGAGAACAAGATTCAGCTCACCAAGGCTGACCGTAAGAAGGTTTGCTTCCGTCATCAGTTCCTTCAGGGCTCGTGGAACTACGAGCGTATGCAGAACGGCGGCTGGTGCTTCGCAATGATCCCTGCGATCAAGAAGCTCTACACCAGCAAGGATGACCAGATTGCCGCTCTTAAGCGCCACCTGGAGTTCTATAACACCCACCCCTATGTTTCCGCCCCCGTCATTGGCGTTACCCTCGCCCTCGAGGAGGAGCGCGCCAACGGTGCTCCGATTGACGATGTCGCCATTCAGGGCGTCAAGGTCGGTATGATGGGCCCGCTCGCCGGCGTCGGCGACCCCGCCTTCTGGTTCACCCTTCGCCCGATTCTGGGCGCACTGGGCGCTTCCCTGGCCCTGTCCGGCAGCATCGCCGGTCCGCTGCTGTTCTTCTTCGCGTGGAACATCATCCGTTACGCTTTCCTGTGGTACACGCAGGAGTTTGGCTACAAGGTCGGCTCCTCCATCGCCAAGGACCTCTCCGGCGGTCTGATGGGCAAGGTCACCGAGGGTGCTTCCATCCTGGGTATGTTCATCATCGGCGCCCTGGTCGAGCGCTGGGTGTCCATCTCCTTCACCCCGGTCGTCTCCAAGGTCACGCAGTCTGCTGGCGCCTATATCGACTGGGCCAACCTGCCCGCCGGTTCTGAGGGCATCAAGCAGGCACTGACGATGTACAGCTCTGTCGGTGCCAACGCACTCGACCCGGTGAAGGTCACCACGCTTCAGGCCAACCTCGATCAGCTCATCCCCGGCCTTGCCGCCGTGTGCCTGACCCTTCTGGTCTGCAAGCTCCTCAAGAAGAAGGTCAGCCCGATCGTCATCATCCTGGCTCTCTTCGCCGTCGGCATCATCGGTCGCGTCTGCGGCTTCATGTAAGCACGCTTCGGCTTAAGACCGAGAGTTGCTAGGCAAGGGCTTTTGAGCCATTGAAACGGACCGCACCCGGTGGGTACACTGGATGCGGTCCGATTGTTTTTATTGGAGGGCGAGGCGCGTATGGCGCAATCTCAGAACAGCACGGTCGATTTGGCAACGCCGGCAACCTGCCTGATGGGGCTTACCAGTCACGGTAACGTGATGGTGGGCAATAAGGCGTTTGAGTACTATAACGAGCGTAATCCCGAGGATTATATCCAAATCCCGTGGGACGAGGTCGACTATATTGCCGCCGAGGTTTTGCGCGGCACCAAGAAGATTACGCGTTTTGCCATCTTTACCAAAGAGAATGGCCACTTTACGTTTTCGACGCGCAATGACAAGGAAACGCTTCGCGCGGTGCGTAAGTACATTGACGAGGACAAGCTCGTTCGTTCGCCCGACTTTATCGATGTGACGGCCAAGGGCGCCAAGAGCATCCCCTCCGTTATCAAAAACCTTTTCCACAAAGGCAAGTAGTCATTAAAGAGCGCCCCCTCAAAGTGGGGCGCAGTCTCCCATGTGGCTCGATCGGGAAAGTGCATCCCAGTTCGAGCGTCGATTCCGGGATGTAGTTTCCGGAACGGGGTCGTTTGGGAAACCGTGTCCCGTTTCGAGCCGAAATTCTGGGTCACAGTTTCCCAGCGAGGTCTCATGGGGAAAGTCTGACCCAGAATTTGCCTGGATAGTGGGACGCACTTTCCGGAGGGCTGTTCCACCGCAACTTCGAAGAGTGGGTATACGCTGCATTACAGCGGCGTAAATCTGCTACACTAATACAACATGCCTCCGTAGCTCAGGGGATAGAGCACCGCTCTCCTAAAGCGGGTGTCGACGGTTCGAATCCGCCCGGGGGCACCAGAAAAATCGCAGGTCAGGAGTTAATTTTGCTTCTGACCTGTTCTGGTTTTAGGGTTAAGAACTGCTTTTGTTTGTAAATCTGGTAAGTAAATAATTTAACTTACCGAGTTTTCCACTGAAAACAGGAAATCACCATTTTGGGGATAAAAAGTTTTCAACAGCCGTTAGTCGGTTCCATTTTGGTGAAGCGCTTCCTCAATTTGGGTAAAAAATTTCACCATTTTGATGATTCGGCTGCTTTGAGTTTTTGATAAAAACGCCTGTTCAGAAGCTTGCGCTATACCCATTTTGGTGAAACCAATTAATAGAGAAATATACTATAAAAATATAGGGACGGCGATGCCGTCCTCTTCGCTCGCGAAGCTCGCTGCGCGGCCACGTACCGTGTCCTTGCCGCCGGCTAAGCCGTCGATAAAGAATAGGGACAGCGATGCTGTCCCCCTTCGCTCGCGAAGCTCGCTGCGCGGTCACGCGCCGTGACCTTGCCGCCGGCTGTGCCGTCGATTGATTCGCTCACTGCGTTCGCTGATTGATTGATGGACTAATCCGTTTTCTCAGTCACACCAGTCATGAGTGCAGCGATTGTCATGTCGAATCCGTTAGCAATTTTACAGAGGTTAGAAAGACTGACATTTCTTCGTCCGACCTCTATCGAGGCGTAGTAAGACCTGTCCATGCCGATGCGATTCGCAAATTGTACTTGAGAGTAACCAGACTTTGATCTTAATTCTTTGCAGCGTAGACCAAAGGATCGTTGTAGCGGCGAGATATCCATGACAAAAAGAGTCATGGATTGTTGTATAAAAGCCAACGGACCATATACAACAATCCCTGTTAAGGCGCATAATTATCTCTATTGGAAAGCACCCTGATGCCCAGTCGGATAGGGCACGGAAAAGGAATGGAATAGCAATGACTCAGGGAAAGCATTTCGCTGCCGGCGGCGATCACTTCGCCACACTGCCAAACAAAAAGATTCACGCCCCGAAGGGGATCGCGCGTCTGACCGTCACCGCGGCGACCATGGCCGCCATGACCGGATCGAGCCTCATCTCACCGTTCACGGCATTCGCCCAGACCGGTGACGGGGGCACGCAGCACCCCGCCGTGATGTCGCCGATTGCCGCCCACGCCGGCGCGGCATCCGGTGTCGGCGCGAAATCCGCCGCACAGACCATCGCGGACCTGCAGAAGGCAGTCGACGAGGCGAAGGCGAAGGAGGACGCCGCCAAGGCATCCTACGATGAGGCCGCCGGTCCCTACAACGAGGCGGCTTCCGCCCGCGACCAGGCCAAGGCATCCTACGATTCGGCAGTCAGCGCCGGCACGGCAGCCGACCGAGCGGCAATGGACGAGTACGCCCGTCAGGTCGCGGAGGGCAAGGACGCCGCCGATGCCGCCGGCAAGGACCTCGAGCAGGCGAAGGCGGGTCTCGCAGACGCCAAGGCGGATGCATCCGAGAAGGACGAAGCGTACCAGTCCGCCCTCAAGGCGGCCCAGGACGCCAAGGATGCCCTCGATAAAGCCAAGGCCGATGCCGTAAGCGCCACCCCGGAGGCTATCCGTGCCGCCGAGCAGGCGGTACGCGACGCCCAGGATGCCGTGAGCAGGGCACAGGCCGAACTCGACAACGCCAACGCGATGCTTGCCGATGCCCAGTCCAAGCTGGTTGCGGCCCAGTCTGCAAAGGATTCCGCCGATTCCGTCCTCGCCGCAGCCCAGCAGAACAAGGACGTGGCGGATGCGAAGGCCGCAGCCGCCAGCGCCGCCTACGAGAAGGCGAAAGCAGACCTCGCCGCAGCGGAGGCAGGCGCCAGCGGTCCGGAGTACGATGCGGCGAAACAGAAGGTCGCGGACGCGGAGGCAGCCCTCGCTGTCGCACGAGCGGCACAGTCCCAGTGCGAGTCCGAGCTCGAGCAGGCACAGTCCGCTGCGGCAACGGCACAAGCCGATCTGAATGATGCCCAGACGGCTCTCTCCGTAAAGCAGCAGGCCGCGGCCGATGCCGAATCCGGTGTGAACGCCGCCCAGTCCGCTCTCGATGCCGCGAACGCCGACCTCGATGCGGCCAAGCAGGCGAATGCCGACGCCGTCGCCAAGCTGGACGCCGCGAAGCAGGCTGTCAAGGACGCCGAGTCCGCCAAGGCAGCCGCCGACGTAGAGCTCGCGAACGCCAAGGCCGCAAAGGATACCGCAGACGCCGCCGTGACCGCCGCGCAGCAGAAGGTCGACGAGGCACAGGCGAAACTCGATTCCGCCGACGCGCAGCTCAAGCAGGGAGCCATCGGCTTCTTCCGTGCCATGGGTGCCGATGACGCAGTCAACATCATCCTGAACGCCAAATATGCCGGAAAGACCGAAGTCGGCAACTCCAAGGATGCCACGTCCCTTGATAACATGCTCAATGCGATCAGGTGGATGAAGTCCGTCAACGACTACCGCAAGTCGGTCGGCCTGTCCGAGCTCCATGTCACCTACAAGCTCATCGCCGGTGCCATTGCGGATGCCAACTACAGCGACACCGTGCTCGATCATGCCCGTCAATATGATTTTGCCGAAAACCTGGCATGGAATTACGGAATCGATCCGAGTGGGCAGTGGATCGAGCAGGAGAAGGGCTTTTTCGACAAGGCAACGGAGGCCCTTTATGGAGTCACCGGTCTTGTCGGCAAGGATGCCTATGATTTCTATGCAAAGAACGGCGTCGCAATCAACCATTGGATTGCAGACAACTGCCGCTGGGAGAACGGCAGCAGCGGCACCGTCGGCCATTACATGAACATCATCAATCCCGAACTCGCCGTTATGGGAATGGCAACCTGCACCAAGGGCACCATGTCCGGGCTTCAGACGCAGTGCTACACCGCAGAGATCTCCGGCTGGTCCGGCTCCGGTTGGAACATGAACCCCATGTCCGTCGACGAGTACGAGCAGAAGCTGACCTCCTATATCAACGGCCTCAAGAACGCCAAGAGCGCACTCGACGCAGCCAAGACCAATCTCGCATCCAAGAAGCAGGCAGCCGCCGGCGCCGCCGCAACCGTCCAGCAGAAGCAGGTCGCAGCGGATTCCGCACAGGCAGGTGTCGATGCCGCGAAGCAGGACGTCACCGATGCCCAGCGTGCCGTCGATGCCGCAAAGGCTGATCTCGCATCCAAGCAGCAGGGCGTCACGGATGCCCAGACCGAGCTTGATGCGGCGAAATCGGACCTCGATGCCGCCAACGCGGCAGTCGATACGGCAAAGACGACCGTCCAGCAGAAGCAGGTCGCCTTTGATGCCGACAATGCGGTCGTAACGGGCGCACAGATCAAGCTGGACTCCGCCAAGGCGGACACCGAGGCCAAGCAGCAGGACGTCACGGTTGCGAACGCCGATCTCGCGAAGTTCTTCCAGGACGTCGCCGACGCCAAGAAGGCGCTCGATACAGCAAAGAGCGCCCACGACGCGGCGGCAGCCGATCAGGTCGAGAAGGCGACCGTCCTCGCCGCCGCCGAGCAAAAGGCGGACGCCACCGCACGCGCCCTCGCGGATGCCCAGCGTGCCGTCGATGCCGCAAAGGCCGACACCGGCGTTGCCGCCGAGAGGCTTACCGGCTCCCAGACCGATCTCGAGGACGCACAGTCGAACCTCGACATCCTCACCGGCCTTGCCGCGAAGCTCGCAGAGGCACAGCAGCGCGAGCAGGATGCAGCAAAGGCCGTCAATGACACCAAGGCCGCCCTCGATGCCGCGAAGGCGGATACCGCCGCCGCCGAGTCCCTGGTCTCCGCCGCCGAGCAGGTAAAGGCGCAGGCAGACGCCAAGCTGTCGAAGCTGAACTCCATCGATGCCGGCGCGGCGATCGCTTCCGGCCATGATGTGAACGCGGATGACGCCCTCAACGCGCTTTTCGCCGCAGCAGTCGAGGCACGTGCCAAGGTCGCGCCCGCCAAGGCCATCCTGGACGAGAAGCAGGCCGCGGTGGACGGGCTCCAACCCGGCTATGATGCGGCACTCGCTGCCTACGAGCAGGCGAAGTCCGACCGCATCGCGGCAGAGCAGGAGCTTTCCGCCGAGATCGCCCGTCAGGAGGCAGAGGAGGTCGCAAAGCAGCAGGCGGCATACACCCCGAAGCACCTCGCCGGCACGGATACCGCCCAGCCCGGCAGCCTCGCCCAGACCGGCGACCGCGCGGGACTCATCGGCGAGACGCTCGTCATCGGCGGTACCGTCCTCGTGGCAGCCGGCGTCTTCCTCGATCAAAAGAAGCGCCGCGAGCAGATGCAAAAGCGAGCCGGGCGTTGGATATCGGCTAGTGTCCAACGCCCGGTTTCACGGACGGGGAGATCGGTGTGAGAACAAAGGCTATTATCGTTGCGCTTCTGGTGTGCCTTTCGGCACCTCAACTTGGATGTGCCAGCATTGCAAAGCAAGGAAGCGGCTCTGCGGAAAGGGCCGCCACAGCGGTAAAGAATAAAGACAAAAAGAAGCCAAGCGAAGAAAAGGCGACGCAAACCTCTGGAACCAAGTCCGAGGAGAAGAAAGAATCCGACGACAAGGACCAGAAGTCCGATGACTCCAAGAAGGAGGATAACAAGTCCTCCGACTCGTCGAAGTCGGACAGCAAGGGAGATTCCTCCCAGTCCAAGCAGAATTCCGGCAGCTCTCAAGGTTCAAGCGGCAACAATTCCTCTTCCAACGGCGGTAGCCAGAAGAAATGGGTTGCCGAGCAGGGCCACTGGGAGACCGACTACAGCCAGGTCTGGGTACCGAACGTGGTATACACGCGTCATCCTCGTTTCTGGGTCAATCATGGTGGTACTATGGTAGGGCCCTTCGATTCATCCGATGCAGCCTACGCTTGGATTATTAACGATGGCGAAAACGGCGGTATCGGTGGATCCGTTGTAGATGATTCGTATACCACCTCTGAGGACCAAGGACATTATGAACAGCAGGCTACGGGACAACATTGGGTTGTCGACGTCGCCGGTCACTGGGAGTAATGTACATCGTTCCTCTCCTCTTACATTTGGTAAATATTTATTTATTTGTGGGCGGCCGGTTCGGCCGCCTTTTTTAGACGACAAGTCTGGGAGCAAACGATAGGAAAGCAATCAAACGAGAGGCCGTTCCAAAAGAATTCGGCGGTGCCGGATGCTTCGGGCAAAACCTTCCGCAAATCGGTAAGGTCTTCCATCGACTTGCTCCAGCCCTCGCCCGGAGTCCGCTACAGCGAATTTCTAACACTCAGCATCCTTCGCGTTAAAAATTCGCTTCCGCTCACGGTCTCCGCTGACACTACGACACCGCGAAGCCTTTCGCTCGAAACGAGGCCTCTCATTTCGTGTCTACGCTACGCTTCGCCCAATCGCCGTCCCGGTGATTGCAAGATTGGTGTTGGGCTAGATAAATGGGGCCATACTCGCCCCTTTATCTGCCAACACATCTTGTTTAACACCTCACACGGCGATAAAGTTAGAAATGAAGTTCGCCTTCATTTCTCTAAGGGAAGCGACGGCGTCACTTCAAAAATCGGCGCGACGTCAGTCGCTCCTAAAAAGGAAAGCAATCTCATATCGGTTTTGAATCGGTGGCCTCACCGATTCGCTCTGCTTTCCTGGGGGCATGAATGATGAGTTGCAAACGTCCGCACACCGTTAAGGCGACACTCACTTCTGAAGAATACGAAACGCTTTCCGCTTTGGCAGAAAAGGCGGGCATGACGAAAGCCGAATTCATTCGCTATGCACTGATTCATTGGAATGAATCGTTCGATGATCTAGTCATTTCCAAAAATAAGAACGGTGGCCGTAGCAAAAAGCTGCAAACCGTTTCAGAGGATTCGAACGAAAAGCGCTCGGAGGTTATTTACGTCAAAGTCACCGATGGCGAGCACGAGGCGATTCGCAAGCAGGCGGATGCGCTCGGCACGACCGTCAGTGCGTATGCCCGCCGCGTGATGCTGGCCGGGAAAATCGAGATGATCGATTTCGATATGAGCCAGGTCGCAAAAATCTATCACGAGCTGTATCGAGAGGGGACGAACCTCAACCAGCTGATGTATTTTGTGAATGCGCAAGGTCTTCCGGCCTACAACGAGAAGGCGGTTTTCCGAACGCTTGA
Organism: uncultured bacterium; assembly: GCA_905214465.1. Lineage (GTDB taxonomy): Bacteria > Actinomycetota > Coriobacteriia > Coriobacteriales > Coriobacteriaceae > Collinsella. The sequence continues at coordinate 66,097 of CAJMMD010000002.1, forward strand.
AAAGGTTTACCAAAATGCCCGTAAAGTCACTCTCTTCATCGAAGAGCTCGAACAGCGCTATTTCACCGATGGCGGTGAGCTCGATGACCGTCGTTAAGCAGAAAGGTGTTTCGTCCGAGCGCTACGCGAAGCACCTGCGCAAGTACATTAACGGAAAGAATGCTTTGGCCCGCGGCGGCTGGAACCTCGCGAACGGAAAGCACTGGTTTTCCGAAATGGCTATGACGCGGAAGATGTTCCATCACGACAGGCCCGCGCGTGCCGGCGCGAAGAACATAACGATGCTTCATCAGATTCTCGCGTTTCTGCCCGAGGAGTGCGGCTGCAACGGAGGCAAGATGACCCCCGATGCGTGTATGGCCTACGCGGAGCAATGGCTTGCGAAACACTACCCGCATCAACAAGTGATTGTCGCGTTGCATGAGGAAAGCGATAAGGCGGGAAAACGCTACGCGGTTCATATGGCGATTAACCGCACGGATCTTTTGACGGGTAAGCGTTGCGAGACGGGCGGGCGTCGCGGAAAGTACGAACGCGCTGCGTGGGTTCGTGAAATGGACGAGGCCTGGAATCTCGCTCAGCTCGAAAAGGGAAAGAAGAACTCGAAGATTCGAGACCGACAGCCGCGCGACACTGAAAAGAAAATCGTTGAGCGGGGAGAGTGCAGTTATAAAAACAATCTGCGCGAGTTGATCCATCTTGCAATCAACGAAGGTCATCCGAAGAATATGGAGCAGTTTAAAAAGTTACTTGCCTCATGGGGCGTAGACATTTTCATCAAGAACAATCGAGTCTATGCGACAGATCTCGATATCAAGGAGGCCGGCAACCCGAAGTGCACTTTCAACCTGACTCGTCTTGACGGGAGGTTTGCGGTCAAGCAACTTGAGGCGGCCTTCAAAAATAACGTGCTGGAGGCCGAGCGAGCCCTTCCTTATGAGAGGCGTTGCGAGATTTACATTCAACGGCTTAAGAAGGCGTATTCGGCGTGGGTCGAGCAGGCAAAGGCGAGCAAGGGCGTCGCCTACAATCTCTTTCCTAAGTTCATCGCACCGAAGTGCGATGAAGATCTGCTCGAGGATCCGGCGGTTCGTGATGAGCTTCTTGCCCGGCGCGGTTACGCAAGGGAGATTCGCAACCGTTACGCCGGCGCCGTTCCCGATGCTGGCGATGACCGCGTTCGCGCCGCAGGACGAGCCCATGGTGGCAACGGCGACATCTCGCCGCAGGTCGATCGTGCGGTCGACCGAGGCGATTACGATCGCGGCGACGCGCCTCGCTAGTTTTGGAAAGCCTATCGTCGGTGCCCTAGCGCGCTGCCATCCAGTGCCGATTCTGCCATACTCGCAATTCGGTGAGGATGAGGAGCGTGAATTGATCGGCGGGGGTCAGCCGCTCTGATAGAATCGTCCTTGCTGGCGGCAGCCCTCGTGCCGGGCAGAGCCCTCCATTCGATGGGAGGTGATGCCCATGACCGATTTCACCGAGCTCGTGAAGCTCCTGACCGCTATGGTCTCGCTCCTCACGGCCCTTGTCGGCCTTTCCAAGGCACTCAAGCAGGGCTCGAAGCCCAAAAAGAAAGGCCACCGTCGCTAAGACGATGACCCAACTTCATTAAGCAACGGCTCTGCCCAGCTCTCTACAACTTGGGCTGCCGTCGGCACCATTTTACCCTCCTGACGAGGAATTCGTCCATATTTCAAAAATCAAATCCTGTTCGCGCGTGGGCGCGTGGGCGTAAACTTTTAGTTGGGCAAACCCGACAGATTGGAGCTTGAAACATGAGGGATATGCACCTCATGTCGCTCATAAAACGTCTCCTGACCTCGAAGGAGAACGTTTTTTAGCGACAGAAGGAGACATAAATATGATCTGGTTTACCAGCGACACCCACTTCGGGCATGAGAACGTGCTGAAGTTCACCGACCGCCCGTGGGAGACGATTTGGCAGATGAACGACGCCATCGTCGACAACATCAATGGCAAGGTTGCCGTGGACGACGAGCTCTACATCCTGGGGGATTTCTCATTCAAGATGACCGCCCAGGACGCCTACGGGCTGCGCAAGCGGATTGCCTGCAGGCGCATCCACCTCGTCCCGGGAAACCACGACAAGGACTGGACCCAGCCGGCGGTCGCGGCCGCCTTCACCGTGGAGCCGCCGATCTGCGTGCTCAAGATCGACGGGCAGAAGATCGTCCTGAGCCATTACCCCATGGCCGACTGGCAGGGCATGAACCATGGATCGTGGCACCTCCACGGGCACATCCACAGCAGCGGCGGCGCGTACAACGAGTTCAACCGCAAGCAGGGCCTTCTGCGCTACGACGTCGGTTGCGATGCCAACGGGCACTCCCCGGTGAGCCTCGACGAGCTGAGGAAATGGTTCGCCGGAGTCGACGAGCCGTGCGGCCGGGTGAAATGGCCGTGGTGGGTCAACGAGACCGGCGACAGGCAGGTCGAGCGCGAGCTGGCGGCGTACAAGAGGGAAGAGGCGATTCGATGACAGTCTATGTGACGGGCGACATCCACGGTGGGCTCGACATGCAAAAGCTCCGCGACTGGGAGCTTGGCGACAGTCTTACCGGCGACGACTATCTCATCGTCGCCGGCGACTTTGGCTTTCCGTGGGATTTCTCTGCCGAGGAATGCGCCGATATCACCTGGCTGGAGTCGCGCCCCTACACGGTACTGTTCGTCGACGGCAACCACGAGCGCTTCGATCACTGGGCGGAGCGCCCCATGGAGTTATGGCATGGCGGGCTGACGCAGCGCCTGTCGGACACCTCGCCCATTCGGCGCCTGACGCGCGGCGAGGTCTTCGAGCTCGACGGATCGACGGTCTTCACCATGGGCGGTGCCACGAGCGTGGACAGGGAATACCGCGTGCCGTATTCCAGCTGGTGGCCTCAGGAGCTCCCGGACGAGCGCGATTTCGATACCGCGCGGACAAAGCTCGACGAGGTCGGCTGGAAGGTCGACTGCGTCATCACCCATACCTGCCCGACGCGCATGCTCTCGCCGACGCTCTACCCGGACCCAGGCTGGGAACGCCCTGATGTGGACCGGCTGACCGAATTCCTCGACGAGCTTGAGGACCGCCTGGACTATAAACATTGGTATTACGGCCATTTTCACCGAGACGGCAACCCGGACGAACGGCACACGGCGCTGTATGACCGGATCGTGAGGCTCGGGGACAAACTCCTGCCGTGGGGCGCGTACTGATGGCTGTCTATGTGACAGGAGACGTGCACGGCAGGGCCGAGTACGGGGCCAGCAGGTTCGCCTTCAGGTCTTGGCCGTTGGGCCGGACCCTGACGCGCGATGACGCGGTGATCGTGGCCGGCGACTTCGGCTTTGTCTGGGACGGCTCGAATGCTGAGAGGTATTGGCTCGACTGGTTCGAGTCGAAGCCCTGGACCACGTGTTTCGTAGACGGCAACCATGAGAACCACCACGCCCTGGCTGGGCTGCCGGTGCGGGAGTGGAACGGCGGGCTCGTCCATGAGGCGCGACCGCACGTGCTGCACCTGATGCGTGGAGAGGTGTTCGATATCGACGGGCTCACGGTCCTTGCCATGGGCGGTGCCGCGAGCAACGACAGGCAGTATCGCAGGGAGGGGAGGAGCTGGTGGCCCGAGGAGATGCCGAGCGAGGAAGAGACGGAACACTGCCGCTCCTCGCTCGACCGCGTGGGCTGGAAGGTCGACTGTGTTGTGACTCACGAGGCGCCTGCCGCCATTGCTGAGGGGCTGTGTCGCGAGCGTGGGCGCGAGTATCGAGGCGACCGGCTGCAACGATTCCTTAGCGAGCTCGACGGACGGCTCGGCTACCGCGTCTGGTTCTTCGGTCACTACCACGGTGACAAATGGTGCGACGCCAAGCATCGCCTTATCTACCAAGGCATCGTGCCGATCGAAGATGCTGCGCCCGGTTCTAGGAACCTTCTAGAAGCGCTCTAGAAGGTTTCTAGAAATCAGCAGCCCGACAGGAGAAGCACGGGGCTACTCGCCCTTCATCTGGGTCATGACCTCGACCTTGGCCTCGGCCACAGCTGCCCGCTGCTCGGCTACAGCAAGGCGGTCCTTGAGGGCGGCGACCTCGGCCGTCAGGTCGCGCTGGGCCAGGAGCGCATCGCTCAGCTCGGCTTGGGCTTTCAACGCGGCGTCACGCTCGACGCGCAGACGCTCGATCTCATCGGACATGGCCTCAGCCTCGGCGTGGAGCTGGACGACCTGCCTGCTGAGCTCCCTGGCATCGGCGAGGTATCTGACGCTCGCGGCATGGAGCTCATTGTTCTCGAGCTCGATGCTCGCGGTGTCGAGCTCGAACTTCTCCTCGATAAAGGCGACCCGCTCATTGCCGTCGGCCTCAAGTCTTTCGTTCCGGTCTCTCGCCTCGACGAGCTTGCGGTTGAATTCGTCGAGCTGGGCCCTGAGTAACGCGTTCTCGGTTCTGAGGTCGCCCGTCTCGCGCAGCAGCTTCTCCCGCCACGTCGCCTCGATTCGCTCGGCGGCCTCATCGAGGACGGACTTCACGCCGTAGATCTCCCTGATTTTCTTCTCGTCTGCCATGGTGCGGCACTCCAGTCAACAACGGGCATGGCTCCGCCATGCCATATGGCTGGGAACAATGCACGGCCGCTGTTGATTTGTGTTCGCCCTGCAATCGGTGAGTTCTAAAAGGCGTCTCAAGTCATGCATTCACGCAGGTTTTCGGTTGGAGAAATACCGCACGTTTTCATGGTATCACGCGCCTTAAAGACCATGAATGGACGGCCATATCGATTCGTTGAAAATGGCACCTACGACGTGTTGGTGGCGGGAGAGTGATGGCGTTAAAGATGTCGAGAATGATTATGGGATTGTTTTAGATGCGGGCATGAAAAAGGGTCGAATCGAAGTGTCTGGCCGGACGCCAATTGTCCGGGAACTGTTTCGGTTCGACCCTGTTTCATTTTACATCCGCGGCATGTTTTTGTAGACGCCTGGCGATTACCGACCTTCACGACCTCGATGACGGTTTCCCCGTCCTCGATTCTTGCCAGATTGCGGTGGACATCGCTGCGCGAACGGCCGGATATCATTTGAGCCAGAATCCTCTTCTATTGAAGCGGATTCTGGCTCAGTGGTTTTTAACTCGGTTGTTTGACAGAAGCCCACGTCGATAGTCGGTCTGTGGACTTAAGATTTCGGGGGCTCCCAAGCGTTTTCGATCGCGGCGCGGTAGATTGCAGCGTAATTAAGCATCCAGCTGCCATCACCCGCTTTTTGAATAAACCCCTTATTCTTCAAAGAGGTATAGGCCCGGGAGATCGTGTTCTTACTTAGGTGGTAGCGCTCCTCAATCCATTTGCTTTTTGCGTAAAAGCCCATGGCTCGTTTGTTTTTGGAAGGATTTCCAAGCTTCCATACGAGGCCGAGGATGAGGCGCTCGGCAGCGACAGTGGTGGCACAACACGCCCAGTCGGGCACCGAAATATAATTCGCGTTATCCATTTTCCTTCTAATCTCTCGTTGCTCAGTAACATCATCGGAAAATTTGTCGGAAATCGACGGTAGCTCGCTCATGTTTACCACCTAGTCAAGGTGGGCGGTCCGACCTTCAAGCTGCTTGAAAAGCTCATAAAACGAGCTTTCAAACATGTAATTCGAGCGATGGATTTGGATGAGCTTGCCGGACTCGCGCATGAATTTGCGTGCGGTGTTTTCGCTCCAGCCAGTGAGTTCGCGGATATCGTTAACGCGGAGCAACCGATCGCACTGAGCGGCACCAGTGGGGAAAGTCGGTGTGGACGCCTGAGTGCTAATCTTTGGAGTAGCCATGATGAGCTATCCTTTCAATGAGGGCCCTCCCTGTGCTTGTAAGACTTACCAGGTTCATAAGCACTTGGGGGGCCGGTTTCTATGACTACATGCGTAGCCATCTGACAGCTTTAGCATGTATTAAAACTCATTAGTTGTCAATCAAATATAGCATCTACCTGCGGAAATAGTATTATAGTACCGTAATATTATGAATAAAACGATGAATGAAAAACATGCTATTTCTCGCTTCTCTGTATATAGGCGTTGATGAAGTCTTCGTAGCCTTTAACTGCTTTTATTTCTGATTGTTGAACGAGGCTTGTATACGTTTTGAGCGTGATATTGGGGTCCGCGTGGCCAAGAATACCTTGCACGCTTCTAACGTCCGATCCGTTCGCCAGCATAAAAGTGCTTACGCAATGCCTGAGCTGATGCGGGCAGATGCCCTTATATAGTTTTCCGCCAGTCGAATTATTCGGCTCATAGATTCCAAGATTGCAGCTAACTGCGAAATCGCGAAACCAATGGTTGAAGATGTAGTTCTTCATGTGACAGACAGTAGGGACCCCTTGCTCGACAGCAATATCGCTAATGATGGGAGTGCTGCCAGTCTGGGACAGCCCCAGAGAGGCCAGGAGCTCTTTTTGTATGGCTGACCATGATTGAAGACGTTCGGCCAGGGTTTCTCCAACGGGGATTTTGCGTTGGCTTTCTTGTGACTTGGGTGCCCTCAGTTCATGATCGTTGGTGTACTGCCTGTCAATTTTCAAGGTTTTATTGGCAGGGTCCCAATCGCGCCATTCGAGGCCCAGCATCTCGCCTTTTCGCATACCCGTATACACTAGTACTAGCGTACCAACAGCTTCGGCGGTGAGCTCAATGTGTTGAAGATGTGTGCATAGGGTAGCTACTTGCTCGATTGTCAGTGATTCTCTTTTGTTGCGTGGTCTGCGAACATGAACGGTAGCGCAGGGGTTTCGGTCAATTATTCTCTTTGCGACTGCATTCGACAGAATCTGGCGCAGTTTCGCATTGATTCGTACAAGCTCAGATGGTTTGTATTTTCCCGTACGACGAGCTTCGGCATATGTTTCTTCGATTAGATCGGGAGTTAGCCCCTCAATTGTCTGAAACGCACCGAATAGGTCTTCGATATGCCTGCAATCGTACGCTTCTCTTTCATAGCTCGTTGGCGCAAGCTCGGTGTCCCTATTTTCATGAAAGGCCCAGCAGTAGGACGCAAGCAAAGTGGGCTTTTTAGTTTTAGTGATCGTGCCAGATGAGTTGATTTCAGCCAGCTTGGCCTGCATTGCAGCCTTAGCTTCTGTTTTAGTCTTGCAACGAACCGTATAAGTTGGGGATCGTTTGTAACGCCCTGTCTTAGGGTCCTTGACCCCAAGGGAAAAATAATAGCGATAGGTGTTAGGTGATCTCTTGTCTTTCCAACACGTGCCTCTTCCGCTAATTAGTGGCTGTTCTGACATCTTTGCACTCCGTTTCTTTGAATAGTTTTCAACAATTCATTGAGTGCAGTTTAGCTAAAGCTGTTAGTAATATGTTTGTAAAAGCGTAGGCGCAGCTACCGGAGGTAAAAGACACAAACTGCTATGTTTATCTGCGGTTATATGGTGTTCAATGATGCTTGATGAATAGTAGGGGGTAGCATTAAATCATATCTCCTAAAGCGGGTGTCGACGGTTCGAATCCGCCCGGGGGCACCAGAGATTTGCCGAGCCCGGTACCACTACGGTGCCGGGCTCTTCTGGTCTAAAGGCCGGATTCGGACCGTCGACACCCGCGTCACTTATTTCCCCGCGGGGGGAGTTTTCGAATCCGCCCGGGGGCACCAGAGGAATATCGAGCCCGGTACCGCTACGGTGCCGGGCTCTTCTGGTTCATGCCATGTCAAAAATGAAGCGCCCGCTTGCTGGGGGAGCAAGCGGGCGCCTGTGAGCGAATATGTTTGCGGCGAGAGCCGTAATGAACGGTTGGGTTGCGACTAGTTGGTCGTACCGGAATCGTCGCCCGTGCTCGTGCCTGAACCCGAACCCGAGCCAGAAAGTGCAACCGTCAGCGTAATCGTGCTGTCGGTGGACTGCTTGCCGGTGGGGGAGACGCCCGTGACGGTGGTGTTTTCGTTGCCACTCACGGGGTTGCCGTTCTGATCGCAGAACGCGATGTTGTAGAAGCCGGCGTTGTTGAGCGCGGTGACGGCGGCGGAAATGCTCTTGCCGTACAGGTTGCCCGGGACGGTGGCCTTGCCGGACTTCTTGGCAATGACGACGGTAATCGTGGCGCCGGGCTTCTGCTTGCCACTGGGGTTCCAGCTAATGACGGTGCCCTCGGTGACGGAGTCGTTCTCCTGGTAGCTGACGTCGACGCCAAAGCCTGCCATATCGAGGGCGTTGCGCGCCTGGGCCTCGGTCATGTCGGTCAGGTCGGGGACGGACGTGGTATCCGGGCCGCTCGAGACCTTGTACGAGATGGTCGTGCCCTTCTCGACTTCCTTACCGGCTTCGGTGCCCTGCTCAAAGACCTGGCCCTCATCGGCCTCGTTGGCCTCCTCGGAGGCGTTGCCCTTCAGGCCAACGCTTGCCAGCGCGGCTTCTGCCTGGTCCTTGGTCAGGCCGACCAGCCGGGGAACCTCGACCTTCTCGGAGGGCTTGGGGCCCTTGGAGATTACCAGGTTCACCTTGGTGCCCTTGGCCTTCTTGGTGTTGCCGTTGGGCGTCTGCTCGGCGACCTTGCCCTCGTCGACATCGTCGTTGTAGCTTTGGTCGATGGTGCCGACCTCGAGGCCGGCTTCCTTGATCTGCTCGACGGCAGTCTGCTGGTCCTTGCCTAGCACATCGGGCACGGTGACCTGCTCGCCGCCAAAGAGTCCTGTGGCAAAGGCCACCACGATACCGATGACGGCAACGGCTGCCACCACGGCGGCGATGATCTTGTTCTTGTTGGATTTGGGCTTTTCGACCTCGTAGGAGCCGGTGGAGCCCGAAACCGAGCTACGGGCGGTATTCTGGCCGCTCACGCCCGAGACGGGACGCACCATGGCGCGCGTCTGATCGGAAAGCTCGCGAGTCTTGGTGGCGCCCAGCTCACCGGGGGCACCGATGATGCGCGTGGGCTCCGAGATGTTGACGGCACGGCCCGACAGGTAGCTGTTGAGCACCTGACGCAGCTCGTCGGCGGTCTGGAAGCGGTTTGCCGGGTCCTTCTCCATGCACTTGAGGATGATGCGCTCAAGGTCGGCGTCGACACCGGAGTTGATCTGGCTCGGCGGAATAGGCAGCTCGTTGACCTGCTTGAGTGCGACCGAGATAGCGTCGTCACCGTCAAAGGGAACGCGGCCGGTGGCGCACTCGTACATCACGACGCCCAGCGAGTAGATATCCGAGGTGGGGCCGAGGTCCTGACCACGGGTCTGCTCGGGGCTGACGTAGTGGGCGGTTCCCAGCACGTTGTTGTCTTGCGTGAGGTGGCTGTTCTTGGCGCGCGCGATGCCAAAGTCCATCACCTTGATGTTGCCGTCTGGCAGCACCATGATGTTCTGCGGCTTAATGTCGCGGTGGATGATCTCGTGCTTGTGGGCGACCGAAAGCGCGGAGCTGATCTGCGAGCCGATCTGGGCGACCTTCTTGGGGTCGAGGGCGCCGTGGCTCTTGATGCCGCTCTTAAGGTCGGTGCCGCGCAGGTACTCCATGACGATGTAATAGGTGTCGCCGTCCTTGCCCCAATCGTAGACGCCCACGATATAGGGGGAGGAGAGACCGGCTGCTGCCTGGGCCTCCTGCTTAAAGCGTGCGGCGAAGGTTGCGTCGCCAGCATACTGCGGCAGCATGATCTTGACGGCTACCGTGCGGTCGAGGACCTGGTCCTGCGCACGGTAGACGGTCGCCATACCGCCTGTCCCCACCTTATCCTTGAGGAGGTATCTTCCCCCGAGGACCCTCTGTTCCATTCCTGCTCCTAACATAACTATTCGCTCAACGATGTGTGTAGTACCTACGATGTGGCCGCTGGGGCCGTGTGGCGCGTTGCCGCTAACTCTTCGGCCGCGGCGCGCCTCGGGTGTCCGATTCGATCATGGGCATCACGCTCCCTGTGCGGCGAGCGCCGCGGTCAGGACGATGCCGGCAATCTTGGCGGCCTTGACGTCATGCTTGTCGTAATCCTCTAAGGCCACCGAGATAGCGACCGTGGGTGAATCGTAAGGTGCAAAGCCAACGAACATCGAGTTGACGTTGGTGCCGCCGGTTTCGGCCGAGCCGGTCTTGCCGGCGACCTTGACGCCGGGGATTTGGGCATCGGTGCCGGTGCCGGACTGGACGACGGCAAGCATGGCCTGCTTGACCTGGTCGGCCGTGGCGGAGCTGACGGCCTGACCCAGCGAGCGGGACTGCGTGGTCTTGACCACGGTTCCGTCCGGGGCGAGTACCTGGGCTACAAAGTACGGGTCCATGACTACGCCGCTGTTAGCGATGGCGGCGGCAATCACGGCGTTTTGCATGACGGTGGTCTGCGGGCCGGGCGTGTGGTCCATGCCGACAGGCTGGCCGGCGCCGGCCCAGGCGGTCTCCCACTCGGTCATGAGCGACGGGTCGGCCATGATGGAGGCCGCGGAGGTCAGGTCCTGGCCGAGCTTTTGGCCGTAGCCAAAGGCGTTGGCAAACTGCACGAGCGTGTTTGCGCCAACTTCGTTTGCCACCTGGCCAAAGACGACGTTGGAGGACACGGCAAAGGCCTGCTGCAGGCTGATGGTGCCGTAGCTCTCGTTGGCATAGTTGGTGACCGGTGCGTTGCCGATGTCCATGGAGCCGGGCGCCTGGTAGGTGCTGGTAAGGCTGGCGGTACCGGTCTCGAGTGCCGCGGAAAGCGTAACGACCTTAAACGTTGAGCCCGGCGTGTACAGCGCGTCCATGGCGCGATTGTACATGGAGCCGTCCTCGCCGCCGCCCGTCTGCAGCAGGGCATCGATGTTGGTGTTGTCGTAGGTGGGCGAGCTGGCACATGCGAGCACCGCGCCGGTACGCGGGTCGATGACCACTACAGCGCCCTTAAAGCCCTTGAGTGCCTGCTCGGCCGCCGTCTGGATGCGCGAGTCGATGGTGAGCTTGGCGGTGTTGCCCGGCTGGGTCTGGCCCGCGAGCGACGCGATGGCGTTGTTCCAGCTGGAGTAGTCCTTAGAACCGGTGAGCGTGTCGTTCATGACGCTCTCGATGGCGGTGGTGCCATACTGCTGACTCACGTAGCCAACCACGTGCGCTGCCAGGTTACCGTTGGGGTAGGAGCGTACGTAGGTGCCGTCCTCCTGCTGCAGCGACTCGGCCAGCGTCACGCCGTCGGACGTGATGATGGAGCCGCGCTGGATGTACTTGGAGCGGGCGATGGTGTGGTTGTTGGTCGGCATGTCCTGATAGTCCTTGGCCTTAATGACCTGGACATAGGTGAGGTTGCCGATAAGGATGGCGAACAGCGCCGTAAAGGCGAGCACCGCACGGGTTAGACGGTTGGCGAGCGCAACGCGGCCGAGCACACCGGATTCAGGCGTGTCGAGCAGGCGACGGCGCATGCGCGAGCCGACGGAATGGCTGCCGCTGCCGTAGGAAGACGAGGTGGCAAAGCGCGTGCCCGTCGGGGCGGCGGCAGATGCGACCTGATCATCGGTGATGGCGGCCATGGTGCCGGTGCCGGTAAGCTCGGCCTCGCGTCCGGTCGCCTCGTCACCGGCGCGCAGCAGGAGCGCGACGATGATAAAGCTCGCCAGCAGCGAGGAGCCGCCCTGGCTCATAAAGGGCAGGGTGACGCCGGTCAGCGGGATCAGGCGGGTTACGCCGCCAACGATCAAGAAGGCCTGGAAGCTGATGGCGGCCGTAAGGCCCGTGGCACTAAAGGCGGCAAGGTCGGATTTAGCGCGGGCAGCCGTGGTGAGGCCACGCACGGCAAAGAGCATAAACAGGATGAGCACGGCGCCGCCGCCCAAAAGGCCCATCTCCTCGCCGATAGCCGAGAAGATAAAGTCGGACTCGACGACGGGGATGTTGTTGGCCATGCCGTTGCCGATGCCAACACCGACCAGACCGCCATCGGCAAGCGAGAAGAGCGATTGGACGATCTGGTAGCCCTGGCCCTGGGCGTCCTTAAAAGGATCGACCCAAACCTGGAAACGTACCTGAACGTGAGACAGGAACTTGTAGGCGCCCACGGCTCCAACGGCTAAGAGCGCAAGGCCGATAACGACATACGAAAAGCGTCCCGTGGCAACGTAGAGCATCAGCAAGAAGATGGTGTAGAACAGCACGGCCGAACCCAGGTCGCGTTCGAAGACGACGACGAGCAGGCACACACCCCACACGGCAAACAGCGGCAGCAGCAGTCGCAGGCGAGGGATCTTAAGACCTAAGATCTTGCGGTTGGAGATGGAGAGCAGCTCGCGGTTCTCGGCCAGGTACCCGGCCAGGAACAGCACGATAAAGACCTTGGCGAACTCGCCAGGCTGGATGGTAAAGCCCGCGATGCGAATCCACAGCTTGGAGCCCGAGATCGTGGTGCCGATAAAGATGGGCAGCATCAGCAGGATGATGCCGATGATGCCAAAGGTGTACTTGTAGCGCATGACCACGTCGAGGTTTTTGACCAGTGCGAGCGTTCCCACCATCAGGGCCACCGAGACAAACAGGATGATGAGCTGTGAGATGGCGAGAGCGGGGGCGAGGCGTGTCACGAACGTGATGCCGATGCCCGAAAGTATAAATACGATGGGTAGGATGGCGGGGTCGGCGCCGGGCGCCAAGATGCGCACGGCGATATGTGCCGCGGCGAAGGCGGCAAAGAGGCCGATCGGCACGGCGAGCGTCTCAAAGGAGATGGCGGCGCCCGCGGTGAGCACGTACATCGCATACAGCAGGATGACGGGGAACGCCGAGGCGATTAGCAAGAGCAGCTCGGTGTTGCGGCGACTCATAAGCGGCACTCCCTTTCTAGTTCTTTTCGGAGGCTTCGGCCTCGGCGGACTGTTCGGCGGTTTTCTCGGAATCTGATTCGGAGGTCGATCCCTGATTGGTGTTGTCGCGAATCGTTTGCGCGTCAATCACCTGGCGGGTCTGCTCCTCGTCGATCTGGTGGCGGTATTTGGATATCGTGTCCTGCGCATCGTCGACACTTGTTTGCGGAATGCCCGCCTTGAGGCGGTTTTGCGTGTCTTCGGGCAGGTCGGATAGCTTGATGCTGGTTTCGCTTTCGAGCCAGTGGAGCTTGAGTCCGAGCGGCTTGCCGGGCAGGCCGCGCCAGACGGCGACATTGCCCTGGTAGGTACCCAGGTAGTACGAGCCGGTGACACCCGTGTAGGCCCAGATGCCAGCTGCCAGCACAAAGACGAGGGCCAGAATGGCGGCGATAGTAATGTTGCGGCGACGCACGCGCTGCGCCTCGCGCATAACGCCGTCGTCAACCAGGTCAACGACTACTACGGTCACGTTGTCGTGGCCGCCGGCGGCAAGCGCCGCGTCCACTAGGTTGTCGACGCAGATTTGCGCGGTTGAGGACTGCGTGGCGATGTTCTCTATATCGCTATCGGGAATCATGCTCGAAAGGCCGTCGGAGCACAGGATCAGGCGGTCGCCTTCCTCGATATGCAGAGTGAAGTGGTCGGCATACATGGCGGGGTCCGAGCCCAGCGCACGGGTGATGACCGAACGGTTGGGGTGGACGCGAGCCTCGTCTGCCGTAATCTCGCCGGCGTCCACGAGTTCTTCCACATAGGAGTGGTCGCGGGTCACGCGGATGAGCGTGCCCTCGTGGAGCAGGTAGGCGCGCGAGTCGCCCACGTGGGCGATGGCGAGCGTATCGTTTTCGATATAGGCGCAAGTGGCTGTGCAGCCCATGCCGGGCTTGCCCAGGCCATTCAAGGCGGCCTCGATTACGGCGGCGTTAGCGGCCTCGACGGCTGCCGCCAGGCGTGCGGCGTCGGCGGACTGCGGGGCCGTCTTGGCAATAGTCTCAACGGCGATGGAAGAGGCCACCTCGCCGGCAGCGTGACCACCCATGCCGTCGCATACGCAAAAGAGCGGCGACTGCACCAGGTAGGAATCCTCATTGTGCGGGCGCACGCAGCCAACGTCGGAGCGGGCGCCCCACATGAGTTGCGTGGTGGTGCCGGCATCATAGGTCGAGTCGGTCTCGATGCGCTCCTCGGTCAGGGGCTCAAAGCTCATGGTCGAGCCGGGGTCTTTGAGCTTGGCCTCAACGGCGGCAACGTCGATTTCGGCTGTGTCACCGGGAGAGACGGTGTCGGTCTCGGCGTTTGATTCGGAATCGCCGGTGTCCGGGGAGTCGGGCTCCTCGGAAACGCGGGCGGTCGGCTCGTCATCTTGCGGGCTGACGTCTATAGGCTCGGGCGCCGGCGTAGACGCGGGCGCAACCTCGGATGACGGGGCTATGGGAAACGCCGGCGCGGCGGGCTCGGGTGCCGCAAACACCGCAGCGCTCTCGTTGATTGCCGCGGCGACGGGCTCTGCAAAGTGAGCCGGCGTCGGGGTTGCTTCGGGCGCTGTGGGCTGATCCGCAGCATGTGCGCCGATGGGCGCCGCTACGGCATTTTCTTCGTCCTCGTTATCGGCGAGATCAGAAATATCATGCGTGACATGCGAAAGAGGCAGGGAGAACACGGTGTCCTCGGGTTCCACGGGTGCGGAGCCCGCCGGAGCGGCGTGGGCCGGCGCAGCTGTGGCGGCGGCCGGTGCCTCGGTCATAGTTGCGGACTTGTTCTCCTCGTCGATCATCGACGGTTCACCTTCATGACCACATCGCCAATCTGGACTTCGTCGCCCTCGCGCAGCGTTGCAGGCTCCACAAGCTGGCGGCCGTTGACGAGCGTGCCGTTAAGCGAGTTGAGGTCCTCGATGATGAGCGCCGGGCCCTGCAGCGAAAAGCGCGCATGCGAGGCCGAGACGAACGGTTCGTTGATGCAGATGTCCGAAGATGGCGAGCGACCAACGATGACGGGGCCGAGCATGTCTACGTGGATGCCACGGATGCCGCGCGGGCCCTTGTCCACATCGATCGTCCAGATAGCCGAGTCGCGGCGCTGTCCGCGCACAAGTCCCACGCCGGTCTTCATGACGGCGAACAGGAAGATATAGAGCAGGGCGACCAGGACGATGCGGCCTGCAAAAAGGACGATATCGATGTTCATAAGCGACTATCCCCTAAATTCAAAGGTGCTCAGGCCAAACGTCAGCAGATCGCCGTTGCGCAGCGGGCAGCGCGTAATGCGGCGGTTGTTGACGAGCGTGCCGTTGGTGGAATTGAGGTCCTCGATCGACCAGTCCGAACCGGTAAAGGTGAGCTGGGCGTGACGGCGCGACACGTTGGGGTCGCGCAGGGCGATGTCCGAAACCGAACGCTCGCGACCGATGGTCACCTGTGCGGAGGTGATGCTATGGCTCTCGCCGCTCACGACGTCGACGAGCTGGGCGAGTGGGCGCTGCGGGGCGCGAGTGCTTGCCATGTTGGAGGCGATGCCGGCTGCGGCGCCTAGGCCCACGGCGGCACCGGTCGCGGCGGCTCCGCCCATGCCGGCAAGCGCGTCGCGCGAGACGGTCTGCGGCACCGGGATGGGTGCGGCGGCGGGGTCGGGGACACTAGGCGCGAAGGGATCTGCCGTGGCAAGCGGGTCGGGAGCGGCGGCGCGAGGCGTTGGCTGCTGCTGGGGCATGGCGGCGGGGCGCTGCTGCTGCGGGGCAGCAAATTGCTGCTGGCCGGCGCGCGGGGCGCTGGCGGCGCGGCTTGCGGCCGAGTTGTTCTGTCCCAGGCCGTTTTGGTAGGCGCGCTCTTCCTCGTACAGGCGGCCGAGCGTGGGCGCATCGACGTTCTCGGCAAAGACCGAGAACTTGCCGGCGCGCAGCTGCGGATCGATCATAAAGCGCACGAGGGGCTCGCCGACAAAGACATAGCGGCGCTTTTCGGCCTGCGCTTTCACAAACTCGCGGACCTCGCGCGAAAGCTCGGGGTAGAACGGGGCGAGCATGGGATCGTCGTCGGCGGCGATCAGGATGGTATAGAGTGCCGGCGCCGTGTTGACGCCATTGATCACCAGAGTCTGATCCTCCATGTCGCGAGCGGCCTGCTTGGCAAGCTTCTTAAAGGAGAACGGGGCACGGGTGGCACCGAAGATGCCGGCCACGTGGTCCTCGAAGATGTTCAGGAAGTTCACGAAAGATCACTCTCCGTATAGGTTCTTTGGTATCCGAGCAAATATAGGCATATCCCAACGATTATAGAGGATAGGGTTCCCGCAACTGCCGCCTTGGCGGCGACCGCGGCTGCAAGGCTGGCAATTTCCATATGGTGTGCAAGACAGGATGCCGCTGCGCAGCCGATGCCGGTGACGGCGATGGCGGCGATTGCGGCAAGGTTTGAGCCCTGGTCGGCACGCTTGGCATGGGCATTGAGCAGCGCAGATGACGCTGCGGCAGTTGTCGCGACCAGCACAAAGGCAGCCCAAAGGAGTGGGTCTTCCAGCGCTGCGGCAACGTTACCGAGCCCCAGCACGCCTCCGGCTGAAAGCGCGACCGTCGCCAGACGGGCAAAAAGCACGCCCATGCCCGTTGCCGCGGCGGCGCTTGCCGGGCCGAGCCAAAATGACGCGACGCCGGCGGCGACCCCAGCTGCCAGGAAGGTATTGCCAGTCAGACAGCCAAGCGCGAGTGCACAGGTGAGCGCGGCGCTCGCGGCAGCCTCGGTGCGACCCCAGGCGATCCACCAACCGGACATGGCAGCGGCAAAGACCACCGCGACGGGCAACATCGACAGGATGCCCTGCGCCTGCATGGTGGCGTTTGCCATGAGCACCAAAAAGCCCACGGCCGAGATGGCCGAGCCAATCTGCGGTGCCAAGCCGGCTGCCGCTCCGATCGCGATAGCCGCAATGACCAGGCCGGGAAGCGCCGCGACCCCGGCTGTTTGCATCAGCAAAAAGCTAAAGGTGCCGCACGCTAGCGCCGAGATAGCGTGCATGGTGTAGTCGCGCGCATGGCTCCAGCGCGTGCCCGCCCAGCCGAGCGCGGGGTCGACCTCGATGGCGTCGTCCTCGTAGTACGACGGCTCGATATCGTCGAGCTCCTGCTCGTCATCCGAAAGCTCGCCAACCATTTGCTCCAGACTGCGACGGCCCTCGCGCACGCTGCCCAGACCGGCAAGGAGTTGGTCGCAAAATGCCTCGATGCTGTTGGGGCGGTCCTGCGGCATGGGGGAGAGCGCGCTCATGAGCGCGGCCTCGGCTCCCGGGGGAAAGTGTGGTATCAGCTCGCTGGGATAGGTGGCGCCGCCGATGATGCGGTCGAGCGAGTCGGCGGGCGTGGCCGCCATAAAGGGAGCGCTGCCGCACAAGCCCTCATAGATAACGCAGGCAAGGGCAAAGACATCGGCGCGTTCGTCGACCGTGCCGGTCTCGATATCGAGCTGCTCGGGCGGCATGTAGCCGATGGTGCCGCCGCGCGAGCCGCCAAAGCCACCGGCGGACGACAGTCGCGCCATGCCAAAGTCGGTGAGCTTTACATTGCCCGAGTGGTCGATGAGCACGTTGGCGGGCTTAATGTCCAGGTGGAGTACGCCATTGCTATGGGCGAAGGTGAGCGCCTGGCCCAGGGCATCGGCAATGGCCGCGGCCTCGTCAAAGGTGAGCGAGTGGCCGTCCACGCGATGCAAAAACTCGGCCAGCGACATGCCATCGACATATTCCATAACCAGGTAGGCATAGGCGGTGTCATGCGTAAAGTCGATGACCTGCACGATATTGGGATGTTGAAGCATGGCGGCAGTGTGCGCCTCGCGCAGGACATCCATGATGTCGCTGGCGGGCATGCCGGCGCCGTTGATAAGGGGGATGCGCTTAATGGCGACGCGGCGGCGCAGGTGCGTGTCGCGGCAAATCTCGATGGAGCCAAAACCGCCGGTCGCAAGTGTCTCGAGCGGCTGGTACCGCTTGAGCAGCTCGCGAGAGCTGGTGCCCTCCAAAGGAACGTCCGGCGAGAACCGGGCGGTATGTTGCGAGAAAAGCGGCATGGCCAACCCTCGTGCGTTTAAAGTTCGTTTGCGAGTGGCGGGCGCGGAGCCGAGCCGTTCGCGGTGGCATAGATGCTGCTAGTGTAGCACGCTCGGGCGGATGGCGAGGATAACGGGATGTGAGGCTGCCTGTCTGGTTTGGTCTTAGCGCTTCTTCTTGTTCTTCTTCTGCTTGCGCTGCTTGCCCTTGGTCTCCTGGGGCTTGTCGCCCTGCTTGGCTTCGGCTGCGGCCTTCTCGGCCTTCATCTTCTTGCGTTTGGTCTCGATGCGCAGCTTTTTGTTGATGCGCGCCTTGAGGAAGGGGCCAAACTGCTCGGCATCGCCGCGAACAAAGGTGTCCTTGGGGATCGTCACGCCCTGGTCGGCGAA
This sequence comes from uncultured bacterium, assembly GCA_905214465.1. GTDB lineage: Bacteria > Actinomycetota > Coriobacteriia > Coriobacteriales > Coriobacteriaceae > Collinsella. The sequence goes on from CAJMMD010000002.1 coordinate 84,339, forward strand.
CATGGCCACAAAGATGCGCTCGCCGTCGAGCACGTGGTCGAGCTTCTCAAACGGGAAGAACTGCGACTTGCCGCTCTTGCCCCAGACCATCAGGCCGTCCTCGTTGGCGGCGACGCGGCGGTAGCGGCCGCCCATGGACTCGTCGGCCTCGACGGCATCGATAAAGTCGCGGGCGAGCGTGTGGTGGAGGTTCTTGCTCCACCAGGCCAAAAAGGCGCCGAACACGATCAGCACGACGCCGAACTTGATCCAGCTGCCGCCGGCCACCAGCATGCCGATGCCGATGAGCACGGCAATCGCGGCGGCGACGTACAGGGAGCCACGGCGCCTGGGCGAGGCGACCAGGCGGGCGAAGTCGGTGACGAGGTCGTTTTCGTACTGATACTCGTTGAGGTACAGAATGCCGTCATCGGCCGCGGCCTGCGCCTCGAGCGCGACCTCGACTTGGTCGGCTGCTTCGGAGGGAATGAGGTTGCTCTCTGCGTCTGCCATGCTCTTTGGACTCCTATCGCGGCGGACTCGCCGTACGGGTTATTATGGATGCAGTATGCCGTGCGACCGCATGGCCGCCGCGGCAACAAGACTCAGTATACCCGGGGGAGCACCCATGGAATCGTTGTACCGAAAGTATCGCCCGCTCACCTTCGACTCCGTGGTGGGCCAGCAGCATATCGTCTCGACGCTCGAGCACGCCATCACCGAGGGGCGCCTGTCCCACGCCTACCTGTTCTGCGGACCGCGCGGCACGGGCAAGACCACCATGGCGCGCATTCTGGCCAAGGCGCTGCTGTGCCGCAATGCCGAGGCGGCGCGCGCCGAGGGTGCAAGCGGCTGCATGCCCGACGGTACTTGCGAGGAGTGCGAACTCATTGCCGAGGGCAACCACCCCGATGTCTACGAGCTCGATGCCGCAAGCCGTACCGGCGTGGACAATGTGCGCGAGGAAATCATCAACTCCGTCAACTTTGCCCCGGTGCGCGGCAAGTACAAGATCTATATCATCGACGAGGTCCACATGCTCACGACGGCGGCGTTCAACGCGCTGCTCAAGACGCTTGAGGAGCCGCCGGCGCACGTGATCTTTGTACTGTGCACCACCGATCCGCAAAAGATTCTGGAGACCATCCTCTCGCGCTGTCAGCGTTTCGATTTCCATCGCATCGGCAACGAGGATATTGAGCATCGCCTGGCATACGTATGCGAGCAGGAGGGCTTCGATTACGACGACGAGGCGCTCGCCATCGTGGCGCGCCATGCCAAGGGCGGCATGCGCGACGCGCTCTCCACGCTGGAGCAGCTGAGCGTTTTTGGCAACGGTTCTGTGCATGCGGACGATGCCCGCTCGCTTTTAGGCGAGGTTTCGGACCAGATTCTGGGCGAGTTTTCCCGCGCCATTGCCGATCGCGATGTTGCCGAGCTCTATGGACTGATTCGTGCGCAGGTCGAGGAAGGAAACGACCTGCTGGAGCTGACGCGCGACCTGGTAGCGCATGTGCGTGACGTGTACGTTGCCTGCGTTGCCGGTGCCCGTGCCGAGCTGTTTGAGGGCGGCTCCGAGCAGGCCGAGGCGCTTGCTGCCGAGGCCGCTGCCTTTGGCGAGCATCCTGCCGACCGCCTGGCCCGCGTGCTGACGGTGCTCGACGATGCCGCACTGGAGATGAGGGGCGCGAGCGACGTGCGCCTGGTGCTCGAGATTGCCTGTACGCGTCTGGCACGTCCCGAGGCTGATTTAACGATTGAGGCATTGGCCGAGCGCATGGCACGTCTGGAGGCCATGGTTGCCAATGCAGCGGTACCGGCGAGCGTGGCTGCTGCTCAGGCCGCCGCGCCTGCAGCATCCGTATCCGCTGCTGCCCAGCAGCCGACGCTCATTTCGGGCGCCCGTGCTGCCGCTCCGGCGGCATCCGCTGCCCCCGCTGGTATGTCCGCGCGCCAGGGCGGTATGCCTTGGGACCGTGGTGCTGCCGCTCCGGCGGCTCAGCCTGCGCCCGTGTCAGCTTCCAAGCCTGCAGCGCCTGCACCTCAGTCTGCGCCGGCTCCGACGCCTCAGCCCGTTGCGGCCCCCGCGCCTGCCACCGCTCCGGCGCCTAAGCCCCAGTCCGGCAATGCCGCCCAGGTTGCTGCCGCCGGCACCGCCGAGACCCCCGCGGTCGAGGATGCTGGCGAGCTCCAGCGCAAATGGGCCGAGGTTGTCGAGCGTGTCAAGGCGCGTCAGGCTTCCTACGCAGGGCTTTTGCTCAACGCCCGCGCCACGGCCGACGACGGCTCCAAACTCACCGTTTCGTTCCCTGCGGGCTCGACCTTTGCCATCAAGATGCTCGGTCGCGCCGATACGCAGTCGGTGGTCCTGCCGACGGTCTGCGCGGTCTTCGGTCGTCGCACCGTCGACTATGTCCTGGATGGGGGTGGCACGCCGGCTCCTCAACATGAGGAGCATTCTCCATCTGCACGGGCTGCGGCATCTGCGGACCCGCAACCCGTGTCCTCGGCGGCCCCTGCATCCTCGAGCGCCAGCGCGACGCAGCCAAAAGCAGCACCGGTAGCGGCACCGACCCCGTCGGCGCCTAAGCCCGTCACGGCCAAACCGGCTGCTCCGACACCCGCGCCCAAGCCCGCCTCGCCCGCGCCCAAGTCGTCTGACCTGGGCAAAGCCCCCTGGCTACGCTCCGACAACCCCGCCGGCGCTCCTGCCACGGGTAAGCTCCCGACTGAGCCCGCGCCCCGTGCGCCCGAGCGCTCTGCCGCTCCCAAATCTCAGCCTGCTGCGTCGTCTGCGCCGTGGGAATCCGAGCGGGTGCCCTACGACGACGCCATGGTCGGTGGTTTTGCTGCCGATGCCGGCGGGGACGATCTTCCTCCGTTCGACGTGCCGGCCGCGGCGCCCGCGCCCAAGCCCGCTGCAACTGCCCCCAAAGAGGAGGACGCTCCTGCAGCTCCCTGGGAGTCCAACTCCGGCGCGGGCAGTCCCTTCGGCCATCAGGGCGCAGCCCCATGCATCCCGCAGACCGAGGACGAGGCCAAAGCCCTCATCCGCAGCGTCTTCGGTCAGTCCACCATCTTCAAACCGGTGGAGTAGCTGTACAGGCGGGTATACTGCTCAAGAAGAGGTCTCTTTGTCCGGGCGCATCTGTATTTCGGACATGTGTAGTGTGGTGCCGCGTATATCGCATTCGAGCAGACAGGCGCGTGACGGTCGGCCTAGGATGCTGAGGTCGATACGATACGTCGCATGGCTGTCCGTGTACTCGACTTGCTCGGCGTTGACGGTTGCTCCGATTGTAAATAAAGAGCCCAGTTCGGCATCGACAATCTTGGAGTCCTTTATCTTGACCTTGAACTCTTGGTAGAGGGACGGGCTGTTGTAGTAAATGGTTCGGGTTCCGTCGGTGCATTCATCGGTCGTCTCCCATTTGACGACGGGCTGGTCCGAGCTGGCTATCAGCAGTTCTGCTCCAAAAGCTATGGCATGGGTGATGATAACCAGTAATACCCAGACGACAAAGAGATAGAGAACCACATATGCAACGGGGTGTTTTGAGCGGATGTTTTGGAGTACGGCTGGGACATTCACGAGGGCACCTCCAAATCGTCATCTATGACAATCAAATTATACCCAGCCGCCATGCGTGCCGCCTCGAGCAGCGGCTCGGCATTTTGCCATGTAGCCTTGTAGCCCTACGCATAAACTGCCTGGTTCCAGCTCTGCTAGATGTAGCTTGAGATAATTATGCAACCTTGCATAATTCGACCTTGCATAATCTTGGGCGTGCGTCACGCTCAAGGACATGTATATCGACTGAGGTAGCGTGTCCGCCCCGCTTGCTTGCCCCGCGCCGTGGTACGATTTTTGAGTTTGAAAGTCCCGTCGCGCTCCGGCTGCCCTTGCAGCTTGTCGCGCGGCCGCACGTAAAGGAGCCATCATGGCCGGTATGAACATGCAGCAAATGATGAAGCAGGCTCGCAAGATGCAGGAGCAGCTTGCCGCCGCGCAGGAAAACCTTAAGTCCCAGACCGTCGACGCCTCTGCCGGCGGCGGCATGGTCAAGGTGACCGTTAACGGCGAGATGGAGCTCGTCAACCTCACCATCGACACCGATGCCCTCGATCCCGAGGACGTCGATATGCTGCAGGACATGATCATGGCTGCCGTCAACGAGGCCGTCCGCGGTGTCAACGAGCTCGCCAACAAGCAGATGGGCGCCATCACCGGCGGCCTCAACATCCCGGGCATGCCGTTCTAAGACACGCATATATATGAGTGCCAACCATAGTCTGCAAAAATTGCTCGATGAGCTGGGCCGTCTGCCGGGCATTGGTCCCAAGTCGGCCCAGCGCATCGCCTATTACCTGCTCGAGGCCGATGCCGAGGAGGCGCGCCGCCTGGCCGAGGCTATCCTGGAGGTTAAGCAGGAGGTTCACTTTTGCAGCCGCTGCTTTAACTACGCCACGGCCGACGAGTGCTCCATCTGCCAGGATTCGATGCGCGATACCACTCGCATTTGCGTGGTGGGCGAGCCGCGCGATGTCCAGGCGATTGAGCGCACGGGCAGCTACCACGGTCTCTACCACGTATTGGGCGGCGTGATCAGTCCCATGGACAAGATTGGTCCCGAGCAGTTGCACATTCGTGAGCTGCTGGCACGCTTGGGCCACGAGGACATCCACGAGGTCATCATCGCCACCAACCCCAATATTGAGGGCGAGACCACGGCGAGCTACCTGGCCCGCACTATCAAGCCGCTGGGCGTCGAGGTGTCGCGTCTGGCGAGCGGTCTGCCCGTGGGCGGCGACCTGGAGTATGCCGACGAGCTTACGCTCGGGCGCGCCATCGAGGCCCGTCGCACGATTTAGGTGGCGAGCCTGCTCCTGCCGTATGTTTTCCTCGCGACGCACGGGGTAGTCATAATTTCCCCGTGCGACTGCAAGTTTGTTGTGCAACAAAGATGCTTTGTATCCGCTTATCGCATGGATGCTTCCACTCGCATCCTTAATTTGCCCATTCGTTGCGCAACCTTTTGGGTTCGCTGATACACTCAAATATGGATTCGAATGAATGCGCCGCTCCCGAGCGGCGTGTTTTTGTTGGAGGAGAACGCATGCGGCCCGGTGGCACTCAGACAAAGCGCGGCGCCGCGGTGCGCATGCGACGCCGACTGGGCTTGGCGCCGCGGGCGTACGCACTGCTGTCTTGCTCGCTGGTGCTGGTCATAGCTGGCGTTTCTGCCTATGGCATGACCGTGCCGTCCATGATGCAGGCACATGCCGCACGCGAACCGCACGTGGGGCATGAGGTCAAAAGTGATCTGGGCACCACGACTGGATATGCTTGGGCAAGTGTGGTCGCGCATATTGTGTTTGGCGCCGACGACGCGGACGGCGCCGAGGCCCCGGACAACGAAGTCACGCTTGCCAATGGCAAAACCATCGTGCTCACCAACACCAAGATCATCGATCGGTTGTCCAACAATAGCGTGGCGGCAACGGTGAATAAGGTCGAGCGGCAGAAGGAGCAGGACGCCCAGCAGTCCGGAAAGCCCGGTAGCTCGGATACTTCTGGCTCCGGCTCGGATTCGTCGAGTTCGGGCGGCGGCTCTGGGCCGGGTTCCTCTGCCGGAGGGTCTGGAAACGGCGGCTCGACGGGCGGCAACGCTGACAACGATGCAAACTCCGGTGGCCTTTCCGCTGCTGAGGAAGAGAGCATTCACCGTTGGCTTGTGACCAAGTACAACATGCTCGACGGCTATGTTTCTCGTGCCAATGACGTGGTCTCGACCTATAACTCTACGGGAGATCCCAGGCCGTGCGACAGCCTGGTCGGGGAGATGTTTGTCATTCGAGCCGAGTTCGGTCGTCAGACATTCTCGCCCCGGTCAAAGTGGTATCAGCAGTATGCCAATCTGTGGGGCTGTTACACCAACCTATGTCAATGGGTCGGCCATTACGGCGATGATGACGTCGCGCTCGGTAACTTCAACAATAACGTGGCGGCGCTTGCCCTATGATGACCGATCTTGCATCCACCACACCGCAATCGCTCGGTCGCGATCCCATGGTCGGCCTGCGCCTGGCGCGTGTCGACGGGTTTGAGCCGGCCATTGCGCTCGGTCAGGACGAACTGCCTGCCTATCTGCGTCGTTTTACGATGCTGTTTGCCGACGATGCCACCATGCGCCGTGGCGGTATCGGCCGCGTGACGCGTGCCGTCAACGCCCAAGGCGAGGCCGTAGCACTCAAACAGCTCATCTTGCCGACGCGCGATGAGTTTGACGACGATGCCGCCCATGAGGCGCTGGTCGCCAAGTTCAAAGCGGCGTTTCGCGAGGAATATGAATGCCATCGTGCCCTTTCGGGCCTTAAGGGCTTTCCCCGCCTCTATGGCTGGGGCGAGGTTGACGGTGTGCCTGCAATTGTCATGGAATGGGTCGAGGGCGAGACGCTCGCCCGCTTGCGCTCGCGCTTTGCCGTGGACGATGCCGGCCGCCTGTCGCCGCTTGTGGCGGCGCGTCTGGGTCGCGACCTGTTCGATCTGCTCTGCCGTATGAGCCTGGTGGGGGAGGGCTTTATCCATCGCGATATCTCGCCCGCTAATATTATGGTGCGTACGGCGCGTCTACCGCTTGACCGGCAGCATGCCGAGGGCGCCTTTGACCTGTGCCTGATCGACTTTGGCTCGTCGCTGGCGCTCGAGCCTGCATCGGCCGTGGCCGGTACCGGCGGCAAGGCGTCGTTTACGGAGCGCTATGCCACGCTGCGTCGCGCGACGGTGGCCTACGCTCCGCCCGAGATGCTCACCGACGATATTCCCGACCTGCGCGCTTTGCGTATGTCGCCGGCGATCGACGTCTATGCCGCAGCAAGCACGGTTTACGAGCTCATTGCCGGCGCCGCGCCATACGAAGCCGCGCCGAGCACTTCGGGCACCTCGGGTTCGCGCAAAAAGACGCGCGACATCGCCAGCCCCTACCGTCTCAAGATGGACACGCTGCCCGACTATCCCATTGGTGCCCATGCGCCCGGTTGCGATTTGACTCAGCTGCTTCGTCGTGAGCCCGATGTGGCGCTCGCTGCGGCCGAGCAGGCCCAGCAGCTGGGGCTTGAGCCGGATTCCGAGGAGCTACGCGATGCGCTGGCGTTTGTCGATGCCCAGCTGTTCGACGTGGTGATGGCCTGTCTGTCCAGCCATCAAAAAGATCGTCCCGAGCCGGCGGCGGTCGAGGCGGCGCTCTCGGCGTTTTGTGACCACTATGCGCAAAATGTCGGTCGTTCGCTCCGCGGCGAGCCGCTCACGCCGTGCCCCATGGATGCGTCTGGCCGCGCGGTTCGTCGCGCGCTGATGGTCGGCGCGACGGTCGTCTGTGGCGTGGTTTGGGCTGTGGTCGTGGTTTCGGCCGCGCTGCTGGCGTCGGGCGCTCGCGTGACGGCGACTTTGGGATCGCTCGTGTGGTCTGGGTCGCTACCGGGTATTATTGCCGCACTGGCGTTGGCGCTGCCAGGCATAGCCGGCGTTGCCGCGGGGGCACTTGCGCGCGATCGGCGCTCGGGCTTCCTGCAGGGTGTGCTTGCGCTTTCTGCCTGCGAGGTTCCGGTGCTGGTTGTGGCTGCATGCAGCGTATTTTCCCAACGCGCCGTGATGGGCGGCCTTGTTGCCGCTCTGGTTGCAACCTATACGCTTACGTGGTTTTTGCTTGCGATGGGCTTTGCCTTTGAACTTCCCGTTTCGGCACCGCGACGCACAAAAGCCCAGATGGCGACTCCGCTTGCCGGTGGAGCCGCAGCTGCCCGTACTTTTGGCGGACCTGTCGAAGTATCGTCCGATTCTATTTCTACGACCAAGGAGGCCTAGGTCATGGCATCTCAAGTTGAGCTCACCCCATGCGGGGCCATGTTTGACATCTTTAAGCGCGCGGCGCATCTGAGCCATATCGAGCTGTGCGGCTTGGTGCTTTCGTCCCGTCCGCTCGCAGACGGCCGCAGCCCGCAGAGCCGAGCCGCCGATCGCTCTTGGGTTTCCCGCTTTATCGTTCGCGCGCCGGTCGGCACGCTTCAGCAGCGCTACTTTGCCGAATACGGTACCTCGGCTGCGCGTATTATGTCGCAACTGGCCCTGCGCCAGCGCAATCCCATGGACTCCACGGCTGTGATCAATATGGTGTGCGGCCCTGCAGGTGAACCGATGGCACGCGCGCTCGAAGAGTGTCACCAGGACACAAATCTCTATCGCAACGCGCTCGATCGCCTGTCCCAAGCGGCGGAGCTCATGCCCGCCGAGCGCGCCGAGGCCGTGCTGGTGCTGTTTGTCGCCGTCGGTTGTTCGGCGGATGTGCGGTCCTCGGTGAACTATGCCATCGACTACGCGAACGCGACCTGTGGCGGAGGCACCTCCACGCCGCGTTCGCTTGGCATGTCGATGACCGCAGGCGAGCGCGAACCCGCCCCGGCGCACCCCTTGGGCTTGCTGCGCGTGCAAAACAGTTTTGTCGTGAGCGCCCCGCGCTGGATTCAGCCGAGTGAGCAGGGTGTTGAGATTGGCGCGCTGGCCACTGGTGAGGGCGATATTACCGACGTCGGCGACGATGTCTCGGCCCGCCATGCCCATATCTGGTGCGATGCTCAAAATATCTGGCACGTCGAGGACTTGTCGTCCACCAACGGAACCGTGGTGGTAAACGGGGCCACGCGCGTCTGCATTCAGGTCGAGCCCGGTCGTTCCGCCCAACTCAATCCCGGCGACGAGCTCAAGCTCGGCGAATCCACTACCTACGCCGTCCTCTTCGGTGCCCTCTAGCCGGCAGATAGGGACGTTCCTTTCCTGCCGGCACTTTGGGACACTCCTTGGCGCGCCAGAGCCAGTCGCCCGGGGATGGAGGGACCATTTTGGCCCTTGGCAGTCACCCAAGGTAAACCTTTACCGCCCGCCTATATTTGCCGAAATTACACTTGAAGGCGGGGTACAATAAACCCGCATGCGGATTTCCGTTGCGGGCGCTTCCCATCGCCGGGGCGTGCCCGGGAGCATCCGGCATGCGGCCTTTGCGGCGCTCGGTCATGTGCAAGACGGGTAGCTGGGCTTGTGGAGCGCGTGCAGCCCTCCTCGCCTCGGCATGCCTTCTCTCCACGCCATGTACCTGCTGCTGAGCCTGCCTGCCAGATGATTGGAAGCAACAGCGAAAATCCCATCACGCCAACATCCCGGCGATCGCCGGGGCCTGTATACCTATATGAGAGGAGAGGGGTATATGGCGCGTAAGTTTAAGTCTATGGACGGCAACGAGGCGGCCGCATATGTTTCGTATGCGTACACCGAGGTAGCGGGAATCTATCCCATTACGCCGTCCAGCCCGATGGCCGACCATGTCGACCAGTGGGCGGCCCAGGGTCGCAAGAATATCTTCGGCACCCCGGTCAAGGTCGTCGAGATGGAGTCCGAGGCAGGTGCAGCCGGTACCGTTCACGGTTCGCTGGGCGCCGGTGCTCTGACCACCACCTACACGGCTTCTCAGGGTCTGCTCCTGATGATCCCGAACATGTACAAGATCGCGGGCGAGCAGCTCCCGGGCGTCTTCCACGTCTCCGCGCGTTGCGTCGCTTCCCACGCCCTGAACATCTTTGGCGATCACTCCGACGTCATGGCCTGCCGCCAGACCGGTTTCGCCATGCTCGCCGAGGGCAACGTCCAGGAGGTCATGGACCTCTCGCCGGTGGCTCACCTTGCCGCCATCGAGGGTAAGACCCCGTTCCTTAACTTCTTCGACGGCTTCCGCACCAGCCACGAGATCCAGAAGGTCGCCATGTGGGACTACAAGGATCTGGCCGAGATGTGCGACATGGACGCCGTCCAGGCTTTCCGCGACCACGCGCTCAACCCTGAGCACCCGCACACCCGCGGCAGCCACGAGAACGGCGATATCTTCTTCCAGAACCGTGAGGCCTGCAACAAGGTCTACGACCAGCTTCCCGCCGTCGTCGAGGGCTACATGAAGAAGATCAACGAGAAGCTCGGCACCGATTACGGCCTGTTCAACTACTACGGCGCTCCCGATGCTGATCGCGTCGTCGTGTGCATGGGCTCCTTCTGCGACGTGCTCGAGGAAGTCATCGACTACCTCAACGCTCACGGCGAGAAGGTCGGCCTGGTCAAGGTTCGCCTGTTCCGCCCGTTCTCCATCAAGCACTTTGTGGACGTTCTCCCCGAGACCGTCCAGAAGATCGCCGTCATGGACCGTACCAAGGAGCCGGGTTCCATCGGCGAGCCGCTCTACCAGGACGTCGTCTCCGCTCTCTACGAGGCCGGCAAGACGGGCATCAAGGTCGTCGGCGGCCGTTATGGCCTGGGCAGCAAGGACACGCCTCCCGCGTCCGCGTTCGCTGTCTTCGAGGAGCTCAAGAAGGACGAGCCCAAGCGCGAGTTCACCATCGGCATTGTCGATGACGTGACCAACCTGAGCCTGCCCGAGGCCGAGGATGCGCCCAACACCGCAGCCCCCGGCACCATCGAGTGCAAGTTCTGGGGTCTGGGTGGCGACGGTACCGTCGGCGCCAACAAGAACTCGATCAAGATCATCGGCGACCACACCGACAAGTACGTCCAGGCCTACTTCCAGTACGACTCCAAGAAGACCGGCGGCGTCACTGTCTCGCACCTGCGCTTTGGTGATTCCCCGATCCGCTCGCCGTACTACGTGACCAAGGCCGACTTTGTCGCTTGCCACAACCCCAGCTACATCGTTAAGGGCTTCAAGATGGTCCGCGACGTCAAGCCGGGCGGCACCTTCCTGGTCAACTGCCAGTGGAGCGACGAGGAGTTCGCCGAGCACATGCCCGCCGTGGCCAAGCGCTACATCGCGAACAACAACGTCAACGTCTACCTGATCGACGCTATCGACCTGGCGGCCAAGGTCGGCATGGGCAAGCGCACCAACACGGTGCTCCAGTCCGCCTTCTTCGCGCTGGCCAAGGTCCTGCCCGCCGAGAACGCCCTGCAGTACATGAAGGACGCGGCTACCAAGTCCTACATGAAGAAGGGCCAGGCTATCGTCGACGCCAACCACAAGGCCATCGATGCCGGCGCTACCGCCTTCCGTAAGTTCGAGGTTCCGGCCGACTGGGCTACCGCCGAGGATGCCGCTCCCGTCGAGCTCTCCGAGGAGACCAAGTCCGCTATCGCCCAGCAGGTCAAGAACCTGCTCGAGCCCATCGATCGCATGGACGGCGACAGCCTGCCTGTTTCCGCCTTCGTCGATTGCGCCGACGGCCAGTTTGAGCTGGGCGCCTCCGCATACGAGAAGCGCGGCGTCGCCGTGGTCGTTCCCCACTGGGACGAGACCAAGTGCATCCAGTGCAACCAGTGCGCCTACGTGTGCCCGCATGCCACCATCCGTCCGTTTGCGATGACCGAGGACGAGGCTGCCGCCGCGCCCGAGGCTACCCGCACGCTCGACGCCATGGGCCCCAAGGCCAAGGGCATGAAGTTCACCATGGCCGTGTCCCCGCTCGACTGCATGGGTTGCACCAACTGCGTCAAGGTTTGCCCCAAGGGCGCCCTCGAGATGGTTCCCACCGAGCAGGAGATGGACCAGCAGCCCGTTTGGGACTACATGGTCGAGAACGTCTCCGAGAAGAAGGAGCTCATCGCGGCCAACGTCAAGGGCAGCCAGTTTAAGCAGCCCTACCTGGAGTTCTCCGGCTCCTGCGCCGGCTGCGCCGAGACCGCCTATGCACGTCTGGTGACCCAGGTCGCCGGCGACCGCATGTTCATTTCCAACGCCACCGGCTGCTCCTCCATTTGGGGCAACCCCGCTGCCACCGCTCCTTACTGCAAGGACAAGGACGGTCACGGCCCGGCGTGGAACAACTCCCTGTTCGAGGACAATGCCGAGCACGGCCTGGGCATGGCCGTTGGCTATGAGGCCGTTCAGCACAAGCTGATCGCCGCTACCCAGGACATCATCGCTGCCGATGGTCCGTCCGATGAGCTCAAGGCCGCCGGCCAGGCTTGGATCGACTCCGTCAACGACGCCGAGGCCTCCAAGACCGCTGCCGCTGCCTACGTTGCCGAGCTCGAGAAGTGCGGCTGCGACGCTTCCAAGGCGATCCTCGCCGACAAGGCTTACCTCACCAAGAAGTCCTTCTGGATCTTCGGCGGCGACGGCTGGGCCTACGACATCGGCTTCGGTGGCCTGGACCACGTCCTGGCTTCCGGCCACAACGTCAACGTCTTCGTCTTCGACACCGAGGTTTACTCCAACACCGGTGGTCAGGCCTCCAAGGCCTCGAACTTGGGCCAGGTCGCTCAGTTCGCCGCCGCCGGTAAGGTGACCAAGAAGAAGTCTCTGGCCGAGATTGCCATGAGCTACGGCTACGTCTACGTGGCACAGGTTGCCATGGGCGCCAACCCGGCTCAGACCCTCAAGGCCATCCACGAGGCCGAGGCCTACGACGGCCCGTCCCTCATCATCGGCTACAGCCCCTGCGAGATGCACTCCATCAAGAAGGGCGGCATGCAGAACTGCCAGGCCGAGATGAAGAAGGCTGTCGAGTGCGGTTACTGGAACCTCTTCCGCTTCAACCCCGAGGCTGCTGCCGGCAAGAAGTTCTCACTCGATTCCAAGGAGCCCGCGGGCGGTTATCAGGAGTTCCTGATGAACGAGGCCCGTTACGCTTCGCTGACGCGTTCCTTCCCCGAGCGCGCCGAGGAGCTCTTCAAGGAGAACGAGCAGGCCGCTATGGACCGCTACGCTCACCTGTTGAAGCTCAAGACGGTGTACAACGAGGCCTAAGTCTCCCACCGCAGGATCTGAGGGCTGACCTTCGCGGACGTCCTCGGACATGAAAGAACCCCCGCTGCGCACTACGTGCGGCGGGGGTTCTTTCGTCCTGCGGAGTGTCCGCGAAGGTCAGCCCTCAGATCCTGCTACGACTACGTCCTCGGATTGTGGGGCTGAATGAAGCACGTGGCTGTGGGGGTGCCTTGTCCCGGTCGCTGTTTCGCGGCGTGGCCGCGAAACCACGCGCCACTTTGGGCATGGAGGGCTAGCTGATTGTGGCCTTCTGCTGCCCCAGTGCTGTTTCGCGCTTTGCGCGAAACATCGCAGCACTTTGGGCATAGTGGGGGAGTTGGTTGTCGCTGCCTTCTATCCCCTTGCTGTTTCGCGCCTTTGGCACGAAAAGCGCGCTGCTTTGGGCATAGAGGGGGACCTGGTTGCGGACCCAGATGGCCTAGAGGGATATGGGTGCAAACGAGAAATCGTTGTTGGGGTCGTCCTTTTCCATAAACTCATCGAGGCAGAATGTCATATAGATTGGAACGTAAAGGATCTTGCCCTCTTTGCAAAGGTTTTCGTGGCTCAGCACAACGGCCTCGGGAATTTTGTACTCGCCCACACTCATCAAACGGTCGAGGGCTGCATGTGCTCGAACTTTCTTGCCCGATTTGACTTCGATTGGGACAACATGCCCGCGGGCACCTTCGATTACAAAGTCGACTTCACCGACCTCACGCGTTTGGTAGTACCACGTATCTGCTCCGAGGGCAACGAGTTCCTGTGCGACCACGTTCTCATAGAGGCCGCCGAGGTTGGGGGTTTTCATGTCAAGGTAGACGGCGCGTGCCGTGCTGCCGGGATACCGCGATGCGAGCATACCTGTATCGGACTCGTATAGTTTAAAGGCCGTCGTTTTCTCCGTCCTCTTGAGAGGACTTCGTGCCTCCGTCACCTGGGGGACCATCAATCCAACGCCTGCGTTCACCAGCCATAGGAAATCCTGCTCGTATTTTTGAAGACGAGCTCCCTCGCCTAGAGACGAGACGATAAAGCGATGGGACTCCGCCTCAAGCTGAACGGGAATTTGCTCGAAAATGGAGCGAACGTTAAACGCTCGAGTCGATGCATATTTAGAGATATCGCTTTTGTACTGATCGACTAGCTGAATTTGAAGCTCACGCGTTCTCACGAGCGAATAGCCCGAATCGATATAGTTCTGAACGACCTCCGGCATGCCGCCGCAAACGATATAGGCTCTAAAGTTTTTGAGCATCGCCTCATGAATAAAATTTTCGACGGGACGCCTCTCGACAAGGCAGCTGCGGATGTCTGCAAGCACATTCTCGCTGACGCTGTTTGCCCAACAAAACTCTTCAAAATCCATCGGCCGCATAACAATGTGCTCGACATACCCTACCGGAAAAGAAGAGATCCCCTTAAACTCAGTCCCAGGCATAGACCCCGAGAAGACATAGCTAAAGCGTCCGTCCTCGACCAGCGCCTTCATAAGTGTAACGATCTGCGGATACTCCTGAATCTCATCGACGAAGATAAGCGTGTCTCCTTCAACAAGCGGTGCATCCGCAAGAAGGGCCACACGGTTGATGAAGTCAATGGAGTTCTTAGCGCCAACAAGTACGTCTCTTGCCTCGGCATCAAGTAGCAGATTGACCTCATAATACGAAGCGTAGTTGCTCTTTCCAAACGCGCGAATCGCATAGCTCTTGCCAATCTGACGCGCACCGGTAACAAGCAGGGCCTTATGGGAGTTATTCTTCCAGCTCAAAAGCCTATCAGTGACTTTGCGGCGTAGCATTAAAACACCTCATTGACAAAAATTGGCAAATAGATTTGCCCCTAATCATACAAAAATTGACAAATAGATTTGACCCAAATCATACAAAAATTGGCAAATAGCAAAGCTCACTTAGGCCTCAAAGCCAGCGAGCCAGCACGGTACTTTGCGAAAAGGCTGGCGGCGCCGTTGTTGAGGGTGGCCAGGTTGACAGTGGCGCCGTTAGCGTTCTCGGCTGCTTGGGCGCGCAGGAGCGAAAGGGCGTCGGTAGCGTTCATGCAGAAGCCGACGGTAAAGTTCCATACTGCGAACTCGCAGTCGCTTGCCGCGGGGTGAAGCGCGATCGGCTATCCCTTATGTTGGATGAAAAGCCCCATGTTTTTGCAGGGGTGCATACTCGTCAAATTAATGTATAGAATCGCGTATAGTGCGAGTAAGATATTGCGCTGTCCGTTTTGTGTTTAGCAAAGATATAGTTTGCATAATCTGGTCTAATCCCTGCTCTATTTAAATAAAGTTGCACGTAAATGGCGTAGATATGCCTGAACTGGGCTTCTTTACGCTGAGCGGGTAAAATCGACCGTTCGCCGCTTAGGTATTTTCAAAATGAATAAAATGAGCGATAAAGAGAATATAAACCTTAATAAACTCGCGTATCGCACGGACGCGGGTTATTAATGGGTTGTAGGCCTTTTACAGAAAGGATTCCAGCAATGTCTAAGCCTCTTGGCAAGCCCGATCGTATTGTCGTCGCCCTCGGCGGCAACGCCCTCGGCAACAACCCCGTCGAGCAGATCGAGGCCGTGAGCAACACCGCCCACGCGCTCCTCGGTCTTATCGAGCAGGGTAACGAGATCATCATCACCCACGGCAACGGCCCGCAGGTCGGCATGATCCAGAACGCCTTCGCCGCTGCCCACGATGCCATCGGTACCCCCGAGATGCCGCTGCCCGAGTGCGGCGCCATGTCCCAGGGCTACATTGGTTATCACCTGCAGCAGGGCATCGGCCGCGAGATGCACAAGCGCTATAAGCGTTGGCACGCCGCCACCGTCGTCACCCAGATCGAGTGCGATCCGGATGATCCCGCGTTCAAGAACCCGACTAAGCCGATCGGTCCCTTCTACACCGAGGAGCAGGCCAAGGAGTTCATGGCCGAGGATCCCTCCAAGGTCTTCGTCGAGGATTCCGGCCGCGGCTGGCGTCGCGTCGTCGCTTCTCCCGATCCCAAGAAGATCGTCGAGGCTGACTCCATCCTCAACCTGCTCGACAACGAGTTCATCGTCATCGCCTGCGGTGGCGGCGGCATCCCCGTCGTCCGCGACTACGAGAACAAGGGCTGCTACAAGGGCGTTCCCGCCGTCATCGACAAGGACCTGGGCGGCGAGCTGCTGGCCGAGGACTGCGACGCCGACGTTCTGTTCCTGCTGACCGCCGTTGAGCATGTCGCCATCAACTTTGGCAAGCCCAACCAGGAGGAGCTCGAGGACATCACCGCCGACGAGGCCGAGCGTCTGGCCGACGAGGGTCAGTTCGGCAAGGGTTCCATGGAGCCCAAGGTCCGTGCTGCCATCAAGTTCGCTCGTTCCCGCAAGGGCCGCACCTGCATCATTGGCGCTCTGGACAAGGCCGCCGAGACCATGGCCGGCCTCTCCGGTACCCGCATCCACGAGTAGTCTCTACTCTGTTGCCTCTCTCGTGGGCGCCAGGCAAAGCGCCCACAGACTAGCCTCTCTTCATGAGCCCCGCAGTCCGCTCCGACTGCGGGGCTTTTGCTGTTGAGGTAGCTGTTCATGGGTGGTCATTGGGGACAGACTTAAATGAGTGGTCGCCCAATGACTACTCATTTAAGTCTGTCCCCAATGACAAGATCCGATCCAATTAGACGCTCAGATCATGAGATGCCTGGAACCAAACGATGACTCCGAGAATCCTAATTCGGCGTTTGTCCAGCACGATATCCGGTTCCGACGTGCGATATGAGTAGGATGACAGCATCACGGTGTTCGTGCCGGTGCTATATCGCCGTATGACCATTCTGGAATTATCGGCCAAGGCGAGGACGGAGCATCCGTTCCAGGGTTTCAGATTGGGGTCCACTAGGAGAAGGGATCCTATCGGATAGCATTTGGACATGGCAGATGTGTCCATTTGAACAAAGAAGCACCCGCGATGGTTTTTGAATACGGATGAGGGGAGCGCCGTTGTTCCGGTCTGCTTAAGTCCTGTTCTGCCTCCATTCATCTGGATTTTAAATACATCGCAAAGGGAGTCAGTAGCAGTTTCCTTGGAATTCGGCTTCCGTCCTCCGTGGTCGAGCTTTGCGGCAAGCCCTGCGGTTTCCGATGCGAGGTCGTCAAGCTGCAGATTGAATTTCGAAATGATCTTGAGCAGTGTCGACCGGCGGATGGCATAGCGGTCCTTTTCCCAACGGCATACCGTTTCTTTGGAGACGCCGACGAGTGCCGCGAACTCCTCCTGCGTGAGCTGGTCGCGCTTGCGAAGCGCCTTTATGTTTTGACCCGTTCCCATGTTATGAAGCGCGGACGAGGGGAAGGCAGAGGCAGTTGGGGCCGCCAAAGCCGTTTGTCAGCTCGAAGATGGAGATGGGAACAAGTTCAATACCGGCCTGCTCCAGTGCCTTGTTAGTCTCGGTGTTCTCTTCGTATACGCAGACCTTGCCGGGCTCCAGGCAAAGGGTGCTTATGGCATTGTTGGTTCTTTCGACCTCTGCCGCTCCGGGATTTGAGCCGCCGCAAGGGATGAATTGCAGCGAACTTGAACCCAAGGCTAATCTCAAAGCTTCTTTCAGCCCACCTTCGACATGACGCGCACGAGTTGTCCTTTCCGATCTGCCCCGTGTAATGCGGTAGACTCGCGCTTGATCGAGAAGCTCCCGGGCTACGAGGAATGTCTCGTAGTCAACACGAGCAAAGTATGTGTCGAGATGAATGCAGAGATCATCGTAGGGAACCTCAATGGCCCATACGGACTCAATAGTCGAGTTCTCGTCCCAGAGCAAGTTATTCGCTAGGGTGTCTATAGCTGCTGGCTCGGTTCGTTGAGAGATGCCAACGGCTACATTTTCGCTGTTGAGGTTGTGCAGGTCGCCGCCTTCAATGTGGTAAGTCGATTCATGCTTGAAGAACTGAGGAGTCTCGCGGAAATCTGGGTGATAGGTAAAAATCGTTTTATAGGCGATAACCTCACGGTTGCGCTCTGGCCAGTACATATGGTTGAGCGTGACACCTTCGCCGATGACGCTTGCTGGATCGCGCGTGAACCACATGGTGTTAAGGGGGGCTATGAGAAGGTCGTCGGGTGAGTATGCGTCTCCCGTCAGCTTTGAGAGGCTGAACACCTCCTTGTTCGTGTCGAAGACCTGGGAGTAGCGAACGCCGTTGACGGCTGCCTGGACCAGGTCGCGGGAACCTTCGATATGCTCAAGATACTCGCGAACGGCGGACTCGAGCTCCATGCCCCTCGCGCCGCATTCTGCAATGTAGTTATCGATAAAAGAGTGATGCGCCTGTTCTGTCGCATCGAGGGCTTCGGTAAGAAGGTTCTCAAGATAGAGAATCTCTACTCCTTCGTGCTCGAGCATTGCCGAGTAAGCATGATGCTCCCCAAGAGCCTTTTCAAGATCAAATGAGTTGCTAGAAGGGCGCAGCGTAAAGACTTGATTGAACTGCCCGTCGGGGTAGTTGCGCGTTTCGGGGCCGGGACAGTGCAGGAGCACCCTTTTTAGCTTTCCTATTTCGTTTTGAACATGCAATGCGGACATATGACCTCGCTTTGGCGATGAGTATTGATTGCTTCCATAGTGTCACATTGGAAGCTTGTTTCAATTTACATCATGTTTGTCACAGGAGAATGGCACGACCCAAGTAAATAATTGACGTTAGACATCTATCAAAAGTGATAATTGATGAATTACGTCAATCTAAAGTCCGTTTACGGGTCGATGTGCTTCGCTGACGGTCGATGGAGCGGAAGGATGTTTTGCGCGATGACACAATGGCTTTGCCGGCAACGAAAAACCCCTGAATTAAGGAGGAGAGATGGCAGAGACAGAAAAGAAGCGCACTCTTCGAGTCCCGCACGTGTACACCATCATTCTCGTCTTGATGGCCGTATTTGCCGTTCTGACCTGGGTCGTGCCTTCGGGTTCGTTTGAGCGCCAGGAGGTTAACGGTCGCGAGGTAACAGTCTCGGGCACCTATGAGCCTGTCGATAAGGTCTATACGGACGAGGACGGCAACGAGGTCGATCTTCGCCAAGGCATCTTCGAAGTACTTGAGGCCCCTGCGATCGGCATCCAGCAAGCGGTCGAGGTCGTTGCATTCATTATGATCGTGGGAGGTTCCTTCCAGGTCATCACGGCGACCGGAGCCATCACGAGCGGCGTCGCCCGAGTGGTGAAGAAGTTCAAGAGCAAGGACGTCCTCATCATTCCGATCCTAATGGTGCTTTTTGCCTTGGGCGGCAGCACCTTTGGTATGGCAGAGGAGACGCTTCCGTTCTTTGCGATTCTTATGCCGATCATGATGGCCATGGGCTTCGACTCAATTACAGCGTTCATGACGGTGTTTGTGGGTGCCCGTATCGGATACATCGCATCTACCGTTAACCCGTTCAACGTCCTGATTTCCCAGGGCATCCTCGGTATCCAGGGCAACCCCCAGCTTTGGTTGCGTACTATCGCCCTTGTCGTGCTCACTGCAGTTGCCATCGCATGGGTTGTGATGTATGCCCTCAAGGTTAAGAAGAATCCCGAGGCATCCCCAGCTTTCCGCGATGATATCGAGAAGCGCAAAGAGTTTGGTGCGGACGAGAATCTCCTCGATAGCGAGTTCACCGCTAGGCAGAAAGCCGTTATGGTTATTTTCGTGCTTGGACTTGCCGCCATCATTTGGGGTCTGGTGGCCCAGGGCTGGTACATGAACGAAATCTCTGCGATTTTCTTGGCCATGGCCCTTCTTTCGGGTGTAGTTTCCGGGATGAACGAGAAGGAGATCGCGGGAGAGTTTGTTAAGGGAATTGCAGACTTCGCGTTCTCGGCCATTGTTGTCGGTCTTGCCCGCGGAATCCTCGTAATCGCCAACGACGGTCTCATCATCGATACGATCCTCAACACGCTCGCCACGGCTCTCACTGGAGTTCCAGCCGTTATCTTTACGAGCATCCTCTATGTCGTGGATAACCTTCTGTCGATCCTCGTTCCGAGCTCCTCGGGTATCGCTGCTCTTACGATTCCAATTTTTGGCCCGCTTGTTGAGCTGATGGGCTTAAACCCCGAGGCTGCAGTTACGGGTCTTTCCATGGGCAGCGCGGCCATGTCTCTCATTTCGCCAACAAGCGCGATGCTCGTTGCCGGTCTTGGCGTCTGCAAGATTTCGCTTGGCCAGTGGTGGAAGGTTGCTTGGAAATTCTTCCTGGTCGTGAGCGTTATCTGCATGGCATTCACTGCGGTTTCGGGCCTTATCCCCTTGCCGTAAAAGCAAAACCCTACATACAGTTGTAAGAAAGAAGGATAGAGATGAACAAAGGACTGAACGTTCATAGCGAGATTGGCGCCCTCAAGAAGGTGTGCGTCCATCGCCCCGGTATAGATCTTGTAAACATGAAGGCGGAGGATTTCGACCGCGTTTGGATTCACGACGCGTTCTATCTGGATTATGCCCAGAAAGAGCACGATCAGTTTACCGACCTTCTTCGCGGCGCTGGCGCCGAGGTCGTCTATATGGAAGAGCTGCTCGCTGAGACGTTTGACAAAGTCGAGGGCACTCGCGCAGAGTTCATGACGAAGTTCATGGGTGAGTCCGGCATCTCCAACGCGGCCCTTCGCCAGGCCGTTGTCGAGAAGCTTGATTCGATTAAGGACAACAAGGAGTTTGTCCTTGCTGCCATGGGCGGCCTCTACGTTCGCGACCTCGAGATCCCCAAGGTCGGCGGTTCTCTTGCCAGTATGGACGGCGAGGAGTTGAAGGCTGACGATATGGTGCTGTTCCCCATGCCGGCCTCGTATTTCTCCCGTGACCCTCTGGCTGTCGTGGGCAAGGGCGCTACCATGAACCGCATGTACTGGAATCAGCGCAATCGCGAAGTAATCTTCTACGAAACGGTGCTGCGTAACCATCCTGATTACGCTGGTAGCCCCATTTGGTATGACCACAACAGCGAGTGGCATATCGAGGGCGGCGATATCCTCAACATCAACGCCAAGACGCTCGCCATCGGTATTTCCGAGCGCACCCAGACTGCAGCCATCGATGAGCTCGCCAAGAATATGTTCTGGGGTTCTGATGAGGCCGAAATCGAGAACATCTATGCCATCAAGATTCCGCACGGCTATGCCTACATGCATCTCGACACCGTTTGCACGCAGGTCGATCGCGATAAGTTCACGGTCTATCCTGGCATCTACCAGACACTTCGTGCCTACCGCCTGACCAAGGGCGATTCGGAGGGGGAGGTGCATATCGAGGAGCTCGAGGGCACCCTGCAACATATTCTCGAGCTTGCGACGGGTATGGACCACATCACCATGATTGAGTGCGGTGGTGGCGATCCGATCGAGGCTTCTCGTGAGCAGTGGAACGATGGTTCCAACACTCTTGCGGTCGCGCCGGGCAAGGTCTGCGTGTATGAGCGCAACGTTGTCACCAACGATGCTCTTTACAAGGCCGGCGTCGAGCTGCTCGTCGCCCCCTCCGAGGAGCTTTCTCGCGGTCGCGGCGGCCCGCGCTGCATGACCATGCCGTTCTGGCGTGAGGAAATCTAGTCAGCGTTAGCGTATCTGGGCGGCGCGTGTGCGTCTGCGCCGCCCATCCCTCCTTGTGTGTTCCAACAACCGAAAGGACTCAAATCATGGCTCTTAATCTTTCTGGTCGAAGCGTTCTTACCCTGCTTGACTTTACGTCCGAGGAAATCGAGTACATGCTCGACCTCTCAAAGAACTTCAAGGATATGAAGCGTGCCGGTTATCCGCACCGCTTTCTCGAGGGCAAGAACATTGTCCTGCTGTTTGAGAAGACCTCAACGCGCACGCGCTGTGCCTTCGAGGTCGGCGGTATGGACCTGGGTATGGGCGTGACCTACCTCGACCCCGGCTCGTCGCAGATGGGCAAGAAAGAGTCCATCGAGGATACCGCCCGCGTGCTCGGTCGCATGTATGACGGTATTGAGTATCGCGGCTCCGACCAGTCGATCGTCGAGGAGCTTGCCGCCAAGGCTGGCGTTCCCGTCTGGAACGGTCTGACCAACGAGTACCATCCCACCCAGGCCCTTGCCGACATTCTTACCATGCGTGAGGAGTTTGGCGACACGCGCGGCATGAAGCTCACCTATATGGGCAAGGAGCAGGGCAACGTCAGCGACTCCCTGATGGTTATCTGCGCCAAGCTCGGCATTAACTTCTGCTCCTGCGGACCCAAGGGCGATGTCGAGGGCGCCACGCACTTCGATCCCGAGCTTCTTGAGCGCTGCCAGGAGATCGCCGCTCAGAATGGCTGCACGATCCAGCTCACTGAGGATATCGACGAGGGCGTCAAGGATGCAGACGTGATCTATACGGACGTTTGGGTCGGTATGGGCCAGGCTGAGGAGCTGTGGAAGAGCCGAATCGATCTTCTCTCTCCCTATCGAGTAACGCCCGAGGTCATGGCCAAGGCAAACCCCGGCGCCATCTTTATGCACTGCCTGCCGAGCTTCCACGATACGCAGACCACCATCGGCGCCGAGATTGCCGAGAAGTTCGGCGTGACCGAGATGGAGGTTTCCGACGAGGTCTTTGAGAGCGCGCAGTCTCGCGTGTTCCAGGAGGCCGAGAACCGCATGCATACCATTAAGGCCATGATGTACGCGACGCTTCGCTAGTAGCTGGGAAGTGAACGAACACTATGAGTAAACCGTACGGAAAGCCCGATCGTATTGTCGTCGCCCTCGGCGGCAACGCCCTCGGCAACAACCCCGTCGAGCAGATCGAGGCCGTGAGCAACACCGCCCACGCGCTCCTCGGTCTTATCGAGCAGGGTAACGAGATCATCATCACCCACGGCAACGGCCCGCAGGTCGGCATGATCCAGAACGCCTTCGCCGCTGCCCACGATGCCATCGGTACCCCCGAGATGCCGCTGCCCGAGTGCGGCGCCATGTCCCAGGGCTACATTGGTTATCACCTGCAGCAGGGCATCGGCCGCGAGATGCACAAGCGCTATAAGCGTTGGCACGCCGCCACCGTCGTCACCCAGATCGAGTGCGATCCGGATGATCCCGCGTTCAAGAACCCGACTAAGCCGATCGGTCCCTTCTACACCGAGGAGCAGGCCAAGGAGTTCATGGCCGAGGATCCCTCCAAGGTCTTCGTCGAGGATTCCGGCCGCGGCTGGCGTCGCGTCGTCGCTTCTCCCGATCCCAAGAAGATCGTCGAGGCTGACTCCATCCTCAACCTGCTCGACAACGAGTTCATCGTCATCGCCTGCGGTGGCGGCGGCATCCCCGTCGTCCGCGACTACGAGAACAAGGGCTGCTACAAGGGCGTTCCCGCCGTCATCGACAAGGACCTGGGCGGCGAGCTGCTGGCCGAGGACTGCGACGCCGACGTTCTGTTCCTGCTGACCGCCGTTGAGCATGTCGCCATCAACTTTGGCAAGCCCAACCAGGAGGAGCTCGAGGACATCACCGCCGACGAGGCCGAGCGTCTGGCCGACGAGGGTCAGTTCGGCAAGGGTTCCATGGAGCCCAAGGTCCGTGCTGCCATCAAGTTCGCTCGTTCCCGCAAGGGCCGCACCTGCATCATTGGCGCTCTGGACAAGGCCGCCGAGACCATGGCCGGCCTCTCCGGTACCCGCATCCACGAGTAGTCTCTACTCTGTTGCCTCTCTCGTGGGCGCCAGGCAAAGCGCCCACAGACTAGCCTCTCTTCATGAGCCCCGCAGTCCGCTCCGACTGCGGGGCTTTTGCTATTCACCTAGTCATTGGGGACATTCTTAAACGACTAGTAGTAGGCCCACATGGCTTCGACTTCGTTGAGGACCTCTACGACGCCCCAGCGACGGGCGCTGCGGCTGGCCGAGTTGGGGTCGTAGACGCCAATCTGGTTGGCATCGTCGATGCCGTAGAGCACGATGTAGTGGCCTACGTTGGTAAACGTACCGGGGCGCACTGCGGCGATAACGGGCGCACCCGAGCGAAGTGCTTGGGTAATCGATTCACGATTGTTATAGAGCTGTGTTCCGTTGAGCCCCAGCTGCCACGCACCGCCCGTCATAAACGACCACTCGGTGGCACCAGTGGGGGCGTAGTTGCCGGCTTCGGCCAGTGCGCATATATCGACCGGCGTCTTATCGGTGTGGCCGGTCTTAAAGATATAGACCATGGTGAGGCAAGTGGGACCGCAAGCGTTTTCGCGAATAGTGCCACCGGCATAGGGCAGCTCCGACCATGCGGGGTCAATTTGGTAGATGTGGGGCATGGTGCCGGCCTGCCATTGCGAGCGTGGGGTCGAGAACGCAAAGGAGTAACCGGGCGCGACGGGAGCTTTAAGCAGCTTGTCCTCGGCAGTGGGCTCAAGACCGGCTGATCCGTGCGAGATACAGGATCCCAAAAACACAAAGACGAGGCAGGCGGCAATGGAGCAAAGCGCAAGGCGTAGGCGGCGGGCCGGAAGTGCGTGGCTTGTGGTGTGCGACGCGGGGCGAGGGGCGGAATTGCCGCGGTTGCGTTGAGGTCGCGAAAAGGAGCGCTTAACGTAGTAGTCGGTCGTACGGCAATCGTAGCGGCGCGGCTGCGATGTGTCGATCTGGCGTTGGCGTGCGCTCGTGCTCACGCGGTCTGACTGCTGCACGGTACGGCTTTGTTGCCGCGAAGAAGCCCCGAGTTGCTCTTGGGGGCGCTGCGGGTTGCCGTTGTCGGAGGTGCTTCTGGGCGTTGGCGTGGTGCGGCCGGCAAGGCGCACGCTTTGTGGCCGTTGGTCGCCGTCATTGTATCCGTATGCCATTCGAATCACCTTGCCTCATGTGTAACTTGTCTATCCTACATAAAAAGATGCACGACACATGGGTATGTGCGCCAAAAGCCTGACAAATGGTATGAACGTTGCCGCGCCGCGCGCCAAGCGTCACGGCAACAGGTATTCAAAAGCAGGCAAGATGAAAGCGTCCAAGACGAATGACGTCTCCCGCCGTTCGTCCCAAAAACGGTGCCGCTCGTTTTGCAGTTCTGCCTTCGGTCGAGCTGCGAGCGGCGCTGCTGCGCCAAGGCCGTATCTTAAAGCCATGGAATAAAAGCGCGCGGCAAAACGGACCGCGCAAGGGGTGACGCCAAGGGGCGTCAAAAAGGAAAGGAGGGGAACAATGGCGGACAAGAATGCAGAAGTTGCAGTCGAGGATAACGGCGGCATGAAGAAAACGCTTTCGCTCTGGAACTTCTTCACCATCGGTTTCGGTGCCATCATCGGTACCGGTTGGGTTCTGCAGGTCGGCGACTGGATGGTCGTGGGCGGCGGTCCCGTTCCCGCTATGATCGCATTCCTCTTGGGTGCAATCTTCCTCGTGCCCGTCGGAGCTGTTTTCGGTGAGCTCACGGCTGCTATCCCCATCTCGGGCGGCATCGTCGAGTATGTCGATCGTAGCTTTGGCCGTACGATGAGCTACATCACCGGCTGGCTCCTGGCCCTGGGCAACGGCATCCTGTGCCCGTGGGAGGCCATCGCCATCTCGACCCTCGTGTCCGAGATGTTCGGCAGCCTGCCCGGCCTTGAGTGGCTGCGAGCCGTCAAGCTCTACACCATCCTGGGCGCCGACGTTTACCTGTTCCCGACGCTGATCGCGCTCGGCTTTGCAACCTACGTCATCTTCCTCAACTTCCGCGGTGCCAGCTCGGCCGCCAAGCTGCAGGCCTTCCTGACCAAGGCCCTGCTCTGCGGCATGCTGCTCGCCATGGGCGTCTCGCTGTTCACCGGCTCGCCGGACAACGCCATGCCCGTGTTCTCCCAGGTCACCGGTGCTGGCGGCGGCAAGCCTGCCACCGAGGGCACCAGCCTGTTCGCAGGCATCGTTTCGGTCCTGGTTCTGACCCCGTTCTTCTACGCCGGCTTCGACACCATTCCTCAGCAGGCTGAGGAAGCAGCCGAGGGCCTCAACTGGAACAAGTTCGGCAAGATCATCTCCCTGGCCCTGCTGGCCGCCGGCGGCTTCTACATGGTCTGCATCTACTCGTTCGGCACCATCCTCGACTGGCATGAGTTTGTTAAGAGCCCGGTTCCCGCGCTTGCCTGCCTCAAGGGCATCAACATGCTCCTGTACCTGGCCATGCTCGTCATCGCCACGCTTGGACCCATGGGCCCGATGAACTCCTTCTACGGCGCCACGAGCCGCATCATGCTCGCCATGGGCCGAAAGGGCCAGCTGCCCGAGAAGTTCGCCGAGGTCGATCCCAAGTCCGGCGCTCCCAAGCTCGCCTGCGTCGTTCTGGGCGTCATCACCGTCGTCGGTCCGTTCCTGGGCAAGAACATGCTCATCCCTCTGACCAACGTGTCGGCTCTCGCCTTCATCTTCTCCTGCGGCATGGTCGCCCTCGCTTGCCTGCGCATGCGCTTCACCGAGCCCGACCTGCCTCGTCCCTACGAGGTGCCCGGCGGCAAGTTTGGCATCTGCCTCGCTGTCGCTGCCTGCGCCGTCATCATCGGCTTGCTCGTGATCCCGTTCTCTCCCGCCTCCCTCAACATGGTGGAGTGGAGCATCGTGATCGGCTGGCTGGCCATTGGCCTGGCCCTCATGGCTTTCACCAATTCCCGCAAAAAGTAACGCCTGGCCGGGGCGGATCGGGTGCGCGGAATCCTCTCTCCCGCGCACCGAACCCGGCACCACTTGGGTAGCTTTGTGAGGCCTTAACCCAACACGGCCTCGCCCACTATATGGATCCATAAGGAGGAACCATGTCCACTAAGTATGCAATCGTTGGCGGCAAGCTCATCGACGGTACCGGTGCCGAGCCGGTCGAGAACTCCCTCGTTCTCGTCGACGACAGCGGCAAGATCGAGTACGCCGGCACTATGCAGGACCTTCCCGAGGGCGTTGAGGTTATCGACGCCGCCGGCAAGACCGTCCTTCCCGGTCTGATCGACACCCACCTGCACTTCTCGGGCAACCTGACCGACGATGACACCGATTGGGTTATGCAGCCGCTCCTCGAGAAGCAGGCCGTCGCCGTCAAGCAGGCCTACGACTGCCTCACCCACGGCCTCACCACCGTCTGCGAGATCGGCCGCTTTGGTATCCAGATCCGCGACTGCATCGACAAGGGCGTCTTTAAGGGCCCGCGCGTTCTGGCCACCGGTCTGGGCTTCTGCCGCGTTGCCGGCCACGGTGACTCCCACCACTGCACCCAGGAGCTCAACAAGGAATCCCACCCCTGGGGCGACCAGGTCGACGGTCCTTGGGATCTGCGCAAGGCCGTCCGTCGTCGCCTGCGTGAGAACCCCGATGCCATCAAGATCTGGGCTACCGGTGGCGGCATCTGGCGCTGGGACTCCGGTCGCGACCAGCACTATTGCTCCGAGGAGATCCAGGCCGTGGTCGAAGAGGCAAAGATGGTCGGCATCCCCGTGTGGAGCCACTGCTACAACAACCACGCCGCTGCCTACGATTCCGTTCGCTTTGGCTGCGAGCAGCTGATTCACGGCTTCGATATCGATGAGCGCACCATGGACCTCATGGCCGAGCAGGGCACCTTCTTCACCCCGACGATCGCCTTCCTGCCCACCTGGTACGCCACCTATCCGCCCGTCTACGTCCCCGAGCTGCACGACAAGTACGAGGGCACCCTGGTCGAGAAGGAGCTGCAGCGCAACTACGACTGCCTGCGCGAGGCCAAGAAGCGCGGCGTCGTCATGACGATCGGCTCCGACTCCTTCTCCTTCGTCACCCCGTACGGCACCTGCTCCATCGAGGAGATGTACGAGTTCGTCGACAAGATCGGCTTCACTCCGGTCGAGACCATCACCTGCGCCACCCTCAACGGTGCCAAGATGTGCCACATCGAGGACGAGACCGGTTCCATCGAGGCCGGCAAGTGCGCCGACCTGCTGGTCGTCAACGGTGACGTCGCCGCTGACATTCACGTGCTCAACACCGACAACATGGACGTCATCATGAAGGACGGCTGGATCGTCGAGGCTGGCACCTTTGGCGAGGCCAACAAATACAGCGCCTAAGATACCGTTTGTCGATGGCTGGATGTAAAACACAGTTTTTGATTGCATAATGCAATGGAGAGGGTCGCTTGCGGCCCTCTTTATTGCTATGGGTGCGGTAGATAAAAGGGGATGACGGTGGATTTAAACAGGCTGATTCTGGGCAAGAGCTACAACTCTACCAAGGTCTTTCGTACGGCCCAGCATGTGGTCCAGGCCATCCTGCTCGGTGTTGTCGTTCCGGCGCTTATCCTGTTGCTTATCTGGGATTTGACCGATAATCCCAACCCCGTCCCGGGCGTTGTCGTCATTGCCGGCTTGGTCATGCTGTGCTTCTTCTTCTCGTACGTCTTTGTCGTTCCCGACGACCTCACGTCGAGCGCTACCGACCGCACACTCGCCATCGCATCGAAAATATTCGCCTATACGTCGCGAGGCCTTACGCCCGAAGCGGCCCTGGGCGCTTCCAAAATCATCCTTTCCGAGACCATTGCCTCGGCCATCTGCTTTACCGACGGCAAGCAGGTGCTGGCGAGCTGGGGCGAGGACTCGGCAAAATGCCCCGCGGGCACTCCGGTTGTGCTGCGGACTACGCTCAACGTGATCAACAGCGGTGAGCAAAGCGTATTTTCGCGCGATGCCTCGACTGAGACGGGTGGCTACTTTCCGCGCCTGCGCGCCGGTATCGTCGCACCGCTCACCGTGCGCGGGCATTGCGTGGGCACGCTCGAGCTGTATTATCCCCGTCTGAGCAGCATCGATATGCGCCAGACGGCGCTTGCCTCGGGCTTTGCCGACCTCATTTCCACGCAGCTTGCGAGCTTTGAGCTCGAGCGCCAGGACGAGCTTACAGCTCGCGTGGAGCTGCGCGCCTTGCAATCGCAGGTCGATCCTCATTTTCTGTTTAACACCATCAGCACCATCGTGTCGCTCGTGCGTACCGAGCCGGACAAGGCCAGGTCGCTGCTCATCGACTTTTCCAATTACTACCGTCAGACACTGTCCGATTCCGATACCCTCACAACGCTCGAGCACGAGGTGGAACAGGGCACTCGTTACATCAACCTTATGCAGGCCCGGTATGGCGACGGCCGTCTGCGCGTCTCGGTCGATATCGACTTTGAGGTGCGCGACAGCATGGTGCCGCCGTTTATCTTGCAGCCGCTGCTCGAAAACTGCATCAAGCATGCGCAGCGCGAAACCGAGCCGCTTTCTATTCGTGTTAGGGCTTTTGAGACCGATGACGGTCTGGAGATCATCGTCGAAGATGACGGCATCGGTATGAGCGAAGAAGTCTGCGCGCACCTGTTTGAGCAGCATCGCCGAGAGGAGCCCGAGAGCATTACCGCCGACGGCTCCATCAAGCGAGGCTGCGGCCTGGCGCTCTTCAACGTGCTTCAGCGCATCCATTTCTTTTACGGGGAAGATTCTGGCATGCGCGTGAAGTCCCAGGAGGGCGTGGGAACGCAGGTCATCGTCGAGCTGAACGGCGAGCCGCATGAGCCGGCGCCGATGAAGGTGTAGCGCGCGGTTGGATTGAGAGAAAAAAGAGGGGAAGCGCATATGTCCGAGGGATGGAACATCTTGGTGGTTGATGACGAGCCTCCTATTAGGGCTGAGCTACGTTATCTGCTGGAAAAGGATGCACGTGTGGGACAGATTGCCGAGGCGGGCAATGTCACCGAGGCCGTGGAGTCGATTCTGTCGAACAAGCCCGACGTGCTGTTTTTGGATATCACGATGCCCGGCCGCTCGGGAATCGAGCTTGCCGAGACGCTGCAGAACCTAAAAACGCCGCCGGTCGTGGTGTTTGTGACGGCATTTGCCGAGTATGCGGCCGATGCCTATAACCTCGATGTCATTGATTACGTCGTCAAGCCGGTCGAGGATGCCCGCCTGTCAAAGGCGCTCGATAAGATCGAGGCCGCCCTGGGCGTTCGTCGTGTCGTCCATGCTCCGCGCCAGCCCTTGCGCCTGACGGTGGATCGCGGGGGCAAAAAGGTGTTTATCCCCGTGGCGGATGTCTGCTACTTTGAGGCGCGTGCCGATTTTTGCAACGCCGTCTGCGCCGAGGGAACATATCTGATCAATGAGTCGATCTCTTCGCTCGAACGTCGCTTGGGCTCCGAGGGCTTTATTCGCGTTCATCGCAGCTATCTGGTCAATTTGGAAGACGTGCACAATGTTGAGATTGGCTCCACGGGCTTGATGGAGCTCAGGCTCGACCGCGTGAGCTCGACGGTGCCGGTGTCCCGTCGTCGTGCCGCCGAGGTCAAGTCGCACCTGGGGCTTGCGTAAGAGGCTTGCGTGCCGTCGTTTACCACCGCGGGTTTGGCATGGGCGCGCAGTGGGCATAATGGGTGGCATCGAATGAAATCGAAAGGATCATTATGCCCGCGCTTATCACCCATCATCTGTTTGGCGAGGAAAGCATCGACCGTCTTCCGCAGGGCGTCATCACGTCCGATGAAGAGCGCATTGCCTTTATCTTGGGCAACCAAGGCCCCGACCCGTTTTTCTTTCACATTCTGACACCGCGTGTTTCCGACTGCACGCTGCTGGCGCAGGTCATGCATCGCTCGCGCATGTCTCGCCAGTTCGCGTGCCTGCGCGACGGCGTGTCGCATCTGCTGCCGCGCGACGCCAACTTGGGCCGTGCCTTTGCGTTGGGCCTGCTGTCTCATTACGTGCTCGACCGCAACGCCCACCCCTTTGTCTATGAGCAACAGTTTGGCATCGTGGAGTCCGATTCAGAGCTTGAGGATTCGAGCAGTCAGGTCCATGCCGTGATCGAGAGCGACCTGGATGTACTGATGCTGCAGCTTAAACGCGATGGCGCTACGGTTGACGATTACCCGCCGGCGGGCGAGATCGTCACCACCGATCGCATCAATCGCGTGGCCGGCGTGCTGATGAGCTATGTTGCCGGACGCGTGTACGGCATCGATATCCCGGTGGGGGAGTACGGTGCTGCCGTAGCCAATATGCAGCGACTTTACCGCGCGATTGAGCCGGCCGGCTCCGTAAAGACGCGCGCGATCTCGCTGGTTGAGGGCTTGGTGCACGACTACTCGCTGCTCGACGGCCTTGCCCATCGCGTGACGACGGAGCTGCCCGAGCGCACTGGCAACCTGGGCCACTTGGCATGGAAGAACCCCTTTACCGATGAAGTCTCGACCGAGAGCTTCCCCGAGGTCTTTGACCGCGCGCTGCTCGATTACGAGTGCACGGTTGCCCGCTTTATCGAGACCGGCGATATGGAAGCCGTGACCAACCATGTCAATTACAGCGGTCGCGTGCTCGGCGCCGACGAGGAGTTCGACCGCGAGGAGTAGGGCCCATGCGTGCCCCTTTGCCGAATCCTTACCGGCGCTTCTGGACAATTGGGGTACGATGAACTAACTGCATATCGGGCGAATACGAAGGGTCCCTGTCCATGAAATACACCAAGCTCGAGCGTAACTGGGTCATGTACGATGTGGGAAACTCGGCCCTCGTACTGCTCAATACCTCGGTGGTGCCCATCTACTTTAACGCCATCAATACCGGTGCTTCCTCGGCAGACCTGGTGGTCGCTTGGGGCAACGCTCAGACGATTGCCTCGCTGGTCATTGCCATGCTCATGCCCATTCTGGGCGCGCTTGCCGATTACGCCGGCAACAAGATCAAGTTCTTCTTGGGCTTCTTCCTCACGGGCCTGGTTCTTTGCCTGGCGCAGGCTATCCCAATGTCCGCCATGGCATTTTTGACTGTGTACGTGCTGTGCACCATCGGCCTCAACTCTTCTATGACGTTCTACGACGCCATGCTGCCCGACATTACCACCGACGAGCGCATGGACGTCGTGTCCAGCTCGGGCTATGCCTGGGGCTACATCGGTTCCACCGTGCCGTTCATCATCTGCCTGGCGCTTATCATGGGTGGTCCCGCTCTTGGTGTCCCCACCATGCTGGCAACGCGTCTGTCGTTTGTCATCACTGGTGCCTGGTGGCTCATCTTTACCCTGCCGCTCATTCGCACCTATAAGCAGAAGTACGGTCGCGAGCGTGGTCCCGAGGACACCATCGGCCACATCGTGGGCGGCGTGTTCTCCGAGGTCGGACACACCATGCGCGAGATTGCCCACAACAAGACCGTGCTGGTCTACATGATCGCGTTCTTCTTCTACATCGACGGTGTGCACACGGTCATTTCCATGGCAACCAGCTATGGATCGGCTTTGGGCATCGACTCGACCCAACTGGTGCTGGCTCTGCTCGTTACGCAGTTTGTGGCCTTTCCGTCCGCCATCATCTACGGCAAGCTTGCCGGTCGCGTGGGCACACTCAATATGATCTTGGTGGCCGTCGCCGCCTATATGGGCATCGTGCTCTTTGCCGCGTTCTTCCTCAAGACCGCCTTTGAATTCTGGGTGCTTGCCATTATGGTCGGCCTGTTCCAGGGCGGTGTGCAGGCGCTCAGCCGTAGCTACTTCGGCCGCATTATTCCCAAGGAAAAGTCCAACGAGTACTACGGCTTCTTTGATATCTTTGGCCGCTATGCAAGTGTCATGGGCACCTTCTTGGTGTCGGTCGTCACCTCGCTGACCGGCAACCCCTCGCTGGGCGTCCTGTCTATCGGCGTGCTGCTGGTGGTGGGCTTTGTGCTGCTGGTCCGTCTGTCCCGCATGTCTCAGACGGCAGAGCAGGCCGCATAGGAACTTGCCGGTAATTGCGTCCGCCGCGATACTCTTTTGGGGTTATCCGCAATAAACATTCTGACTTTCGAACAATGATTAGCCCAAGTGGGTATGATGGAGTCAGCTAGGTCGCGGGGCGTCGCCTGTGTTTGGCGGCGTCCCGTTTTTGTGTTGCAGGGAGGGTAAGGCATGAACGCCACGGTCGTGATTCCAACGTATTGGGCGGGCGATGACGCTCGCGCAAACGCCCCTGGCACCTATGACCATTCGACACGACTCAACGCCGACAATCCCGAACTCGACCGCTGCCTGGCCTCGCTTGAGCAGGTGCGCGACATCCCGCGCATCATCCTTTTGGTGGTCTGTCCCGTTTCTGCCACAGCCGATGTGTCGCTGCGCGTGCACGAGATTGTCGACGCGCATCCCACGCTCAAGGTCACCGTTGTCACCAACACCCAGGCCTCGCGCATCGCAGACCGGGTTGCTCAGATCGCGCCCAAGGGTTCGGGCGAGTGCGTGAGCCTGCGAGGCTACGGTGCCATCCGCAACATGGGGCTGGCCTGTGCCGCTGTGCTGGGGCATGACGCGGTTATCTTTTTGGATGACGATGAGACTGTCATCGACGCCGATTTTATGAAGCGCGCGACCTATGCGTTGGGGCAGCAGACGCGTCAGGGCTTGCCTATCTTGGTCAAGAGCGGCTATTTCTACGATCGCGACGGCTCGCCGCTGGCTCCCACGGACAAGGCAGGCATCTGCCATCGTTGGTGGACCAAGCGCATCGAGTTCAACCGTTGGATGAAAAAGGCGCTCTCGGGCACCCGCATCTCGCGCTCCAACTACGTGTGCGGCGGCCTGATGGCCCTGCACGCCCGCGCCTTTACGCGTGTGGCCTTTGACCCGTTTATCACCCGCGGCGAGGACTTGGATTACCTCTTTAACATGCGCATGTTTGGCTACGACGTGTGGTTCGATAACGAGTGGACCGTGCGCCATCTGCCTCCGGAGTCCGAAAAGCGCTCACCGCGCTTTATGCAGGATGTATACCGTTGGTACTACGAACGGGCCAAGTTGACATTCGCCGCGCATCAAAAGGAGCTCATTCCCGTTACGGCGGCATCGCTCATGCCCTACCCGGGCCCGTGGATTTCGCGCGAGCTCGACGACCGCGTGCGCAAGACCGCTATGGTCCGCAGCGTGTTTACCCGCGAGCATGAGGGCTACCTGCGCATCTGGCGCCATGGTATCGACGAGGCAAAGGCCTATGCGCGCCAAAACGCTGCAAGCTACCTGCGTTTCCAGAGCTTTTGGCCCAAGATCATGGACGGGCTTTGGCGTGACGCACAACTGATCAGTATCCTGGAGGGGGCCGAATGATCGACCGCCGCGCCCAGCGCGATAGTTCATTATCAATCTTTCGCATCATTGCCGTTGCCTGCGCCATTTGCGTGCTGGTGTACTTTATTTTTGCCCTGGTGACCGGTATCGAGCCGATCGCCACGGTGATTGCCTGCGCGCTGCTGTGCATCTTTCTGTGCATCTTTATCTTTTTGACGCTCAATCCCGATTCGGTGCGCTCCCAGTACACCGAGGAGACGCTCTCGGTGGCCTCGGCCATGCTCGAGGACATTAAGGGCGGTCTGACGCAGGAGTCGGCGCGTTTGGTGTGCCAGCGCATTTTGCCCGAGACGCGCGCCATGACGGTGGCCATCACCGACGAGGACAACGTGCTTGCCTGCGCGGGCGAGTTTGAGGAAAAACTGCTGCCCGATACTCCCATCCACACGCTTGCCACACGCTACGTTATCGAACATGGCATCGTGCAATCGTTCAACCGTATGGTGGATGTCGTGGGCTCGGACGGCTCGCACAACCAAGTCCCCGCCGGCATTATCGCCCCCATCAAGGTGGGCGATCGTACCGTCGGCACGCTCAAGTTCTACTACAAGACCCCGCGCGCCGTCGACCGTACCCAGTACGCGCTTGCCTCGGGCTTTGCCGAGATCTTGTCCACGCAGCTCGCCATCCACGAGCTCGAGGTGCAAAAGGAACTCACAGCGCGCGCCGAGGTGCGTGCGCTGCAGGCGCAGATTAACCCGCACTTCCTGTTCAACACGCTGAACACCATTGCATCGTTTACGCGCACCGACCCGCTGCGGGCCCGCGAACTGCTTCGTGAGTTCTCATCGTTCTATCGCGCCACGCTCGACAACTCGGGATCGCTTATTCCGGTCTCGCGCGAGGTCGCACAGACCAAGCGCTACCTTACCTTTGAGAAGGCCCGCTTTGGCGAGGACCGCGTGCTTGCGACGTTCGATGTGTCCGAGGACGTGGAAGATACGCTGGTGCCGGCGTTCGTGATCCAGCCGATTGTCGAGAACGCCGTGCGTCATGGTATGGGCGATGACGACGCCCTGAGGATCGACGTGACCGTTCACCAAGACGGCGAGGATGCAATCTTGATTGCCGTGGCCGATAATGGCGTGGGCATGGATGAGGGTACCGCCGCCAGACTGTTTGACGAGCGCTCTGCCCGTCCCGACGCCAGCTCTCCTCAGGGTGGCGGCGCCGGTGTGGCCATGCACAATATTTCGGAGCGCATCCATCGCTTTTTTGGGCCGCACTCCTATACGCGTGTCGAATCGGCGCCGGGCAAGGGCACCAAAGTGCTCCTTCATCTTGATTTGTCAGAGAGCATCTTTGACATTCAAGAGTAAAATAAAAAGCTACGGGCTCAACGTCATGCGACGGACGCCCGGCGTAGTTAGTTGACGAAAGGTTTTATCCCTATGCTGCGTGCGATGATTGTGGATGATGAGGCGCCGGCTCGCTCGGAGCTTCGCTTCCTGCTCGAGCAAACGGGCAAGATCGGCACGATCACGGAGGCGTCGAGCGTCCGCTCCGCCATCGAGATGCTTATGGAAAGTCGCGTGGATGTCGTGTTTCTCGATATCTCGATGCCCGGTGCCTCGGGCCTGCAACTTGCCGAGGCGCTGCATAAGCTCAAAAATCCGCCGGCGATCGTGTTTGTGACTGCGTATAGCGACCATGCGGTCGAGGCATTCGACGTCGATGCCGTCGATTATCTGATGAAGCCTGTCGAGGAAGCTCGCTTGGATCGCGCGATCGAGAAGGTCATGCAACGCGCCAAGCCGGTTACGGACAGCAAAGTGACCATCGAGCGTATCCCGGTGGAAAAGGGCGGCCGCAAGGTGCTCATTCCCGTGGATGACATCCGCTTTATCATGGCAAAGGACGATTACTCCTGCATCTATACCGTCGATGATCGCTTTTTGTCGACGACCTCGCTGGCGCAGTTTGAGGCCAAGCTCTGCGACTTTGGCTTCTTCCGTGTTCACCGCCGCTATATCGTCAACCTAGCGTGCGTCACGGACGTTGAGACGGTGCCCTCGGGCGCCATCCAGCTGGGCATTACGGGCGTCGACGAACGCGTGCCGGTTTCGCGCCGCCGCGTCGTGCCGCTCAAGAAGGCTCTGAGTCTCTAGCACACTGGCCCCGCAGCCCTGTAGACCCATCGTCTGCGGGGCCGTGGGGCCTTTTTTGTATGTATCTGCCGAATCGTTTTTTTTGCGGAAGGGATCCCATGAACAGTGCAAGCGCCAAGCGTATCGACATCATCTCGGACACCCACGGCTATTTATCGCCTGCGCTCTTGGATGAGCTTGAGGGCGCAGATCTGATCATCCACGCCGGCGACCTCACGTCAGAGATGGACTACGAGCACCTATGCACCATCGCCCCCGTGCGGGCCGTCTTGGGCAACAACGATTACTACCGCGACTACGGTCCCGATGTAGACCGTCTTGCGCTCTTTACCTACGAAGGCCTCAAATTCGCCGTAGCCCATTACCGCGAAGACCTTCCGGTGGGATCCGTAGACGTAGCCATCAACGGCCACACCCACGTAACCAAAGAAGCCCAGGTGGGCCGCTGCCTAGTCCTCAACCCGGGCAGCGCCAGCTACCCCAGAGGCAGCCGAGGCCCCACTATGGCCAGAATGCTAGTAAAAGACGGCCATGTCATAAGTACCAAGTTTATTGACCTAGACTAACCGCAACAAAAACGGGGGATGCACAAGGCATCTCCCGTTTTTCTTTGAGCCAAAGTAAGAAGTCCAACCAGAACAATCAGACCAACCCCGCCGAGGAACACGCGGGCTAGCCGCGCAGCGGCGCACGCCCGCAAAACTGGTTGAAGAAAGTGACGGCAGGGAGGGTCTCCGGGGCTGGGGGCGGGGGTTAAGTTTGTCGCGAGTTCCGCACGCAAAGGAAAGCACTTAATGTGCTTTCCG
>CAJMMD010000003.1 GCA_905214465.1 uncultured bacterium
AGGCCCTCGCGGCCTAGTCGCTATTTAGGGCGTCCAAGATTTGGGACGCAGTTCAACAACGGGACGGGCCTTTTCTGTTTTCGAATGTCAGGAGTGACAAGCGCAGCTGTTAAAACTGACAGTCAGCGCACGAACGCTAATCCACGCGCTTGTCGCCCATAAAGAAGAGCGCCACCGTACCAGGTCCGGTGTGCGAACCGATCAGAGTACCGATGTTATTGATCTCGATCTTGCCTTTAAGCTGCGGAACCTGTTCCTCAATCAGCGCCGCAACTGCCCCCGCATCCTCGCGGCACGCCGAGTGCGACATGATGCACTTACCCGAATATTCCGCACCGTCCTGCACGTGTGCCATCATGGTCTTAGCCATCTCGGAAATCGCGCGCTTCTTAGTGCGAATCTTCTCACGTGGCGACAGCCCACCTTCGCAATCGACCGTCATAAGTGGGCAAATCTTAAGCGCCGTGCCGATGATCGCGCTTGCGGCCGAAATGCGACCGCCTCGTAGGTAGCTCGACAGATCGGTCGAGAAGAACCAGTGGTGAAGGTTGAGTTTATGCTCCTCAATCCAAGCGGCCGTCTCGTCGAGCGAAGCGCCGCCATCGCGAACGTCGGCGGCACATTCCGCCAGCAGGCCAAAGCCCGAAGACGCCGCCAACGAATCGATGACGCGCACCTTGCCGCCCTGAGGATAGCGATCCGCGAGCATCTGTGCCGCAACGCAGGCCGATCCATACGTGCCCGAAATACCCGACGACAACGTCAGGTGCAGCACGTCTTTACCCTCGGCAACAAACGGCTCCCAAAACTCCTCGTACTCACCCACGCTCACCTGAGACGTCTTGGGCATGGCGCCCGCGGCAATCTGGGCAAAAAACTCGTCCGGCGTAATCGACTGATACAGATCGTCCGTATAGACAACATCGTCGATCTCGTAATGAAAACACACGACAGGGATATTGCGCGACGCAAAGAACTCACGGGTTCGATCGGCGGCGGATTCACAGGTCAGGACAAAATCACTCATATGAGGCTCCTTAAGTATTGCTGTGCAAATTATCGCACAGCAAGCCTAAATACGATACAAATGTCCACTATTTACCAATGCGAACCATTTGTATTGATTATCTTTATCATGAACATCCTCATCCCCGCCATGGGCCAACGTGGGCAAAATCACCCGCTTCGTCTCCACTCAACCGCCATATCTACCTCAACTAAATCGATTTACCAAACCGTTCAGCCGACAATTCAGCCGCCGGCGCAAAATCGAAACAAAGCCGGCGCATACTGGTAAACGCTTGACGCTGTTTTATCAGTTTTACCATCCATATCGGAAGGTGTTTCATGGTCGCATTCGATCGCAATCCGCAAGACTTTAAATATCTGCGTCTGTTGTCGAGACAATTTCCCACCGAGCAATCCGCGTTTACCGAAATTATCAATCTCTCGGCCATTCTCAACCTGCCCAAAGGCACCGAGCATTTTATGAGCGACGTGCATGGCGAGTACGAAGCCTTTATGCACATCCTCAACAACTGTTCGGGCGTCGTGCGCGAACATGTCGACGAGATTTTTGGCGACACGCTCACGTTTGACGAAAAGGGCGAGCTGTGCAC
The DNA here is from genome assembly GCA_905214465.1 of uncultured bacterium. Taxonomy (GTDB): domain Bacteria; phylum Actinomycetota; class Coriobacteriia; order Coriobacteriales; family Coriobacteriaceae; genus Collinsella. The sequence continues at coordinate 1,620 of CAJMMD010000003.1, forward strand.
GCTCATCTACTACCCGCGCGAGAAGATCGAGCTGGTCCGCAGCAAGCGCGAGGACTCGCCCACCTGGTACAAGACCATGCTCGACCAACTCATTGTGGTTGCCCGCTCGCTTTCGAGCCGCTATACGCGCTCCAAGGTGCGTAAGGCCATCCCGCGCGATTACGCCTACATCATCGACGAGTTGCTGCACACGCATCCGGACGAGAACAACTATCGCGTGCGCTATCACGAGCGCATCGTGGAGTCCATTCTGGAGACCGCCAGCGCCGACGACTTTATCGAGTCGCTTGCCTCGCTCATCAAGCGCCTGGCCGTCGACCACCTGCACCTGGTGGGCGACATCTTCGACCGCGGCGGCGGCGCGGCCAAGATTATGGACCGCCTGCTCACCTACCATTCGCTCGACATCCAGTGGGGCAATCACGACCTGCTGTGGATGGGCGCCGCTGCCGGCGAGCCCGCCTGCATCGCCACGGTGCTGCGCAACAACCTGCGCTACGACAACTACGAGATTCTCGAAAACGACTATGGCATCTCGCTGCGCGAGCTTGTCGCCTTCGCCGACGCCACCTATATCGCCGGCGAGCCCATCAGCCCGCTGATCAAAGCCATCAACGTCCTGCTCTTTAAGCTCGAGGGCCAGATTATCCAGCGTCACCCGGAGTTCGACATGGCCGACCGCCTGCTGCTCGACAAGGTCGATCACGACGCCGGCACGGTCACGCTTGCCGACGGCAGCGTGTGGCCACTCACGACCAACGACTTCCCCACCGTCGATCCTGCGGACCCCTACACGCTCACACCCGAGGAGCAGCACATCATCGACAAGCTCGTGTCCGAGTTTGTCACCGCCGATCACCTACATCGCCACATCGATTTCCTCTATACCCACGGCTCCATGTATAAGGTCGCCAACGACAATCTGCTCTTCCACGGCTGCGTGCCGCTCAACGAAGACGGCACCTTTAGCAGCATGAACTGCCTGGGTACCTGGCACGCCGGTCGCGATTATTTTGATTTTTGCGACCATATCGCCCGCCGCGCCTGGCGCGTCGGCGACCGCGATGCCCTCGACTGGATGTGGTACCTGTGGATCGGCTTTAACTCACCCGCCAGCGGACGCCTGGTGCGTACCTTTGAGCGCGCCTATATCGCCGATAAGAGCACCTGGGTCGAGCCGATGGACCCGTACTTTACGCTAACCAAGTCGCCCTCGGTCTGCGACGACATCATGCGCGAGTTCGGCGTTGCCCCCATGGCATGTTCGCCGACCGGTCACATCATCAATGGCCATACGCCCGTCAAGACTACCAAGGGCGAGCAGCCCATCCGCGCCAACGGCAAGCTGCTGGTCATCGATGGCGGTTTCTGCCGCGCCTACCACCCCAAGACGGGCATCGCCGGCTACACGCTCATCTCGAGCTCGCGCGGATGCCGCCTCAAGTCGCACCAGGCCTTTACCACCGTTGCCGAGGCGCTCACCCGCAATATCGATATCGAGAGCGAGACCAACCGCTTTGACGAGGCCGACCGCCGCCGCATGGTAAGCGACACCGATACGGGTGCCAAGATCCGCAGCCAGATCCAGGACCTACGCCAACTGCTCGATGCATATAGAAACGGTGCTATCGAGGAGCGCGCCTAGCTCCACCCGTGGGGATTGGCTAAACTTGCTGAGTTCATCATCCCCGCGGCGCCCCGGCGCAATCCTAAGGCAGGTACCATGCAAAAGCTCCTTGCGCAGATCATGAAGTTTGGCGTCGTCGGCGTCGTCGCCACGGTCATCGACTTTGGCATCATGAATCTGCTCCACTACGGTCTGGGCCTTAACATCCTGATCGCCAACACCAGCGGCTTTATCGTCTCGCTCATCTTTAACTACGTCGCGAGCATGAAGTACGTGTTTGCACACAAGGAGGGCATGAGTCGCCGCCGCGAGTTCATTATCTTTGTCGTGCTGTCCGTGATCGGCTTGGCGCTCAACGACGGTATCGTGCTGGCGCTCAACGCCGGTCTGGGGCTCGAGGCCAATATCGCCAAGATTTGCGCCACCGCACTGGTCATGGTCTACAACTTTGTGACCCGAAAGATCTTCCTGGAGGGCGAGGAGACCAAATAGCTCGGCCTCCTCGTTGCACTACGGGGCCCACGGACGACGTGCGTCGAGCGCTGCGTTGTTCGTGGGCCTTGCTCGTTTACGGGCAAATTTGGCACGTTTGCGGATTGTCTCTTGCAAATTTGGCGAGTTCGTATAGTTCTTGGCAAAGACCTTACGTTTCCCATGTAAAAGCTCTAAAGTATCCTCTGCTCGATTCGTCAACGCATTGGATGTGATTACGTGCGCAAGGCACTGGCACAACCTCATACTAAGCAATTCCTCAAGTTCGCTGTCGTGGGCCTTATCTCCTTTGGCATCGACTGGGGCATGCTGATTGCGCTCGTCGAGCTGTTCCATCTCGACTTTTTGATGAGCACCACAGTCTCGTTTACCACCTCCGTCGTGGTTAACTACTGGCTCAGCATGAAGTACGTGTTCGACCATCGCGAGGGCATGAGCCGCAAGCGCGAGTTTACGATCTTCACCATCCTGTCGGTAATTGGTCTGGGTCTCAACGACCTGTACATGTTTGTGGGCGTCACGTTTTTGAGCATCGGCTACCAGGCCATGAAGGCAATCGCAACGTTCTTGGTCACCTGGTACAACTACTTTAGCCGTCGCTTATTCCTCGAGGGCGCGCAGTCGTAGACGGCCCAACATAATCTCGCTTCGCAGCCGGTTGGAATTCACGTTCCAACCGGCTTTTTGTTTACAGAGTCTGCCGAAGAAGGCGCACAAGGTGAGAAACGGCGTCCCATTCGCATAAAAACGGGCGGCTCGGATGTTGGTCCGAACCGCCCGTTTGGCGCGCTATGTCGAGGCCTCTAGCCCGTTACGTAATACCAAACGACGTTGGCACCATTGGGGAGAACGTAGCTACTGCAGGCCGTCATGGGCGTTTCGCCGTTAACGGAGTACATCCAGCCACTCTTGTCGCCGTGCTCCATCTCGGCCAGGCCGCCGATAGCGGCGACATACGTGCCGTACGACGTGCCGCGCGCATTCACGGAAAGCCCTAGGGCGCACAGGGCATCGTAGACCGTAGCGCCCTTGTTAAAGGTAAAGGTGCCACTAGAAGACACAGGATTGCCCACAGCGCTCGATGTGACCGAGACCGTTACCGTGACGTAGCCAGGCTGCTGCGAGCCGTCCTGATTGCCCGCAGAGGCGCCGCCACTGTTGGATGCAGACCCACCGCCGGACGCCGAGCCGCTGCCCGAAGAAGAGCTCGATCCACCGGCGGATTCGGAGCCCTGTCCGGCAGACGTGTTGCTGGACTTCTTGCCGCCTTTGCCTTCGGACTTCTTCTCCTTCGAGTCCTTGTCCGACTTCTTGTCCGAAGACTCGGAATCGTCCTTGGAGTCGGATTTGGTCGAATCCTTGGACCCAGAGCTCGCACCATCCGAAGATTTTGAGCCCTTGGCTCCAGTCTTACCCGAAGCGGTAGCCGAGCCGGAAACCGACGCCTCCTTGGCAACGACACTCTCTCCCGTCACGGTCTCGACAATCCAATCGATGGACCAGGCACCGCTGACGGAAGGGCGAACAAAGCCCAGCGAGACGACAATCAGCGCAATGCAGACGGCCGTCAGAGCGCCAAGCAGCGTCTTGCGCCGAAGGGCGGACGCCGCCGAAGCGGCGCCCTTTTGCACAGTGTCGTCGAGCTGGATGAACGACGAGTCGGGCTGCTTGGACTCAGCGTCCTGAGGCTTATTGGACACGACCCTCACCTACCGACGCTTGGTGAATACGAACACACCGATGACGGCGAGACCGATCACGCCAGCCGCAACGCCGACGATGGCAAGCGGATTGAAGCCAGACTGCTGCGCGGGAGCCTCAGCGGACTTCTTAGCGGTAGTCGCGGCGGCCGCGCCCGTATCGGACTTGGAGCCGGACTTGCTGGACTTCTTATCAGACTTCTTGCTGTCCTTCTTGTCGGACTTGTCGGAATCCTTCTTGGAATCCTTGCCGTCCTTGGTCTCGGTCGTGGAGACCGGCTTCTGACCCGGAGCAACAGCGCCGCCGCTCTGCTGGCCGTTCGTACCATTGCCGGAACCGGCGCCGGCACCGGCATTACCCGAGCCGCCGTTGGAGCCAGAGCCGCCGCTACCACCAGGGTTAACAGCATTCTTGACCCACTTGGCATACAGCGTCATATCAGCCGTCACCGCAACGCTAAAGTCATACGCCTCCGTACAAGCCTCGTCGGTATACCAACCAGCAAAGGTGTAGCCCTCGCGCGTCGGATCGGTCGGCTTGCTGACAGTCGAGCCCGAAGCGGGGGTCTGACCATTGACCGACGAGCCGCCCTGAGCATCAAACTTGACGCGATGTGCCTGAGATTTCACACAGAAGAGATGGCCCGAATCGTTGGTGTAATACAGATTGCCAAACTGATCGCAGACAACCGAAGCCATGCAATAGTTGGCATATCCAGAACCGGGAACGAACACCTCGGTTGCCTCGGCATCGCCCAGCTTGTACATGTACACGCCACCGCCGGTAGTGTAGTTAGGCCAATTGCCCTTGGCGCCGTTCAAGGTGAAATATACGTACGTCTCGCCATCACGTGTTGAGACGAGCGGCGTGCCCTTGGACTCAAAGCCAAGCTCTTCGTCATCGGCCTTCGTAATCTGCTTCACACTCATATCGGAGAGGTCAATGATCGAAAGCAGGCCCTTAGCCGTAGCCTTGGCCTTGGCCTTGGCCTTAGCCTTCCAATTGTTCACGGTTGTCCCGCCAATAAAAGCATACTTACCACTGAAAACGGGCGTCGAAGTCGAATAAGCGGCAAACTGAACTTTCGCGGCCTCAGTAATGGAACCATCGGAACCAATGGTCAGCTTGTGCAACGTACCATCGTCGCGCGTAACAGCATATATATAGCCGTCATGAACGGTAAGCGCCGAACGGATGTTGCCACCAGACAGCTTAATCGAACCAACAAGCTTTGACAGATCGGCAGAATATACGCGCACCTGGCCATAGTCGCCGCCAACGACATAGTAGCCATTTACCATCAGGCCGCCAGACCAGTAGTAACCTCCGTCAGCGACGGAGGCGCTACCGGCGATGGCGCCCGTGTGAATATTGACGCGCCTGACCGTACCGTTTTGCACGTCATTGCCATTGCCAGACCAATAATCAAGGGTGTTGATATAGACGTAGTCGCCGTCAACGGTCAACGAAGACAGGTTCTGCTTCGTAAACGCATCGGAATACCAAAGCGTCTCAAACGTTTTCGCCGAAACAGCCTGCAGATAGCCGCCGGAAAGCGGAATCACGATGATGCCCTGCGCAATAACGGGACGGCAGGTGCTATCCATGGAAGAGCCAAGCTCAAGGGACCGCACGACGGAGCCCGTCTCGGGGTCAACCTCGTTGAGGACCGCATTCCACGTCTTTCCACCCCATACCGAAGCGCCCGTGACTAGGTACACCTTTCCGTTCGCGACAATGGGGTCAGACGCAGAGGCGCTTGCGCCTGCCTTCTGCTGCTCTTCGGTCAGAAGGTTAAGTGCCCATGAGGGCGTATCGGTCTTTGTCGTAGGCGTCAGGGCATCCGTTGCGGATCCCGAGCCACCGTTCGCAAAGCCATTCCATGCCGTATCGACATCGGGATGCTCCGTTCCGGGATTGGTAGCAGGAGCCGTCGAGGGCTTTTGCGTGCCGTCACCCTTAACATAACGGAACTCGACGCAATCGCCGTTCTTGAGGTAGTAGCTCGGAGCACCGACGCTCGCGTAGCCGTTGTTCACAAAGAACGACCAGTAGCTGTACGGCGCGGCGCTCGTTGTGCTCAGCACGCGGCCATCGGGCATCGTCGCACTCGTAAGACCCCATGCATTTGCTTCGAGGTTCGTACAACCGGCAGCCGTCATAAGCTGCTCGAGCACCGACTCGGCCGTCGTGTCTTCGTCGGCAGGAAGCGTGAGCTCGGTCAAGGGCGCCACCGATTGCTCGGTATAATTGCCGTCAGCATCACTTGCGGAAACGCCCGTGACCTTGGCCGTCACCGTAATGGTCTTGCCCTCGTTCGGGTTGTCGAGCCCCGTCGTTCCCTTGACGTTTACCGTCGCAGAAACATCCAAGCCGGCAAGCACCGCGTAGTCCGAATTGTCGGGATAGCGCTCGGCATAACGGGCAAAACGCTCACTCTTCAGACGGCCGCTAATTGTGACTTTCGTGTTGTATTCGGGCTGAGTGAAGATAAGGTTCTCATGCGCGATAACCCTCGGTTTGCTCGACTTGAGCAAACGATAGGTGTTCTCCGTGCCGCCGGGGAGCTCACTGAACACGAAGCCGTAGTGGCCTGCAGCCTCTTCGGAGGAATAGCACCAGTTAACTGCATATCCCTGACCGTACACCTTCAACGGCGCATGCAAGTTCCCCGTTACATTGGACGCATCCTGCCCGTCAAGAATACCCTGAGAGAATGTTGACTTTGCAAGGCTCAGGTGGAACAGCTCGGCATCGAGCTCGTTCTGGTCCTGCGGGGCAATCGCAAAATCGAGGGTCTTACTAGCCGTGACCTCGGCGTTAGACTTATCGGTCACCGTGAGGGTGATCTTGGTCTTCGCTGCCTCGGCGCCAGGCAGCGGCTGGTAGACCGTGCCTTTGTAACCGTTGAACGTGATGCCGTCGGTGCTGGCGGAGTACTCGACCTTGTAGTACTTGCCGTCGATATTAAGCGTGCTCGTGCGCGGCATCTGCAGATCGGCGGTCAGGCCATCCTTGTTAGCGACCGCGTCGGTGCCGGAGTACTTGATGTTGTTGTAGGTAAAGGCCGCATCGACCTTCTCCTGCAGTGCCTTCTTGTCGGCGGCGATCTTCTCGGGATCGCCCTTGACGGTGAGCTTGAAGTCGTGCGAGCCGGCAAGCTTGATGTCGCCACTCGTAACCGTAACCTTGGCGGTCAGCGTCACGTCTCGATCGCTCGATGCGCGCGAAACCTTACCCGTCTTATCTTCCCAGCTATAACCAGAAACAGACAGGCGCTCGGTGTCGGAGCTTGTCCATTCAACAGAGAATTTCTTTGCGGAACCCGCCTTGTACGGAAGCGTGACATTTTGGGTCACGCCATCGGCGGACTCGCCCGCCGCGTAGCCAATCTGCAGGGATTCGGCGGCACTGTCAAGAAGGTCTTGCAGCTTAGCCTCGTCCCAAGCAACCTGTACCGACTTGTTGGGCTGGTAATACTCGGTCTTGCCATCGCGCGACAGCTCAAACACCACATCGGCGCTACGCAGACCATCGATGTTGTAACCGGTGTAGTTGTTGGGGTCGATGTAGAAGAACTTCACATCGCCGTTGGTCTTATCCTGGGCGTCGGAGATACCGACCGTAGCCTTGGCGTCCTCGGCCTTAAAAGCAACGCTGCCCTCGGAGACCTTGACGTCAATATCGGTGAAGCCCAAATCGGCAAGCTGCGCCTTCAGAACATCGTTGACGTTGCCGCCCTTGGCGCTGTAATCAACGGTGATCAGTTTATTGGCATCGTTGAGCTTTTGGACTGCGGCCTCAAGCGATCCTGCGGCGATGACGGGATTGGCAGGGACGAGCTCGACCGTCGAGCTGCCGCTCGTGGCGACAGCCTTCAGATACTTGCCCGCGGCAGAAGCCGAGACCGTCGCCTCGGCGCCCGACATATCGGACAGAAGCGTCCAGTCGGCCGCCGGAGCCTTCGCGTCGTCGGCCGCATACCAGGCAACAGTCGCCCGGTCGGTGACGTCGATACCGTTGGTGGTCGAACCGTCGGCGCGCTTGGCCTGTGCCGTCGCCTTAACGCTATCGCCCGAGACGAGATGAATCGAATCACTATTGATCTGCGGCGTAGTGGTCACGCGCAGCAGGTTATACTCCCCCGCCGCGGTAACGCTGTCCGACGAAACCCACTCAACCGTGTTGTCGAGAGCGCTCGCCGTAACCTTGATCTTCTTGCCGACAAGCGCATCCGTAATAGTCAGGCTACCGTCGGTCGTATCGATGCCGTCGGTGAGCTCGGTCCAGTCGGCATCGCCCTCGCCCTTGGCATACCACGCCATGGTGAGCTCAGCATCGTCGGGCACGTCCTTCGTCAAGCCCGACCAGCTGCCCGGAACCTGCACGCTCGGCGTGATCTTTGAACCCACGCTCAGCGTAACGTTCTTATCGGCAAGCTCAATGCCCGCCAGCTTGTACTGGCCCTTAAGCGTCACGGGACCAAGCGGAGCAATAGACTGCGTGCCGCTGTACGAGCCCTTCTTCTGCGTGCTGAAAACGGTATTTTCGCTCGTCACCTTCACGCGCAGATACTTGCCGGCATAGGCAGCGTCAACGGTATAGGTGGCCTCAGTAGCACCGGGGATATCGGTATAAGCGGAGTCATAGCTCGAGCTGGTATTTGCATACTGCCACTGATAGGTCACATTATCGGTGCGGTCGATATAGTTATAGTTGGAGCCGTCCTTTTTGCGCACCTTGGTCTTGAGCTTGTCGCCCACGTGCACGCCGTTGGTGGCAGGAGAGCCCTCAAACTGCACGTCATAGAGCTCCACTTGACCCGCAACAGAAACAGGACCCGCCGCATAGTAAGAAGGCTTCTGCTCGCCGTAACCGCCGTTGGCCTTGGCCACGACGTAGTAGCCCTTAAGGGCAGCGGTCACCGTCAGGGTGCTACCGGTCTCACCCTCGATAGGCGTGTTGCACGAGTTGGCCCTGTTCGAAGTGCCCTTGTACCACTGCCACGAAACGTGCGGATCAGCGGTAACGTCAGTGGAACCCGCCTTGGCGGTCGCCGTAATCGTGGAACCAACCTCGACTTTGCCCGAAGTCGGGCTCATAGTCACGCTCGTGACATTAATTGAACCGGCAGCAGCAACGAGAGCGCCCGTCGAGTTGGTCAAGCTCGAAGAGCCGATCTTCGAAGACACCTTGCACTTGAGGTACTTGCCGCCCAAAGTATCGGTTAGCTCGAGGGTCTCACCCGTAGCACCCGCAATGTCGGTATACGTGCCGCCCTTGGTGTCAGAGCCCTGCCACTGGAAGTTGAGCTTGTCCGCGTCAACGAATGCGCCGTACGCGCCGCCCGTCTCCTTAGCGCGAGCTTTAGCGGTATCCCCTACTGTGAAGACGCTCGTGTTGTCCTTGGTGTTAACGATGGACACGGCCGAAATCTCGACCGCACCGGCCAGCTTGACCTTGCTGGATGTGGTCTTGTTCACCGTGTTGACGCCAGCGTTGGCCTCGACCCTGATGTACTTGCCCTCAAGGTCGTCGCCCACCACGAGCGAAGCACCCGTCTCGCCCTCGATCTTGGTAAAGCCCGAGTACTGCGAGGTGGATGCGGACCACGTGTAGGTAACCTTGGCGTCGGCGGGGGCTTGCTGATAATAGCTTATGTACGGAGTCGCCGTCAGGGTATCACCTATGCTCGGCGTGTCGCTATTCAGCTTGACGCTGTTAAGCTCCATCTGACCGGCGCCCAGCACGGGGCCAGGAATGTAGTTGGCATTGATGCCCGAGCCGGAAGAAACGGACGGACCATAGTAGTCCTTGCCATCAACCGTTACCTTGCAGATGAAGTATTTGCCTTCCATCGCGGCGGTGACGGCGAGCGACTGCTCGTGGCCTACGACCTCGGTGTAGTCGGCGACATTGCTGCTGGCCCTAGTCGTACCGGCGAGCCAGGTGTAAGTCCAAGTGCCGGGATTGGCAACGAACTCAGTCGAAGTGCCGTACCAGTCGTCCTCGACCTCATCGTACATATTTGCCCAAAGCGTCTCACCGGCCTTGAGCGCGCCCGACTTCGTGGAATAGGAGCTGTCCTTATCCTTGGTATCCTGGATGAAGACCTTGGCCTCGCTCGAAAGCGTTGTGGCAGACGCGGCGGCAACGGCGTTCTTCTGCTCCGAAGCAGCAGGCGTCGCAGCAGAGTTCTCGGACTCAGTCGCGTTGCCTGCGGCGGTGTCGGCACCATTCGCGGCACTCGCAGTTGCGCCCTGATCTGCGCCGGCGTCATCGGCAGCGGCGCTCGCCGCCGCACTGTTCGCGCCGGTGTCGGCAGCGGTGCCATCGTCGGCCGCCGCGCCCTCGCCGCCCGTCGCAGCCTGCGCCACGGCCTCGGCAATGCCCTCGGCGCCCTCGGCCCAAAGTTGCGCCGGCGTGGTGCCAAAAGCCATGGCAAACGCCAGGAACGCCACCAGACCGCGCTTGGCTACGCCACGGGCAATCGCTCCACGACGACGCCACGAGGCGCGCTGGCACTCGTCCTCAAACATATCCATTTGTCTCCTATTGTCTGCACTTGGAGCATTGCCCAGCGGCTGCCCCACGTCATCGCGCACGTTGCGCTCGAGTTCCCCCATCGGGGTCCCCCTTCCCTCCAGAGCCCAACGCGTACCGGCGGCATGCGCCGCGGTCGCGCACAAGATGGGAGGCGATCCGACTTAACCTTACCGACCCGGGCGCGCCGTCCGATCTGCGACGCGAACATCCCGGGCCAAGAGGAATTACGGTTACTGGTACAGCCGAGGACTTGCACCCCGATTCTCCCAAACGCGCAGGAAAACCGCGCATTCGTGCGTCTCCGCACCACCATCTAGGCCATCGATTATTACTGTCAGTATGGTAGCACGCAAAAGGGCCCCGCACGCAGGCGAAGCCCAAGGTAAAAGCTATGGTTTGCGATAGGAAGGGCTGTCGGCGGACCTTGCAAGAATAGCCCGTTTCAAAACTATGCCGGATTACGGGGATGATTCAGCACCTCGCAACCATATCTGCCATTTTCGAAAACCAACGACTCATCTACCTGCGGTTTTAAAAGCGCGAATTTCGGCATGGTCGAGGTTCGGCACTCCAGCCCCGTAAACCGGCATAGTTTTGTTCGGACCAGCCCACGCCGGCGCGACGCAAGGCAAAATAACCCGTTTCCCCGACCCCGGGAAATCGTTAATGCTTGCCGCCGTGACTGTTGCGCCAGATCTCGCGGCCCAGCATCAGCGCCAGCACCAGCGCGCTCACGTAGCCCATAAAGCCAATGACTGGAATGCCAAACACAACCGGCTCGATGCGTGCGTAGTACACCACCGACGAACCGATAAACAGGCCAGCAATCACAATTGCCATCGACATACGGTCGATAATTCCGCCCAGCTGTCGCAGCGCCTTATCGCTGCTCATGATCTGCGTGTTCACCTTAAGCTGGCCGCGCGTGAGCATGCGCGAAGCCAGGCCAAGATACTCGGCCGCCTCGAGCGAGCCTTTTGCCGCGCGATAGCTGCTCGCGGCAAGATCGCGTCCCATGTCGCGCACGCGCGCATAAGTGCTTTTTTCGTTTTTGATATGCGTCTGAATGATCTGGATCATGTTGACGTTGGGCATGTACTCGGTCAACAGGCCCTCGAGCGTCACCATGCCGCGGGCGAACATCGTTACCACGCTCGGCAGCTCAACGTCGTTTTTGCGCGCCAGGTTTAACAGCGAGGTCAAAAACTCGCCGATATCCAGATCCTTCAGGTCAAGGCCCGCAAAGTCAGCCACGATAAAGTCCAAATCGGACAAAAAGGCCGAATGATCGAGCTCAGCCGAGTCGCCACGCGTCACGGCGAAGCGCATGAGCGAATCCTTGAGCTTGGGCACGTCACCCTCGGCCACGGCGAAAATCATGTCCTTGACGATACCGCGATCGTGACTCGACATGCGTCCGACCATGCCCAAGTCGATAAAGTAAACGATGCCGTCCTTGAGAATAATGTTTCCCGCATGCGGGTCGGCATGGAAAAAGCCGTCATCGAGCACCTGCGTCGAGTAATCCTCGACGATTGCGGCACCGATCTTTTCCAAGTCATAGCCCTCGGCCACCAAGCGTTCAGGATCGGCGATCGAAATGCCGTCGACGTAGTCCATAACCACCACGTGCTCGGTGCACAGGTCCAGATAGGATTTAGGACACGTCACGCCATGAACGCTCTTATGGAACTCGTAGAAGTCGTTGAGGTTTTTGGCCTCGGCCAAAAAGTTGGTCTCCTCGCGAAACGAGGTCCACAACTCCTCGACTACGCCGTGCAGGTCAACAAATTGATCGGTGTTGACGAACTTGGAAACGATACGCACAACCGAGCGGATGATATCGATGTCCTGTGCCATAACCTGCTGCGCACCGGGGCGCTGCACCTTGACGGCCACGTCCTCGCCCGTCACCAGACGAGCGCGGTGCACCTGCGCGAGCGATGCGCTACCAAGCGGATTGGGGTCGATCGCATCGAACATCTCCCCCAGGCGCAGGCCGTATTCTTCTTCCAGACAACTGAGTACGACCTCGTACGGCACCGGCTCCACGTCGGAGCGCAGACGACGCAGCTCATCGCAAAAGCGTTGCGGCAGAATCTCGGACCGGTTGGCCAGAATCTGCCCCATCTTGACGAACATGGGGCCGAGTTCCTCGAGCAGGCGGCGCAAACGAACCGGCGTGAGGTTATCCCACACACGGTACTTTTTGACCAGGCGAACAATCTGCCCGATGCGTTCGCGACGACCCGCCGGCGTGAGCTGGTATTCCTCGTCCGGCGCCATCGCGTCGGGCTCCTCTGGCACCATATCGACAGCGCGCGGCTTCTTGCGAGCGCCCGAGACGGCGGCGTCGACCTCATCGACAACCGCTGCCTCGTCACCCAAGGGATCTAGATTGTTGTAATCGGTGGTGGAATCTGCCATCTGCGCTGCTACTCGGCCTCTTCGGTATCCTTCGCATCGTCGGGCTCAACGGACTCGACGGGCACCGAGGTCACGTTGTCCTCGACCGAATCGACGATGTCGCGCACATGGGCCAGGAAGGCCGTGCGCTCGGGGGCGGTCATGACGCGGACGCGAGCCAGAATGAGCTCGTCGAGCACGCGCTGGGCCGCGGTCTCGCCCTGCATGCCCAAGCGCTCGGTCAGATCGGAGATGGTACCGCCGGCCTGTTCGAACATGTCGGACACACTGCGGGCGATACCGGGGGCGCCTGCGTCCTTGCGCACCTGCTCGCCCTTGGTGTTAAGGTCGTCGAGAACCTTCTTGCTGCCCTCGACGGCAACGGCGGCGGCGCCGAAGCCCACGTTGATAGCGCCGTTAACAAGCTGATCGAGTTTCATAACCATGGTTGTCTCCAATCACAAACAACTGCATTGGCGTTCTTGTACCCAAGATTGAGTGAAAGCGACAAAGCGTTTAAGCGCTATTCGATCGACGGGAAATCCCTATCTCACGTTGTCGTTCATCGCGAAAGAGTTCTTCATGGCGCAGCTCGTGGTGTAGAGCACCTTGCCCAACAGGGCATCGGTCTCCACGCGCACGAGCTCGGCAAACTCCTCGTTGGCGCGTGCAAGCTCGGCAGGCACCTCGGCCTCGGGCAGAACGGCTACGGCAGCGTCGACGTCATGAATCTGCTTGTGGCCCATGCCGCCGACCTTCTCCTGATAATCCTCGACTGCGCGGCCGCACTCATGGAAACGGACGTCGGCCAGCGCGCCGATCAGGCGGTTGGCCCAGTAGAAGTTTTCGGACGTCACGCGAGCCTGCGTGTCGGCATAGTACTCGGGCATGGTCTCGACGTTGGCGTACAGCGGAACCAGCGCGTTAAACGAGTTGGAGCCAAAGGCCATCCACTGCACGGCGCGATACGCCGGCTGCGCATAGGGGCGCAGCTGCAGCACGGCGAGCTGACTGTTGCGGTTGATGCCGATGGGGCGATAGGCGCCGCGCGTAGCGGGCGTGCCCTTGCTGCCGTAGCAGTCGTACTCCGTGCCCTGGTAGTGGCTCGAAAGCACGTACTTGATGTCCTCGATGGTCACCTTGCGCTCGGGCACGCGGCTCCAGGGGATATCGTCGCTCTCGGGCGTGTAGTCGGCCTCGGAACCGTCCCACACATCGCTGGGGTTGAGGCAGCGCTGCATGTACCAGGCGCGCGGCGTGTTGTAGACATGGTCGCTGTCGCTGTGCGAGCCAAAGGCCTCGCGCGGGTTAAAGATCGCAGCCGGGCCGTCGCCATCGACGCCCAGCGTCAGGTCCAGATGCCACTCGGCCATCCAGGCACGCAGGTCGGCGGAGCACATGTGGTCGGCCTGGGCGCCCTCGGCGTCATCCAGGTCAAAGCTGTCGATACCCAGCTGGTTGGGCATGGTCACATAGGCGTCATCGGGCACGCGCTTGGCGATCCAGTGGTGGCCGCCGATGGTCTCGAGCCACCAGATCTCGTCCACGTCGCTAAAGGCGATGCCGTTGTTCTCGTAGGTGCCATAACGCTCGAGCAGGTCACCCAGAATGCGTACGCCGTCGCGGGCGGATTTGGCATATGGCAGCACCAGGGTCACCATGTCCTCCTCGCCCAGACCGCCGGGCTGCGCCGGAACATAGCCGTCCTCGTCCTCGTTGCCCTTGGCGGGCACGTAGTCGACGAGCGGGTCGGCGCCGCGAACGCGCTCGTTGGTGGTGAGCGTCTCGGTTGCGGACATGCCCACATTGAGCTCGTTGAAACCGGCCTCGGCCCAGATGCCGTGGCCCGGGACAACATCGGGGACGCTCGTGTAGCGCATGGGGTTATCGGGCAGTTCAACGGTCAGGTGACTCAGGACGCTCGTATAGACGCGCGGCTGCTCGTCGGGATGCACCACACGCATACGCTTGGGCTCAAACACCCCGTTGGACGAATCCTCGTTGCGGGCGACCAACGTCGACCCGTCGTAGCTCGCGTTCTTACCAACCAAAATCGTTGTGCACGGCATGCGCATCCTCCTTGAGCGAAGAAATCAAACGATAACAGTGTATCGCTTCGGCGCAGAAAGGGCGAAACCACGGCGCTGGCAACCCCTGTGGTCAAAAAATGCCAAATATGAGTACTGTCACCAATTTAGTAACAGCAATTTTGCTACGTATGGGTGTCGAAAGTCTACATTTGTTCAAAAATTAGATGATGTAATTCCTCATAGGTCCAATAAAATAGGCTCTCTATCGATAATAAATATCGTTAGAGAGCCTATTTGGCCTAAAATATATGTGACTATCTTGGCAACAGTACTCATATTTGGCATTTTCTGTCCACGGGGTATAGAGCTAACCCCTCAAACAGCCCAAAACGCCTATTTCGATGCGCGCTCGGCCGCCTCGATCACGTGTTTGGCGAGGATCGCCGTCGTCACAGCGCCCACGCCGCCCGGCACGGGCGTGATGGCGTTAACAACCGGCTCCGCAGCATCAAAATCGACATCCCCGACCAGCTTGCCAGCGGCCTCGTCCCAATTAATGCCAACATCGATGATCGTCTGGCCCTCGCGAACCGCATCCGCGCCAATCGTACGCGCGCGTCCAACGGCCGCAACCACAATGTTGGCAGCACGGCACTCGGCAGCAAGGTCGCGCGTATGCGTGTGGCACGTCGTCACGGTCGCATTGCGCGCCGTAAGCATGGCGGCAACAGGACGCCCGATCACCAGCGAGCGCCCGACCACAGCAACCTTAGCTCCATCCAGCTCAACGCCGTAATGATCCAGCAAAGCAAGCACGGCTTCGGCTGTGCAGGGGGCAAAACCCTCGCCGCGCCCCGAAAGCGTGGTGAGCAGCGAAGCCGGCGTCATGGAGTCAACGTCCTTGGCAGGATTGAGTGCTGCGGCAACCGAATCCTCGTCAAGGCCGGCGGGCAGCGGGCGGAACATCAGACAGCCACGAACAGACGAATCGGTATTGATGTCCTCAATGGCCGTCAACAGTTCGTCCTGCGAAACATCGGCAGAAAGCAAAACGCGACGAGCCTCAATCCCCACTTTTTCGCAGCGCTTGAGCGCACCGCGCTCGTAGGATAGGTCGTCCTCGCGTTCGCCCACACGCACGATAGCCAACGTCGGAACAACGCCTCGCTCGCGCAGGGCTGCGCAGCGAGCAGCAAGTTCCTCAGTCAACGCGCGGGCGACGGGAGCACCCTTCAGCAGTTCAGCCATGGCTACCCTCTCTTCCTTGCAGCGTCGGCGGCGCGGCGCGCCAGCGCATCGGCGCGCGGCAACCACATGTCGAGCAACTCATCACACGCCGTCTCGAGCTCCTCAGCACGAGCGCGATCCTTCATAGACGTGGTGTTCGCAAAGAGCGTCAAGCTCGCGCCCTGCATAGCAGAACGGCAGAACACGGCGCCGCACGCCACATCGGACAGCAGCTGACGCGAACCCTTGTCGGCCATGTCCTCGAGCAGCGCCAGTGCACGCCCGCAGGCATCCATAATGCGATACGGCGGCATAGCGGCCACATGCAGCGCATCCTGAATCGCGGTCGCTCGAGCCGGATCGCCACGCGGAATACCGTACGCCGCGGACACCTGCCCATAGGCACGAACGTCTTCGGCAACCAACTCGACAAGCTCCTGGGCCAGCTCATCAGCCTGGGCAAACGCGCGCGTCAGGTCATCCGCGCGATCGGCAAGCGCGGGGTTGGTCGCGCCGTAGCGCGCGACCATCCCGCACAGCGAGGCGCCCAGCGCACCCACAAAGGCGCTCGCGCTGCCGCCGCCGGGCACCGGCTCGCGCGCGGCAAGCGCCTCGGCAAACCCGCGGCAGGTCTTGTCCATCATCTCTTGGCTCATACGCATGCACCTTCAAGTCATATACATCGGTCGGGTGGCAACCGCCGACCGACCGCATCGATCACATAATGGTGCTAAGTCTAGCCCATAAGCACATGGGCGTCAGCGCACCTGGCCATCGCGGATTTCTATGGCACACGATAGGCGGCAGCGACACAAACATGGGACACATGGCCCACCTTTCGAGACTTCCGGGCAGCACAAGCTGGGGCATATCTATAAGCAAGGAACCCGTTGGGGCACGGCCGGACAACGGCCACAAGCAATGAACGGAGGCATAAGCCGCACAGCACGCAGAGACATCCGCCGCCAGCGCAATCAGCACCCCAACAGCATGCGGCGTCGTGATGTCATCGGCAGACAAGGAGGACACCATCATGAAGAAAAAGACCCTATCGATTCTTTCCCTTTGCATCGCCCTCTTTGCCGCGCTTGCCCTTGTCGGCTGCGGCGGGAGCGCATCGGGCGGCGGCAGCGCCGCTAAAAGCGAGAGCAAGGAAAAGGCCCCCGTCGCCCAGAAGACCGACTTCATCTGGTTTAAGGTCGAGATGCCCGAGGGCGTCGGCGTAAGCGACTCTGCCGGCAAGAATGCCGACAGGGTCCAGCTCACCTTCCCCAAAGACGAGAACGGTTCGGCCGATCGCTTTATCCCCGTTTGGAAAAAAGCGCTGACGGCCGAGGAATCCCACGCCGACCAGGCGGAAAAGAAGGGGGATACGTTCCAGTGGAAGGATGGCGGGTCCGTCGAGTATAACGGCAGGACGTGGCTCGTCGGAACATACGAGGACAACAGCGGCATCTCAACCATGCTTTTTACCGACGTTGAGCCGGGAAGCGTCTACGTCCTCATCTCGAACTTCGACCAGCACAAGAAAGAAGCCGAGGCGCTCCTCAACTCCATCGAGTTCCCCGATGACATGGAAGAGGCAGTTTCCGAGGCACGCGAAGTCGAGATTTCGAGCATCGAGCTCAAGTAACGGGACACCCGCACGCGCCTACGCGCACCTGCGCACATGCGCCCCATTAAAGCAACGGGCACCCAACCCCGGGGAGGGCCGACAGGCATCGGCCCTCCCCTCTTTTGGACCCGCGCATATTGCCACTTGTCGGCGCAAATCCGGCCCTCAGAATGGGACACATGGCCCACCCTAGCGAGCCGTCCACGCGTACAGTAAAGACAGGTAATCCATGGGCGGTTACAGATCGAGGAGGACACGACCATGAAAAAGAAGGCCTTTGCGATTCTCACCCTCTGCATGAGTCTTTTTGCCGCGGTTGCCCTGGTGGGTTGCGGCGGAAGCGGTGGCGCTGCTGGCAGTGGCGGTGGCGGCGGAGCAGAAAAGCCAGCCGTGGATATGAGGACCGACTTCATCTGGTTTAAGGTCGAGATGCCCGAGGGCGTCGAAATCACGGACGTCGCAGGCGACACGGCCGATAGGGCCCAGTTTAAGTTCACCGAGAGCGAGCACGCCAGCGACCGCTTCATCCCCGTCTTCGACTCTGACAAGAACGCTGACGAGCTGTTCGACTACGAGGCCAAATGGAAGGCCAACTTTGAGTGGACCGAGAATGATCCCGTCAAGTACAACGGCAAGACCTGGCGCAACGCTTCCTATACACACTCGGGCGGCGTGACGACTGAGTACTTCACCGAAGCAGGCGGCGGCAGCGTATACGTGAGCATCGACAACGTCGAGGAGCACAAGGACGCCGTCGAGACCATGATGAAGTCTCTGGAATTTGCCGACGACATCGCCGAAGCCAAGACCGAGGCCATGGACGTCAAGCTCGACGATATCGAGATCAAGCGCTAAGCAACTGGCGAGCGCAGCGGGAAACACGGGCGCAGTGCAAACAAGCGACGGTGCCCCAGCGTTTCGTACTAAGGGAGGGCCGGTAAACCGACCCTCCCTTTCTTATGCCGGCACCTGACGAACGCGAGGATGCCGAACGCCGGAACCACCCCAAATGTGGCAACGGTACGAAAACGGCAAGCACCCAAACACGTCCGCCCGCCGATTTATAGCGCCGCGCACACAATTTAAGCCGACACCTTTAAACATCCGGGCAGTATAGTGACCAAAATGAGCGCATTACCGCACCCTGCGAATGGAGGAGTTATGACCGAACACCACGCCATCAGTCGTCGAGCGTTTACGCTGGGCCTAGGACTTGCGGCGTTGTCGCCGCTTGCAAGCCTGCCCGAAACCGCGGGATTGGGCCTTCCCATGCGCGCGGCATTTGCAGAAGACACGCCCACACCGGCGGCCACCCTCGACAAGTTCGTCATTCGCCTTCGCCCCGCGGGCTATTTTCGCACCGCGAGCGTCAACCAAGACGGCAACGTTCGCGGCAACGTCTGCCACCTGTTTAACGACGGCACGTCCAGCAAGCTCATCCTTGAGAACGTAACGACCAAGAATGACGATACAAACTGGTATGCTATCCGCACCTTGCTCAATTTCGAAGAGCATAAAAAGACGGGCTACAGCATTTGGTCGGTCGACGACGACTCTGACAAAGATGGAAAGGTCATCCACGTATGGGGCGGCGAGTATGACAACAAGCCCAGCCGCGCTTTTGCGTTCGAGCGTCAATCAAACGGAACCTATATCATCCGAGACCGCACGGTCGAGAAAGAAACCGAGAAAAAAGACATTAAGTACCTGGCAATAGAATCGGACGGCAAAGACCAGGACAGCAATAAGATCTGCCATAAGAGTAAGAGCATTCCGTGGGAGCTCGAACTTATCGGTTACGATATGAAAAAGAACGATGCCACGGTTAGCAGCCTCGACTGGATCACGTACAGCAGCTACGTCGACGGGCCCTGTTGGATGAAATACGTCGACAACAGCAAGTTCCTCGACGAACTGAGCATCCCGGGCACGCACGATTCGGGCACCTGCAGCGTGGACAATGACACCGAGCCCCAATCCTCCCAAGCAAAATGCCAGCAGGATTACATCCCCACGCAGTTGCTCGAAGGCATTCGCTACTTTGATATCCGACTTGGAAAGAACGACGAGAACGGCGACCCCGGCATCGACCACGGAGCTTGTTACCTGCTCAAAAAAGACGGGAACTTTATGCATCTCTCCGATGTCATCGGGTACTTCAATACGTTTTTGAGCGAAAACCCGACAGAAGCGCTCATCATGCTCGTGTCGCGGGGCAATGGCGAGGCTACCAACGAAAGCCTCACGACGGCCTTTGGCAAGGTTTTGGATGAGAACCCCGACCTGTTCTACACATCGAGTCGCATCCCCACGCTGGGCGAGGTGCGCGGAAAGATCGTCCTGCTGCGTCGGTTTGGGCTCGCCGGCAACAGCGTAAGCAGCCACACATGGGGCCTCGACCTCACCCAATGGGACGACAAAATCGCAGCACACACCGACAGCACCTCTATGTGTCTCGTTCGAGACGAGCGGGGCTTTGAAGCCGTGGGGAAAACGGGTGACGAAGAGCCCTATTGCACCAAGGTATACGCCCAGGACCATTACGAATGCACAGGAACCGACAAAATCGGCTGGGTCGATATGGCGCTGCAGGAGACAACCAAGCTCGCCCGCATCATGGTGGACGTCGAGGACAATGACGGGGCCAAGGTAAAGGTCCTGGAGCACAGCTGGTGTATCAACTACACCAGCTGCACGAACTACAAGCAAGGAAGCAATCCTTTTACCGCAGCACGAGTGGTCAACGAGCATCTATACAAGAGCCAGTATATAAACAGCACCGGAAATGAGAGCACAAAGGAGGACTGCCTCAAGCACATTGGCATCATTGCGTCCGACTTTGTTGATGCGGCACTGGCCCGAAGCATCTACCAGCGCAATTACGATGCGAAGCACAAGCAGACCGTTTCGTACTACCTCCCGACCCGTATGCGCATGACATACGGCGACTCGTTGAGCGATGCCTCGCTCCAGGATGGAAAGACCGTTGGCGAGGGTCGTTTCCGCCTTGTCGACAGCAGTAACGTACTCAGCGTGGCGGCTTCGGGTAACACGTTTGCTATCGAATACGTGGATGTCGACGCCCTGGGCAACGAGACCGTTACGGAACTGCAGGGTTCCGTGCCCATCGATATCGACCCGCGCGCACTGACGCCCCACTTTGAAGGGCTCGAGGGCCTTAAGGCCGGCGAGGACGTGCGCACAAAGATCGCGGCGCCGCTCGAGGGCAAGCTCGAAACCGATGCCTGCACGGCCCAGCTCGAGTTTGTGCACGACGCGGACGGCGCTCCGGGCACGGCAATGGCCGAGGGCGAAACATTTGCCGCAGGGACGTACTGGGTGCGCGCGAAAGGCCTTTTGGGCGACGCGGCACAAAACTACACACTCGCCAGCGACGGAGCCGCAAGCTTTACCGTTGCAGCCTCGGGCAACGCGGGCGGCACCGGCACTGGCGCCAACGCGGGCAGCGCCGACAAGAACGGCAAGGGCAACAAGAGCAAGGGCTCGGGCGGAAAACTCGCCGACACGGGCGACGGCTCCGGCATCGCCGCCGGGCTCGCCGCTGCCGCCGTGGCGACAACAGCCGTCGGCGCAGCAATGCTTGCCAGTGACCGCGACAATACCGAGGACGTTAACGAATAGGCAAGCCAGTTTTTTGGGCGCATCAACTCAATCGGGGCGCAGAATACCGTTCTGCGCCCCGATTTTTACCTTGGACCGAACGCCGTTATCGGCTACATCACCATGTTCAGCGCGTTCACAAATTCCTGGGCCTTCGCACGGCTACTCAGGCTAAAGACGCAAGCGGTCAACAGCCTGTTACGCAGAAAAACATCACGGCCTTTGATTCTATTGACGCCCGTGATGTCCTTAAGATAGACAATCTCGGTGTGCTTGCCGCCGAAAGTGCCCTTCCTGAGCACCTCGATACGGTTGGGGTAGATCTTGACGTCTTTAAACCTACCCGAGCCCTTGTCCTGAAACAGCAAGGTGTTGTTGTCCATGCATGTCACTCCCATGGGGTTCGTGAAAACTGTCTCTATTGCCAAATTTTAGTCACCGCAAGGCCTCCATGCGAAGTTGCCAGACAGCGCAGCGATTCGTGTCCGTACGAGTCTTTAAACTAAATGCAATAAAGATGCGTCCTCAAGAGGAAAGTCGGGCGATATTGATGAGTGAACTGGCAAACCGCGGGGAATCGGCAATCGTGCCAGAAGTTTTTTACAAGCAGGTTTCCTCGATTCTCAACGCCGCTCGCGACAAGGCCTATACCGCCGTTAACTTTGCGATGGTTGAGGCGTATTGGGAGATCGGCAAGAGCATTGTTGATGAGCAGGACGGAGAGGAGCGCGCCAAGTATGGAGAGGCGCTGCTCAAGGCCCTCGCAATCAGACTTACCAAGGATTTTGGTAAAGGTTTTGAAGCAAGAGAGCTGCGTAAAATGCGTCAGTTCTATCTTGCATTTCCAATTCGGGACTCACTGCGTCCCGAATTGAGTTGGACACATTATCGCAGGTTAATACGCATTCCCGACCCCGAAGCTCGCGCCTGGTACATGAACGAATGCGCCGACTCTCGCTGGAGCACGCGCCAACTCGAACGCCAAATCAATACCATGTTCCGCGAGCGCCTTCTTGCCAGCAAGGACAAAGAGGCCGTCACCCAGGAAATCCAAAAGAGCGCCCCGGCTCGTCGCCCCGAGGATATCATCCGCGACCCATATCTACTGGAGTTTTTAGGTTTCTCGGACGATACTGCGTTTCGCGAGAGCGATCTAGAGCAGGCGCTCATCACGCATCTTCAGAAGTTCCTGCTGGAGCTTGGCCGTGGTTTCGCTTTCGAGGCGCGCCAAAAGCGCATCACCTTTGATGGGCGCCATTTCTATATTGACCTAGTGTTTTACAACTATCTGATGCGCTGCTTCGTGCTCATCGACCTTAAGACCGATGACCTTACGCATCAGGACCTGGGCCAGATGCAAATGTATGTGAACTACTACACGCGCGAGCTCATGAACGAAGGCGACAATCCGCCTATAGGCATCGTGCTCTGCGCGGACAAAAGCGACTCGATTGTCGAGTACACGCTGCCCGAAGACAACGACCAAGTGTTTGCCGCCAAATACTTGCCGTATCTTCCAAGCAAGGAAGAGCTGGCGCGCGAGCTGAGTGCCGAGTACCGCGCCATCAACGAAGCGACTAATGGCGAAGCGCAAAGGTAGCAGCACGTTGCGACCGATACCCCCGACGGCGTTTCATATCCCCCGACATAAGAGGAGCGCTCCATGACAGACAGACCGAAATCAGCGCTGCGCGACTGCATCTATGGGCTCGCCGTCGGCGACGCACTGGGCGTTCCTTACGAGTTCAGGCCCCGCGGCGTGTTCGAATGCGCGGACATGATCGGCTACGGCACGCATGAGCAGCCCGCCGGCACCTGGAGCGACGACACATCCATGACGCTTGCCACTTGCGATTCGATTAGGAAGCTTGGGCACATCGACACCGCGGACATGCGCAACAAGTTCGTAGGCTGGATTGCCCGTGGCGAGTATACGGTCGACGGCGTTTTCGATTACGGCGGTACGACCGCTCGCGCCCTGCGCACCGGCAAAGGAGGCTCCGGCGAGCGCGACAACGGCAACGGCTCGCTCATGCGCATCGCGCCCCTGGCGTTCACCGATGCGACAGACGAAGAGATCAGCGAGGTCTCCGCGATTACGCACGCCCACAGAACGTCAACCGATGCATGCATCATATTTGTCGAGCTGATGAGGGATGTGATGAACGACGCGCTCCCCTCGTGGGCACTCCATCTGAAAGGCGTGCCTGAGCAGGAGATCAAGTCAGGTGGCTTCGTGCGCGACACCCTTAAGGCAGCCGCCTGGTGCTTCGTCAACACCAACAGTTACGAAGATTGCGTGCTTGCCGCCGTCAACCTAGGCGACGACACCGACACCACCGCAGCCGTCGCAGGCGCCCTCGCCGGCACGGCCTACGGTATCGGCGCAATTCCGCAGGAGTGGATCGATACCCTGCGCGGTAAAGAGTTGATTGAGAACTGCTTGTTTTAGGGCGCCATTCAAGAAATAAGGTAGGAGGCATCATGGAGAGGAAGATCGCGAATGTAGACGAGTTCCAAATGGACGAAAACGAGACCCCGATACTCCCAACGGGACTGAGGGAGGAAGAAAACCTTTATGTCCTCCCCGACGGGCGTCGCCTCCCCTGCGGGGTCTACCGGACCGAAGATGGCGGCTCGCTCATTTATGAGCCATCCGAACTAAGCTTCTTCGGGCAGATGCTTGCCCAATTCAAAGAGAACTAGAGGCTTGATTGCCCGTTAGATCGACGCTGTTCCAAACCATGGGGTGGATAGGATGCCTCCCGCCGCGGCCTGTGAGGTGAAATCTTGACTGCCGCGGAATCCGCCTGCGGGCAACGCTCCGATCTCCGATTGGGGTGAAGCCTATGAACTTGCTTCTTGAAATCCTGCGCCTCTCGATGTACGTGACCGGCATTGCCCGGAACCTCTACGCGATCTGGCGGGAATATAAGCAGTAACGGATAGCGAAGGGAGTCATGCAAAGGGCCGGTTGCACCCGGCCCTTTAGACGATAATACCTGCGTTGCCCGCGCTTCCAAAGTTGACCGACTGAGGAGCGGGTTCCGCGGCACAATTTGATTTTACCCAGTGGGGCGGCTCTCTTGCAGCCGCTCCACTGTTTATTTACATCCACCGCCACAAGCGGATACCGCGCGAACGAGAGCAAAGAAACAACGCCGGCGCGGCCAACAGAACAGACAATCCATGCGACCAAAGAAATAGAAAAACGCCCACGGCCTCGGTTCCTCACCCAGGTCTAGGCACTTTTCTTGGCACCATCGCACCACATCCGCCATCGCCTCCGGCCCGACACTCATTAAAATGCAAGCGGGAAACGACCTCAAGATCACCAACAACAGCTTCAAGCAAGCGCTTGGGCAACTGTCGCAACACGAGCACCCATAAATAGGAGCCAGTTTAATAAGTAAGAGAGCCTTGCCACCAATTGTCATTCGGGCACGATCAGCCAATAGGTCAAATGGCAACTAACGGGTGTCAGATATACCAATATACGCAAGATTAACTGCTAGAATGCAATGGTGGACAGGCTCACCAGCGTCGAAGAAGCATAAGGTAAGGAGTGCGCATGATTGCTGTCGACTACAGCTCCTCAACGTCATTTAATGAGGATGCTTTCGAGCAAGGCATCATTGACCACTTGCAAACGAGCCTGGGGTACGAGCACCTCTATGGACCCGATGTCGCTCGTTCCTCCGACGCGTTTGACGACGCCTTCCTACCTGACGTCATTGGGCCCGCTCTTGAGAGCATTAACCCCACGCTCAATCGGCAGGCGATTGATGCCTCAATTACCAAACTAAAGGAAATCGAGAGCAGCGACCTCATCGCCAAGAACAGCATCTTTATGGACATGCTCCAGAACGGTGTGGAGACAAGCTGGTTTGACGGCAAAGAAGAGCATACGGACATCGTGCGCTTGGTCGATTACGACAATCCCGAAAAGAACTGCTTCCACGTTGTTAACCAGTGGACCTACATCGAGTGTGGCACCAACAAACGTCCAGATATCATCGTATTCGTCAACGGGCTTCCGCTCGTTCTCTTTGAATTGAAGTCACCCGCTCGAGCCGACGCTGACAGCGAAGATGCCTACCAACAGATTCAAAACTACAAACGACAGATTCCATCGCTTTTCGTGTACAACGCCTTCTGCGTCACCAGTGACATGCTTCACACCAAGGTTGGCACGATCACCGCCAACGAGTCACGCTTCGTTGAGTGGAAGAGCGTCGATGGAAGCTACGAGGCCACCCAGTACGCCGATTGGAAAACCCCTCTGGACGGCATGTTCCCCAAAGAGCGGTTCATCGACATCCTGAAGAACTTCATTCTGTTCTCCGAGGACGCGAAAATCCTCGCGGGATACCATCAGTACTTCGCGGTGAACAAAGCACTCGAGAGCGTGCATGAGGCCATCGGCGGCGACGGCAAGGGCGGCGTTTTCTGGCACACGCAGGGCTCGGGCAAGTCGCTTTCGATGGTTTTCCTTGCCCATCTGCTCGAAGAGAAACTCGACAGCCCGACCATCGTGGTGATTACCGACCGCAACGACCTCGACTCGCAGCTGTTCGCACAGTTCTCCAGATGCTCAGATTTCCTGCGCCAGACGCCCGTTCAGGCGCAGAGCCGTGCCGATCTTGCGCAGCAGATCTCGAGCCGCCGCGCCAACGGCATCATTTTCACCACCATGCAGAAATTCGAGGAGGAGGCCATCGCCCTCTCCGAGCGCAAGAACGTCGTCGTGATGGTGGATGAAGCGCACCGCGGACAGTACGGGTTCGAGGAGAAATACGACCGTGACGGCAAGAAGCACACGGGCACCGCGTTGCTCATCCGCCGCGCCCTTCCGAATGCGACTTTCATCGGCTTTACCGGTACCCCTATTTCTGTCGAAGACCGATCGACTCGCGAGGTTTTCGGCGATTATATTGACGTCTACGACATGACTCAGGCAGTAGAGGACGACGCAACTCGACCCGTGTTCTACGAGAGCCGCGTCGTCGCACTCAAGCTGGATCAGAGCATCCTTGCAAAAGTTGATGATGAGTACGAAAAACTCACCGAGCAGGCTAACGCCGAAACCATTGACGCAAGCAAGCGCAACTTTGCAAATCTGGACGCCGTTCTAGGTGCACCCGAAGTCATCGATGCCCTATGTCAGGACATCGTAGAGCACTATGAGACCAACCGTGCGCACGAACTCACCGGCAAGGCAATGATCGTTGCGTATTCGCGCCCCGCTGCCATGGCTATATATCAACGTATATGCGAGCTGCGACCCTCTTGGAAGGACGAGGGCAAGCTCGGCGTTGTCATGACCATGGGCAATCAAGACCCCGAGTGGTGGTTCGACGTCGTAGGCAATAAGGCCCATGTTAAGGAGATGGCAAAGCGCTTTAAGGATGATGCTGACCCGCTCAAAATCGTAATCGTCGTAGACATGTGGCTCACCGGTTTTGACGTGCCGAGCCTTGCCACCATGTATGTGTATAAACCCATGCGCGGGTATAACCTGATGCAGGCAATCGCACGCGTAAACCGAGTGTATAAAGACAAGGTTGGCGGACTGGTAGTTGACTACGTAGGCATAGCTAACGCCCTTAAACGCGCCATGAAGGACTACACCAAGCGCGACCAAAAGAAATACGGCGACATGGATATCGGGAAAACCGCCTATCCTAAGTTCTTGGAAAAACTGGCGGTCTGTCGCGACAAAATGTTTGGTTACGATTATTCGGAATTCATGAGCACCGAGTCCGCCGCACGTCGAAGCGAACTCATAACGGGTGGAGTAAATCATATCCTTGCACCCGGCGACGAAGATACCACCCAAGACTTTGTTGAGCAGGCAGGAGTCATGCTCAAAGCCTATGGACTCGCCAAAAGTCGCGCAACAGACATGCAGCGCATCGAGGCTGGCTATTTCCAGGTTGTTCGAGAGCTCATCCTTCAGCTCACCGAGCAGGGCGGCACCCGCAGCAAAAACGGAGGCAAACTTACCCTTAAGCAGGTAAATGAGCGCATCAATGCACTGCTCGAACAGAATATCGTCCATACCGACGGCGTAATAGACCTGTTTAAGGTGGAAGACGAAACAGTTTCGATTTTTGATCCCAAGTTTCTGTCGAGCCTCTCGCGTATGAAAGAGAGGAACTTGGCTTACGAGTTGTTGAGAAAACTCATTGACGACCAGATCAAGGGCTACCGCAGAAAGAGCATAACGCAGGCAAAGAAGTACTCAGAACTCATGCAAAGCATGGTAAATGGCTATCTCAACGGGCAGCTCACAAACGCTGAGGTATTCGAAGAAATGCTCAAGATGGCGAAAGAGATGCTTTCCGAAAACCAAAAGGCAAAGGCGCTTGGGCTTAGCGAAGAGGAGTTTGCGTTTTACGAGGCGCTAACACAACCGCAGGCAGTCGCCGACTACTATCGCGAAAGAAATGACGAGCTGGTCGCTATCACGCAAGAGCTCGCTGCGAAGATGCGCGAAATGCGCACGGTCGATTGGCAGAAAAAGCAAAGTGCTCGTGCTGCCATGCGTGTTGCAATCAAGCGCCTGCTCAAACATCATAAGTATCCGCCAGAGGGCATGGAGTCGGCACTGGCCACCGTGATGGATCAGTGCGAACTCTGGGCCGACAATGCAGCATAGGGAGTTAAAACAGCATGGCTAAAAGCAAGGCTAAGGACACCAGGAAGAACACGGCCGACGTTGGCTTTGAGGATCAACTGTGGAACGCTGCAGATGTGCTGCGCGGCAACTTGGACGCTGCCGAGTACAAAAACGTCGTGTTAGGCCTTATTTTCCTGAAGTACCTCTCGGACCGTTTCGACGAACGCTACCTAGAGCTCGTCGCAGAGGGTTACGGCGACGAGGAGGATCGCGACTGCTACATGGAGCAGAATGTCTTCTTCGTTCCCGAAGAAGCACGTTGGGCGAACATCTCACAGGCGGCGCATACGCCTGAAATTGGCCAGATCATTGACAATGCCATGCGCGCCATCGAGCGCGAGAACGATAAGCTCAAAGACGTGCTGCCCAAAAACTTCGCTCGTCCCGAACTAGATAAGCGGCGCTTAGGCGACGTCGTTGACTTATTCACAAACGTACAAATGACCGATAACGAGAGCGAGAAAGACCTGTTAGGGCGCGCATACGAATACTGCCTGCAGAAATTCGCATCAATGGAGGGCAAAAACGCCGGCGAGTTCTATACACCGTCGTGCATCGTGCGCACGCTGGTTGAAATCCTCCAGCCTTTCCACGGTCGTGTGTACGACCCCTGCTGCGGCAGCGGAGGCATGTTCGTGCAGTCCGCCGCCTTCGTCGAGCACCATGGCGGCAACGTGGTACAGGACATCACCATCTTTGGCCAGGAGAGCAACCCTACCACTTGGAAGCTCGCAAAGATGAACCTCGGTATTCGCGGCATCGAGGCCGATTTGGGCAACTATGCAGACACCTTCAGCGCCGACCAGCACAAGAATGAAAAGTTTGACTATGTGTTGGCAAACCCACCCTTCAACCTCAAGAACTGGGGCGGCGAAGCGCTGCAGGAAGACGTACGTTGGAAGTACGGCGTGCCGCCCACGGGCAACGCTAACTTCGCTTGGATGCAGCATATGATTTGGCATCTTAACGGCACGGGCAAGATTGGCCTCGTATTGGCAAACGGGTCGCTCTCGAGCCAGACGAGCGGCGAGGGCGATATTCGACGCGCTATCGTAGAGGACGATTTGGTCGAGGGCATTGTAGCCATGCCGGGACAGCTGTTCTACAGCACCCAAATTCCCGTGTGTCTGTGGATCCTGAACAAGAAGAAGGCTCAGTCCGGCAAGACGCTATTCATCGATGCCCGCGAAATGGGCACCATGGTCTCTCGCAAACTACGCGAGTTTACCGAAGAAGACATCAACAAAGTTGCATCCGCATTCGACTCCTTCCGCAAGGGCGAGTTCGAGCCCGTGAAGGGGTTCAGCGCCATAGCGGATTTGGATGAAATCGCCAAGCAAGATTTCATCCTGACACCCGGTCGCTACGTAGGCATTGCCGAGGTAGAAGACGACGGTGAGCCGTTTGATGAGAAGATGGCACGCCTGACTAGCGAGATTTCGAAGTGCTTTGAAGAGTCCAACCGCTTGCAGGAGCAGATTAAGAAGAATCTGGAGGCGATTGGTTATGGGATGTAGAGTCGCACTTGGTGACGTTTGTAGCTTCTACCGCGGTGCCAGCGTCCCCCGTACCCGCATGTACGATAAGGGTGCCTATCTTTACATTCACTATGGAGATCTTTACAAAGGTTTCGACCTACACATCGACGTTGAAGACCCCGCAAAACCCATCCCATACATCCTTAACAACGAAAAGATAAAAGACAGTCAGCGTCTCAGAGACCAAGACATCGTATATGTGCTGACCTCAGAGACAGTCGATGACCTTGGTCATGCCTATTTGTTTAACAATCCAAAGGAAAAGCCTACCATTTCAGGCACCGAAACAACCATCGTGCGCGTCAATCGCCGAGACCTCGTCGTGCCGGCTTACCTCAACTATCTTATGAGCTCTCCGCGCTTTATCAGAGAGCTCCGGCAGTACACGAGAGGTATGAAGGTATTCCGTGTCCATCCCAAAGACGTGGCACGGATCGAAATCGATTTACCGCAAACTGAGGTTCAGCATCAAATTGTTTCAATACTTGACGCGATATATGCAAAGCAGCAAGCAAACTCTAAGCTAAATGGCTATTTAGCTGCGTAAAATCGACCCTTGAGACGTCGATCTCGCCCGACATAAGTTTGGGGAGAAGAGCGTCACGAAGAGCAGCCAGTTTTCGGTTCTGTGTCGAATTCTGAACAATCTGCTCTCTCAATGGCTCTGCAATAGTATTAAACCTCTCGAGATCTCCTCTTGCAGGAATAGGCACGTTCAACGCTTCCAAATCGCCTTTTCCCATATGCGCGACGGTAGTACCAGAGGCGTAGTTCTGGATGAAAGCCAACAATGGGTTCAATGCCATAAGCAAATAACTTCTTGAAACTCCCGAATTGGCAGCGGGCTCGAACAGGCAAACTCGCTGATTCAGTACAGCCATTTCACCCTGCCAGAGACATGGCGTGAATTCGGCATCCATTCCCGCTAAAACGTCACCAGGATGTACGAATACCCTTTTTGGATGAGCCTCATTTGTCCAATACTGCGGAGAGAAGGTGCTCAAATCACGTATGCGGATCAGGGGATACCCTACCTTTTCCTCGTTAAACAAGGCAGACTTGAACGCTGCTCCATAAACAACATCAGCAATGTCATAAATTGACCCGAGGGTTAACTTGTTGCAGCAGAAGGAATGTTGGTACTGAACATTCATCAACTCAAGTAAATAGCCATTTAGCTTAGTGTTGAGTTCAATTTTATTGTCCAGTAAACCCAGGACGCCAGAAATAGCGGTCTGTGTTTCGTGATCCGGAACACAGACCGGGCATAGATGAACGTGATTGCGATTTATGCCCGGCACGGCGCTTGCAGTTAAGTAGTCTCGCCATGGAATAGTTTTGAGTAGGTAATAAACGAACTTAGGATCATTGCCCTTAAAGTCTGTCGAGTACAAAGACGTGTTTAATGGCCAGCAAGCTGCATCAGAGAAAAAAACTTGGCCAATAGTTCCGTAGCGTCCAGTTACGACGCATGGACCCTTAACAGCGGCTTCCGAATGCGTGCCCGTTTGTCCCGAAGATGAGAAAACCGGATAGGGGCCATCAACCCTGCTGCTGGAAGGGAGGTCAAACCCCCTTTTTAGATTAACAATCTCTCCCAAGGTCTTTTGCGTCCAGCTCATTCCAAATACTTCCTGTGCGAAGCCTTCACATTGCTCTGATTAACCATGGCGTAGTACATGGTTGTGTCTATTTTCGCATGGCCCAACAGCTTTTGCACCTGCTCTATGGGCATTCCCTTGTCGATCGCATGGGTGGCAAGCGTACGGCGAAACTTATGCGGATGAACGCGGTTGATACCGGCGCTTCTGCCTAGGTCACGTAAACGGAGTTCTATGCTCCCCACCGTAATACGTCGAGCTGAGGAATCGAGCGCGACAAATAATGCAGGACTCTTGTCAGCACGGCTCGAAAGATATTCCGTAAGATGAAGCTTAGCGCGCGCATCGAAGTAAACGGGGCGCTGCTTATTTCCCTTTCCCATTACAAGGCATTCACGCTCGTGCAGATTGACATCCTTCCTGTCGAGTCGTACAAGTTCGCCAATACGCATGCCCGTCGAAGCGAGTAGATCAACGATGGCAAGATCTCGCTTGGACTCACAGGCATCTCGCAAGACCTCCAGATCCTCATCGCTAAGCACCTCTTTGGCTACTTGAGCTGTTTTGACGCGACGAATGCGCCTTACAGGACTTTTCACAATGTAATCCTCATCTTCAAGCCACGAAAAGAAGCTCGACATGATACGACGTATATTATCGATTGTGACCTTACTAGAACCGCGTTTCACCTCGTAATCATTGAGATAGCGGCGCAAGTCGTCGCTCTCAACCTGGGTATAGGGCTTAGCAAGCGCTGTGTTCATATGCCGTAAGGTTGCCTCATAGTATGCAATGGTTTTAGGAGAGCATCCCTCGACCTCTTTAGCGGTGAGAAAAAGCGCAAGCAGATCTTGCCCTGGCTCTGTTTGTTTCGGTCCGAGTGCCCGTCTAAGCGTAATGGTTAGATGTTTGAGCTGGTGTGGGTCGAGAAGGCCCTGCATTTCCGAAAGTACGGTATTGATGACAGTTTCCACGCTGTTCCTTTCGTCGAGTACGATAGCCACAGTGTGGACGGCGCGTTGTACATAGTGAAGTAAATGGCTATTTAACTGCGTGAGGTTAACCTCTGAAACATCAATCTCGCCCGAAATGAGTTTGGGGAGAAGACTATCGCGAAAAACAGCAAGCTTTCGAGCTTCAATCTTACTCATGACATACTGATCAATAATCGGCTGCATAAGCTGAGTTTGGCTTAGAAGAATTTTTTCAGGTGGAATAACAACTTCGGACTCTGCCAACGCGCTGCGCTTGATATGCCCCATTGTCGTTGCACGGTCTTTGGCAAGCATAATAAATCGTGCTAAATGATGTTTGGTCCAGCCATAATAGAACCAGCTTGGATACGCAGAAGAAGTCACTTTAAATAGATGCTGATTTAGACCGGCGTTCCCGCCCGCCCAAAAATCCAGCAATAGGGTCCCGGACCAAGAGAAAATGAGGTCACCGTCGTGAACCTTAGCGCTATCGACAATGCCACTCCTGCAACGCTCGGCATCGCTTCCGCAAAAGCCTTGTCCCAATTCGCGAATTTTCAGCACGGGTAGACCTTCATCTCCAGTGTCTGGGCGGAACTTTTGCATTGCAAGTCCGTTTTTATAGTCAGCAATGTCCAGCAAAGAAGCGGTATCCCAATCAGAACCCGCGTCGTCTATTAAACGTTGAAAGATCAAGTCGAACAGTTCTTCTAAATAGCCATTTAGCTGAAACCCTACGACCATTCGGATGCCATATCCCCGCAATACAAAAAACGGGGCAGCTCGCGCTCCTGCGAACTGCCCCGTATCCCCGGCCATCACGCTACAGCGCCAACCAGCACCACTCCCCTACTTCCCAAATAGCGCACCCAGCAGACCGCGGCGCTTGGGCTTTTCTTCTCGGTAGGAGCCCTCGACTGCGGCTGCAACCTGGCGCGGTTGCTCGCCGCCTCCACGGCGCACGATCTGGTATAGGAAGGGCGATTTAACGTATTTGACCTCGATGGGTGTGGCGTGCACGGTACTTTCGCCAGACAGATGCAGGCTCGGATTGAGCGACGCCACGATATGCGTCTCGCGCTTGTCACTAAACACTACCGCGGCTGCACGACCCGTCTGGCCGTTCACGGCGATGCGCACCTGCTCGCCTTCGCAGCTGTCCGTCGCCGGACGATCGACAAAGTAGACCGGCACCATCACCAGGCCGTCCTTATGCTTGCGGGCCTTGCGCGCCCAGGTTCGGATGCTCTTTTTATTGAGCCCCAGCACCGCCTCGGCATCGTTGCCGGCAATGTCGAGCGCCAGCTTATCAATGACCACCTGGTCCTTGGTAGACGCATCGACGGAAACGACGCGGAAGTCACCTTCCTGCATAGCGGGATCGAACGGCCCCACCTTGCCAAAGTCCCACGGCTCCAAAATGCCCATAAGGCGAACATCCAGATAGTTTGCCCTGGGATACGCCCAGTCGAGCACCTCGTAGTACACCAGGGTCTCCTTGCTCAGGCCCTTGCCCGGGAAGGATGCCATCATGCGCAGGTCCGCCAGCGCCATGGGGAAATAGAAGAGCATCATGTCATTTTGGATTGCGTCTTCCACGTCGTGCCCGGCAAAGACCTCCGGGTACTGGCGCACCAGCTGCAGCGCGTTGGCACGTGCCTGCTGCGGCGAGATTTCACAGGGAATGCCCTGCTCAGGTACATACTCTGCACCAACACCCATGGTCAGACGCTTGCTAAAGGTATCGGGCTTGAGCAGGTCGGCAACGCCGATCTTATTGCCGCAGGACGGGCACTCAAACACGCGCTGGGTCGATGACCCCTCAAAGGACGCGCCGCAGAAAGGGCAGGGGATACTCACGTGCGCGGCTTCTTGAAACTCCTGAGCCGTGCTGCGGTCCTCCCACAGCAGATGCTCCAGAACCGACTGGTTGCGCCAGTGCGAATTGAAGAAATACCAGTCCGGGTCCTCCGGGCGCTCGAGCTGCGACACGTGGGTGAGCTTAAGCAGCCCATCGACAACCGTCAGCGGCGTATGGCGAATGCCCAGGGCGCTCTTGGGCTCCCCCGCATCGGCCTGCCACGGAACGACCGTGCCGCAATAGGCGCACTCAAAGCTGCGTTTAGCCTGGTGTGAGTACATAGGGCCGCCGCAGTTTTGGCATTTAATGGCAAACATCTCGTCCATGGATACGTCTCCTTTACGCAGGGGCTGTCGACATTAAGTATGTCGGGCAGGCAGGCACGTGCCCATACCCATGTGGCCCAAAATGCAGCACCCGGTCGGACGGGAAGGGCCGTTCATTAGCTCCAGCAGACCATTGCTGCATTTTCTGAGCATCGGCGCACGGTACGCCCATGCGAGCTACACTATCCCCTTAACCATGATTGTGAGGACGATCGCCATGCTATTTGTAAATAGGCTGGTACATAAACTTGTTCCCGGCGGCGAGGGCGAGCCGGTCGATGTCGGCACCCGCACCAACGCGGGCTTTGCCGCAAGCCTCATCTGTATTGGCCTCAACATTGCCCTGTGCCTAGCCAAGGGCATCGCGGGCCTGCTCGCCGGCTCTGTCTCGCTCATCGCCGACGCCTTCAACAACCTCTCCGACGCCTCGAGCAACATCGTGAGTCTGCTCGGGTTCCGCCTTGCCAGCCGCCCGGCAGACGAAGGCCACCCCTATGGTCACGGCCGCTACGAGTACCTCGCCGGCTTGTTTGTCGCCGTCCTCGTTTGTGCCGTCGGCATCAACCTGGTGCTCGAGTCCGTTACCAAGATCATCAAGCCCTCCCCCACCGCCTACACGCTCGTTTCCCTTGCGGCACTGGCTACATCCATGCTCGCTAAGCTCTGGATGGCCGCGTTCAACCGCACGCTGGGCGACCGCATTGACTCGGAGACGCTCATCGCCACGGCGCAGGACTCCAAAAACGACGTCATCACCTCGGGATCGGTCTTGGTGGCGGCGCTTATTTCGCAAACGACCGGCTTTGACCTCGACGGCTGGGCGGGCCTGGGCGTGGGCATCTTCATCTGCATCAGCGGCATGGGCCTGGTGCGCGACGCCATCAGCCCGCTGCTGGGACAAGCGCCCGACCCCAAGCTCGTCCAGGAAATCCGCGATAGGATCATGTCGTATCCGCAGGTCCTAGGCACACACGACCTCATGGTGCACGACTACGGCCCCGGCCGTCAGTTTGCCAGCGCACACGTGGAAATGCCCGGCGAGGGTGATGCCTTTGAGCACCACGAGATTCTGGACACCATTGAGCACGATATCAAACGGCAGATGGGCATCGGTATCACGCTGCACTGCGACCCCATCTCCACAACCGGTGACGACCTGCGCGGCTGGGTCAAGCGCGGCGTAGCGCAGATCGACCCCACGCTATCCATCCACGACCTTCACGAACACGACGGCTTTGTGTCATTTGACCTGGTGCGTCCCGACGACTTTGACATATCCGACGAGGAGCTACTGGAGCTCGTCACGCGCATCGTGCACGAGCGCCGGCCCGATGCGTCATGCGTCGTCACGTTTGACTCGGGCTTCAGCTCGCCCGACCGTCCGGCCGAGCAGCTGTAGCCCCGCTCCGCTCGGCCGCTAGTTTCCCTGTGCACCCAAAATGCCGTTTTGTAGGGCGTTCCAGGCATCTGTCGCCATGCCGCCCAAGTTCTGCGCGGTATCGCCCAGGTTTTGTGTCGTATCGCCCAGCTCTTGCGCCTTGTCTCCCAATTCCTGCGCCTTGTTGCTCAGGTCCTCCAGCATGTTGGAGCTCGAGCTGTCGGTGCCGCTTTGGCCGTCGGACGAGTTGCCCGAGCTGTTCTTGTGCGTAAGTTGAATTTCGAGGTTACCGTTGTCGTTATAGTAGGCAGAAGTAACAACCCAGTTGGCATCGACGACGGGCGTTGAGCCATCATCAGTCAGGACCACGGCATTCGAAAGATCGGCGCCGCGCGACTTGAGGAGCTTCTTGGCGTTGGACCAGTACTGCCCCGGGATATCGCCCAGCTCTACTGCACCAGCCTGGGCGACCTCTGTCTGCTCGGCCGTCGTGCTGGTTGTAGCACCTCGCTTGTTGAGCATGCCCGACACGATGGCAAACACAACCGACAGCGCAAAAAAGATCGCCAGCACAATAAGGATCTTCTTGATCACACTCGACGAACGCGACGGCGCCTTTTCCTCGTCCTCACCATACTGCGGAATCGATTTGGGATACTCGCGATAAGGCTGGCGCGCATACGGATCGCGCGACTCATAACGAGGCTGGGCCTGTGCCGTGCGCGGCATATACGTCGTCTGCTGAGGCTGCGGAATGGGATTTTCCGGCAGGTTGTTATAAGTGCCTGCCGCCGCATTGTCATACGGGTCCGGCGTCGCATTGCCATACGGGTCCTGCGGTGCATAACCAAACGGATCCCGCGGTGTATCGCCATAGCCCATAACTCGTGTGGGTTCGGCGGACGCCTGCGTCGCATCGGGGGCAGCATTGCCGGGGTTCGACACAATGCGGGTCGCATCGGCGCTGCCGCCAGCCTGTGCGGAGCCATATCCGCCCATCACGGTCGTCTTGTCCTGGTCCATGCAACGTTTCCTTTCCGTCGCCTGCAAGCATCAAGTTATCCATGCATTCTACCCGCGCAAAAGCCTATGATGGGCAAAGCCATCGGTATCTACAAGACAAGTGCGGCTAGAACCAAAAGCCCCGCCGGGCCTTGGTGGGCGCGGCGGGACGGGTAAGCGGCTATAGGCAGTGGGCTTAGAACAGGCCGGTGATGTTGCCGTCGTTGTCGACGTCGATGTTCTCGGCCGCGGGAACCTTGGGCAGGCCCGGCATGGTCAGAACGCTGCCGGTCAGCGCAACCACGAAGTGGGCACCGGCGGAAACCTTGAGCTCGCGCACGGTGATGCGGAAGCCCTCGGGAGCACCCAGGGCCTTGGCGTTGTCGCTAAAGCTGTACTGGGTCTTGGCGACGCACACCGGTAGGTTACCAAAGCCGTTCTCGCGCAGCTCGGCGAGCTGACGCTTGGCAGCGGGCGTAAAGTCGACGCCATCGGCTCGGTAAACCTTAGTGGCAACGGCCTCGAGAGCGTCGGCAATATCGGCGCCGTCCTCGTAAGCAAACTTGAGCTCGCTCGGCTGCTCAATCAAGCGCATGACCTCATCGGCCAAGTCGAGCGCGCCCTCGCCGCCCTTGGCCCAGACCTCGGAAAGCTTAACGTTAACGCCGAGCTTCTGGCACTCGGACTCGATGAGCTCGAGCTCGGCCTCGGTGTCCGTCGGGAAGCGGTTGATGGCGACCACACAGGGCAGACCGTAGACATTCTGGATGTTGTCGACGTGACGCAGCAGGTTGGGCATGCCGGCCTTGAGCGCCTCGAGGTTCTCCTCGTTAAGATCGGCCTTGGCAACACCGCCGTTGTACTTAAGGGCACGAGCGGTCGCGACAATCACGACGGCGCTGGGACGAACGCCCGTCATGCGACACTTGATGTCGAGGAACTTCTCGGCACCCAGATCGGCGCCAAAGCCCGCCTCGGTAATCGCGACGTCACCAAAACGCATGGCCATGCGGGTGGCCATGATGGAGTTGCAGCCGTGGGCGATGTTGGCGAAGGGACCGCCGTGGACAAACGCGGGCGTACCCTCGAGCGTCTGCACCAGGTTGGGCTTGAGCGCGTCCTTAAGCAGCGCGGCCATGGCGCCCTGAGCCTTGAGGTCGCGGGCGCGGACGGGCTCGCCGGTAAAGCTGTAGCCGACGACGATCTCGCCCAGGCGCTCCTTGAGGTCGTTGATGCTCGTGGACAGGCACAAGATCGCCATGACCTCGGAGGCAACAGTGATGTCGAAGCCATCCTCGCGCGGCACGCCCTGGGCCTTGCCGCCAATGCCGTCAATAACGTGGCGCAGCTGGCGGTCATTCATGTCGACGACGCGCTTCCAGGTGATGCGCTTAACATCGATGCCGAGCTGGTTGCCCTGCTGAATATGGTTGTCGAGCATGGCAGCCAGCAGGTTATTGGCGGCACCGATAGCATGGAAGTCACCGGTAAAGTGCAGGTTGATGTCTTCCATGGGGATGACCTGAGCCCAACCGCCACCGGCGGCACCGCCCTTTACGCCAAACACGGGACCAAGCGAAGGCTCACGCAGGGCCACGGCGCTCTTGACGCCGCGACGGCGCAGGCCATCGGCCAGGCCGATGGTCGTGGTGGTCTTGCCCTCTCCTGCGGGCGTGGGATTGATAGCGGTCACGAGGACAAGCTTGGCCTGGTGATCAGTTGGCTCGTTGAGCAGGGTGTAGTCGACCTTAGCCTTGTCGAAGCCGTACGGAATCAGATGCTTAACGTCGACGCCGGCGTTCTTGGCCACCTCGGTAATAGGCAGCGGCGTGACAGAACGTGCGATTTCGATGTCAGTAGGCATGGGCGGTCCTTTCGTTACCGAATGAGAAAAAGACCAATCCAGCATAGCACGCGCGCGCAATAGTAAAGCACCCGTAACCGACAAACGGCGATATGTTTACCCAATGTCCAGCGATAGCCTAACAGCCCGCCAAAACAAAGCGCCCTAAACGGTAGGTTCAATCCCCAAGTGTTCAAAGGTGCGCAAGGTTGCCTGACGGCCCTGGGGCGTGCGGATCATCAAGCCGCACTGCAGCAGATAGGGCTCATAGACATCCTCGAGCGTACCCGGGTCCTCGCCCACCGCGCTGGCAAGGGTCGTCAGGCCCACGGCACGGCCGGAGAACGTCTTGGCAAGCGTCTCCAAGATGCGAATGTCCATCCAGTCCAGACCAAGCTCATCAATCTCGAAGAACTCGAGCGCCTGACGGCAGATATCAAGCTCAATAGGACCGTTACCGCGCACCTGCGCATAGTCGCGCACACGCTTGAGCAGACGGTTGGCCAAGCGCGGCGTGCCACGCGAGCGCGAGCCGATCTCAAGTGCGCTGGGATGGTCGATCGTCACACCCAGGATGGTCGCCGAACGCGTCACGATCTGAGCGAGCTCCTCGACCGTGTAGTAGTCCAGGCGATACGAAATGCCAAAGCGGTCGCGCAGCGGGCCGGTCAGCATGCCCGAGCGGGTCGTTGCCGCCACCAGCGTAAACTTGGGGATATCCAGGCGAATCGAGCGCGCTGCCGGGCCCTTGCCGATCACGATATCGAGCGCAAAGTCCTCCATAGCGGGATACAGGACTTCCTCGACCGAACGGTTAAGACGGTGAATCTCGTCGATAAACAGCACGTCGCCCGGCTGCAGGTTGGTAAGGATAGCCGCCAGGTCGCCGGTACGCGCGATGGCCGGGCCGCTCGTGGTCTTGATCTGAGCGCCCAGCTCGTTGGCGATAACGGTGGCCAGCGTGGTCTTGCCCAGGCCCGGAGGACCCGAGAAAATCACGTGGTCGAGCGTCTCGCCACGACTCTGCGCCGCTTCGATAAGCACGCGCAGACTCTGCTTGATGTGCTCCTGGCCGCAGTAGTCATCCAGGCGCTGGGGGCGCAGGGTACGGTCGACATCGAGGTCCTCGGCCGTCAGCTCCGAGCCCACCATGCGCTCGCCGTGCGCCATGGATGCCGCCGGCGAGTTGCCGGGCGTCGCCCACAGGTCCTGAGAGTCATCGGCTTCCCACATCACGCATCCATTCCGAGTCGCTTAAGCGCCGCGCCGAGCAGATCCTCGACACGCATATCCTGCCCATCATACCCGCTCAGGGCAACATCGGTCTCCTGCGGACTAAAGCCCATGGAAAGGAGTGCCGCACGGGCGTCATCGATCGCCGAAGGAGCGGCGGCGGGCACGGGCATCGCAACCTGCCCCGGGATCACGTCGACCGGCACAAAGCCCTTGTCCTTGGCAAAGGTGCTCTTGAGCTCCAAGATGAGGCGCTGGGCGGTCTTTTTGCCCACGCCGGGCACCTTGGCCATGCCCTTGTCGTCCTCGGCCATCACCAGGGAATACAGCTGTCCCACGGTATAGGTGGAAAGTACGGCGAGCGCCAAGCGCGGGCCAACGCCCGAGACGGACACGAGCCGGTCGAACATCGTGCGCTCATCCTTAGAGGAAAAACCGAAAAGTGTCATGGCGTCCTCGCGCACCTGCATACGCGTGTAGAGGCGGACCTCGCCGCCGGGCGTCGGCAACGTGGCCGCAGTGCTACCCGAGATGCCGAGTTCAAAGCCAACGCCCGACACGTCGACGACAGCGGAGCTCATCGTGGCCTCGACAAGCGTTCCGTGGAGCTGGGAAATCATCAGTATCCGGTTCCTCTCTGTTGATAGAACTCGCCACCGGTAAGGGCGCGGGTGCGGCTGAGGTTTACGTGGCAGATGGCACAGGCCAGGGCATCGGCGGCATGGTCGGGATGCGGGTCGTGATCGAGCTGCGTGAGCGTGCGCACCATATAGGCGACCTGCCGCTTATCTGCGGCACCGGTACCCACCACAGCCTGCTTAATCTGCATAGGCGTGTACTCGCCGATCTCGAGCGCGCATTCCGAAAGAGCCACGAGTGCAGCGCCGCGGGCATGCGCCGTAGGAATGGCCGAGCGAACGTTGGCGCCAAAGTAGATGCTCTCGATGGCAGCGGTATCGGGTCGATAACGCTCGACGACACCCTTAAGGTCATGGGCGATATGCGACAGGCGCACCGCGAGCGGACTTCCGGCACTGGTCTCGATGCAGCCATAGGCACGGCAGCGAACCTCGCCACGCCGCTCCTCGATAATCCCCCAACCCGTATGGGCCAAACCGGGGTCAATGCCCAAGATAACCAAGCCAACCTCCCCTCGCCACAAGTACGGCGCAAGACAAGGCCTCGCGCACTATTCACGAACGTCTGTTCTAGAATAACACAACGGGGGCAAAGTGCTTAAAGCAAGATAGATTCGGCAGAAGCAATGTGTGTAAGAGAATCTCTCCCGCAATGTTTCCGTCTGCCCTAGTTCTGGCTAAAGAACGGGAACTGCCTCGGATCCACCGGCGGATGCGGCATCGGCGTGCCCTGGGGCCCACTCTGCGGTCCGCCCTGGCCGCCCATCATCTTATCGATGGCGTCCTGAACCTCGCCCTCGAACTTTTTCATTCCCTCGTGTAAACGACGCTGACCGTCTTCAGAGCGCAACTCCTCCATTTGTTCGGGCGAAATACCCAGTAGCTCGCCCAGCACGCCCATCATCTCGTTTCGCACGCGCTCGCTCGTATCCTCGTCAGCAAAACGGCGCACCTCGGCGCGCGCCAGCGAATCGACCGTCATACGCTCCTTGCCGTTAAGCCCCAGGTCGGACCACGCGAGCATGTACGGCCAGGAGCGCTCGGCAAACGAACGGGACGAAACGATCGGCGCCGTCGGCAACATGCGGCGGGCAGCCTCACCCTGTCGAACGAGCATCAGCAGCAGCGAGCAGGCCTCAGGCTTGCCAGCGGCCATCGGGATGTCGTCGAAAGATCGATTGCGGTCCACGTGCGCCTCGAGCGCGCCATCGACCTCACCCGGCTCAAGCCCGCCGAGCAGCTGTGCCGCGCGGTCGAGCATATCGACCGGACCGTCGAGCGTCGAGAGCGCCTGCGCCAGCACTCGCTCCATATAATCTTCCACCGCGTTGAGCGTCACGAGCTCTTGGGGCACCACGGCAGACGTGCGGTTGCGCACACGCGCCACAAACTCAAGCGTCGACAGGTACACATCGCCAAAGGGCGCGTAATCGCCCTGGTAGCCGCCGCAAAGCGCCGGCGCCGCCAGCGCGTACTCGGTTTTGGACAGCGGGCTCAGCGCCATCGCACCCAGCTCGAGCGCCGTGTCCTCCAGCATGAGACCCAGCGTGCGCGAGCGCAGGCGCTCGGCATCGCCCGCCGACACGTCGCGATCGAGCACACGCGCCGCATCCGGTGCATCGCGCTCGACAGTGCGAATGTGTAAACGCTCGGCGATGG
Source organism: uncultured bacterium (assembly GCA_905214465.1). Classification (GTDB taxonomy): domain Bacteria; phylum Actinomycetota; class Coriobacteriia; order Coriobacteriales; family Coriobacteriaceae; genus Collinsella. The sequence continues at coordinate 43,620 of CAJMMD010000003.1, forward strand.
CGCGAACGGCGGCACAGCGAGCAGCCTCGGCCTCTTCCTGCGCCGGCGTAAAGATACGGTTGCGCCCCAGCACCAGGCCAATCACATTGCGCGGGCCCAGAGCGTCGACGGCCAGCGCCGCCAGCAGGGACGACGGCAAGTCGCCCTCGAGTGCCACCACAGCACGCGACGCACCGTGGGCTCGGGCGTTGTCGCGCACGGCGAGCACCAGCGCCTGCCACAGCCACTCCTCGGAACGGAACTCGGGCAGTTCGTGATCTTCCAGGGCATCGAGCATCACGCCGCGCTGAATCTCCTGAACCAGCAGGCTCTCCTCAAAACACGGCGCCTGGGCCACCACGCGACCGCAGTCGTCGAGCACAAACGAACCGCCGGTATACACCGACTCGTCATAGGCACCGACCGGTGCCATGCAGGCAAACCACACGCTGCGCTTGGATGCGATCTTGCGGTAGGCTCCGCTGCGAACGGCGGCAATGGCGGCAGTCTCGCGGTCGGTCATGTCAAACGCGTTGAATTGGAAATACGAAATGAGGTCAACACCGGTCGGCAACATCTCGAGTTCGCGGTCCAAGTCAAAAATCACGGCGATGCGCACGCCGTCCACGTCGAACACCGGCGGCGCCCAACGCGTGTCGTTGTTCTCGCCACGCTGCAGGGCAATGCTCGAACGCGCCGGCACCACATGACCGTCCTTGAGCATCATGTAGTCGAGCAGCGGCTGGCCCTCAAACGAAACCGCCGCGGGCACGATGCAGATCATGTCAAGCTCCTGGATACGCTCGGCGACACCAGTCAAGCCGGCAAGCATGTCGTGCTCAAAGTCGGCAGTGCCCACCAGGCCCCCGGGCATGGCGCCCATAAAGAGCGGAGCCGGAACGCACAGCACGCGCGCCCCGCGCTCGTGGGCCAGACGAGCCTGGTCCTCGATGCGGCCGCAAATGCCCTCAATATCACCCAGGCGCATATCGATCTGTGCAAGCGCGAGCTTCATGGCTCAGCCCTTTCCGTCGTAAACCATCGTTGTCGTAGTAAAAGCGCCGGCCGCATAATGCAGCCGGCGCTCGCATGTGCATATGCTAGCTATGATACCCCGAGCGGGGGCGCGCTCCTAGAACGTCGCGGACCACAGCCCGTGCAGGTTGCAATAGGCATAGACGGTACCGGTCTTGGAGCCGCCCGCGAAAAACGTCGCGGGCTTCATGCCGGGCTCAAGGTAATGGACCTCTAAGCGGCCCTCGGCCTCAAGGGCGATCCACTCAATATAGTGCTCGGGCAGGCTGGGGTGCTCGACCGAGCCAACGCGTGCGCGAATCACGTGACCGTCGCGCTCGGTCTCGACAACAGGCACGTGCTTCTCGTGCGCCGCGTCCTCAGTGTTTGCGGTCAGTTCCGTGCAACCGGCAGGGGTTGCAACGTCGTTGCCAAGGGCGGCAATGAGCTTACCGTCGGGGTCCTTAAAGAATTTCGCCATGATGTTCTCCTTTGCTGACGTGCCAATGTTCTTGATGGTTCTTATGCCCAAAGGCAGACAAACCATCCACGGCATTGCAAATGAACACATAACGGGCGGGGACGATGGGGCAGCGTGCGCTATCCGCCCTGGCGGCCCCACCCGAGCGGGTTAGCGCCCGTCGCCGCCCAGCAGCGCCAGAACATCTTCGCGGGTAAACAGCGCCGACAAGATGCCGTCGCCGCCGAGCACGCTGTTGACCAGGTCGCGCTTGGACTCCTGCATCTGCATGATGCGCTCCTCGATCGTGTCCTTGGCGATGAGCTTGTACACGGTCACGGTATGTTGCTGGCCAATACGATGCGCGCGGTCGGTCGCTTGGTCCTGCGCCGCCACGTTCCACCACGGGTCGTAGTGGATGACCACGTCGGCCGCCGTCAGGTTAAGGCCCACGCCGCCCGCCTTGAGCGAAATCAAAAAGACCGGGACCTCGCCCGCTTGGAACTGCGCGACCATCTTGGCGCGGCTCTCCTTAGACGAAGCGCCCGTGAGCTTAAGGAAGGCGATGTCCTCCTTGGCCAAGCGCTTACCGATGATATCGAGCATACCCGTAAACTGGCTGAACAACAGGATGCGATGCCCGCCGTCGAGTGCGCCGTGCACGAGCTCCATACACGTATCGAGCTTTGCGCTCCCCGCCTTGTAATCCTCGTAGTGTAGACGTGGGTCGCAGCAGATCTGGCGCAGCTTGGTGAGCTCGGCGAGCACCTTGAGCTTGTCCTTCTTAAACTCCCCAGCCTCGCGGTGCTGCACCTGCTGGGCGATGCGGTCCTGGTTGGCCAGGTAGAGCTTGCGTTGCTCGCCGGTAAGCTGTGCCATGACGGTGTCCTCGATCTTCTCGGGCAGGTCGGCCACCACGTCTTCCTTAACACGGCGCAGCACAAACGGCGACACGAGCGCCTGCAGGCGAGCGGCGCTATCGCCCTCGGCATGCTCGACGGGGCTCTCAAAGCGCTTGGCAAACGACTCGCGCGTCCCCAAAAGGCCCGGCATCAAAAAGTCGAAGATGCTCCAGAGCTCGGACAGGCGGTTTTCGATGGGCGTGCCCGTCAGGGCAAAGCGCACGCCGGCAGGCAGGCGCTTGGCAGCGCGCGCCACCTGCGTGAGCGGATTTTTAATGTACTGTGCCTCATCGAGCACCACGCGGGCAAAATCCTGCTCGACGTACTCATCGATATCGCGCCGCATAAGGTCATACGACGTTACGACCACGTTATGCTCGGCCACGCCGGCAATCTGTACACGACGTTGAGCCTTGGCACCCACAATGGCGCACACATCGAGCGACGGGGCAAAGCGCTCCAGCTCGGCAGTCCAGTTGTACACGAGTGAGGCCGGGCATACCACGAGCGTGGGCTTGGTGTCCCCCGCCTCCACGCGCGCCAGGATATGCGCGATCATCTGGAGCGTTTTGCCCAGGCCCATGTCGTCGGCCAAGATGCCGCCAAGGCCCAGGTGTTCGAGCGAGCCGAGCCACTGGTATCCGTCGACCTGGTAGCCGCGCATCGTTGCCTTGAGCGATGCCGGCACCGTAAAGTCCATCTTGCCGAGCGTGTCCAGGCGCTCGACGGTGCGGCGGAACGCAGCGTCGCGATCGGCCTCGAGCGCGGGCGTGCGCGCGAGCATGCTATCGACGAACAGGGTGCTCGACGCGGGAAGCGACACGCCGTCGAGCAGGTCGACGGCATCGACACCCAGGTCCTCGGCGAGACCAAACGCGGCTCGGGCGCCCTCGTCCAGGCGAATGATGTCGCCGGACGTAAGGCGCGCAAACGTTTGATGACGCTTGTACGAATCGAGATAGATGGCAAGGTCTGCCGCCGAAAGGCCGCTCGCGCCCAGTTCGACGTCGAGCAGGTTACTCTTGACGGTCGCACGCACCGAAAGCTTGGGCGCAGGGCGGACCGAGACCTGGCGCAAGCGGTCGCTGAGCATGACCTCGCCCAACTCGGACAGGGCAGACAGGCCCTCGGTCAGCAAGTGGAACAGGCTCTCGTCATCGCGTTCCTCAAACGCTAGGCCGCCCTCGTGGAAATCGAAGTACAGGGCCGCCGTGTCCATAACGCGAAACTCCGCCACCTCGTCGCGCGGCGGAACGCCCGGGCGCCGCTCTTCGAAGGGGCTGCCCGGAGCGCCCAGACTAAAGAGATCTGCCGACCAGTCGCCGTAGGTAACCGTAACTTTGCAGGTCACGAGCCCATCGTCGACGCCAATCGCCATGGCAAAGCTCGGCTCGGGCGCCACGGTATCGAGCGCAGCGGGCGCGGTAAGGTCGGTGTAGTCGCGCAAAATGGGCAGCACCATACGACAGAACTCCCCCACCTGCTCGGCGGCGATATGGACCGGCGTGCGACAGGGCAGCAAGCGCGATAGAAACGGCGCCGCATGCTGGGCAAACGCTACATCGGTACGGCGCGCACGGCGGGTGTCGACCAGATAGGCAACGTCGCCCGAAGCAAAGCAGTATGCATCGGCCGGCAGGCGTAGATCGTAGCTGCCACCAGCCGCCGGCGCGATTTTGGCGGCAAGGAGCGGTGGGCGCTTAGACAGCGCCTCGTCCGCCCCTTCCGGAGGCATCTCAACCGCCACGTCATAGGTGCGATGCGTCGTCGTCCCCCGCGACCAGGCGGGCTCAAAAGAGATAGTCTTGCCGCGCAACAGGTCCAGCACATATACGATGCTATGCTCGGACAGCGGTAACTGACGCTCGGCGACAAAACCGCTGCGTGCAAAGTCGTACGACGCCGAACGCGAGCTTGTGATGTCATCGAGATAGGCAACTGTCGTCACGACAAGGTTGAGCAGCTTTGTCGACACGTCTTCGAAGGCTTCGGGCGTATGGACAAACGTGAGCTTCTTGCCGTACGAGAACGTACCGCCTCGGACATAGGCGTCGGCCATGCCGTCGATATCCTTGACCACGTAGGACACCGAACCGCAGCGAATGCGGAACTCGAGCGCCCAGCTAAAGCGGTCAGCGAACAGCGGATTGTAGTACGGCACCAGCGAAGGCTCCAACGCCGCTTTGGGGGCGTCGGGATCAACGGCACCGGCAAGCTTGCGGCGCATGCTCGCCAGCTCATCCATGCGCGCGTCCGAAAGATCGGAGAGCGCCGCCATGAGGCTCGGGCTCGTGGGGACGGGCGCCGGAAAGGGAAAGTTGGGGTTGACGGCCGGCGCTTTGGGCGCGGTGCGAACGGGCTGTTTCGGCTGCGCCGTAAACGTGCGGACCGGCGTGCGCAAACCTTCGACGGGCTCGGCGCCGCTGGCATCCAAATACGCCAGAGCCGTGGCAATAGCGTGCTTGCACATACCGGGGTAACGATAGGCGGCGGGGCAATCGCAGTCGTAGTCAATCACCTCGTGCTCGTCCATGTCGAGCGCCACGTGCGTCTTGTACAGGTCGCCGCGCGAACCGCGCACCGAGCCCTCAACCGTCACGTTTTTGGAGAAGCGCGAGCCGCTGTCCTCAATCGACAGCACGGCGCCGTTGAGCATGAGCGAGCGGCCCTTCATAAAGGTGCCGCTCAGCGCCGCCTCTTTCCGGAGCGCCTGCACAAACGTCCCCTGTGCCATCACTTCCTCCAATCCACACAGGGTAGCTAATTTGGGACGGGGCTATTTTAGCTACCCCCATATGTCGGTTGAGATGTATTCCGACCCCGACTCATTCGCCGTCAGCCAAAGGGTAGCTAAAATAGCCCCGTCCCAAATTAGCTACCCCGGCAAAATCATTTTAGATAACCGTCACTCTGCCTTGGTTACCCACGATAGCCTTTGCCTCGGCCAGCAGCGGAATCGAGCGCGCGTTGACCTTGGCAGGTACCTCGGCGCGCAGCACGCGCCCGTCCACCTGCTCGATAAAGATCTCCACGCGGTCGCCGCCCGGGTTAGTGGTGAGCACCGTGGCCAGGCGCGCCATATTGCCCTGGCTAAAGCGGCTGTTGGGCACCATGACCTCAAAGACCTTGGGCTTGTTTTTCTCCTCGCTAAGCTCCAGCGGCACAATCTCCTGCGCGATGATCTGGTCGCCGCGGTCCGAGCGCTCGAGCTTGCCCTTAATGCGCACAAACGCATCGGACAGCTGCGCGCCGGTCTCGGGATCGACCTCACCGTACAGGTACCCCTCGGCCTCCTTGTAGGTCTTGGGGAACACCACGACCGTGGCCTCGCCTTCCATGTCCTCGAGCTGCACGATACCCATGGGGTCGCCGTTTTTGGTCACGCGCTTGGACACGCTCGAGACCATACCGGCCCACCACAGTGCCTTGCCCTCGGGAATCTCCTGGTTGATGGTGCCGCCCGTGGGGTTCTGCACTTCGTAGCCGGTGTCGATCTGCGAGAACGAGAAGTCGCGCGCTTTGCTGAGCGCATACTCAAACGGGCGCAGCGGGTGGTCCGAGACATAGATGCCCAGAACTTCCTTCTCCTGGCTCAGCTTAAGGTGGCGGTCCCATTCCTGGCCATCCGGATCGGGCACGCTGACCTCAAAGCCCGAGCCCTCAACATCGCCAAACATATCAAAGAACGACGTCTGGCCACTCGCGCGATCCTTCTGGCGCTTTACCGCGGCATCGATGATGTTCTCGGGGTTGTTCTTGTCCACAAAGTGCATCATCTGGCGACGCGGATACCCCGTGGAGTCGAAGGCGCCTGCCTTGATGAGCGATTCGATCACGCGACGGTTGGCCTGGCTCGAGTCCACACGCTCGACAAAGTCGTGCAGCGTCTTAAACGGGCCGCCCGCCTCGCGCTCGGCGATAATCGCCTGCGCCACGCCGGTGCCCACGCCGCGGATGCCGGCCAGACCAAAGCGCACGCCCTCCTTGGTAGCCGTGAACTCGGTACCGGACTCGTTGACATCTGGCGAAAGCACGGGGATGCCGTCGTGACGGCACGCCGAGACGTAGTGAACGATCTTGTCGGTCTTGCCCGTATAGGACGTCAGAACGGCCGCCATGTACTCGTGCGGATAGTGCGCCTTGAGCCACGCCGTCTGCATAACCAGGATGGCGTAGCCGGCGGAGTGCGACTTGTTGAAGGCGTAGGACGCGAACTCGAGAACATCGTCCCAAATCTTCTGGGCGACCTCGCGCGTATAGTTGTTCTTGATAGCGCCGTTCATCCAGTGATCGTAGGTGGTCTCGTCCGAGCCATCCTCCCAGTGCAGCACCGTCGACGTGAGCAGCTTGATCTTTTTCTTAGCCACGGGCTTACGGATACGCGAGTCCGATTCGCCCTTGGAAAAGCCGCACATCTCGACGGAGATGAGCATAACCTGCTCCTGGTAGACCATGGTGCCGTAGGTTTCGCCCAGAATGTCGTCCAGGCGGTCGTCGTAGGAGACGGCCGGCTCCTTGCCGTTCATACGGTTGATGTAGGACGAAACCATGCCGGCGCCCAGCGGGCCCGGGCGGTACAGAGCGATCAATGCCACGACGTGCTTGTACTCGGTGGGCTTCATGTTCTTGATCGTGGCCGTCATGCCGGCGGACTCGACCTGGAAGACGCCGGCGGTGTGGCCGGAACCCATGAGCTTGAAGATCTCGGGATCGTCAAAGGGAATCTCTTCCTCTTTGATGTCGATGCCGAAGTTCTTTTTGATGTTTGCCTTGGCCTTGGAGATAACCGTCAGCGTGCGCAGACCCAGGAAGTCCATCTTGAGCAGGCCCATGTCGGCGACAGTATGGCCCTCGTACTGGGTAATCTCGACGCCGCCCTTGGTGTCGAGCTTGGTGGGCACGTGCTCGTTGACGGGATCGCGGCAGATCAGAACGGCGCACGCGTGCACGCCCTCGCCACGGGTGAGACCCTCGATCGAGAGTGCCGTGTCGATGATGCGGCGGGCGTCGTCGTCCTTTTTATAGGCCTCGGCAAAATCGGGGTTAAACAGATCCTCTTTGCCGGGTTGTTTGTCGAGCACCTGCTTGAGCTTGACCTTGGGGTCGCTCGAGACCATCTTGGACAGGCGCTGGCCCATGTAGACCGGGTAGTCCAGGACGCGCGCGGCGTCGTTGATGGCCTGCTTGGCCTTAATGGTCGAGTAGGTGATGACGTGGGTGACCTTCTCGGGGCCGTAGAGCTGACGAACGTGCTCCACGACCTCGAGGCGCCGCTCATCGTCGAAGTCCATATCGATATCGGGCATCTCGGTACGCTGCGGGGACAGGAACCTCTCGAACATCAAGCCGTTCTCGAGCGGGTCGAACGCGGTGATGTTCATGGCGTAGGCGACGATAGCGCCGGCGGCCGAGCCACGGCCGGGGCCGACGCCGATGCCGTTGTCCTTGGCCCATTGCACGTACTCGGCGACGATCAAGAAGTAGGCGGCAAAGCCCTTGTCGCAGATGACCTTGTATTCGTACTCAAAGCGCTCTTTGATGTTGACGCCGCCGATCTCGCGCGTGGCCCAGTCGTCACCGTAGTGCTGGCGCAGGCCCTTCTCGCACTCGCGGCGGAACTGGCTCTCGTGCGTCTCGCCGGGATCGAGCAACGGGAAGCGCGGCAGGATGATGGAGTCCCAGTCCAGCTCCACGTAGCACTTGTCGGCGATCTCGAGCGTGTTGTCGCAGGCTTCGGGGCAATACGGGAACATCGCCCGCATCTCCTCCTCGGTCTTCATATAGAACTCCGAGCCGGTCATGCGCATGCGGTTGGGGTCGTCGACCTTGGCGTTCATGCCGATGCACATAATGACGTCCTGTACGGGCGCGTCCTCGCGACGCAGGTAGTGGAAGTCGTTGGTGGCGATGACCTTGACACCCACCTGCTTGGCGATATCGATGAGCGTGCGGTCCATCTGCTCGTCGGTCAGGCCGTTGTCGGTGGTGATGCCGTGTTCCTGGATCTCGATGTAGAAGTCGCCTGGCTCGAAGGTGTCACGGAAGGTCTCGGCCCACTTGATGGCGCCCTCCATGTCACCGCGGTCGATGTACTTGGGAATGATGCCCGCGATGCAGGCGCTTGTGCAGATCATGCCCTTGGCATGGCGACGCAGGTTGTCGAGCGTCACACGCGGCTTGTAGTAAAAGCCCTGCACGGCAGCCTCGGAGACCGTCTGCATCAGGTTGACGTAGCCCTCCTGGTCCTTGGCCAGAAGAATCATATGGTAGAGCTCGGGCTTATGGTCGCGGGCAAGGGTCTCGTCCGGCGTAAAGTAGACCTCGCACCCAAAGATGGGTTTGATGACCAGGGGCGGCTTGAGCTCGTCGATGTTGCCCTTCTCGTCCCACATGGCCATGTCCTTCACATACTGGGCATGCTCGCGCGGGTTTGCCTCGGGATCGGGCTCCACCAGCTCGTCGCGGCGGTCCTTTTCCAAGAAGGCCTTGTCGTGGCTCCAGGTTTTGTACTCGGGCGTGTTGTGGTTGACGGCGTCGCATGCCAGCGCCAGATCGGGCACGCCATACATGTAGCCGTGGTCGGTAATGGCGACGGCGGGCATGCCCAGCTCTACGGCACGGTTGACCATATCCTGGATACGGGTTGCGCCGTCGAGCATGGAGAAGACAGTGTGATTGTGCAGATGGACGAATGCCATGTGATGAGCTCCGATGCGGGTTCGTGTTCTGACTGAACGATTTTACCGCACGGCACGGACAGCACCCGAACCTAGCCAAACCAACACGGCTCCTCTTGCAGTTGCGGTGAAATGCGGACTGTTTGGCGGCTTTTTTGGCCAAAAAAGTCCGTATTCCACCGCAAGTTATCTGAGGGCTAGAGATTGTAGGTGACTACTTGAGGTTCGGCGGGTTCGACGAAGATGGTTGGATCAGGCTGCTCCACGCGGACGAACTTGACGGTCACCGTCTCAAAGCCCGCCTTGTGCAGAACATCAGCGTAGACGCGCGCCTGCAGGGCGTGCTTCTCCTGCAGCTGTTCCGGCGTCTCGTCCGGCGTGCCGCCCGTCTTGTAGTCGATGACCAGCGCGCGCGACGGATCGGCCGGGTCGGTTGCCAAAGCATCGATGGCGCCCTCGGCATATGCACCGTAGCGGGCAATGTCCTCGTCCTCGCAGCCCAGCGAGAAGAACGGTACCTCGGCACGGACGCACGGCCAGGCAAGCAGCTCGGCACGGACCGCCGACCCGAGCCAGCGATTCAGGGCAATGTCAAAACGCTCGCGCTGCTCTGGCGTCAGGCGCCACAGGCGCGCCAGCGCATCAGCACGCTCAGCGGGCAGCGCATCGGCACCCATCTCGATCAGCCACTGGGAGGCGGCATGGAACGCCGAGCCCAGCGCCATGGGGTTGCCGGCGGGCTCAACGGCGGCCACGTCTGTATCCGTCATCTCGGAACCATCCGACTCCGCATCATCGCTGGCCTCGTCCATGGGCACGTGTGCCTCGGCGGCACGGTCCTCGGACTCGGCATGCAGCGCCGCGGCAATTGACGAGTAGCTGTACGAATCGCGCTCCGGATACGGACGGGTGCCCATGCGCACGCCCACTGCCCGGGGATACACAAGCTCAAACGAATCGGGCTCGGGGTCGGCAGGACCGGGAACGGCGGCGCGGGCATCTGCACCGGCACCCTCCGCCTCCGCATCGCCGCGGACAAGCCTGCCCTCGGCATCCAGTGAAGCGTTGGCCTCAAACGCCTGCTCGCCAAAGGAAAAGTCCGCGAGCGAAATGAGCTCGTAGTCGCCCGGCTGGGAGTTGTCGAACACCAGGCGGTCGGCATCGAGCTGCGGCATGTCCAGAGCGTCGGTCGGCAAGATACGGCGCAGCACGTCGTAGGTCAGATCGGTCTCAACGTCGAAGGTCGGCGCACACAGCTTGCCACGGCTCACGCCGACATCCATCGCCAAGATCACCAACTCGCGCGCACGCGTCATGGCGACGTAGAGCAAGCGGGCCCGCTCCTCGAGCGAAAGCTGCAGGTCGTCGTTGCGTAGGTGAGCAAATGCCTCGGCGGGAGAACCTGTCGCGCAGACATCCTCCATGAGCTCCGGCGGCAGCCACAGCGACGTGCCCTTGCCCTTAAACGCATGCTCAAACTGCTTTTTGACGTCCTCGCCCTTTACGAACGTGCCGTCCGCGAGCTTAACGCCGTCGAAGCGTGCCGGTAGCGCCACAACCTGCGCACCGCCATCGACGCGACCCATCTGTGCCGCACCCGAGGACTTACGCACGCCAAAGCACTCCGCAACCGCCACGACCGGATATTCCAGACCCTTGGAGGCGTGCACCGTCATGATGCGCACCGCGCCGTCGCCCTCCTCGTTGAGGGCACCCGGCGCCTCCTTGCCCGCCAGGAAGCGATCGAAGGCAAGCGCAATGGAGCGCGGCGAGTTACCGAACTCGGCCTCCGCCTCAGCCACGGCGTCGAGCGCCTTGAGCACGTTGGCAGCAATGGCCTTGCCCTCGGGGCCGCGCTTCGCCAGACGCACGAACCAGCCCGAAGCGTTGACCACGTCGTGCGCGATCGCCGCGAACGAATCACGTCCCACGCGGCGCAGTGCATAGCGCAGCACCTCGCGGGTGCGCGTCACGAGTGGCAAGCCCTGCAAGCCGGGCACATCGGAATCGCTCATGATGCCCGCATCGATGTTGCGGCGCGACGTCTCCCCCGTCTGCTCGTCCAGCTTGGTCGCCAGCGCCAAGAATTCCTGAGCGCCGAGCGCAAACATCGGTGAGGCCAGCAGCGGCATAAGACCCTGCACCGTATCGGCCGGGTTAGCAAGCGCGCACACCAGGGCACGCACCGTTTGGACCTCGGCAGCCTGGGCAAAGACCGAACCGCCCGCGATGACGCAGTCGAGTCCCTGGTCGCGGAAAGCCTGGGCATAAACGTCGGCATTGGTCATGCGGCCCAGTAGCAGCACCATGCCGCCCTGGGGCTGGCCCGCTTTAACGAGCGCTTGGAACCGCTCTGCGATCGCGCGGGCCTTGGCCTGTGTGCGCTCCTGCGTACTGCCGCCGGCAACAAAGAGGGCCTGACGACGCGAGGCGTCTGCCACCAGCGTGTCCTTGCGGCCGTCGCTCGCCTCAAGATCCAAAAAGCCCTGCATCAGGCCGCCGTCGTCGCCGTCGAAGACGCGAGCCACATAGCGTAGCACCTCGTCGTGGCTGCGGAAGTTGCGCACGAGCTTAACGAGCTCGCCAGCAGGGGCGTCGGCCGCGGCAGTCGCCTCGGGCGCGGCAGACGAGCCCACCTTGCGCTCCTGGCGACGGAACACCTCGACCTCCGCCCCGCGGAAGCGGTAGATCGACTGCTGTGCATCGCCTACGGTACACAACGCGCGCTCCCCCGCACCCGTCAGGTAACGGATCAGGTCGACCTGCATCTGATCGGTATCCTGGAACTCATCGATCATGACCATCTTAAAGCGACCCTCGTATGCCGCTCGGATGGCCGGGTAATCGCGCAGGGCCTCGTAGGCCATGCGCAGCAGATCGTTGTTGTCGAGGGCAGACTGGCCGGCCTTGAGCGCGCGGTACTCAGCCTCTACAGCACGGGCAAGCCCCACCAGTGCCTCGAGCGCGGGACCGCCGCAGGCCAGCACGATATTGATAAACGCATCGGCGGCCTCTGCCTTGAGTAGCTCCACCTGCTCCTTAGGGAATGCCTTGCTCGCGCGCGGCATGGTGCACGACATCATGAGTCGCGCCGCATCGGCCATGGTCTTGCCGCTCGCCTCGAACGCGTCGATGGCATCGAGCGCCGTCTGCGCTTTTTCGGTCGCGGCCTTGCTTGCGCCCAACGCCGATCGATAGGCATCGGCAAGGGCCGAGGTGTCGGCCTGGCCGCGCGCCACGCGCACGTCGTCCATACCGCCCGGCAGCTGGCTCGAGAGCTCCAGCAGGTCGCGCACCAGACCCTTGATGGTCGTGCCGGCGCCAAAGGGACCGCCCTCGCCCGCCATGGGATACCAGGCGTAGAGGGCCTTGAGCGATGCCGCGAGCTCGGGGGCGGCATCGGGCGCCGTCGCGCGGGCCAGCACATGCTCAACAGCCTGATCCATAAGCTCATCGGTATCGGTAAGCACCGTGAACTCGGGATCGATGCCCAGCTCCAACGCATGCGCGCGCAGGATGCGCGAACACATACCGTGAATGGTCGAGATCCAAGCGTCGTCGACGGTCAGGGCCTCCTCGTCCATACCCTCTTCGATAAGCGCGCGACGCACGCGGTCGCGAATCTCGGCCGCGGCATCTTTGGTAAAGGTAATGGCGAGCACCTGATCCAGATGCTCGACAAACGGACCGGATTCGGGCGAGAGCGCGTAGACGATGCGGCGCGTGAGGGTAAAGGTCTTGCCCGAGCCGGCACCTGCCGAGACAAACAGCGGGCGGTCGAGCGTTTTGACGACTTGCAGTTGTTGCGGCATCAAAGTCGAAAGATCCATGGTCTACACGCCCCTCCTTACAAACGTTCCTTCGTGGTTATACGAGCAGCGCGCATGCGCGGCCTGAGCCGACGTCGGGTCGACGGCGGCAACGTCGCCTGCCTCGAGCTCGCGCAGACGCTCGGCAATGCCGGTCTCCACGCGATCGAGCAGCGCATCAAATTCCATGTTGCCGCCCTCGCCGGGAAAGCCCTTCTTAAGGCCTGGGATGCGGCCGTCGCCGCGCTCTTCCTCGAGCAGCTCGGCACTCGCGGCGCCTCGCAGCGCCGGTTTGCCGCTCTTGGTCGAAAAATAGAGCGCCGCGCGGGTGTCCAGATCCAGCGCCCGGCGCATAGCCTGCGCATAGATAAGCGTCTGGGTATGGGGCGGCAGCCAGCGCGGGTCGTCGATGGGGGCCTCGCCCGATTCCTCGTCGCGCACCGTGGGGTCGGCGAGCTTAAACTCCTCGACACCCGAACGATGCTTGTAGTCGATTACCACGGCGCGATTCTCGGCATCCACATCCACGCGGTCGATGCGCCCGCCGAGCGGCCAACCGGCATACTCGACCTGGAGCTCGTTGAACGCAAACTCCAGGTAGCGCGGAGCAAAGGGGGTGAGCGCCTCGGACTCGTAGGCAAGCACGCCCTCCAGCTGCGGCAAGATCTCGGCCACCTGGCGCTCCTCCACTGAAGAGAGCGGCACCAGCGGGCCTTCGGTACCGCGCTTGCCCGCATGCTCGGCCAGGGTCTCGGCAAAGACCTCGCGCAACAGCTCCTGCGCGCGCGGCAGATTCATGGGTGTCACGCGCTCCATGCCCTCCTGGGGCAGACGGGCATGCAAGTGTTCCAGCACGTCGTGGACAAAGTTGCCCTTCTCCATATTGCCAAAGCCAGCGTCGATCGATTGGGGCTTCACGCGGTACGAGACGAACCAGCATAGCGGGCAGGTCGAATAGGCCTCGATCTGCGAGGCAGACGTCAGGCGCGGCACCAGCGGCGCATCCTCGCCCTCGCCATCGCGACGGCGCAGGACCAGATACGGAATGGCTTCATCGCTCAGATGCTGAGGAGCTTCGCAGGTCACGCGCTCGCGCCTAAGACCTTCGCCTGCCGCGGGATCGAAGTCCCTTACGATATCGCCCTCGCCCACGCACTTCGCCTTGTCGGCGCCAACGGCCTTAGCGTCGTCAGCGGCCTTAGCAGCGTCAGCGGCCTCGGCGTGCGCCCGCAGCTCGGTCCACACGGCGGCTGGATAGCACTCGCGTGCCTGGCGATCGTGCGTCACGCGGGCAAGCGCAACCGGACCGCGTGCCGTCTGCATCGCGTGGCCAAAGCGCACGCGCAGCAAAGCCGCGGGCTCAAGCGTCACGCCCTCGCGACCAAGGCTCGCCGTCAGCGTGGCCAGCGGCCCCTCCTCGTGTGAGAGCGGATAGCTGTCCAGATCGACATCGGCAAACAGCACGGCATCGTAGCTGCCGGGGCGCAGGGCCGCCGCATCGGCAAGCGAAGTAAAGCGAACCTGGGCACGTGGCGCACGGTCAACCTCGTAGGTCTCGTAATCGTAGGCGGTGCTACGCTTGTCCACCTTGGTGCGAATGCCATCGAGCACGGGCACGGTCGCGGCCTGCGACACGTCGAGCGCGCGAGCATCGTTCATAAGGATGTCGATCGCGTGGCGCAGCAGGGCCACCTCCGCCTGGCGACGGGCCTGACCGTCGAGACCACCAAGCGCGCGATCGGGCAGTGCCTCGGCAACGGCAAGCATGGCCTTGAGCGCCGTCACGGGCTTGTCGCGCCACAGCGCCTGGAACACGTCCGAGACCACGCACGGCACGTTCTTAAACCAGTTCTCGTCGCTCGCCGCTTTACGCGCGCCCCTCACCTGGCCCTGCACGCTCTGCAGCAGGCTCTTGACGCCCGCAGTGGTCTTGCTGCGCGACAGTCGCATGTTCTTATCGAAGGTTCGCGCGCTGGCGGCATCGGCGCCTGAAAGCGGACTGTAGATCCAGTCAGTAAGCTCCGGGGCGGGCCACCACTCGGTCTTGGAGGCGGTGCCCTCGTCGGCGGCCTTCATGCGCTCGATCAGATTGGCGAGCGCCGTGAACTGCCTGCCCGCAATGGATTGGGAAAACGCCGTGAACTCGGCCGTCTCGGCAGCAACGTGGCGCGCCGCCAAACGAGCGGCAAGCTCGCCGAACAGCTGGGGTGCCCGGGCGGACACCACGAGTACGCGCACGGGATCGACGGGTGCGGAGGCGGCATCGTTGACCTTGGACTCCTTGCGCGCTTTCACCATCTTATCGATGACGTCCGCATAGACACGGGCACGGGCATGGGGCCCGGCGACTTCCACAAAGGCAGGACGTACGACGGACTTTGGAGCAATCGCGGGAGCGCCGGCATCCTCGTCCAGCGGTGCAACCTCAAACAGCACGCCGCGGGCATCAAAGGCGGCAGCCAGGTCCTCGCGCATCGCCGCTTGCTCGCAAGCGAGCAGCACGACAACCTCTCCCCCGTTGCTTGCCACGGCAGACAGCAACTCGAGCAGGCCGTGCGTAAACGACGTGATACCGCGCACGCATACGGCGCGGGTGCACGCCGGCAGGTTGTCGGCCAAAGCGCCGGCCATAATGTCAGCCGCCTCGCAGGGCTCGACCATATCTCGACGGTCCAAACCGCGCGCATAGGCGCACAAAAGTTCAAACACGCGAGCCTCGGCGTCGCTTCTGGGCTTGGGCTTGCAAACGTTGTCGCAGCAACGCTCGGCACCTGTCCCTGCCACACCCGGCAGCACATCGCGAGCCATACGCGCGAGCATACGCACCGTGCCCTGGCTGCGCGAAAGCGGCTGCAGGTCGGCGTCGTCGAGACGCGCTACCATGTCCGAAAACAGCATCTGGCGCTGCAGGTTGTCGACGAAACCGCGCCCGTCGCCCAAAAGCTCCCAAAGCGAGCGAAGCCACGACGAAGGGGTCTTGTAATCGATACCCAGTGAAACCCCAACTTCCGCCGCATCATGACGGCACAGATCGAGCTCGGCAAACGTAGGCGCCAGCAAAACGGCACGCCCGTGGCGGGCAACCAGGTCGGCGAGCAGCGCCGCCTCGGCATCGCTCAAATCCGCGCCGGCGTTGGTGGTATAGATTCGAACAGGCATGGTCCTCCACTCAAACCGTTCGCAATAATCAGTGCTTCCATCCTACCCGCCCGCGCGGACACATTTGCCCCACGCCAACAGATTTCCTCCGTCCCCAAGGGATCAAAAAACCGCCCCCGAAGGGACGGTTCTGCGCAATTCGTTTTTGTCGCTGGCCTACTCGCCATCCTCCAGCTTGATGAGGATCTTGCGATAGCCGCCGTACTCGCCGTTGAGTGCCTTGGACACGCGGCTCACCGTAGTGGACGAAGCGCCGGTGCGGGCCTGAACCTCAACATAAGGCTCGCCCTCATCCAGATAACGCGCAACCTGCAGACGTTGCGAAAGATCGCAGATCTCGCGCGGCGTGCAGATATCGGTCAAAAACGCCTGGATATCCTTCTCGTCATCCAAAAGACTAAATGCGTGGACCAGCTGCTTGACATCAGGCTTGTCAAACATGTTCTCGATATTCATCGATCACCGCCAAACCCGCCATAAGGCATCGAAGTTGATACTGACATCGGGCATCGTTCGCCCGTTCTATGCAATAGGGCAACGCCTGTGGCTTTTGCCCGTAGCAGTGTAGCACACCACCAAACTAAAGCGACAAGACTCTCTGCCAGCGGCGCGTTTTTCAGGACGAACGCCGTTTTGAAACCGAATGCGCACGTAAGCTCCACGAATATCTGAGACAATGGGCGGCCGAACAAGGCGGCACACCCGAGCGGCCGTCCAAGCCGCCGCAGCAAACCGCTTCACGCGACACCGACGCACCCTGCGCAAGAAAGGATTCACACCATGCGCTTTATGCTTAACTGGCTCTTTACCTCGATCGCCATCGCGATTGCCACGTTCCTCGTCCCCGGCATCCAGCCCTTCGGTTTTGCCGAGGCCTGGGTCTGTTTCGCCTTCGTGGGACTGTTCCTGAACATCGTCGATTCGCTCGTCAAGCCGTTTCTGACGGTTATCTCGCTGCCGCTCACGATCATTACGCTGGGTATTTTTCAGCTCGTAGTCAACAGCTTTATGCTCGAGCTGGCCAGCTATCTGTCGGTCAATCTGCTGGGCGCGGGTATCTCCATCGCCAGCTTTGGATCGGCCTTTATGGGCAGCATCCTGGTGTCCATCATGCGCAGCATCCTCGACAGCATCGCCGAGGGCTAAAACGGCCATTCCGGCCGCGCCCGTCTCAACAGCCCAAAACGAAGGCCGCCCATCACAAAAATGGGCGGCCTTCTTATTTGCCAAGTCTCAAAGGGCGAGAGAATCTGCCATTTCCACCCCGTCCCCAAATGGCAGGTGTGGGTTAGATGACGTAATCGTAGCCTTCGTTGGGAGCGACAAGTTGATCGAGCGTCACGCCATCGAGGTAGTCGTTGATGAGCTTGTCCAGGTTCTTCCACACATCGAGTGTGGGACACTCATCCGAACGCGAACAGCCCTTGCAGTCGCCGTCCAGGCATGCGACCGGTGCCAGACTACCCTCGGTCAGGCGCAGAATCTCGCCCACCGTGTACTGCTCGGGCGGGCGCGTGAGCACATAGCCGCCGCCCTTGCCGCGCATGCCCGAGAGCATATTGGCGCGCACGAGCGTAGCCAGAATATTCTCGAGGTACTTCTCCGAAATACCCTGACGCGCCGCAATCTCTTTAAGCGGGATACGGCCTGTCGCCTGGTGCTCGGCCAGGTCGACCATAACGCGCAGGGCGTACCTGCCCTTAGTAGAAACCAACATATATAGTGCTGCCTTTCGGTCTTTTAGTCCGTTGAAATTCTAGCCGAAAAATTGACTTTGAAAATACCCGTTCCGGTCAAGATGGTTAATCAACTTGCAATAATCTCCTATTTCCTATTGCATTACTAGGCTTTAGTGTCTACTATGCTTCCCAACAGCTAAACGAACAACCTATAAGGTTTGTGGGTTTCGCTGCTAGAAACACCGTAAAACCACACGGTATCCAGTCATTTGAACACTTTGGAGGTTCACCATGAGCAATGTTTACACGTCCATCGATCAGCTTATCGGCCACACCCCGCTTCTGGAGCTCACCCACTTTGAGGCCGACGAGGACCTCAGGGCCCGCGTGCTCGTCAAACTGGAATACTTCAACCCCGCCGGGTCCGTTAAAGACCGCGTCGCCAAGAACATGATTGACGAGGCCGAGAAGGCCGGCAAGCTCGTGCGTGGCGGCGACTACACCATCATCGAGCCCACGAGCGGCAACACCGGCGTCGGCATCGCCTCGGTGGCGGCGGCCCGCGGCTACAAGGTGATCATCACCATGCCCGAGACCATGTCCGTCGAGCGCCGCAAGCTGATGCAGGCATACGGTGCGCAGCTCGTGCTCACCGACGGCTCCAAGGGCATGAAGGGCGCTATCGCCAAGGCGGAGGAGCTGCAGAAGGAGACTCCCAACAGCATCATCGCCGGCCAGTTTGTGAACCCCGCGAACCCGGCCATTCACAAGGCCACGACTGGCCCCGAGATCTGGGACGACACCGACGGCAAGGTCGACATCTTCGTCGCCGGCGTTGGCACCGGCGGCACCGTGACCGGCGTGGGCGAGTTCCTCAAGGAGCAGAACCCCGAGATTAAGGTCGTCGCCGTCGAGCCCGCCACCTCCCCGGTGCTCTCCAAGGGCCAGGCAGGCCCGCACAAGATCCAGGGTATCGGCGCCGGCTTTGTGCCCGACGTCCTCGACACCCAGGTCTACGACGAGATCATCCCCGTCGAGAACGAGGACGCCTTTGCCACCGGCCGCGCCGTGGGCCACAAGGAGGGCGTGCTCGTGGGCATTTCGTCCGGTGCCGCCGTGTGGGCCGCACTGCAGCTGGCCAAGCGCCCCGAGAACGAGGGCAAGACCATCGTGGCGCTGCTCGCCGACACCGGCGAGCGCTACCTGTCCACGGCGCTCTTCCAGGACTAAGGGCCCGTCACTTGTCGATAGGCCCAAGGCACGCCGTTCTTCCCTCTCTTCTGGCAGCCTGAGCCCATCTCGTTAGGGTGTCCCACACGACGCCCGAACTTGCTACAATGTCTGCGGCGCGGAACCAGCCTCCCGCGCCGCTTTTCTTTTTTGGCCACATGCCACCAAGGAGAACCTCCCCATGCACAATAAGCGCGTGCTCGTCGCCATGAGCGGCGGCGTCGATTCCAGCGTGACCGCGTATCTGCTCAAAAGTCAGGGTTACGAATGTGTCGGTGCCACCATGCGCCTCACCTGCCCCGCACCCGATCCCGTCACGGGCATGAGTAAGGTCGACCGCGACATCGCCGACGCGAAGGCCGTCGCCGAGCGCCTAGGCATTCCGCACCATGCGCTCGACCTGCAGCAGACCTTCGACCACAGCGTTATCGAGCTCTTTGTGAACGCCTACCAGGAAGGGCTGACGCCCAATCCGTGCATTATCTGCAACCGCCACATTAAGTTTGGCGCGCTGCTCGATGCGGCGCTGGACATGGGCTGCGACTACATCGCAACGGGACATTACGCCAAAACAAGCCAGGCGGCAGACGGCACCTGGCAGCTACATCGCGGCGAAGATCCCAAAAAGGACCAGAGTTACTTTTTGTATTCGCTCACGCAAGAGCGTCTGGCACGCACGATCTTTCCGCTGGCAGGCTTGGACAAAGAGCGCGACGTTCGCCGCATTGCCGCCGAGCAGGGCTTTATCAACGCCCAGAAAGCCGAGAGCGAGGATATCTGCTTTATCGCGGACGGCGACTACGCGGGCTATATCGAGCGCCGCTGCGGACATGCCGCCGAGCCGGGCGATATTGTATGGCGTGACGGCAGCGTGGTCGGACGTCACAGCGGCGCACTGCGCTATACCATCGGCCAGCGCAAGGGCCTGGGCGTCGCGATGGCGCACCCCGTGTACGTAACGGGCGTCGATGCCGCCAACAACATTGTGCATCTGGGCGAGGCCGAGGACCTGACGGCCACAGCGCTCACGGCCAACGACTGGATCTGGAGCGCCCCTGCCGACCGCATGGAGGCAGAGCTGGACGCCGACGGCATTCGCGTGGGCGCCAAATACCGCTACCGTCAAAAGGACCAGGCAGCGACCCTTGCACGTGGCGAAGACGGGCAAATGCTGCTAACTTTTGACGAGCCGCAGCGAGCCATCGCCCCCGGCCAGGCAGTCGTTGCCTACCGCGGCGACGTCGTCTTGGGCGGCGGCACCGTCACGGCAGCCATCAGGTAGCCCCATCCCCTTCATAAGTTGCGGTGAAATAGGGACTGTTTAAGCGTTTAAAACCGCCAAACAGTCCCTATTTCACCGCAACTTAGAGAGGACGGCCTCGGTCGGTACTGCTGTGTCAGCCGAGGCCGCTGCATCGTTAGCGCTGCACGTAGGCGCGGACGAGCTCGTAGGTGTTACGCACGCCGTCCATGTGGCTGCGCTCGTAGTTGTGGCTCGCGTACACGCCGGGGCCGATCAGGCCATGGCGAATGTCGTAGCCGGCCGAGAGCGTGGCCTCGACGTCGGAGCCGTAGTGCGGGTACACATCGATGGCGTAATCGAGCTCCAGCTCGCGCGCGATGTTGGACAGCGTGGTTACCAAGTCGTAGTTGTACGGACCACCCGAATCCTTGGCGCAAATCGACACCATGCGCTCGGTGCAGCCCAGGTCGTCGCCCACGCAGCCCATGTCCACGCTGATCATCTCGCGCGTGTCGGCCGGCACGAAAGCGCCGCCGTGGCCGACCTCCTCGTACACAGTAAAGAGCAGGGACACCTTGCGCGAGAGCGTCACCTCGCCAGCGGCGACGGCACGCGCCAAGCCCAGCAAAATGGAGGCCGACAGCTTGTCGTCCAAGAAGCGACTCTTGATGTAGCCGCTCTCCGTCACCGTGGTACGCGGATCCATAGCGATGATGTCGCCCGTCTGAATGCCCAGCTCAAGCACGTCATCCTTGCTGTCGACATTCTCGTCGAGCAGGATTTCCATGTTCTTCTCGATGGTCTTGACCGGCTCGTCGGCCACGTGCGCCGAAGGCTCGGTGTTGAGAACCACACCCGTGTACACATTGCCGTCACGCGTGTAGACGGTGCAGTTCTCGCCATCGGCCGTAGACCACTGGTGCCCACCAAGCGTCGTGGGACGCAGGCGGCCATTGTCCTTAATGGAGCGTACCATGGCGCCCAGGGTGTCGACATGGCTCGCCAAAACAAGCGGCTCGCCCTCGCCGCCAAGCTCAACCAGCACGTTGCCCTTATTGGAACGCTCAGGGCCAAAGCCCATATCACGCAGGGTCTCCTTTAGATAATCAGTCGCCGCACGGGTATAGCCCGTAGGCGAAGCAATAGAAGTCAGCGTCTTAAGCTGTCCCGCGATATAGGAGAGCGTCTCCTCTAGAGAAGCATCGATATTGGAACCCATATGCATCCTTCCAAATAAAACTAAGACCGAATCCCGATTTTAACCGTTCTACACGTGCAATGCCCTAGAAGCCGAGCCACCTCCAGACGTCCTCGCGCCGATTTTGCGCACGCGCACGGTTTAAAATCCGAATCTTGCATAAAGCTTTTCGATTTCTGCATAAAAATGAGGCATCTTCTTGCTTCGTCTCAGGGTACCCCACTTTGGACCGTGCAAAAAACGGAGTATTCAGCACCGTGGGCCCCAACGGCCCCATCACAAACGACAAAACGATGCGGTTACAGCAGTATTGCGGGTCGTCGCAAAGCAGAAACTCAGTAACAACCCCCTCCACTCATCGATAGCCCACCCACAATGGCTGTCGATGGGCGTCTGCGGGCCACTACGGGCCATTCAAAACGTTATGCATTTTTAAGAGCTTGCTGAATACTCCCAAAAATGCACGCTGGGAAGTGCGCCACCTATCCGCAGCGGGCGGTATGCCTTGGCTTTACCCATCTCGGGGCATCGACACGGCACAAAAAGCCCCGCCGCGCGTAGCGCGGCGGGGCCAGCGGCAAGTCAAAAGACTATATGCCTACGGGCGAAGGACCACCAAACGAGACTAGGCAGCCGGGCAGATCTTCTTGAAGAGCTCGATGACATCGTCGAGCGTCGCCTCGCGCGGGTTACCCGGGAAGCAGGCGTCGGCCATAGCGTCCTTGGCCAGAACCTCGATCTCGTCAGCCTTCATGGCCTCGCAGACGTGCGGGATGTTCACGTCGGCAGAGAGCTGCTTGACGGCGGCGATGGCGGCATCGGCGGCCTCGTCGGTGCTCATGCCCGTGGTGTCAACGCCCATGGCGACGGCGACCTTGGCCAGGCGCTCGGTGCAAACCGGCTTGTTGAACTCCATGGCGATCGGCAGCAGCATGGCGCAGGCGACACCGTGCGGGGTATCGTAGTGAGCGGACAGGGTGTGAGCCATGGCGTGGTCGATGCCCAGGCCGACATTGGAGAAGCCCATGCCGGCGACATACTGGCCAAGAGCCATGCCCTCGCGGCCAGAGCCGGGCTGGCCGGACTTGGCCTCGGCAACGGAGTCGCGCAGGTTCTCGCTGATCAGCTTAATAGCCTCAAAGTGGAACATGTCGGAGAGCTCCCAAGCGCCCTTGGTGGTGTAGCCCTCGATGGCGTGGGTCAGAGCGTCCATGCCAGTGGAAGCGGTCAGGCCGGCGGGCATGGAAGCCATCATGTCGGGGTCGACGACGGCGACCTCGGGGGCGTCGTTAGTGTCGACGCACACGAACTTGCGGACCTTCTCGGGGTCGGTGATGACGTAGTTGATGGTCACCTCGGCAGCGGTACCGGCGGTCGTCGGCACAGCGATGGTGAACACGGCGTGGTTCTTAGTGGGAGCAACGCCCTCGAGGCTGCGGACATCGGCGAACTCAGGGTTGTTGATGATGATGCCGATAGCCTTGGCGGTGTCCATGGAGGAGCCACCACCAATGGTCACGATAGCGTCAGCCTCGGCGGCCTTGAAGGCCTCGACGCCGTCCTTGACGTTCTGGATGGTGGGGTTGGGCTTAATCTCGGAGTAGAGGCTCCAAGCGATGCCGGCGGCGTCGAGCTCGTCGGTCACCTTAGCGGTAACGCCAAACTTGACCAGATCGGGGTCGGAGCAGACGAAGATCTTCTTGTAGCCACGACGCTGGAGCTCGCCGGGGATCTCCTTGATGGCGCCGGAACCATGGTAAGAAATGGTGTTGAGAACGAAACGATTAGCCATTGATAGCCTCCTATCGTGCGCGGGGCACCCGTTACGCCCCGCACTATAAGTCCCATCCTAACGCTTTTGAAACAAAAAACACGTGAGAACGTCAAATAGTTTAAAGCGCTTCAACATACTAACGGGGCCTTAGCCCTTCCCTCCCGACAGCAGCGAAGGCTAGATTATAGGAGCAATCGCCCAAAGAATACGACCAACTCAGTCTATAAATTGTTTCTGTTTTAGCAATATATGTTTGACAATACGTTTATAAAAGGATACTTTATAGTAAATAAAATGCATGCAGCAAATAGCGTCATTCATTTTGTTAGAAATTGCCCATGCGGTTATTGCAGCTGCATGTACCGCAACGTACAGCGCAATTCTCCGCACGAAGTAGAAGACGGTTCCAATTCGATCGAGGCGATGACGCGTGATGGCTACTGGTCCTAAATCGAGCAAGACGGCTACAAACGAATATCGAATCTCAATTGAAGGTAATCCTTATCCGCATACTCTGGCTCTCATCAACCCAGCGGGAGACAACCTCAACATCAAAAGACATGGGTTCACGGGTCCACTAGGACAGCTATCGAGTCTTAAATATACCGTTTATGACGATGCGAATGAAAAACTCTTCACTGTCGTCGACGGTGGCTTTAGCAACATGCCCAGGGTTGCGCTCATCATCGAACACAAGGAAGTTGCGGTGTTCGATTATGGTCTAAACAGACTTGAGATGAAGTGCGTAACGAACATACCGAATTACGCAATAAAAGGTAACTTCCTATTTGGAGATTACGATATATTCAGCCAACAGGAAGTGAAGCTATCTTCAGTTATCGTCCTTCAATGTGATAAACAATCGTGCTTTAGCATACAGGTTTTGGATAAAGCCGAATTAGCCGCCGCAATTGGAATACCTACAGCCATTGCCCTTCTTAGGGCTCGGATTGAAGAGCATCTCGAATAAATCGCAAAAAGCAGTTCGTAACAACATTCAGGAGCTAGATAGTTTTTCTGGCTCCTGAATGTTGTTACGAACATGCACCTTAGCGCTTAAGACTCGTGGTCTGCCAGTCAGCTACGATGCGGGCCCATTTCCTGTGCAAGTCGCGTTCGCGATCGATAAACATGATGGCAAACGCGATAAACAGCAGCATGCTCGCCACCGCAATGGCGTGCAGCCCCATGCGCTCGATGCACCAGTTGCCCAGCACGGCGCCAAACACAAAGGTGAAGATCACGCCAAAGTACAGCAGGCCGTTTTCCAAAAAGCCGCGCTTGTGGGTGATGATGTAATCGTCCACGTTTTGCAGTGCGTTGCGCAAGTTGCCGATGCACATGGTCGTGGCGATGCCGTGACCGTGGATCTTGCGGAAGCTCTCGACCTGCATGCCGCAGGCAAACGAAGTGAAGCAGTTGGCGAGCAGGTTGAAATCGCCACCGGGAATAAAACTCACGCCCAGCAAGATGACGGCTTCAAAGAACACCGTCACCTGGCGCCAGTGAATCACACTGCCAAACCGCTCGTGAACCAGGTCGGCAAGCATAATGCCCACGGCAAACGACACCACGGGGAAGAAATAGCGTCCCGCCAGCGCCCAGTTGCCCTCCGAGATGCTTACACCCACGAGCAGGATGTTGCCCGTCTGAGCGTTTGCGAAAACATGGTCGCGCCCTATGTACGAATAGACGTCCATAAAGCCACCGGCGAGCGCCAAGATGATGCCCAGCTCAATAGACTCCGATATCTGTTTGGCACGCTGCATCGTCGTGCATCCTCCTTGTTGACGACCCTCTCGTGCGTTGGCGGAAACATAGCCGCCGTTCATACTGTAACCCATTGACAACATGGCGCGCCCACGAGACGGGTCTCCCAATGCGCAGATACACAGTCTGGAAACAAACCGTGAGCGCGGCGCCACACCCGATGCCCGACGCCTCGTGTACTCCACCAGTCTTTTTAGCCCCGTCCCAAAAAGACTGGTTACAATTACGTGCAGCATACAAACACCGGGAGGGATCGTGGCAAAAAAGCCTCAGCACGCTCAGAATAACCAGCGCAGTCAGCAGGGCAAACAGGGCCAGCAGCAAAAGCGCAGCGGCAAGGCCCAGGGCGGCCACGCCGCTCATACCCCGGCAGCGCCCGCCCGTCCCTGGCGCCCGGGCCGCGATAAGTTCCTCCCCGTCAGCCGCGCCGATATGGACGCGCGCGGTTGGGACCAGTGTGACTTCGTCTACATCTGCGGCGACGCCTACGTGGACCACCCCAGCTTTGGTATGGCCATCATCAGCCGCGTACTCGACGCGCACGGCTACAAAGTGGGCATCATCTGTCAGCCCGACTGGACCGACCCCGCCAGCATCACGGTGCTCGGCGAGCCTCGCCTGGGCTTTCTCGTCAGTGCCGGTAACATGGACTCCATGGTCAACCACTATTCGGTGACCAAGCACCGCCGCCACACCGACGCCTATACCCCCGGTGGCGAGGAGGGGCACCGCCCCAATCGTGCCGTCACGGTCTACGGCAACCTCATCCGCCAGACGTTCAAGGACGCTCCCATCATCATCGGCGGCATCGAGGCAAGCCTGCGCCGCCTGGCCCACTACGACTACTGGCAGGACAAGCTCAAGCGCTCGGTACTGCTCGACTCGGGCGCCGACATCCTCATCTACGGCATGGGCGAGCACGCGATCGTCGAGATCGCTGACGCGCTCGACGCCGGACTGCCCGTCGATCAGATCACCTATATCAACGGCACCGTCTACCGCACCAGCTCGCTCGACGAGGTCTATGACTACGACCTGCTTCCCAGCTGGGACGACCTTGCCGCCGACAAGCTCAACTACGCGCGCAGCTTTAACGTGCAGCAGCAGAATATGGACCCCATCACCGGACATCGCCTGGTAGAGCCCTACCCCAACAGCGTCTATGTGGTACAGAACCCGCCGTCGGCAACACTCACCACCGATGAGATGGACGAGATGGCCGAGCTCCCCTACGCACGCGATTGGCATCCCGACTACGACGCGGCGGGCGGCGTGCCGGCCTTTGCCGAGATCAAGTTTTCCATTAGCTCCAACCGCGGCTGTTTTGGCGAGTGCTCGTTTTGCGCCCTCACCTTCCACCAGGGCCGCGTGCTGCAGATGCGCAGCCACGACTCGATCATGCGCGAGGCCGAGCTGCTCACACACGATCCCGAGTTTAAGGGCTACATCAACGACGTGGGCGGACCGACGGCAAACTTTAGCCGTCCCGCCTGCGACAAGCAGCTCAAGCACGGCGTATGCAAGAACAAGCGCTGCCTGTGGCCAAGCGTGTGCAAGAACATGGTGGTCGACGAGAGCGGCTACACGCAGCTGCTGCGCGACCTGCGCCAGCTGCCGGGCGTCAAGAAGGTCTTTGTCCGCAGCGGCATCCGCTTTGACTACACCATGGCCGATGCCTCGGACGAGTTTTTGCGCGAGCTTTTGGAGCACCATGTCTCGGGCCAGCTGCGCGTAGCGCCCGAGCACGTGAGCGATGCAGTGCTGTCCGTGATGGGCAAGCCGAGCCGCGCCGTCTACGATGCGTTCTGCCGTAAGTTTGAACGTCTGAACCGCGAATACGGACTCAAGCAGTACGTGGTGCCATATCTGATCTCGAGCCACCCGGGCTCAACCATGAAGGAAGCTGTGGACCTTGCCGAGGCCGTGCGCGACATGGGCTACATGCCCGAGCAGGTGCAGGACTTCTACCCCACCCCGTCCACCATGTCGACCTGCATGTACTACACCGGCGTGGACCCGCGCACCATGGAGCCGATCTATGTAGCGCGCGACCCGCACGAGAAGGCCATGCAGCGCGCGCTCATCCAGTACCGCAAGCCCGAGAACTACAAGCTCGTGCGCGAGGCACTGGAAAAGGCTGGCCGTCGCGATCTGATCGGCTACACCAAGCATTGCCTGATTCGCCCCGTGCCGCCGCGCCCGGGCGAGACGTCTGCTGGCGGTGGGCATGGCACCGGCAAGAAGGGCGGCAAGCCGCACGGTGACGCCGCCGGCAAGGGACCCAAGGGCAGCAAGGGTCACGGCGGCATGTCGCGCGCGCAGAACACCGCAGGCCGCAACCGCGCAGCTCAGGGGCGTCAGGGTGCCAACGGAGGCGGTCGCCGCAACTAGCGAAATGGTGCTCTCGCTGCGTCCATCCCACACGCTTGGCGCAGCGAGCGCATTGCCTCCACCAGGATCACGCCGGCGATTGCGACCGTGATTATCACGTCGAACGGCGTGTTCACAAACCAGAGCAACGTCATGAGATACGAGCCGGCATTAAAGGCAAAGTGCAACAGGATCGTGTAGCGGAGCTTTCCGGTCGTCACGAGCACCCAGCCAAAAATGAGGCCGGCAGCGCCCGCATAGCAGCCCTGTACCCAATTCATGTGCATAAAGCCGAAGATTGCCGCCTGCAGTACGATTGCCGCGGCGATACCCCACGTGCTCGGGGCCGCCCAAGGCACCATGGCGCCGTCCTGCGCACCCGCACGACGCCGGCGCTTCCAGAGCGGACGGCACTGCGGGTTAAATGCTCGGAGCGAAAACTCAAAAATGATGCCGCGCACCAGCAACTCCTCGCAAAACGGAGCGCCGAGCACCGTGGTCAGGACGGCCAGGTAGCTCGTGTCGCCCATGCCTGTTTCCTCGACAAGTTCACAGTAGTCGGCCGCGACCTCGGGCAACAGCGACAGCACGGCGTCGGTCACGTAGCCAACGACCACCTGCAGGGCAAGGCCGATCACGATAACGCAGGCGATGCGCCTCCATGCTTTGCCTGCTCCCCCGCCAAGCGGGCGCTCGCCCTGCCAGCGCGTCATAAACGAGCGCGGCCACAGATAACGCCACCACAGCAGCGCCATCAAAAACGACGCCATCTGCGCGGCAGCCTGAAGCAATTGAATATCGAGGTCGTCAATCGAAAAGCCCATGAAAACCGATGCGACGCCCAGAGCGGAGAACAAAACCACGCTCAGAGCGATATCGGCAGCGACGACGCCAAAACAGGCAAGCGCCCAAACCAGCGCATTGAGCATGCCAACCTCCTCCCGACGGGTAGTCATATAAGAACGTCCCCAACGACTAGTCATTGGGGACGTTCTTCAACGACCAGCCGTTGGGGACAGTCTTTGCCAAAGGCCCCGTTGGGCGAGATGTCGAACGGGAAGGTGCCGCAGCGATTGAACGCGGCGATAAACATGCGGATGGCGTTGGACGGCGTGGTGCCCACGAGCTGGGTTGCCGCCGCGAAGGCTGCCTTCTCCTCGGGCAAGACCTTCGCGACAACCGGGGTCATGTGTTCTGCCATGGCGCTTCCTTTTTGAAACGACGGTGGTGCGGATAGATGCGGGCCACGCGGCTGGGCGACGGGCTGTGAAGGCAACCCGATTGGCCCGCATCCGGAGTTTGTTTCTGCGGCGTTGGTATTACTTGGTATTCCTAAGTATTACCCCACAGATAGAATACCACACCCGACCCCATGGGGACGGAGGAAAACGGATCATTTTGTTGCTGAGTTAGTATTTAGAGCGTGATGATGTCCGAGATATTGAGGACCTGAGCGTCGACGGCATCGTGCGTAGCAAGCAACAGCATGCGACCGTCGAGCAAGTCGAGCACGACCTCGGCGCATGCGTCGCGCGCAGCGGTATCTAGACCGGTAAAGGGCTCGTCCAGAATCACCGCGTCGCCTGGGCACAGCAGGGCTCGGGCAATCTCGACGCGACGGCGCTGCCCGCCCGAGAGCTCGGCCACACGAGCATGCACATCGACCCCCGGCACCAGCAGGCGCAACAGAGCCGCGGCACTCGAGGCGTCCACGCGCGCGTCGGCGCACACCAGCACGTTATCCAGGGCAGAAACGTCCTCGACTAGGCGCACATCCTGAAACACCATGGAACACGGCGCGCACTCCCCCGCCGCCAGTGCAAGCAACGTCGACTTGCCCACACCCGAGGCGCCCATCACGCAGGTCCGTCCACCGGCGGGCACGCGAAGTACCAGTCCGTCAAGCGCCGGCGCCCAGAGCGCACGATCGCCCACAGCAAGCGCAAGCTCCGCCGCAACCCCGCCGCCAGCAGAACCGCCCGCACGCCCGTGCAAGCCGCGTCCATGCGACAGCACCGCCGCACGCCACGCCGCTGGCCCCGAAGCCCGCAGCAGCCACACCAGCACGCGCTCGCATGCCCACGAAGCCATAACAACCAGCACGGTCCAGGCCAGCAAATCGGCAGTCTCAATCAAAAGCTTCGCCTGATAGATGCGCTCGCCCACGGTGCCCGTCGCCATGCCGATCAGCTCCGCCGCCACACCGGCCTTCCAGCTCATGCCAATCACGGCGCGGGCACACGAAAGCACAAACGGCAGGACTTCGCGCCAGGTGTGGGCACAAAACAGTCGCCAGCCCCGCACGCCATGCAGACGAAACATCTGCTCCAGCGGTTTATCCGCTTGCATCAAGCCCTCGACCAACGAAAAATACACGCCCGGCAGAGCCATCAAAAAGACCGCTGCAATGCTCACGCGCGCCGACCCCAACCAAATGAGCAGCAGGACCACCACGCAGGCAACCGGTGTCGCCTTAACAAACGAAAGCGCCGGCGCCACCAAGCGGGCAAACGTCAGCGATCGCACCGAGACTCCCGCCAGTACGCCGCCGCACACCGCGGCAAGCGCCAGCCCGCCCAAGATACGCGCACCCGAGCCTGCCAGAATCGCCCATGTGCTGGCATCGCATACCAGTCGCAGCAACGCCACCACGACGGCACCCGGCCCCGGCAAAATCAACGGCTGCGCCACGAAACCCGCCATCAGCACCCACACGGCAAGCCAAAAGGCGGCAACGGCACCTGCTGCCGCCACCGCCTTCATACGCTCTGTCATTTGTCGAGCAAACGCACGCACGGGCTACTCCATATAGTAGAAATCATCGGCCGGGAGCTTGCCGCCCACGGCGCTCGCGTCCGCATCGGCCAGCACCTGCAGGTACCCACCGAGCGCCGCCTTCATGTCCTTCCCCGTCTGGCACACGAGCATGCACCCGGGAATCGCCTTTTCGGCAATCGCGGCGTTATCGACGATACCCGCATCGACCACGGCCTGTGCCCAATCTGCCGGCGCCGCGTTCACGGCCTCAACGCTCGCCGCATGGCAGCTCAAGAATTCCGCCACGGCCTCGGGATGTTCCTCGGCAAAGGCCCGGCGCACCACGGTCACGCCCGTCAGCAAACGGGAGCCCGTGTCTCCTGCCAGCTCGTCCCACACATCGGTCAGACTTACCGGCGCCGACAGCTTGCCTTCGCTCTTGGCGATGGCCGCCGTCTTGAACGGCTCGGGCAGCACGCCCACGGCAGACGGATCGGCAAGCAACGCCGACAGCACCTCGGTAGGCTCGCTCTTAAACTCAAGCGTCACCTGGCCGGTCAGGCCCGCGCGCTCCAGCAGGTAGTTCATGACGTACTCCGGCGTGGCGCCCTTGCCCGTCATATAGACGGTATGGCCCGCCAGATCGCCAAACGAGGCCACACTCGCGTCGCCCGTCACAACGTTCAGCACGCCCAGCGTGTTGATGTCGATGACCTGCGCCGCGCCCTCGGTCTTGTTGTAGAGCACGCTCGCCACGTTGGCGGGCACCAAGGCAATGTCGACATCGCCCTGAATGACCTTGGGCACGATCTCGTCGGCCGCGGCGCTGATCGCAAAGTCGAACTCGTTATCCGTCTCGCCACTCGCTGCCTGGTCCATAAACTGCACCAGACCAATCGACGTCGGCCCCTTGAGCGAGGCGACGTGCACCTCGACCGGCTCGGCAGCAGCACCGGCACCGTCCGTGGCAGCCGAGCCCGCGGCGGACCCGGCACCGGCACCCCCGCCGCCACAGCCCGCGAGCGCAAGCGACAGCGCGCCCGCGGCAAGCGCCGAGGCAAACCCTCGGCGCGTCATCTCAACATTAAACGCACGCATCGCTAGCACTTCCCTTCGTTGGGCATCGACCAGGCGTGATGGTCGGTATGCAGCAACTCCTCGGCCAGCGGCGAGAGCGGCGCGCCCAAAAACTCGCGGTAGCACGCCTGAACATCGGGGTTCTCGTGCGAGAAGCGAATGTCCGCAGCGGCATCCAGGCCCCACAGCACCTGGCCGCGCTCGGCCGCCAGCTCGCAGCCGTCGTGGATGGGCTGACCGCCGCCACCGACGCAGCCGCCCGGGCACGCCATGACCTCGACGAAGTCATAGCTCGCACGGCCGTCGCGAATCGCGTCGAGCAGGCGGGCGGCGTTACCCAGCCCGTGCGCCACGGCGACGCGCACCTTGGTGCCATCGATATCGGCGACGGCTTCTTTCCAGCCGTCCAGGCCGCGCACATCGGTAAAGAAGTCCGCATCGGGGTTCTTGCCCGTCACCAGGTAATATGCCGAGCGCACGGCTGCCTCCATCACGCCGCCCGTGGCGCCAAAGATCACGCCCGCGCCCGTGCCAAAGCCCAGCGGCGTATCGAGCGGCTCCTCGACCAGCGTGTCAACGCTCACGTGGCTCGCACGGATCATGCGCACCATCTCGCGCACCGTCAGCGCAACGTCCACATCGGGCGTGCCGTCCTCGCCCACCATGCTCGGCAGCGCGCACTCGGCCTTCTTGGCCGTGCACGGCATAACGGACACCACGAACAGGCGCTCGGACTCCACGCCCAGCACCTTGGCGTAGTAGGTCTTGGCAATAGCGCCGAACATCTGCTGCGGCGACTTGGACGTGGACAGGCTGTCGACAAACTCCGGATAGCGCGCCTTCACAAAGCGCACCCAGCCCGGGCAGCAGCTCGTAAACATGGGCCAGCCGCGGCTGTCGCCCTCGCCCTTGGCGGCGGCGCCCAGGCGCTCGATCAGTTCGGATCCCTCCTCCATAATGGTGAGGTCGGCCGAGAAATCGGTGTCGAACACGTACTCAAAGCCCACGCGGCGCAGCGCGCAGGCCAGGCGCTCAACGGTGGCCTCCTCGCGAGATATGCCGAGTTCCTCGCCCCAGGCGCTGCGCACGGCCGGCGCGATCTGCACCAGCACGATCTTGTCGGGATTAGCGAGCGCGTCAAACACGGTCTCGGTATCGTCGCGCTCGCGCAGGGCGCCCGTCGGACAATGTGTAATGCACTGGCCGCACGCGACGCAATCGGTCTTGCCGATCGGTGCGCGCCCGCGGGTACCCACGGCGGTATGCGTGGCGCGGTTGGTCAGGTCCCAAATCCCTAGGCCCTGCACGCTCTCGCACACCTTGATGCAGCGCATGCATTTAATGCACTTGTCGTTTTCGCGGATGATGGGGAAATCGAAGTCCCAGCCCTCGCGCGCCAGGTGCTGCTCGTACGGCAGATAGAAAATGCCAAGGTCGTTGGCGATGGTCTGCAGGTTGCAGTTGCCGCTGCGCACACAGCTCGTACAGCGCGAGTCGTGCTGGGACAGCAGCAGCTGCACGTTGGTGCGACGGGCCTCGCGGGCCTTGGGACTGTTGGTATGGACCACCATGCCGTCGAGCACGTAGTTGTTGCAGGCGGCAACCAGCTGGTCGCAGCCCTCGACCTCGACCACGCACACGCGGCAACCGCCGATCTCGTTCAGATCGCGCAGGTAGCACAGGGTGGGAATCTGGATGCCGACGGACTTGGCCGCATCCAGGATCGTGGTGTGCTCGGGCACCACGACCTCGCAATTATCGATCGTGAGCTTGACCATGTTGAGTGCTCCGCTTTCGGTGTTGTCGCTGACAGTGGTTTTGTTGGGCTCTACCATTCCAGGTTCCTCCCTCCGCGGAACGCGCCAAAGCCAAAGTGGTCGCAACGCAGGCAGCGGCTTGCCTCCTGGCGTGCCTCTTCCTCGGTAAGGCCCTGCTCGACCAGATTCCAATCGCGGATGCGCTCGCCGGCCTCGCGCTCGCCCAGCTCGCAGCGGCCGCACTCGTGCTTGCCCTTAAACTGCACGGTCGGCAGCTCAACGTCGAGCTTGATCTTGTGGTCGAAGCCCAGGTAGCGGTCGATATTTGCCGAAGCAACGCGGCCGGCGTTGATGGCCCGGATGACGGTGGCGGGACCGGTCTGGCAGTCGCCGCCGCTAAAGAGGCCGTCGAAGTTGGGCACGGCGCCATCCGAATCGGTGACGACGCGACCCCACTTGCAGACGATGCCCATGTCCTCAAACGGCTTGGAATCGATGTCCTGGCCAATGGCCACGAACACGCGCTCGCAGGGAATGACGCGCTCGGGCGTCGCGGCGGCACGCGGGGCCGGACGACCGCGACGGGGCTCGCCGATAATCTGCGGCTGCACGCGCA
Organism: uncultured bacterium; assembly: GCA_905214465.1. Classification (GTDB taxonomy): domain Bacteria; phylum Actinomycetota; class Coriobacteriia; order Coriobacteriales; family Coriobacteriaceae; genus Collinsella. The sequence goes on from CAJMMD010000003.1 coordinate 77,091, forward strand.
GGCCGCTCACGCGACCGTCCTCGCCCGTCTCGATGGCGAGCGGCGCCGTCAGCTCCAGAACCTCGCAGCCCTCGGCCTGGGCACCGGCAATCTCGGCGTCCTGAGCCGTCATATCGCAGATGCGGCGGCGGTAGACAATGCTCACCTTTTCGGCACCGCAGCGCACGGCAGAGCGCGCCACGTCCATGGCCACGTTGCCGCCGCCGATGACGCACACGCGCTGGCCGCTCAGGTCGGGCAGCTCGTCGTCACCGATGGCGCGCAGCATCTTGACGGCCGACTCCACGCCGGGCGCCTCTTCGCCCGGAAGGCCGAGCTTCTTATCGCTGTGGGCGCCAATGGCCAGGTAGACGGCATCGAACTCGTCGCGCAGGCGGGCAAGCTCCTCGCCGTTGACGGAGTGATCGAGCTCAACGTCGATGCCGGCGCTCAAAATCCAGTCGATCTCGGCCTGCAGGCGCTCGCGCGGCAGACGATAGCTGGGGATGCCATAGCGCAGCATGCCGCCCAGGTGGTGGCGCTGCTCAAAGATGGTCACCTTATGGCCCATCACGGCCAGGTAGTAGGCGCAGGAAAGGCCGGCCGGGCCGCCGCCGATCACGGCGACGCGCTTGCCGGTGTTGTCCACTACATGCGGCTTGTGGTCGTTGAGCTCACTGTGCTCGACGGCAAAACGCTTGAGGGCGAGGATGTTCATGGGGTCGTCGACCATGCCACGGCGGCAGTGCATCTCGCAGGGATGCTCGCACACCAGGCCGCAGACGAGCGGCAGCGGATTGTTCTTGCGGATGACCTTGACGGCGTCGGCATAGCGGCCGGCCTCGACCAGCGAAATGTACCCGGGAATGTCGACGTGCGCCGGGCAGCCCGAAACGCACGGGACGCGGGCCTCGCGGTCAAAGCCGCAGGAGCGCTCGCGGATGTGATGCTCAAAATCGTCGCGGAAGCCGCGAATGGCCGTGAGTGCCATGGCGCCAGCTTCGTAGCCGATGGCGCAATCGCTCGAAAGATAGATGGTGCGGGCGGTGCGCTCAATCAAGTTGAGCGTGGACTCATCGGCGCGCCCTTCGAGCACATCGGCGAGCAGGTCGCTCAGCGCGCTCAGGCCCACGCGGCAGGGCGTGCACTTGCCGCAGCTCTGGGTGGAGCACAGATTGACGAGCGCTGCCGTAAACTCAACGGGGCACGGGGCGAGCGAACTCACCGCCAGACGACGTCCGAGCGCATCGTGCAGGTCGTCCATGACGGCCTGAGCGTGGCTGCGTTCCATTACGTGCAGTCGAGCCATAAGATCCCCTCTCACATGGCAGCCCGGAGGCGAGGCCGGGCGAAGTTGCTACACGCACAACACTGACCTAAAAAGTTGTTAGGTCTCCACGCAGTTCGGCAGGCGGTATGAAATGTCACCCTCGGCGGTGAAATAGAACATTACCGCAGATAAATGCCATATTTGGTAAAACGCGTTACCAAATGACAATGCCCCGCCCACGCAATCACGTGGACGGGGCATTGCTCCAGGTATGCGGCCAGCGACCCTGTTGCTTTTACTTAAGCTCGGGCCAGTAACCCTTGTTAGCCTCGATCATGTCGTCGAGAACCTCCTTGGCGACCTTCATCGAAGGCACGGTCTTGTTCAGCGTAAAGGCCTTGAGCGCCTTCTCGTAAGAACCCTCGATCGTAGCCTCGACCACGAGCTTCTCGGAGTTCAGCTGCTGCATCATGAGGCCCTGCTGGAACAGAGGAATGTTGTCGCGGCTGATGACCTCGGGGCCATTCTTGCCAATGTAGGCAGGCAGCTCGACCATAGCGTCGTAGGGCATGTTGGGGATAGCGCCCTTGTTCTCGCAAATGACCAGGAAGCGCTGCTTGGTGTCGTTCTTCAGAGCGATAGCCAAATCGGCAATCCAGTCGCCGTGGCTGCCCGCATAGAACGTGCTCTCGTCGATCTCGCCCGTCTTCTCGTAGTGGTCGATGCCGTCGAAGAGGTTCTTCTCACGCGTCTCCTCAACCTCGTTAGCACGGGTGCGCTCGGGGTTGGAATGCTCGACGAACTCCTTCTGCTGCAGGTAGTAGTTCAGATACGTGTTGGGCAGGTACTCCGGGAAGCACTCCATGATCTCGTACTCGCCCTTCCAGACGTAGTACCAGCTGCCCTTGGTGTGGCGGTTCTGCTCGGGGTGCTCGTCAGTGGCCTCCTCGGGCTTCTTTGCCATGAGCGAGCCCATGCCCTTGAGGTAGGAGTCGGGCAGCAGAATCTCATGCTCCTTGATGTACTCGCGCAGCTGCGGGAGCACCTCCTCGCCCTTGTGGCGGATCGAGGTGAACCAACCAAAGTGGTTGAGGCCAAAGTAATCGTACTCGACATCCTTCTTGTCGATATCGAGTGCGGCGCAAACCACGTCGATAATCGCGATCGGCATGTCGCAGATGTTGATGATGCGAGCGTTGGGACGCAGCACACGGCAGCCCTCGGAGACGATGGCAGCAGGGTTGGAGTAGTTGAGAATCCAGTAGTCCTTCTTGGCGTACTTCTCGACGTCATCGATCAGCTCGACCATGGGGAAGATGGTGCGCATGCCGTAGGCAAGGCCGCCGCAACCGCAGGTCTCCTGGCCCACGCAGCCATGGCGCAGCGGAATCTTCTCGTCCTGCTCGCGCATGGCGTAGCCGCCCACGCGCATCTGGGCAAACACGAAGCTCGCGTCCGTAAAGGCAGTCTCCTTGTCGGTGGTCACCGTGAGCTTGATGTCCAGGCCAAGGTCCTCGTGCAAAATCCAGTCCACGAGCACGCCGATCTTGCGCTGGCGCTCCTCGTTGATGTCGTACAGACGAATCTCGTCAACGTCGAGCTCGTCCTTGCGCAGAGCGATGGACTTGACGATGCCGGGGGTAAAGGTGGATCCGCCACCACACAGAGTAATGATCATTGTTTACTGCTCCTTCTCAATTGCGTTTTCGACCTTGTCGCGCATCTCGGCGACCTTCATGCCAAAGATGATCTGGATATTATTGCCGTTGCGGTTGATGCCGCTGTTGGGCACGTGGTTGATGAGGTCCTCATTGATGAGGTCCGGGTTCTTAACGTTCACGCGGAGACGCGTAAAGCAGTTCTCGAGCTCCTCGATGTTGTCCTTGCCACCAAGACCTGCGACCAGGTCGGCAATACCTGCATCGACGCCCTCTGCGGGGGCCGCGGCAACAGCGCCCTGCTTCACCGCGACAGACGCGGCGGCCTCGCCCTCGGCAACGGACTCAGCAAGCTCGGACTCTTCCTCGCGACCAGGCGTGTGGAGGTTGAGCTTCTTAATAAGGAAGGTGAAGAGGAAGAAGTACAGCGCGGCGTTGACGACTCCGAGCACGAGCATCATCGGCCAGTTGGTCTTATCGACACCAAGAACCAGGTTGGAAACCACGATGTTGATGATGCCGCCTGCCGTCGAAGCGGGCACGGAGAGGACCTTGAGCAGGACCAGGAAGATACCGGAAAGAACCGAGTGAACGACAAAGAGCACGGGAGCGGCAAAGACAAAGAGGAAGTCCATGGGCTCGGTGACACAGGAGAGCACGGCGGTGATGATCAGCGGGATGATAACGGCCTTGGTCTTATCCTTGTTCCCCTTGTAAGCGGTGAAGATAAAGGCGAGACCGATACCGATGTAGGGCCACAGGTTGTTGAAGGTGTAGCTGTTGAAGTAGGTGCTATCGGAGAAGGGCTGGCCCGTCATTGCCATCTCGGCGACACGGATGGGATAGGCGCCGGCGATAACCTGATCGCCCAGCGTCAGGGTGCCACCCACATCGGAGAACTGGAACGGAGTGTAGATGAGGTGGTGCAGACCGGTAGGAACGAGCAGCTTGTTGAGCATGCCGTAGATAAACAGACCGATGTTGCCCGACTCCTTAATGATGCCGGCAACGGAGGAGATGGCACCCTGAACCGGAGGCCAAACGATGCAGAAGCCAGCACCCATGATCCAGGAAATGATGATCATGATCAGGAACGGAAAACGAACGCCCGAGAACATCGAAAGGGCAATGGGGAACTGCTTGTTCGAGTACTTGTTGAACACGGCACCGGTGATGCAACCAAGAATGATGCCGCCAAACACGCCGGTATCGAGCACCTGAATGCCCATAACGGTGCTCTGGCCGGTTCCGGTAAGACCGAGCATGCCGCTCGCTTCGGCAAGAGAGCCGGTGGCGTTGAGCACGATGTTGTTAGCCTGCAGGAACAGGAAGAACGACATCAGGGCAATCAGCGAAGCATGGCCCTTGTTCTTCTTTGCCATGGCGCCGGCGATGCCCACGCAGAACAGAATCGAGAGGTTGTTGATGATAAACATCAGCGACTGATAGACAACGGCGCCCACAAGCTGGAACGGACCGGAGCCCAGTACGGGGACCACGGCGCAGATGGTCTTGTTGGTCAGAATGATGCCCACGATGAGCAGGATGCCGGCAACCGAGAGATACATCATCGGCTGAACGATTGACTTCGCGAACACCTCCAACGGCGCTTTGAAATTGAACTTCTTTTTTGCGGTCATAGCGGTACTCCCCTTCCTTTTCCGCAAATTAAGATAGGTGTGCCCTGGACAAGACCGTGAGCCTTGCCTTATATCAATCGATGTGTGGGCACGTTATGCCTAGAGACCAGGTTCTCCAAGCAGGTTAACAATGTGATATGCGAGATAACTCTTCTCGGCATCGGTAACGACAACGTTATAGGTAGACGCTAAGTGGTCGGCAATTGACTCCGCGCACGAGAACGCCCTCGGATACGCCGTTTCATCGATACGGAACAGCGCGTCGCCATTGACCTGCCCCGCCGCGGGATCGAGCGCTCGCTGCGCAAAAAACTGCAGATGGCGAACGAAACGCTCGTACGGCAACGAGGTGACGTCAAGGGTCGTGGCATAGCGCTCGGAAACAATCGCAAGCACGTCGCGAACAAGCTGGACCGAAACAATCAGACGGTCAGAGCGCTGCGGCATGGTGGCGTTGACGATATGCAGCGTAATAAAACCCTGCTCTTCTTCGCTCATCTGGATGCCCATATACTCCTTGATAATCTGCAGCGCACGGCCCGCAAGCGCATACTCCTTGCGATAGAACTGCTGGATCTCGAGCAGCAACGGATTCTCGCAGGGGACGCCCTTACGCTCGCGCTCCAAAGCAAGACTGATATGGTCTGCGAGAGCAATGAGAATCTTGTCGTTGATATCAACATTGAGCTCTCGACGGAGCATCTGAACAATGTCCTCGGAAATCACGAGGTTGACGGTGGGAATGGACTCCAAAAGATGTGCCAAGCGGTCAATCGTGCGCGAATCCTGAGAAGTGCCCTCCTGCAGCGCATAGGTCTTTTCGACCGATGCCTCATCGATAGCGTCGCCGGCATGGCGGCCAAAGCAGAGGCCTCGGCCGATGACGATGAGCTCGGAGCCATCGTCCGAAGTGACCATTGCGACGTTATTGTTGAAAACTCGCTTGATAACCACGGTACCCACCACAAGAATTTACTCGGAAAGCCAGACGACAGGCTCTTTAGCAGCAACAGGGCCGGAAGCATGCTCACGAAGAGTCGAGTTCTCCGAGCGCTCGCACACGATAACGAAGACCGTGGGGTCGAAGCCAGCGGCGCGAACCGCGTCGAAATCGACCTCGACGAGGGGCTGGCCCGCATCGACATGGTCACCCTGAGCAACAAGCGCATGGAAGCCCTTGCCCTCAAGTTTAACAGTGTCGATTCCGATATGCAGCATCACCTGAGCAGAGCTGTCGTCGGACATGATGCCCAGCGCGTGCTCAGTCGGAAACAGCGCCGCGACGGTGCCGGAAACAGGAGCGCACACCGTTCCCTCTTGGGGAACCACGGCAACGCCATCGCCCACGGCACGGCTGCTAAAAGCGGGGTCATTGGTATTTTCTAGATGAACAAGCTCGCCGGAAACGGGAGCGAGGATTTCGAACTCGGAAGCTGCAGTCTTCTGCTCATCCGAACCGCCCATCAGGCGAGAAAAGAAACCCATGGTGGCATGTCCCTTCATAAATATAGCCCAACCAAAATCAAGCGAATGCATCCATAGAGACACACCCGTTCAAAGACTTTGGTTAGGCCCACGTCCGAGGGACTCGGTAACCTTCCGCATTTCTTTTTACGGGAGTTATTGTAGACAAGCCCAAAGCCAGAACAATCATTATGACCGGTGAGCGGTATTTTTTCTTCGATAAACGGTATTTAGGCGGCACTTAGGGACGTTCCTTTCCCGCCGGCACCCAGGGACACTCCTTGCAGCAATTTCGCATGCGTTAGATGAAGAGCTCGCATTCCTTCCGCACGACGCAAGCCTTGCTCAGCATCTGGGAAACAGCGGATAGCTTGTTGGGATCAAGCTTGCGAGCGCCTCGCGGGCATACGGCGATGCAGCGCATGCAGGAGATGCACGCCTCGTCAGCTGCTCGCTTGGGGTCGCCCTTGTCGATAGCACAAACGGGACACGCCGCGGCGCATGCACCGCAGGAGACGCATTCCTCTGTTGCCTCGGGTGCCATACGGCGACCTCCAGCTTGTTTATAAGGACGATTGCCGGGGATAGAGGGCTCGGACGCATCCTCAGCCAACAGCTTTTGCTGAATTTGCTGCGCAAACTCTGCGAGCTGCGCCGCATCCTGCGCATCCGGTCTCCCAGCAGCAAACTGACGAGCAACGGAATGCTCAGCAATAGCAGAAACAGCTGCAACCACCCTAAATCCGGCGCGCTTCGCAACGTCCTCCAGCTCTACGAGCGTGTCCTCAAACGCGCGGTTTCCGTATACACAAACCAAAACAGCCCGAGCCCCGTTGCCGCGCACCATGCCCAACCGGTCAGCCACCACAGCCGGGATTCTACCGGCATACGCCGGCACAGAGATTACGGCCACGTCGTCCTCAGCCATCGAGACAGCGCTGAGATCTAGCCCGCTATCGGTCAGATCGACGGTAACGGTATTATTGTCCAGCGCCCCGGCCACAAGGCCAGACACCTTCCGCGTTCCACCCGTCGGACTAAACACAATTTCGAATACGCTCATCGAGGCACCCTCTCCCTACGCCTGGCAACGCGTCAAGCCGTTTTCACATTCAGACAGAGTATACGGCGCATGGGGGGAGCTCCCCGTTTTGGTGCGCCAGGCACCCCAATGCACCCACCCTACGCTGTCTGCCTCTTCGTTTTGTATAAATTACGGTACAGATTGTATATATTTACGGGATACCGCCGCGTTCTCCTGAGGTACCCCATCCTGGCCCGTGCAAAAAACGGAGTATTCTGCAACGTGACCGCGCCAGCACCGCCGCGGGTGGGCAAAACTGTAGGGCGCCGTATCATTCTAAGTCCCGACATGGCGAGAATGACGCGCCCCCTGCTCCGGAAAACGGCGAAATCTGACTCGGAACGCTCGCTAGGGATATCCGAAGGCCACCGTTGGCGACGTCGAATCATATGCAGACAACTCGAACTGCAGAATACTCCAAAAAATGCACGGCGCACCCCATAGGACCCATTGCTGCATGGCAGGAAACAAGCCCACGGCATCCTCTAGATGCATTCCCGAGGAAATCACATTTGAACTAGCGATCGGATACGGCAAACAAAAGGGCCCCGAACGTAGTTGCTCGGGGCCCTTGGTTCACCTCGCTCTAGCGGGCGATGCGTATGTTATTTGCGCTTGCCGCCGCCGTCGCCGGGGCGACGGGAGCTGCTACCGCGCTTGCCGCCACGGCTGTTGCCATAGCTGCCACGATTATCGCGACCGCCGGCACGGCCGCCGCGGGAGCCGGCCTGGTTGCCGCCACGCCCGCCACGATAGCCGCCACGACGCTCATCGCGGGTGTCGTCGTAGTTGCGCCAGTCATCGCGACGATCGCGGCTGGCACGCGGGTCGCGACGATCGCGCGACTCATTCGAACGACCGGCGCCGCTGCGGCCACCGTTGCCACGAGCGCCCTCGCGACGCTCACCACCGCGGCCGCCCTCGCGGCCTCCGCGCTCGTCAAAGCGCTTGCCGCCGCGGGACTCGCCACCGCGGGTACCACGCTCGTCACGCGAACCACGGCCTTCGCCGCCGCGACGCTCATCACGGCCACCACGCTCGCCATCGCGACCGGAGCGACGACGGTCACCCGAACCGCGCTTGCCACCGCGCGAACCGCGGCCCTCGTCTTCGCGCTCAACACGACGACGACCGCCACGGTCCTCGTCTTCACGACGACGGCGGTGCGCTTCGCCCTGGAACTGCTTGGCACGGCGCTCGGCACGGTTGCCACGCGGGGTCTGCTCGACAGCAGCAGCACCCCCGCGCTCCTCGGCAGCCACCTCGCGAGCCACGCTCTCCACAGCCTCGTCCACGCGAGCCTGAACGCCCTCGCGCACGCGGGTCTTGCCGCCGCGCTTGGGACGGCTCGGACGCTCGCCGTCGCCGCGACGCTCATCGCGACCGCGGTTGGAACGACCGGCAACATCGCCGTAATCGTCGCCGTTGCGCTTGCCGTCGCGACGTGCCTGCTCGAGCTTCTTCTTGCTCTTGGACTTGCCGCGCTTGGTCTTCTTCTTCACCTTAAAGGCCGCAGGGTCGCGCTCGGGATCAACCGCGGGCGGGTTGGGACCCACATGCAGGTCGCCGGCCTCGTAGATGTCGGCGGTCTTGTCCATGAGCTTCTCGATCTCATAGAACTCATCGACGTCCTGCTCGGTCACAAACGTGATGGCCCAGCCCAGCTCACCGGCACGGCCCGTGCGGCCGATGCGGTGGATGTAATCGGTCGGCTCGGCCGGCACGTCAAAGTTCACGACATAGCGCACGTCGCTGATGTCGATGCCGCGGGCAAGCACGTCGGTTGCCACCAGCACGTCGACGGTACCGTCGCGGAAGGCCGAGAGCGCGCGCTCGCGCTGGGCCTGACTACGGTTGCCGTGAATCGCGGCGGCCTTGATGCCCTTACGCTCCAGACGACGGCAGCAGCTGTCGGCGCGGTGCTTGGTACGCATAAAGACGATGGTGCGCTCCGGACCCTCCTTCTTGAGGAACTCGGGCAGCAGGTTGTTCTTGGCCTCGATGGACACCGGGAACACAAACTGGTCGACGGTGTCGGCGGTCGACGTGGCAGGCGCGATCTCCACGCGGGCCGGATCGCTCACCAGGTCGGTGATCTCGCCCACGGCCTCCTCGTCGAGCGTGGCCGAGAACAGCAGCGTCTGGCGCTCGGCCGGCGTCTCGCGCACGATGCGGCGGACGGCGGGCAAAAAGCCCATGTCGAGCATGCGGTCGGCCTCGTCCAGCACCAGCACCTTGACCTCGTCCAGGTGGCAAGCGCCCTGCTCGATCAGATCGACCAGACGGCCCGGCGTGGCGACCAGAATGTCGCAGCCGTACTTGAGCGCCGCGGTCTGCGGCTTGTAGCTCACGCCGCCCACGACGGTCACGGCAACATGGCCGGTGACGTCGGCAATCTTGCTGGCGACCTCGTCGATCTGCTGTGCGAGCTCGCGCGTGGGGGTAATGACGAGCATCACGGGGCCGCGGCCGTTGCCCTCGGGCTTCTTGGCGCCGCGACGGCGGTTGCGGCCGCCGCGCTCGCGCACGGGCTTGGGCGGAGCAATGTGCTCCAGATTGTTCATGGTCGGCAGCAAGAAGGCGGCCGTCTTGCCGGTGCCGGTCTGAGCGGCGGCAAGCAGGTCGCGGCCCTCGAGCACCACGGGGATCGAGCCGGCCTGCACGGGCGTGGGCGCCGTGTAGCCCAGGTTCTCGATGGCACGAAGCATCTCGTCCGAAAGTCCCAGCTCGTCAAAGGCGGGCAGGTTCTCGGTCGCGGACTCGACGGCCTGGGCAGCATTGGCCTCGTCGGCAGCATCGAAGGCAGCCTGGGTCATGGCCTCGCGGGTCTCGTCCAGAATCTCGGCGTCCGTGACGTCAGATACAGAATTACGCATATGTTGTTGTTCCTTATCTGCACGCGTTATGGGCACGGCATGCAGCCGCGCGGGGCGTGCTTGGTAGTGCGCTAATACATACAAAACAGGTGCGCACAGAGAGGACGTTGCTCAGCACGCTGGCGATCGCTTTGGCAGCCCTATCACGCGCCGTCCAGACGCAGCGGCCCTAAGCGATGGAGCAGATTCGCCGCCGGTTAGTATACCCGCGCTTCGCATGCCCCCACGTAAACCACAGATGACGGGGCGGGTCTGGGCCGATTGTCTCAATCTGTAACAGTTACGAGACAAAACCGGGTCTACACGTTACAGATTGAGACGAACTCAAACATCGCAAAACATAATCTCGATCTGTAACAGTTAGAGGTCATTTTCCCCGCTAGATGTTACAGATCGAGATGTTTGACATGAGCTGCCAACGATTGAGCAGCCACCCGCATCTGTAGCGAAATGTCATACATTCTCATCTCCACTGGACACCCCCAGGGGGTATGGGTGTATAGTATCGGCAGGTTAACAATTCAAACACTACGCCACAGAAAGGAGAAGCCATGGCTCAAGATAAGTTCGATGTGGGCGGCATGACATGCGCCGCCTGTCAGGCGCACGTGGACCGTGCCGTGAGCAAGCTCGACGGCGTCCAAAGCGTCGCGGTCAACCTACTCGCCGGTTCCATGATGGTCGACTACGACCCCGCGCAGGTCTCCCCCGACGATATCTGCACCGCTGTCGACCGCGCAGGCTACTCGGCCTCGCCCGTCGATGCGGGCACCGGTGCCGCCGGCTCAAACGGCAGCACGCAAGCCAGATCCGGCGCCACCCATATGGAATCGCCCACCAAAAAGCTAGAGGCCACTGCCTCCGCCATGCGCACCCGTCTCATCATCTCAATCATCTTTCTCATTCCGCTGTTCTACATAGGCATGGGACACATGCTCGGCTGGCCGCTGCCCAGCATCTTCACCGACCACATCCACAGCATGACGCTCGCCCTCACCGAGCTTGTCCTGCTCATCCCCATCGTCTACGTCAACGACGCATACTTTATCAACGGCTTCAAATCACTCGTGCACGGCGCGCCCACCATGGACGCTCTCATCGCCGTCGGCGCCACCGCCTCCATCGCTTGGTCGCTCTATGCCATGTTTATCATGGCCGACCAGCTGGCCACAGGTCAGGTGCACGAGGCCATGATGACGGGCATGGACAACCTGTATTTTGAGAGTGCGGGCACGATCCTGTCGCTCGTCACCGTGGGCAAATACCTTGAGACGCGCAGCAAGTCCAAAACCGGCGGCGCCATCGAGGCGCTGATCGACCTGGCGCCCAAGACCGCGACCGTCGTTGCCGACGACGGTACCGAAACCACCGTCGACGTCGACAGCATCCTTCCCGGCCAGGTCCTGCGCGTGCGCCCCGGCGAGTCCATCCCCGTCGATGGCGTGGTGCTCGAGGGCAGCTCGGCCGTGGACGAGAGTGCGCTCACCGGCGAGTCCATCCCCGTGGAAAAGGTCGCCGGCAACACCGTCAACGCCGCCACGGTCAACCGCACCGGATCGTTTACCTTCCGTGCCACGCGCGTGGGCGCCGACACGTCGCTCGCCAAAATCATCCAGCTCGTCGAGGACGCCAACGCCACCAAGGCGCCCATCGCCCGCATGGCCGATAAGGTCGCCGGCGTGTTTGTGCCCGTGGTGTTCGTGATTTCGGCCGTGACCTTTGCGGCGTGGATGGCACTGACCGGCAGCATCAACGAGGCGCTCACCTCCGCCGTGGCCGTGCTGGTGATCAGCTGTCCGTGCGCACTGGGTCTGGCCACGCCCGTCGCCATTATGGTGGGCACCGGCAAGGGCGCCGAGATGGGCATTCTGTTTAAGAGCGCCGAGGCGCTGGAGAATCTGCGCAGCGTGGGCACCGTGGTGCTCGATAAGACGGGCACGGTCACCCGCGGCAAGCCGGCCGTGACCGACATTGTGGTGGCCACGCGCGTTGACGGCTCGCCCGCCATGAGCGAAAAGGCGCTGCTCAAGCTGGCCGCCGCGTTGGAGCGCTCGAGCGAGCACCCGCTGGCCGAGGCGATTATGGCCGAGTGCGAGTCGCGCGGAATCGTCGCGCGCATGGTCGAGGACTTTGCCGCCGTGCCTGGACGAGGCGTTACGGCGCGCGAGGGACAAAACGCCATTGCAGCCGGCAACGTACGCCTGATGGACGAGTTGGGCGTTACCGTGCCCGCGGGTCTTGCCGAGCAATTTGCCGCCGAGGGCAAAACACCGCTGTTCTTTGCCAAGAACGGCGAGCTTATCGGCACCATCGCCGTGGCTGACGAGGTCAAAGAGACGAGCGCCGGGGCCATCGCCGCGCTGCGCAAGCTCGGCGTCGACGTGCGCATGCTCACCGGCGACAACCGCGTGACGGCCGAGGCCATCGCCCGCCGCGTGGGGCTGAGCAGCGAACAGGTCATCGCCGACGTCCTCCCCGCCGACAAGGAACGCCACGTGCGCGAGCTGCAGGATGCGGGCGGCAAGGTCGCCATGGTGGGCGACGGCATCAACGACTCCCCCGCCCTGGCGCGCGCCGACGTGGGCCTTGCGATCGGCACCGGCGCCGACATCGCCAAAGAAGGGGCAGATGTGGTGCTCATGCGCAGCGACCTCATGGATGCTGCGCGCGCCATCGAGCTGTCACGTGCCACAATCCGCAACATCAAGCAGGACCTGTTCTGGGCGCTGTTCTACAACGGCATCGGCATTCCGCTGGCGGCGGGCGTGTTCTTCCCCCTCACCGGTTGGCAGCTCTCGCCGATGTTCGGCGCCGCGGCCATGAGCCTATCGAGTGTCTGCGTCGTAAGCAATGCGCTGCGCCTGAAATCCTTTAAGCCTAAAGTGGCAAAATAGGCTCACCATTAAGTCCATTTAGAACGGGTTTTCCAGGTGCCCGAGATTGACCTGAAAGAGGAGCGACGCGTACTTTGGTACGCGAGCGACGGCTTGAAGGTCAAGGTCGGGTGCTTGGGAAAGCCGACACAACAGAGAGGAATACCAATGCGTTACACGATTAAGACTTCGGGCCTTATGTGCGGTCACTGCGACGCTACTGTCGAGACGGCACTGCTCAACGTGGCCGGCGTGACCGACGCCGACGCCGATCACGAGACCCAGACCGTCCAGGTGGAGTGCGCCGACACCGTGACCGCCGAGCAGCTCGCCGCCGCCGTCGAGGGCGCCGGCGAGAAGTTCCACGCCCTGTCCGTAACCGCCGCGTAACGACCCACGCGTACCCCGACCAGAAACGAGGACCCGCCATGATGGCAGACCATAAATCGGTGACCCGCATGCTCAAGACGGCACGCGGTCAGATCGACGGCATCCTGCGGATGGTCGAGGAGGACCGCTACTGCGTCGATATTTCCACGCAGCTCATGGCAACGCAGGCGCTCATTGCGCGCATCAACGCCGACGTGCTCAAGGCGCATATCGAGGGCTGCGTGACTTCGGCAATCGAATCGGGCGACGAAGACCTCAAAGCCGCCAAGCTCGCCGAGATCGAACGCGTCGTCGACAAGCTCTCCAAGTAATTGGGGCATTGGGGACGGACTGCTTTGCACCTTCTTGGTGCATCGGGGACAGGTATGTTTGCACCACCTTGGTGCAGATTGACCTGTCCCCCTTGCTCTAAATCGGGTATAAAGGCGTGCGGCATATCGAATGAAAGGCAATTTGCATGAATGACTTTATGAAGGGCCGCAATGGCGCCGATGAGCTCACCATCGTTATGGGCTTTTCCGGCATCGTCATCGCGATGATCGGATCGATAGCCCGCATCCAGTGGCTCAGCTGGATTGCCATCGCCGTCATCGTGATTGGCGTGCTGCGCGGCCTGTCCAAAAACATCGATGCACGTCGCAAAGAGAACGAGGCCTTTGTCGCCGCGACTGCCAATGTTCCCGGCTTGGGCAAGTTCGTCGCCAGCTTGGGCAGCGGGGCCGCAGCGGCCAGCACCTCACGCGCGGCCGGCACCAGTAAGGAAGACTTTGAGCGTGCCAAGCGAACGGCCAAGAAGATGTGGAAGGGCCGCAAGACCACGGCATATCTCAAGTGCCCCAACTGCGGTCAGATGCTCTCCGTCCCCAAGGGCAAGGGTAAGATCCGCGTCACCTGCCCCAAGTGCCACGCCAAGATGGAAACCCGCTCCTAGCGCCCGCACGCGGGACAAATTAATCAGGTTTGCTTGTCCCAAATCTTAAGTATTTGTTCGATAAAAAAGCCGAGGCCTCGTGTTGAGACCTCGGCTTTTTGCATGCGGCAACGGAGCTGCCCCTTTGTCACATCTACGCCACACCGTCGCGGGCGAGCTCCTCGGCCAGCGCCTCGGCCGGCATGGCCATAATCGCGTCGAGCTCGGCATCCACCTCAGGGATGCACTTCACCTTGAGCTTGCGCACCAGATCACCGCGACACATCACATGCATCGGCTCACGCAGCGCGCACAGGTCATCGAGCGGGTTCTTGCGCGTCACCAGGATATCGGCAGCCTTGCCGCACTCGATCGTGCCGGTCTCGCCGCCCAGCCCCAGCAGCTCGGCATTGACTTGCGTAGCCGTATACAGCGCAAAGGCGTTGCTCACGCCCACGTACTTGGCAAAATAGGCCACCTCGCGCCACATGTCGTACTGCGTCACGAACGGGCAGCTTGAGTCCGTGCCCAGGCCCACCTTAACGCCAGCTTCCAGTGCGGCACGGGCGCTCTCGATGATGCCCGAACACACAATGTCGCCGTTCTTCTTTTGCGTGTCGGTCGAATGGGTCTTCTCCGGATCGAGCAGCACAAACGGCAGCGCGGGGCTGATAGTGCAGGTAACGCTGGGCGCACGCCCCTCAAGCTGCGTGCCCGCGGCGCCGCGGTACAGTTCCAAGATCTCGGGAGTCATCGGGGCACCGTGCTCGATCGTATCGACGCCGGCCTCAAGCGCGGCCTTCACGCCCTCGGTGCTCTCGACATGAGCCATAACCGGCAGGCCCACCTCGTGCGCAGCCTTGCACGCCGCCGCGGCAACCTCGACCGGCATGCGCAGCACGCCCGGCTCACCTACTTCGGTCGCGTCGAACACGCCGCCCGTCACGAACAGCTTGATGACGTCGGCACCGCGCGCATGCAAGTCACGCACTTGTTCGGCCGCCTCATCGGGGGTATCGGCGACCTGCGCGAACAGCCCCGCACCGTGACCGCCCGGCACCGTGACACCCGTTCCCGGCGCCACCAGACGCGGACCCTGATACTTGCCGGCGTCGATAGCGTTGCGCACGGCAATATCGGCAAACAGCGGGTCACCCGCACCGCGCACCGTGGTCACGCCGCTTGCCAACTGCTGCTGGGCGCTGCCTTTGAGGATGTGGCGGACGATGGCGCGGCCCACGGGATTATCGAGCTTCTTCATAAGTGCGCCCGCATCGCCGGCCGAGACAGGCTTGCCCGAGCCGCACAGATGCGCATGCATATTGATGAGACCGGGCATGAGATACGCACCACCCAGGTCGATAACCTCGGCACCTGCAGGCGCCTGCGCCACAGCACTCGGCCCCATCCAGGTGATGACGCCGCGCTCAACAGTCACGGCCATATCGGGTTGCGGCTCCATATGTTCCGAACCATCCAGAATGGTCGCATTGATAAACAACGTGGAACGATCGGCAGACGCCATATCGAGCTCCTCCCTCACGATTAACTTGAACATTTGTCCATTATCACCTAGTCCCGCTGGATTGCTGCAGACGCATCGGTTAACGGAAGGAAGAGAGGATGTGGGGGACGGAATACGTTGCAATCCCATCCCAGCGGCACTAGGGAAATCTCTCGATCTATAACAGGTAGACCGGGTTTTAGCAGCCAGATGTTACAGATCGAGATCTTTCGGCACCGCGTCCAACCTTTGTCTCGATCTGTAACAGTTGGGTCGAATTTTGGCCGTTAGATGTTACAGATTGAGAACTTTCACCAGGCGCCAACCTTCTGTCTCGATCTGTAACAGCTACGAGGCCAAACGGCCCCTTGTTGTTACAGATCGAGACAAACTCGGCAGAAACAACCACATTCGCGTCAGTTGCACCCCTTAGCACCCATACCACTGACGCTTCCATCCCTCAGCCAAATCGGCCCGCTGCGAAATACCCGCCAGCCTCATCTTTTCAGCCAGCTTCCCCGGGTCTTTGAGTTCATCAAACGTAAACCGAAGCACCTTATGCCCGAGCATTGTCAGATGAGATTCCCGCTGACGCTCTGCCACGAATGGGTCAACCGACTCCCGACCCCCGCCGCTCTGCAAGGTGTACTTCCCCTTTCCGTCGAGCTCGCCGATGACACATGTCCCGTCCTCGAGCCGCCAAAAATAGTCGACGCGAAACACCTGGCTCGGATCGAGCGGGTCGCGAAACTCCACCTGCAGCTCCGGAACCGGAAAGCCGTACGCAATAAAGAATGCTCGGAACCGAGACTCGCCGCCGTTTTCAGACAGCCCGTCCGCATACGACGCAATCACCTGTGCCCTGCGATACCCTCGCCTGCCCTCGCAATCGGCGCGGAGACACTCGCACAGGTCATCGCGCGATACGCCCCTTGCCCTCAATGCAGAATCGGCAATCGCCAACCCGTAGGAGAACGGCGCACGCAGCAAGCAATCCTCCACCGTGCGCCAAAACGACGTCGCCTGCACGCCGTCGACTTGTTCAAGTGCGCCCGCCGCCTGCGGACGCAACAGCCGACATCCTGCACTCAGCGGCACCGAGCAACCTGTCTTAACAAGATATCGTGGCCCAAGCAGATCATTCGGCACCTCCAGACCCCACAAAAGCGCCGCGTCATAGCCCCAAAACGCCCAATCGGGATGAAACTCTGCAAGCCCTTTGATGGTACGCAGCGCTCGCTCCGCCGGCGTCAGTACACCCCAATCATGTTGAAAGCAGAACAAATACGGCTCGGGCTCCGCAATATCATCGGTTCCCACATGACGCCGTAGCCACATGAGCTCGGCATTGTCATGCGTTGCGAGCAGCGCACCTTGCTCGGTCGCCTCCGTGAGTCGCGCGAGCATCCTATTCCGCGCCAACGTGTTGCGAGTCGTATGCTTGTGCTTGAAAACGGTATTAGACACTTCCATCACCACCACATCGGACAAATGAACCATCGTCACCGTTGCCTCCGCCGACAAATGTCTTGATCTGTAACAGTAAACCGTTCTTCAGGCCCCTAAACGTTACAGATTTAGACAAACCAGCGGTGCCCAAGCGTTCGTCTCGATCTGTAACAGATAGGCTGGTTTTTTGTCCCCAAACGTTACAGATCGAGACAAAAAGGCAAAAGGCAAGGCAGGCGACAACCACCCATCCCCTACTCCCACTCCTGCTCGTAGATGTTGAGCGACTTTACGTACCGCCCCTGGACGCCCATGATGTCGCGGACCAGACGCAAGAAGAAGCTGATGCACGAGGTGTCAAAGCCGTCCTGCAGGTCCTCCGGATGCACCGCACCCGGCCCATCGACCGCCGTATCGCTCAGCCGCGCGATGTCATACAGGTAGAGCTGTCCCGCCGTAAGCCAGACATCATCGACGCAGGCGAGGCGCACCGCAATCGCGCCGTCACTCCAGTGCTCCTTCTGCACGATATGCGGATCGTAGACATCAAAGCGATGATCGGTGCGCGTGTCCTTCAGCACGACCATGCCGGACGCAGGATCCTTGTCCAAAATGCCAAAGCGCGAGAAATACTGCGTGTCGCGTACCTGCTCGAGCCGCTTGAGCGAGGCAGGCGAAAGCGATGCCGGCGGCTCGTCAACATATAGCTCGAGCAGCGTTTTGCCATGGCGATAGGGGCGCTCAAACAGCAGCCAATCGGTAAACGCCATGTTGTAGGCCATGATTTCGTTTTGCGAAGGCTCGGTGCAATAGCTGAGCCACGGGTCGACAATGATCTCGAACTGTTCGCGCGCCGGCTCCAGGAATTGAAACTTCCGCAGCATCCAAAAGTGAGCCATGTCGGCAATATCGTTGCCGACGGCTTCAGCCAGCTCTGCTCGGTCAAAAGCGTGGTCAGTCATGGCATCCTCCTCAAACTGATGGACCTCAATTTGAGCTTACAAGGAGGGTGGGCAGCCACGACCAGCGCGGGCAAAATAGGCCTCCGGCTGCAAACCAGATGCTGACCAAACACTTGACGAAAAGCTTGACCGAAAATGCGCGCCGCAACAAAACCGCAGGTAAACATCGACGGCCAACCCGCCCTTTTGAGCCAGATGCCCGCAGCCACCACTTAAACAACAGGTGACCACAGCCCAAGAAGTCGACAAATGAACGCCCGTACGTCGACAAACGAGCAAACTGCTCGCAAATCCGCAAGGAGTGTCCCCGAATGCCGACAGAAAAGGAACGTCCCTAACTGCCGGCACTTAGGGACGTTCCTTTTGTGCCGGCAGTTGGGGACAGCCCTTGCCGATTCGATTGTTGAATATCTCCGTGACTACTTTACAGCTCCAGCGCATCGGCGACTTCAGCAGCGCAGGCCAGGGCGTCGGCCATAGCGTTCACCACGAGCGAGCTGCCGTTGCGAGCGTCGCCGGCAACATACACCGGCGCGGCATCCGCGGCGACGCCGTCGACACGCGCCGCAAGATGCGAGCCCTCGGCAGCCATCACCGGCAGCGGACGGCCAGCGGCGGCAACAGGCACGCCGGCAGCGTCGAACACGCTGTGCTCCGGGCCCGTAAAGCCGCAGGCAATGAGCACCAGCTGGGCCGGCACCTCGTGCTCAGAGCCCGCGATGCACTCGGGCTTTCCCGCCGACCAGTCCAGATCGACCACGCGCAGGCCCGCAGCCGCACCCTTCTTGTCCAGCAGCACCTCGAGGGTATCCACGCCCCAGGCACGCATCTCGCCACCCATCGCAGCGATAACCTCTTGCTGGCCGTAGTCGGTCTTCTTAACGTTGGGCCACTGCGGCCAGGGGTTGCTCGCCGCGCGCTTATCGGTCGCAGCCGGCAAGAACTCAAACTGGCGCACGCTGCGCGCGCCCTGACGCACGGCGGTACCCACGCAGTCGTTGCCGGTATCGCCACCGCCAATGACCGCAACGTCCAGGCCGCGTGCATCGATGGCAGGCTCGCCGCCATCGAGCACCGAGACGGTCGAAGCCGTCAGGTAGTCCACCGCGTACACCACGCCGGGCGCGTCAATATTCTCAGCAGCCAGTCCACGCGGAGCACGGGCGCCGGCAGCCACCACGACGGCGTCAAAGTCGTCGAGCCTGGCGGTAACCTTGGGATCGCTCACGTCGGCACTCAGCTCGAACACAATGCCCAGCTCGCGCATGAGCGCCACGCGACGCTCGACCACGGACTTCTCGAGCTTCATGTTGGGAATGCCGTACATGAGCAGGCCGCCGGGGCGGTCGTCGCGCTCAAACACCGTCACGCGGGCGCCGCGACGCGCAAGCTCCCATGCAGCCACCAGACCAGCAGGACCGGAACCCACCACGGCAACCGTGGGTGCGCCCTCCCCCGCCGGCTCAAAGCGGCGCGGGCCACCGTTTGCCCACTCATGGTCGCTGATCGCACGCTCGTTGTCATGGATCGTCGTGGGCTGGCCGTCGACCGAACCCAGGTTGCACGCGGCCTCGCACAGTGCCGGGCACACGCGGCTCGTGAACTCGGGCATGGGCGAGGTGAGCGACAGGCGCTCGGCAGCCTCATCCCAGCGGCCGCGGTACACCAGCTCGTTCCACTCGGGAATCAAGTTGTGCAGCGGGCAGCCGCTCGGGCGCGCCTTGCCAAAGCTCGCGCCCATCTGGCAAAACGCCACGCCGCACATCATGCAGCGGCTCGCCTGGGCGCGACGTGCGTCGTCATCGAGCTCCACATACAGGGGATCAAAATCATGACTGCGCTCCTCCACGGGGCGAAGCTCGTGGGTCACGCGATCGATATCAAGAAAAGCACCGGGCTTACCCATGGCACTTACGCCTCCTTCTTGGTCGAAGCAACAGAGCTGGCGGCGGCGGGCACAGCACCAGCGACACCACCCGCCACATCGAAGCGAGCGACATCCGCGGCGCTCGCGCGACCGGTCACAATGTCAAACGCCAGCTCCTCGGCCTGCGCATGCGTCTTGCCGACGGCCTCGGCGGCGGCGACAATCGCCAGCACGCGCTCATACTCGGTCGGAATGACCTTCACAAAGTGCTTACTCATCGTCTCAAAGCTGTAGAGCAGCTTAATGCCGCGTGGACTCTGTGTCGCGTCCACGTGCTCCTGGATGAGCTCGCGAATCTGCGCCAGCTCGACGGCCGTCGGGGCCTTAAGCTCGACGCTCTCGTGGTTCACGCGGGCGTCGAGCGTGCCGTATTGGTCAAAGACATAGGCCACGCCACCCGTCATACCGGCGGCGAAGTTCTGCCCGACCTCACCCAGGATGAGCGCCAGACCGCCCGTCATGTACTCGCAGCCATGGTTGCCGCAGCCCTCGACCACCACGGTGGCACCGGAGTTGCGTACGCCAAAGCGCTGGCCCGCCAGACCGTTAATGAAGCCGCGGCCGCTCGTAGCGCCAAAGAACGCAACGTTGCCCACAATGATGTTCTCGTCGAACTTGTAGGTCGCATGCGGGTTGGGGCGCACAGACACCTCGCCGCCCGAAAGGCCCTTGCCAAAGTAGTCGTTGGCGTCACCGCACACGTTGAGCGTAATGCCGCGCGGCAGGAAGGCGCCAAAGCTCTGACCGGCCGAACCATCGCAATCGATGGTGATGGAGCCGGCGGGCAGGCCCTCGGGATGAGCCTTGGTCACCGCGTTGCCCAGGATGGTGCCCACGCAGCGGTTGACGTTGGCGATATCGGCGCGGAAACGAATCGGACGCAGGTGCGCACGGGCATCGGCCGTATAGGGCACGAACAACGTGGAGTCGAGCGTCTTGTCGAGCTCGCTGTCGGCAGCCATCTGCGGCAGGAAGTGACGACCGTCGGCACCCGGGATATGGGCACCAAACTCGCAGGTCGCGCTCGCCAGCACGGGCGACAGATCGAGCAGGTTGGCCTTGCGGTTGCCCGGGACCTCGATCTGGCGCAAGCACTCGGGGTGGCCGACCATCTCGTCGACGGTGCGGAAACCCAGGCTCGCCATAACCTCGCGCAGCTGCTCGGCCACAAAGAGCATAAAGTGCTCAACGTGCTCGGGCTTACCGCGGAAGCCGTGACGCAGGCGGCAGTTTTGCGTGGCGATGCCGGCCGGGCAGGTATCCTGCTGACAGTCACGCTGCATGAGGCAACCCATGGAGATGAGCGGCATGGTCGCAAAGCCAAACTCCTCGGCGCCCAGCAAGCAGGCGACGGCGACATCGGTGCCGTCCATGAGCTTGCCGTCGGCCTCGAGCACCACGCGCGAGCGCAGGCCGTTTTGCAGCAGCGTCTGTTGAGCCTCGGCAAGACCGAGCTCCAGCGGC
Organism: uncultured bacterium; assembly: GCA_905214465.1. GTDB lineage: Bacteria > Actinomycetota > Coriobacteriia > Coriobacteriales > Coriobacteriaceae > Collinsella. The sequence continues at coordinate 98,541 of CAJMMD010000003.1, forward strand.
AGACCGGCGTGCCAGATAGAGTCGCGCGCAGCGGCACCCGAGCCGCCGTTGTGGCCGCTGATCAAGATCTTGTCGGCAGCACCCTTGGCCACGCCGGTGGCGATGGTGCCGACGCCCGCCTCACTGACCAGCTTGACCGACACGCGCGCGCCGGGGTTGGCGTTCTTAAGGTCAAAGATCAGCTCTGCCAGGTCCTCGATGGAGTAGATGTCGTGGTGCGGCGGAGGCGAGATCAGGCCGATGCCGGGAGTGGACTGACGGACCTCGGCAATCCAAGGGTAGACCTTCTTGCCGGGCAGGTGGCCGCCCTCGCCGGGCTTGGCGCCCTGGGCCATCTTAATCTGAATCTCAAAGGCGCTGCACAGATAGCGGCTCGTCACGCCAAAGCGCGCACTTGCCACCTGCTTGATCGCGGAGTTCTTGGAGTCGCCGTTGGCCAGCGGGGTCTCGCGACGCGGGTCCTCGCCGCCCTCGCCTGAGTTGGAACGGCCATGCAGACGGTTCATAGCGATAGCCATGCACTCGTGCGCCTCTTTGCTGATGGAGCCGTACGACATGGCGCCGGTGTTAAAGCGGCGGACGATGTTGAGCGCGGGCTCGACCTCGTCGAGTGCCACCGGGGTGCGGCCGCTGGCATCAAAGTCGAGCAAGTCGCGCAGGCGCACGGCACGGCCGGTACGGTGCAGACGGGCGCTGTACTCCTTAAAGGTGTCGTAGCTGTCCTCACGGCAGGCGGTCTGCAGCAGGTAGACGGTCTGGGGGTCGATGAGGTGTTCCTCGCCGCCGAGCGGGCGCCACTTGGTCAGACCCAGCGTAGGCAGCTGATCGGGAGCCGGGCTCTTAAGGATGGCGAGCGCGGCGTCGTAGCGCTCGTTTTGCTCGCGCTCAACGTCCTCGACACCCATACCACCCACACGGCTCACCGTGCCGGCGAAGTACGCGTTGACGAACTCCGGCGTAAAGCCCACGGCCTCGAAGATCTGCGCCGAATGGTAGCTCTGCACTGTGGAGATGCCCATCTTGGACATGATGGAGACGATGCCGGCGGTCGCAGCCTTGTTGTAGTTGGCGATGCCCTGCTCGGCCGTCACGTCCAGGTCGCCGCGTGCCGCCAGATCGCGGATGCACGCATGTGCGTTGTACGGATAGATGCCGCTCGCGGAGTAGCCCACCAGCGCCGCAAAGTCGTGCGGGGACACGGCGTCGCCACACTCCACCACGATGTCGGCAAAAGTACGCACGCCGGCGCGGATCAGGTGGTTGTGCACGCATCCCACGGCGAGCAGTGACGGCACAGGGACCTCGCCCGCCGCAGCACGGTCGCTCAGCACCACGATGTTCACGCCATCGCGGACCGCAGCCTCGACGTCCTCGGCAAGCTGCTTGAGCCCAGCCTGCAGCGCGCCCTCGCCGGCATCGCGGCGGTAGACGGCACGGAAGCGGCGGGTCTTAAAGCCCACGCGGTCGATGGCGCAGATGCGGTCAAACTCCTCCTCGCTCAGCAGCGGACGCTCCAGGCGCACCAGCTGGCAGGCCGTACGGGAATCCTCAAGCAGGTTGCCGTGGTTGCCCAGGTAGAGCGTGGTCGAAGTTACCATATGCTCACGCAGGGCATCGATCGGAGGATTCGTGACCTGAGCGAACAGCTGATAGAAGTAGTCAAAGAACGAGCGCGTCTTCTTGGACAGGCAGGCCAGCGGTGCGTCGATGCCCATCGAGGCGAGTGGGGCCTTGCCCTGCTGGGCCATAGGACGCACGACCTCGTCGACGTCATCCCAGTGGTAGCCGAGCTTGGCCATACGCACGGCGGCGGGCACCTCGGCGTCCTCGGCGGGCGCGGGCGCGGCGGACTCATCGAGCGCGTCGACGGCCAGCGTCTCCTCGGCAATCCAGTCGTGGTAGGGCTTCTCCTTGGCATAGCGGGCGCGCAGCTCGTCGTTGTAGATGACGCGGCCGCGGGCAAAATCGACCTCGAGCATCTGGCCCGGTCCCAGGCAGCCGCTCGTCAGGATGTTCTCGGGGCGCACCTCGATGGTGCCCACTTCGCTTGCCAGCATAAAGCGGCCATCGCGCGTCACGTAGTAGCGGGCGGGGCGCAAGCCGTTGCGGTCGAGGGCGGCGCCCAGCGTGCGACCGTCGGTAAAGGCGATGGCCGCCGGGCCGTCCCAGGGCTCCATGAGCATGGACTGGTAGGCGTCGTAGGCGCGGCGCTCCTCGCTCAGACTGTCGTTGTGGTCCCACGGCTCAGGTAGCAGCATGGACGCAGCGCGCGTAAGCGGGCGACCGTTCATAACCAAAAACTCAAGCACGTTGTCCAAAATCGCCGAGTCGGAACCCTCGCGGTTGATGATGGGCATCACGCGCTCAAGATCGTGCTGCAGCACGGGGCTGTACAGGTTGGGCTCGCGGGCGCGAATCCAGTTGACGTTGCCCTTGAGGGTGTTGATCTCGCCGTTGTGGATGATAAAACGGTTGGGGTGCGCACGCTCCCAGCTGGGCGTGGTGTTGGTGGAGTAGCGCGAGTGGACGAGCGCAACGGCCGTCTTGACAGCGGCGTCGTTGAGATCGATGAAGAAGCGGCGCATCTGCGTGGCGACGAGCATGCCCTTGTACACGATAGTGCGCGAGCTCATGGAGCAGACGTAGAAGATCTTGTCGCGCAGGGCAAACTCGGCGTCGGCCTTCTTCTCGATAGTGCGACGGCACACGTACAGGCGGCGCTCGAAGGCGTCACCCGCCGGCGTATCGTCGGGGCGGCCCAGAAAGGCTTGCAGAATGGTGGGCATGCAGGCGCGTGCCGTCTCGCCCAGGTCGTGCGGGTCGACGGGCACCTCGCGCCAAAAGAGCAGCGGCACGCCGGCCTCGGCGCAGCCCTCCTCAAACACGCGACGGGCATCCTCTACGCCCTTGTCGTCCTGCGGAAAGAACAGCATGGCCACGCCATAGTCGCCCTCTGCCGGCAGAATCTGGCCGCACTTTTGAGCCTCTTTGCGAAAAAAGTGATGCGGAACCTGGAACAGGATACCGGCACCGTCGCCGGTGTTCTTCTCGAGTCCCGTGCCGCCGCGGTGCTCCAAGTTGACCAGAATGGACAGCGCGTCGTCCAGAATCTGGTGATGGCGCTCACCGTTGATATCGGCAAGTGCGCCGATGCCACATGCATCGTGGTCGAATTCGGGGCGATAAAGGCCCTGCTGTTGAGCGGAATCTGCCTGCATCGCGATCCTCCCCTAGAAATATGACAGTCAGTTGAATAGGCATACTAGGAGCATCGCCGGTCCGCTGTGTTTCCCACCCGTTTCGAAACAATCGCGTAACGCACGCGGGACATCTACGTCTTGCCATCAAACGCGTACATCAGCCTCCAAACATGTCAAAAAACGACATCTTTGGAGGCTGACGTACACCTTTTGGAGCAGAACAGCATGTCCCCAATGCACCAACCAATCCCCGCTGGACCAATATTTTGTTAGTCTTGGTTAACTTTTTAGCCTAAAACGGGTATCCTTTGCGGCGTCAAGCAAACGGCACGCAGGAGCGCACCATGATCAACCATCTCAAACATCATTTTGGCTCCCGACGCACTGGTGGTCACGGAGGCCTAGACATTGCGCGGCATATCGGCCCTGGGCTGCTCGTGACCGTCGGCTTTATCGATCCGGGCAACTGGGCCTCCAATATGGCCGCGGGCTCGCAGTTTGGCTACGCGCTGCTGTGGATCGTCACGCTGTCCACGATTATGCTCATTGTGCTGCAGCACAACGCGGCACACCTGGGTATCGCCACGGGCGCCTGTCTTGCCGAGGCCACGACACGTTACCTCCCCCACTTCGTTGGGCGCACGGTACTCGCCAGTGCCTATCTCGCGACCATCGCCACCGCCATGGCCGAAGTCCTGGGCGGTGCGATCGCGCTCCAGATGCTCTTTGGGCTGCCCGTGCGCGCGGGCTGCGTCATCGTGGCGGCAGTATCGATGGCGATGCTCATGACGAGCTCCTACAAGCGCGCCGAGCGATGGATTATCGCCTTCGTAGGCGTGGTAGGACTCTCGTTTTTGGCCGAGCTTGCACTGGTCAAGGTCGACTGGCCGCAGGCCGCCGCAAGCTGGATCACACCCAGTATGCCCAGCGGCTCGGCCGCGATTATCGTGAGTGTCCTGGGCGCGGTCGTTATGCCCCACAACCTCTTCCTGCACTCCGAGGTCATCCAATCCATGCACTTCGAAGGCCAAGGCGAGAAAGTTATCGAAGAGCGTCTACGCTACGAGCTCTTCGACACGCTCTTTTCGATGGGCGTGGGCTGGGCAATCAACTCGGCCATGGTCATCCTGGCCGCAACGACCTTCTTTGCGCACGGCATTGTCGTAGACGACCTCGCCGTCGCAGCGGCCACGCTCTCCCCCATCTTAGGCCCGGCGAGCTCGACCATCTTTGCGGTAGCGCTGCTGTTCGCGGGTCTCTCGAGTAGCGTGACAGCGGGCATGGCGGCGGGCACCATCACCGCGGGCATGTTCGACGAGGAATACGACATCCACGACCGGCACTCATCGATTGGAGTGGCGGTCTGTTTCGTCGGCGCAGTGCCGGCGTGCCTGATCGTCCCGAATCCTTTTGAGGGTCTCATCTGGAGTCAGGCACTGCTGTCGCTTCAGCTGCCGATTACGGTCTTTGTGCTCATACGACTCACCAGTTCGTCCCGCGTCATGGGCAAATACGCCAACTCGCACCCACTTAACGCGTTGCTCGTAGGGATCGGTGCCGTCGTGACGATTCTCGATGTCGTGTTGTTGACAGGGATGTAATGGGACGGGGTACCTACCCAGGCAAACGTCTCAATCTGTAACATCTAGACCCGCTTTTGATATCTAGATGTTACAGATTGAGATCTTCTGCCGGACGGTTTTGGTTTGTCTCGATATGTAACAAGTGGGCCCAATTTCCACCGTTAGATGTTACAGATTGAGACAAAAGGTCGGCCGGACTCACAACAGACAGGATCGGCCAACAGCAACCGTGATCCCTTGGGGGCGGAGGAAAAGGGCCCCGGCCGAGAATTCGACCGAGGCCCTTGGACAGAGCTATGTTCGGCTTTCGCCGTGTGTCTGCGAGCTACTCCTCGACGAGCTCAAACTGATCGGGACCGACGCCACACACCGGGCACACATAATCCTCGGGCAGCTCGGGCGTATCGACCTCAACCTCGTAACCGCAAACGACGCACACGAACTTATACGTCTTCTTCTCCTCAGCCATGATGTTCTCCTCTCAAACGCGACTGGTGATGTACTTCATTTATCAGTATAGATTCTCAATAATATAATGCAAGTATTTTTAAAACATTTCTAGCCTTGATACGAGGACGCCTTCGGAGGCGTCTTGCCCTTCAGGACCTTATGGTAGTAATCGTAGGTGAGCGGCGTCTCGTCACTCAAGCGCTCGGCATCCTCGACCTCGCCGATAAACAGTAGATGCGTGCCAACATCCACAGTGTCGATCAAATGGCAGCTAAACAGGGCCGCCGCGTGCTCGGGCACATAGGGCATGCCCAGAGCCGTCTCGCGGGTCTCGTATTTGGCAAACTTGTCATAATCGCTGCTGGTGCGGAACCCAAAGTTACCGATGTAGAGCATATCGGCGGTCTGATCGATCACGGTCAGCGCGAACGCTTTGGCCGAAGCGATGACGCCCGAGGTGACGTTGTCCTTGTTCACGGCAACCGAAATGCGCGGCGGCATGGACGTCACCTGCACCGCAGTGTTGATGACGCAGCCGGCGCGCAGCCCGTCTGCCGCGGCGCTCACCACGTACAGACCGCTCGGCATGGTAAAGAACGCAGTTTTGTCCATAACAATCACTCCCCTAACGCGGGTTGGAACCTCATGGATGTATGTACCCACAAAAAAGGCGGCGCCCACAACGGACACCACCTTTGAGACATATGTGTCAAAACAGTATAAGCAAGATGAGACCCCCGCAGTTGCGGTGAAATAAGGACTGAATAGCCCCTCAAACAGGCAAAACAGTCCGTATTCCACCGCAACTTATACAGAACGCCTAGCGATTGCGCTCCTTGAGGGCGCGGTCGATCTCGCGCTGGACATCGCGCTTGGCCATATCCTCGCGCTTGTCGTAAAGCTTCTTGCCGCGGCCTAGGCCCAGCAGCAGCTTTACGCGGCCGTCGGTATTAAAGTAGAGCTCCAGCGGCACCAGCGCATAGCCGCGGTTGCGAAGTTTGCCGTCAAGAAAGTCGATCTCCTTGCGGTGCAGCAGCAGACGGCGCCGACGGTCGGGATCGCGATTCCACACGCCACCATGGCTATAAGGGTGGATATGCAGGCCGACGAGCCAGCACTCCCCACCACGAATCAGTGCGAAGGTATCGGTAATCTGGCACGCGCGCTCGCGAATCGACTTGACCTCGGTACCGCTCAGCTCAATACCGCACTCAAACGTCTCATCGATAAAGTACTCGTGATGTGCCGAGCGATTCTTGGAAATGAGCTTGCGCTCGCGCTTACTGGGCATCGCCGGCCTCCTTGGCGCCATCGGCGTTTGAGCCCGCAGCCTCGCGCTTTGCCCTGCGCTCGGCATTAAGCTCGGCATCGCTCTCGCGCACCAGCTTGATAATCGCCGCGCATGCCTCCTCGCCCACCAGGTCGCGGGCACGGACCGTCAGGCGCGTCGCCTCCTGCTTGTCGCCGTCGCTTGCAGCATCGGTCGCGCACATGATCAGGCAGATGGCGATCTCGGCCGAAGGCGAGGTCGGCACGCCCTGCAGGGCGAGCTCACCCATCACATGGTCGTCACTCTCGTCCGCGGCATCCGGATAGGTGGTATGGATCTTGTTGAGCAGGCGCGTCGTATGCGCATCATTGGGCGCCAGGCGCAGCGCCAGACGCGCGCAGCCCACGGCAGCCGAAATGTTCTCGGCCTCGGGCTCCAAGAAGTACTGACCCAAGTTGGTGTAGGCGCGTGCGGCGCACTTACCGTCGCTCGCGCGCTCCAGCACCGAGAACGAGAGCGATGCCCACTCCTGCTTGTCCTCGAGCGCGCGGAACAGCTCGGCCAAGTCCAAGCGATAGTTGCAGTTCATGGGATCCCAACGCACGGCCTGCATCAGGGCATTCCGAGCACTCACATAATCCTGCTGGCGAATGTAGGCATACGCCATGTCGGAATACAGGCGATCAAAGGGCACCTCGACCTGAACCAGCTCGCGCGGATCCTTTTCCACGCGGCGGTAGGCCAGACGCTCAAACTTGCTGTCGAAGCTAAAGTACTGGCGCTTCTCCTCCGTCTTGCATTCAGCGTCGATATACTCCTCGGCAAGCTCCACCAGACGCTCCAGCAGCGGCGTCGCCGTAGCCAGGTCGCCCTGCGCCAGATAGTTCTCGGCATACGTGATGTCTTCCAAGCTGATAGGCAGGTCCATGACAACTCCTCGGTCCGGGCGGCAGACTCAACGCGCGCCTTAAATATCGGTCAATACACAAAACCCGGGTCTCTTACGAGGCCCGGGCGTTCAATTTTGGTAGCCCGTACCAGATTCGAACTGGTGATCTCCGCCTTGAGAGGGCGGCGTCCTAAACCGCTAGACGAACGGGCCATATGTAGCAAATGCAATGGCTGGGATGGAGGGAGTCGAACCCCCATTGACGGAACCAGAATCCGCTGTCCTGCCATTAGACGACATCCCAATGACTGCATCGCTGCGCTCGGCTGTGCCTTTGCGCAAGAAAGAAATATACGGGAAGTTCGGCCGTGACGCAAGCCCCAATTTTGACTTTTTTGAAATTCAGTCAAATACGGCCAACACGTGAAGGACCTGTGAAGTCGACCGCTGCACACGAAGGACAAAACGCCGCGAGCGGTAGCCGTCAACCGTTGGCAGATTCTACCGCGAAAACGATAGCACCAGGCAACACAATCGAAGTATCAATGATCACGTAGATATCGAGGCGCCATGGACGAAGAGCTTGATTACCTATGGGAGACCCTGGGCCTCGAGATCACTGCTGACCTTTGGCCCGAACGGGACAAAATCCATCCCACTCTGCGCCCCGCCATCACGGTGATGCAGGCAAAATACCGCCGTGCATCCTTTTTGATCATGCGGATGTCATGGCACGCGGGACTCCCCGACCTTAAGCGAATCCAGTCAAGCCTCGTCGAGCTGTCCGGTATGCCGACTGTCATATCCGAGGCGCACCTGGAGCAGCGACAGCGCGAGCGACTGCAACAGCAGCGGATTCCCTTTATCTGCCCCGGTGTTCAGGCATATCTGCCCTTTATGGACGAGGAGTACTGGAGCGGCAAGCCCAACAAGCACGTAAAGGTCTACGATCCGCACGAATGGGCACAGCTCGAGGATTGAGCCGAGCGAGCCCGCCGATGGAAAACACGTCCCACCCTGAGCACTCAAAACGGGTCGCACTTTCCGCAGCCGCTACAGCAGCGCCTCGGTCCAAGCTGCTTCCCTAAAGCCGGGAATCGCAAAGTCGTCGCCCACCAACAGCGGACGCTTGACCAGCATGCCGTCGGTCGCCAGCAGCTCGTAGCACTCCCGATCCGTCATGCCCGCATCTAGACGCGCCTTCAGGCCCAGCTCTCGATATTTCATGCCCGACGAATTAAAGAAGCGCCGCACCGGCAGTCCCGAACGAGCAATCCAGGTCGCAAGCTCATCAGCCGTGGGATTGTCCAAAACGATATCGCGGTCGATATACTCTACCCCGTGTTCGTCCAGCCATGCCTTGGCCTTCTTACAGGTCGAGCACTTGGGATATTCAACAAACAGTACGGTCATGGGAATCCTCCGAATATAGATCGGCCAACGCAGGCACACGCCACACGAGGCGCCTTCGTATGATGGGCCAATTGTAGCCCACGGGTCACACGCTAAACGAACCGTACCCCGAATCCGCGTTTGATGAACGGCAGCAGCTCCATTGCCTCGGGCGTGATATGGCCCGCAACGTTCATGCGCTCGTCACCGGGAAGATCGACCCGCGCAATCTCAAGCTCGCCTTCGTAGCGCCCATATCCGCTATTGCTCACAGCGATCGACCCCGCCTTTCGCGGCAGGCCGGCTCCGGCATCCGTCGGCACGGAATCCGGCTTATGCGTCGTACGTGACTCCTGAGACCTAAAGATGAGGACACTCGAGTCGGGCCGGTCGTGATGAATCTGCCCACGTACATAGGCATAACCAGACTCAAGCTCGCATTGCAGGTCCACGTATCCGGCGGAAACTTGAGCAAACTGCGCCCAGCCCGCATCGGAAAGATCGGGGTCGCCGACCAACACAATGTCGCAATCGGCGCCATGTGCGAGCTCAAGCATGTTGAGGGCAACCTTTGACGCGCGACCGCGCTGTGCCTCGACCGTCGGCAGTCCCTCGAATACCGGCCCGCGAACGTTGGCATCACCCGGCACAAAAGCCATGATTTCGAATCCAAGCGCCGCAAGACGAAGATTCACCCGAGCAATGTCCTCCAGAGCTAAACCGGTATAAGGCTTGGGGTAAAAATTGTGACAGGCGGCAAAACGAGTCACATCGGCACCGGCCTCACGCCACGATGCGATTTCATCAGAACTCACCGTCGATGCATTGACCACAATGCGAAATACACCGGACAGCTCCGCGACCCGCCGGGCGCTAAAGCCATAGTCCAAACGAAGGTATTCCAACCCCAGATCGCGCAGGTCCTCGATGCGCTCAAGCCCGAGCAAATCGCACGTGCGCGGCCCCACATCGGCAATGAGCGCAATGCCGCGGGCGGAAAGCAGCGACAGCACATGACGGACCTTATCGGTATACGCCGCTCCCCCATCCTCGGGAATATGCAGTGAGGTGAACGCGTAGCGCGCACCCGCCGCGGCACCACGCTCAATCGTCCGCTCAATATCCTGCAGAGGGCTGGAAAGATAAATCGAAATACCCGTTTTCACGCTACAACGCTCCTTTAAAAAAGGCCGGCGGAGCAGTTAGCCCCGCCGGCACAACCATAGCATCAAGAAATCTGCCGCGCGCCGCGAACCCCGAGCAACACGGCTCGCGATATCAAACTACTCGCCAAAGAACTCATTGATCTTCTGCTCGTCGACGCCAAAGAACCACGTCAGGACAAAGCCGGCGGCATAGGCAAGCAGCATAGCGGCAACGTAGCCGAGCTGCTGGCCAGGAACGACGATCAGCAGGCCAAACAGACCGGAAACGCCCTGAGAAACCGTGCCGATGTGAAGCAGCGCCGCGAGCGCGCCGCCAAATCCGGCACCCAGGCAGGCCGTTACAAACGGACGAACGAGCGGCAGCGTAACGGCATACATCAGAGGCTCGCCCACACCCAGGATGCCAACGGGAATGGACTCTGCGACGTACTTCTTGAGCTTGGCGTTCTTGGTCTTAAAGTACAGCGCCAAACCGGCACCGACCTGGCCGCCGCCAGCCATCATAAGGATGGGGAGCAAGTAATTGATGCCCTTGGTAGCGCCGTCGGGATCGTTGAGCATAGCGTGGATCGGCGTGAGCGCCTGATGCAGGCCGACGGAAACCAGCGGCAAGAAGCCTGCCGACAGGATATAGCCGCCCAGGACGCCCAGCTTCTCGAAGATAAAGGTCAAAACGCTAAAGATGGCAGTCGTCAGCCATGCGCCAACCGGCTGGATGACGAGCATCAGAGCAAAGGCGCCGATGATGAGCACCAGCAGCGGGGACAAGAACGTGTCGAGTGCGTTGGGCATAACCTTGCGAATCTGACGCTCCATCCAGGCAAAAAATGCGCCAGCGATAAGAGCCGCGATCATGCCGCCCGCTGCGGGGTTGTACTGCGCATTGGTGAGCGGCAGCAGAATGGCAGTGGCAGGATCAGCCGCACCAGGCGCAAGCAGGGGCATAGCACTGTTGGCGATACACATCATGCCGGCGATGCCGCCCAGCGCAGCGGAGCCACCAAACTCACGTGCCGCGTTATAGCCCACCAAGATGGGCAGATAGGCAAACAAGGCCCAGCCCATGGAACGAATGCCCTGGTACCACCACTCGCCTGCAAGCGCGCCTGCCGTCGAGACGTTAATGACGTTGCAGATACCGTTGATGAGACCAGCCGCAATGATGCCGGGAAGCAGGGCGACGAAGACATTGGAAATCTTCTTGAGGAAGGCCTGAACCGGCTTAGACTCGTATTTGGCCTTCTGCGCGGCCTTGTTTGTGGCCGCAGCGTCAACCACGCTCTCGTCGGCAACGCCTTTCGCAAGGCCGGTGAGCTTGGAGCACTCCTCGAGCACCTTATTCACCTTGCCCGGACCCAGCACGATCTGCATCGTGTCGTCCTCGACCAGGCCCATCACGCCGTCGAGTGCCTTAATGCCCTCCGTGTCGACGTTGCCCGTGTCTTTGACGGTCACGCGCAGGCGCGTCATGCACGCCGCGTTTGCGAGCACGTTGTCTTTACCGCCCAAAAGGTCCAGCAGCTTTTGAGCCAGCTCTTTGTTCGTCATAACTCCTCCTTGTATTGGGTATCTCGTCTGGATGTCATATCAGCTCACGCCGCACACCTATTGGGCATCGGCATTGCTCTTCTCATGGCCACTCACCGCAGCACGGACATGGCCTCGCGCTCGCTCAAGAGCTACCGCAGCCTGCTCGGCATCGCAGTCCAGCAGTACCGAGACAATAGCGGTTTTTACGTGGCCGCCGGCATCTGCAAGCGCCTGAATAGCGCGCTCGCGCGTGCAGCCGGTCGCCTCCATCACGATGTTCTGGCCGCGCACCACCAACTTCTCGTTCGTCTGCTGCACATCGACCATCAGGTTTTGGTATACCTTGCCGATCTTGACCATGGCACCGGTCGAAATCATGTTGAGAATGAGCTTTTGAACCGTTCCCGCCTTGAGCCTCGTTGAGCCGGTCAGCACCTCGGGACCTGGCACGGGCTCAATGGCAAGATCTGCGCTCTCCCCGATCTTCGACCCTTGGTTGCAGGCAATTGCAATGGTCTTGCACCCAGTTGCCTTGGCGTACATAAGGCCGCCCACCACATAGGGAGTACGACCGCTTGCCGCCAGGCCAACGACAAGATCCTTCTCCGAGAGTCCACGCTCCCGCAGGTCGCTCGCGCCAAGCTCCTCGCTGTCTTCGGCACCTTCGACAGCCTTGATAAACGCCGTCTCGCCTCCGGCAATGAGCCCGACAATCAGATCGGGTGACACGCCAAACGTGGGCGGACACTCCGAAGCGTCGAGTACACCCAGACGACCGCTGGTGCCTGCGCCCATGTAAAAGACGCGCCCGCCGCGCTCGAGTGCCTCAGCAGCCCAGTCGATTGCTGTGGCAACCTGGGGCAACACCTTCGTGACCGACTGGACGGCACGAAGATCCTCATCATTCATCGTCGTGACGATTTGCAGCGATGTCATCGTATCGAGGTCCATTGAACTTTGATTACGCTGTTCGGTCGTGAATTTTGTTAAATCGAGCATTTCATTCACCTCATCTTTCCTGTTTCTCGATGTAGTTTTGCTTAATGACATGCGTCGCCCGTTCGTAGTCGCTGGCAACGTAAGCAGCGTACAGGGCATCGACAACCATAAGCTGGGCCATACGCGAAGCCATGGCACCGCTGCGGACCAAGGGTTCACTCGCAGCGACGCCGAGCACGGCATCGGCCACGGTGGCAAGCTTGGATGATCCATCTACTTTGGTAACGGCCACAACGGGACAGTTGTGACGTTGGGCCTCGGCGGTGCAGTCCAGCACCTCTTGCGTCAAGCCCGAGTAGCTAAAGGCGATTGCCATATCGCCCTCATGCATGTTCTTGGCACACAAGAGCTGATCATGCCAGTCGTCGTACAGATGGCACTCTTTGTCGACACGCATGAGCTTTTGTGCCAGATCGTGCGCGACCAAACGAGAGGCACCGATACCGAACAGATTGACTGCGCGTGCCCGCTTAAGATAGGCCGCGCATCGCTCCAAGACGGTGTAATCGAGCGTTCGCGCCGTCGCTTCGATCGTGCGCACGTTGCTTTTCATCACCTTCCCCACGATACGTTCGACGCTGTCATCCATGGAGATGTCCTCGAGGGCAACGTCTTTCTTGTCACCCAAGAGCGCCAGCTCGGCAATCAGTTCGCGCTGGAACTCCTTGTAGCCCGCAAAACCCAAGCGCTTGCAAAAGCGCAAAATGCTCGAGGGCGAGGAGAACGTGGCATCGGCAAGACCGCGGACGGACAGCCCGACCACCTCGTGCGGATGAGCGCTTACATATGCGATGACATTGCGTTCCGCCGGGCTCGCGCTGAGCTCACGCTCGCGAAGCCGCAAAAGCAATCCGTTTGCCATCTCAAACACCTCCCTTGAGAAGAATTAAAGACCAACGAACGATTCGTACCGGATATAAACAGCTTTTACGGTACATTGTGCCGCATCGTGGCGCACAAAGGGCGAGCGTTCTACCGCTCGCCCCTCAAATCCGACCGCTCGGAAATACGCGCGACACAAAATATTTCAACGAGGTCGCATTATCGGTAACAGGGCTGTTACCGATACCGCCTCGCGTGGGCGCCAATCGGACGTGCCGCAAACCTCTACCCCGCCTCGCGCATCCAGCGATCGAACGTCCCCACGCACACGCCCAGGCACTTTGCTGCCTGGCTGCGGGTAATATCGCCTGCCTCATAGCTATCGCGTACCAGCTCAAACTGAGGAGGGCACGGCTTGCGAGGTCGACCGAAACGGACCCCTCGCGCCCGCGCCGCTGCAATCCCCTCCGCTTGGCGCCGATGAATATTCTCGCGCTCCACCTGCGCCACGTAGCTCAGCAGTTGTAGCACAATATCGGCAATCAGGGTATTGGTCACATCCGGCGCGCCGCTGGCCCTGGCGCGCGTGTCAAGCAATGGCATGTCCAACACCACAATGGCAACCCCGAGCTCCTTGGTAATGCGTCGCCATTCCTCAAGAATCTCGGAGTAATTACGGCCAAGCCGGTCGATAGAAAGCACCACCAGCACGTCCCCGTCTCCCAGGATGTGCAGCAGCTCGCGATAGCGCGGGCGATCGAAGTCCTTGCCGCTCGCATGGTCGGCATAAATATTCGCCGAGCCCACGCCATAGGCGCCCAGCGCATCCAGCTGCCGATTCAGATTCTGATCGCGCGAACTCACCCGCGCATAACCATACACCGTCGCCATCTCATCCCCGCTTTCTTGTAAACCTGCCAAAAAGGGACAGGTTTATTTTGGTAGGTTTTACCTCTCGAATAGCAGGTAAGCGGGCGGCCGAGCGGACGGCAAGGTAGCTATGATCCAAATGCGGAGGGCGGCCCCGAAAGACCGCCCTCCGCTCTCCCGCCATGAGTCGAGATTTGGCTATTGGATAAGCTTAAAGTCCAAGTGCCCACGCGTGGTATTGACGCGCGAAACCTCGATAATCACGCGCTGGCCCAGTTCATAGCGAGTCCCCGTGTCGGCGCCCGTCAGCGTAAGCGCATCCTCGTCGAACTCGAACCACTCGTTGCCCAGACTCTTGATCGAAACCAAGCCTTCGACTTGCGTCAGGTCCAAGCGCACAAAGAGGCCCATGCTGCTGACCCATGAGACCGTTCCGGCATAGCGCTCGCCCAGGCGATCCTCATAGTACTGGGCAATCTTGATCTTTTGCGTCGCATGGCTAGCGGCATCTGCCGCGCGCTCGGCATCGCTGCATGCGCGGCAGATCTGCGGCAGAATGCGCGGCAGCGACTCGCGCCCCTTGCCGATCAGCCGCGGTGTACGGACCAGGGCGTCCTTGCCGCCGAGCTGCTCATAGGCCAACTGCAGTTTGAGCACGCGGTGCACCACCAGATCGGGGTAGCGACGGATGGGACTCGTAAAGTGACAGTAGCACGGCGCGGCGAGCGCAAAGTGGCCCTCGTTGCGCGGCTTGTACAGTGCGCGCTGCATGCTGCGCAGAAGCAGCGTGTTGACGAGCGGTGCGTTGGCCGTACCGGCGGCAGCATCAACTGCAGCCTGTAGCTCATCGGGACTCCCCAGGGCGATACCGGCAGCACGGCGATCGTCGATGATGCCCAGCTGCGCCAGCGCAACGGCGGCACCGTGCAGGCTATCGGGGCTCGGATCCTCATGCACGCGATAGCAGGCCTCGATATCACGGTCTGCCAGCCACTCTGCAACGCACTCGTTGGCGAGTAGCATGGCTTCCTCGATAAGCGATGTGGCACACGAACGCTCGCGCGCCACAATCTGCACGGGTACTCCGTCCTCATCCAATAGAGCGCGAATCTCGGCCGTGTCAAAATCGACTGAGCCGCGGGCACGACGAATACGACGGCGAAGTTCGGCGAGTTCGTTGGCGGCGACAAGAAAATCGCCGAGGTCGACGTTATAGCCGCGAGCAGTTTCCTCGCACGCAAGACCGCGCTCAAGCGCCTCCTCGCGCGAGGCCTCAGCAGCCGCAACATCCTCGGCCGCACCCTCCAGCACCCCATACTCCACCGCGCCGGCACGCACCAGCAGCGCCTCGGCGCCGTCATAGTCCATACGCACACGCGAGCGAATCACGCTGGGGTACGGATCGTAATGCCGCACGCGACCCTGCGCATCGAGTTCAATGTCAACGGTAAACGCAAGACGGTCCTCGTCAGGGCGAAGCGAACACAGGTCACAGGACAGGCGTTCGGGCAGCATGGGAAGCACGCGATCGGCCAGATACACCGATGTCGTACGATGGCGAGCCTCAAGATCGATATGCCCGTCCCAAGCCACATAGTGAGAAACGTCAGCGATATGCACACCCAGCTTGTAGCCACCCTCGGGCGTGCGCTCAAGCGAAATGGCATCGTCAAAGTCGCGCGCGTCGACCGGGTCGATCGTGATAACAAAGCGGTCGCGCAGATCGCGGCGGAGCGGGTCCTTAAGCGCCGCGGACACATCGAGCGAAAGCCCCTCGGCCTCGTCCAGCGCGGCCTCGGGATAGCTATCGGTATAGCCGTAACGCGCCATCACGTATTGAACGCCCAAATCGGGCGCGTCATCTCCGCCAATGCGGCGTTCGATCGTCACGGTGCCCGATTCCAGGCGCGTCGGGTAGGTCAAAATGCGCGCGACAACGGCATCACCCGGGTGAACGCCCAGACGATCCGCCGAGGTATCCTCGGGCAGAATGAAGAAGTCGGCCTTCAGGCGCGAATCGAGCGGCTCGATCACACCGAGCGGACCAGCGGTCTGGTACGTACCCACCACGCTTATGGCTGCGCGCTCAACCACGCCTTCGATCACGGCGCGCCGCTCACCGTGCGGGCTGTTCTTAATGCTCACGGCAACGGTATCGCCATCCATGATCTCGCGCTTACCGCGGCCCATGACCTTGTAGTCGCCGTTTTCGGTTACAACGTAGGCGCTATGCTCATGGAGCTGCACGCGCCCGGTCAGGCTCGGACGGCGTTCGCTGCGCACCGGCCCGCGCTTATTGCGAGCTCCACACTTATGCTTGTTATTGCGCCCCATGGCGCCTCCTAACTATCGATTGCGAACTCCAAAGAGTCTACCCAAATGATCCGTTTTCCTGCCGTCCCCTAGGGATCAAAAAACGGGCCGCCCCGCAAGAGACGACCCGTTGGAAGGGATGAATTCCAGGCATGCCTACACGCGCAGGTAGCGGCGCATGGCGATGGCAGAACCAAAGAGACCGATAATCACGCCGACCAGAATCAGCGCAGCATAGGTCACCAGGTAGTACTGCATCGGCAGGGCAAACGACATCCAGCCGATGCTCTCCTGCAAACGCGGAATCATCAGATTGCGCAGCAGCTCCAGAACGCCGATGGAAAGCAGCGAGCCCAAAATGGCCTGCAGTACGCCCTCGGTGATAAACGGGCCGCGAATGAAGCCGTTGCTGGCGCCGACCAGACGCATAATCGCAATCTCACGACGACGCGCCGTGATGGACAGGCGAATCGTGTTGTTGATGAAGATGAATGCGATAAAGGTCAAAAGGCCAACGAGCACCACGGCGGCGATGCGGATGTAGTTGGTCACCTGGAACAGGCGGCTCACTTCCTCCTGGCCGTACAGCACGCTCGCGTTGACGTCGCCGTCATCCGCGATCTTCTGGAAGTCGGCGTTCTTCTTGAGCTTCTGGGCCGTGCTCTCGACCTTGGACGGATCGTCCATCTCAATTGCAAACGAAGCCGGCAGCGGGTTCTGGCCATCGAGCGCGCTCATGGTGGCGTCGGCGTTGCCCGACATCTTGCTCGTATACTCGGCCAGCGCGTCGTCCTTGTCCTTATAGGTCACGGACTTGACGTTATTCCACGTCTTAAGCTCGGCCTCAAAAGCCTGAACATCGGCCTGATCGGCGTCATCGCTAATGAACGCGTTGATGACAACCTGATCCTCGACGGTGCCGATCACGGAGTTCAGCATCGCGGAGCCCATGATGAACAGGCCGATGATAAACAGCGAAAGGAAGATCGTGATGACGGCGCCGAGCGAGGTAGTCCAGTTACGGAAGAAGTGACTGATTGCCTCTTTGAAGGAGTAGCCCACGTTAGTTGGTGCCATAGTTGCCGTAACCTCCCCTCTCCTGGTCGCGGATAACGTGGCCGCCCTCGAGGGCGATCACGCGACGGTGCATGCTATCGACCATCTCGCGGTCGTGCGTGGCGACGATCACGGTGGTGCCGGTGCGGTTAATACGCTCGAGCAGCTTCATGATGCCCAGCGAGATCGCCGGGTCGAGGTTACCCGTGGGCTCGTCGCAGATCAGCAGCGGCGGACGGTTGACCATAGCGCGGGCGACGGCGACGCGCTGCTGCTCGCCACCGGAAAGCTGGTCGGGCAGCGAGTCCATCTGATCGGCCAGACCGACCAGACGCAGCACCTCCGGCACCTGGCTGCGAATGACGCCCTTGGGCTTGCCGATGCACTGCAGGGCAAACGCCACGTTTTCGTAGGCGGTCTTTTGCGGCAGAAGCTTAAAGTCCTGGAACACGGCGCCAATCTGGCGGCGCAGGAACGGAACCTTGCGGTTCTTGATCTTCATGAGGTCCTGACCGGCAACCAAGATGCGGCCGCTCGTCGGCTTGACGTCGCGGTTGAGCGTCGACAGCAGCGTGGTCTTACCCGAGCCGGAATGACCGACCAGGAAGACGAACTCGCCCGGATAGATCTCGATGTTGATGTCGTCGAGTGCAGGCTTGTTGGGCTGTGCCGGATAGATCTTGGTGACATGCTCCATAAGGATGACGGGCTCGACACCGGCCTGCTTGGCCATCTTCTTGCGGCTGGCTTGCGGATCGATGGGCGCAAACACCGACGTAAAATCGGGGTTGTTGAGCGCGTTATCGAGGCTTGCGACCTCGGCGGCCTGATCGCTCTCGACCACCGGGGCAGCAGGCTGCGTGGGATCGGGAATAGCGGCAAAGAGACCGGACTGCGCAGGCTGAGGAACCGGCGTCGCAGGGGCCATGGGGTCGGGAATGCCGGCCATGGTAGGCTGCGGCGTGGCGGCGCCAGCCTGAGGCTGCTCCACGCGAGCGGTCACGGCCTGAACGGGCTCAAAACCCGCCGTGCCGGAAAGCGCGACATCGCTGGTGGGATTGTAGGCAAAGGGATCGGATGCCGGCTGTGCCTGATCTGCCGGCTGAGCGGGGGCCTGAGCAACAGGCTGGCCCTCTGAATCCGGAGTGGCGAAACGACTGCCCTGGACGCCTGTCTGCGTCTTGGGGGCATCGTCGCCCGCACCGGAGGTACGGAAGTGGTTACCCACTGGTGCTCCTTATCGTCGTGCGTTTAAACTACATGAGCGCTTTGTATTTTAGCAGCATTAGCTTTACTGCACATAAGAAGCATGGCGGGGTTTGGGTCTCACCGGCCGGCCTTGATTATCGACTTTATCCGAACACCTCCCACATTCATCCGTACATGTACGGATGAATGTGGGAACCCGATACCCTGAGGGCCGGATCGGCCGGCCCCGGGAGATCGGAG
>CAJMMD010000004.1 GCA_905214465.1 uncultured bacterium
TGACGTGCGGAATCACCTGCACGGTGCCGCCCAAAAAGTCACCGCGACGTTCACGAGCGATCAGGCTCTTATAGATGGCACCAGTCGTAAAGTTGGAATCGCGGGTCAGATTCTCGTCAATAAAGCGCTCGTAGTGGCCCAGGTCCAGATCGGACTCGTAGCCGTCCTCGGTCACAAAGACCTCGCCATGCTGGAACGGGCTCATGGTGCCGGGGTCGACGTTCAGATACGGGTCGGCCTTTTGCATCGTTACCTTGTAGCCGCGCGACTTGAGCAGACGGCCCAGCGAGGCCGCGGTAATACCCTTGCCCAGAGACGAAACCACGCCGCCGGTCACGAACACATGCTTGGTCATATTGAGTTACCTGCGCTTCCCGTAGAAGTTGTCCATACACATCTTACGGGTCTTCATTGTAATACTCGCGACGCGCGCCGCACGCAATTTTTCTTACGCGCAATCGCATTTCTCCATCTCGAAACAAAACGCCGTCCGGTTGCCCAGGCGGCGTCGTTTTCACTATGAATGCATGCTGTTATCGATCGGCGACTTCGTCCTTGATCAAGTCCTGCACGAGCATACCGGCACGGATGCCCTCTAGATACCACTCGCCACGCTCCGTGAGACAAATACCATTTGCGAGCTGGCCGCCGTCGTCGCTGTAGCGCGAGACGACCTCAATGATGTCTTCGGATTCCAAGCGCTCAATTGCCGCGCGGGCGCGATACGGAGAAACCCCCACACGCTCGGCAAGCGTCTTGCGCGAAAAGCCATAAAATCCGCCGTTGTCTTCGGATTGCTGGGCGATCTCCATCAGCACCTGCACCTCGACACGCTTCATATCGTTGACACTCGCACGACCCTTGCCAGCCATGGCAGCCTCCTCAAACCGAGCACGGGCATCACTTGCACCGTGCGCGACCGGCACACCCCATGATGGCCGGCAACATCCATCATGCGGCATCCCCGCAAAAGGATGAAACAATTAGGGTTATTGTATACCGTCCAAATCGCTTATAGGCAGGTAAACGGGCTAATTTTAGGTTAAACGGTAGCTTTGTTGATAAAAGGGGCGCACCGAATGCATACCCGATGCGCCCCTTTCAGACCAATTTATCCCGGCTTAGCGGTGGAAGAAACCGCGGCGCTCGAACTTGGGCTCGCAGCACACGTTGATGCCCAGCTTGCGCAACACCGTCTCGTCCGTCGGCGAGATGATCACGCTAAAGAAGGCATCGCAGCCGCGCAACTGCTCCAGGCCCGAAAGGACACGGGCCGCCGTCTCGCTCGTTGCCGAGGTGATCGAGAGCGCCATAAGTGTCTCGTCGGTGTGCAGGCGCGGGTTCTTGCTACCCAGGAAATGCGTCTTGAGCTTGCTGATAGGCTCGATCGCCTCATCGCTAATGACCTCGAGCTCAAGATCAACGCCCGAGACATGCTTAAGCGCGTTCATGATGAGCGAGCTCGCGGCGCCCAGGCGCGTGGAAGTCTTACCGGTCACCACGGAGCCGTCGGGCATGACCATGGCGCCTACGGGGCCACCCGTCAGCTGCTCCCTGGTAAGGGCGGCCGAGCGTGCCGGCGAGTAATTCTTGTCGATACCGGCCTTCTTCATAATGAGCTTGAGACGATCAACCTGCTCATCGCCCACGCCGGTGCGGCGCACGGCCTCGACCGCAGAAAAGTAGCGGCGGACGATCTCCATCTTGGAGGCATCGCGACAGGCATCGTCATCGGTGATGGCAAAGCCGACCATATTGACACCCATGTCGGTGGGGCTCTGGTAGGGGCTCTCCCCCAGAATCTTTTCCATCAGGGCACGGACCACCGGGAAAGCCTCGACGTCACGGTTGTAGTTGACCGTGGTCTTGTTGTAAGCCTCCAAGTGGAAGGAGTCGATGATATTGGCGTCGTCGAGGTCGGCCGTGGCGGCCTCATAGGCGATGTTGACCGGATGTGTGAGGGGCAGATTCCAGACCGGGAACGTCTCGAACTTGGCGTAGCCGGCGGCGGTGCCGTGCTTGTGCTCGTGATAGAGCTGAGACAGGCAGGTAGCGAGCTTGCCCGAGCCGGGGCCGGGAGCGGTGACCACGACGAGCGGACGGGTGGTCTCGACAAACTCGTTCTTGCCATAGCCGTCGTCAGACACGATCAGGTCGACGTCGTGCGGATAGCCCTCGATGGGATAGTGCAGCTTGGCGGGAATGCCGAGCGCGTTCAGGCGATTGCGGAACACATCGGCGGCGGGCTGGCCGGCGTACTGGGTGATAACCACGGCCGCGACAGCAAAACCGTTGCCGCGAAACAGGTCGACCAGGCGCAAAACGTCCTCGTCATAGGTAATGCCCAGGTCACCGCGAGCCTTGTTCTTCTCGATGTGGTTCGCGTTAATGGCGATGATGACCTCGACGTCGTCGGCGATGCTCTTGAGCATGCGGAACTTGCTGTCCGGTTCAAAACCCGGTAGCACGCGGCTCGCATGATAGTCATCGAACAGCTTACCGCCAAACTCCAAATAGAGCTTGCCACCAAACTGCGAGATGCGCTCCTTAATGTGAGCAGCCTGCAGCTCGATATACTTCGCATTGTCGAAACCCTGGCGCATGTATGGCTCCCGTCCCGTTTCCAATTAATGTTCTAGGCGATTATAACGGAGCCCGCCCTCCCCGATACCCAAACCATCAACAGGCACCAACCAAACACGCCATCGATAAGTTGCGGTGAAATAGTTCCTGTTTAACCCCTCAAGACGGCCAAACAGGAACTATTCCACCGCAACTTCCCCTTTTTGGTTCAAACAAACCTGGCCTTTATATCAATAATGGAAACGTCGCAGGTGGAGCATAAGTCAGCGAAAGCCCGCCAGAGTAGGCAAGGCACCCCCCGCACCAGCAATGGAAAGCGCCGCAGGCAGAGGACGGACAGCGAGCGCCGTCCAGGACGTACAAGTTGGCATGAAAAAGGCAAGGCATAGACCTTTTGGTCATGCCTTACCTTTTGAATGACAAATTGTCGTCCTGGGCGGCGCGCAGCGTCAACTGGTTGCGCGGTTCGTAGAACCGCGCAACATAAGTGCGCCTCCCCCCGCGCACGGAACGGGAGGAGGCTAAAGGTAGGAGTCTACCGGTGGGGTTACCCCACCGGACAGACGATGACCAGGTGATCCTTTACAGGATCGTCATGGTTTCCGTGGGGTACCCAAGGGGTACTTAGAGCATCACGCAAGCGACGGTCAGGATGATGGCGCAGACGACGGAGAGAGCGACGATGAGCTTAAGAGCAAACTTGAGCCAGGTCGTCCACTCGATCTTGGCCAGAGCAAGACCGCCCATGATGGCGCCGGAGGTCGGGGTGAACAGGTTCACGACGCCGATGGCGGCGGAGAAGATCATGACCATGACCTCGGGCGAGAAGCCGAGCTTAACAGCCAGCGGTCCCATGATGGGCATGGAGACAGTAGCCATACCGGAGGTCGAGGGGATCAGGAAGGACAGGCCGAAGTAGACCAGGAAGCTCATGGGAGCGAAGATCACGCCGGACAGGCCAGCCAGAGCATTGGCGGCAGCGTCGAGGACGTAGACGTCGAGGCCGGTGCTAGCCATGAGGACGGAGATACCACGGGCGAGGGCGATGACGAGGACAACGGACATCATGTCGGCAGCGCCGGTGATGAAGGTGTTGACGATCTGCTTCTCGGACAGGCCGCCGATAATACCGATCAGGACAGCCATGAGGAAGAACCAGGTGGAAGCCTCGTCGAAGTACCACTGACCAATGGGCAGGCCGGTGATCAGGGCAGACCAGCCCTGAACGATGGCGTTACCGTCAGCGTCATAGACAGCGCCAGCATCGAAGAAGTTGGCGACGCCCTCGTTAAGGTCGGCCAGCGGGATGAAGCCGACGATCATGACGACGAAGGTGAAGGCAAAGGCGATCAGAACACCCTTCTGACGACCGGTGAGCTTGACCTCCTTGTGAACCTCGGAAGCAGCCTTGCCGTGAGCCTCTTCGGCGTCCTTGAGCTCCTGCATCGAAAGGATGGTGGAACCCTTGTCAGCCTTGACCTTCTTGGCATAGCTCATGACGAAGAGGATGGACATAACAGTGGTAACAATCCACAGGACGGCACCGAGGCCGATGATGATGGACTGGTTGACCTCAATGCCAACGCCAGTCAGAGCGTCAACGGCAGCACCGACGGCAAACGGGTTAACCGTGGAGCCGAGGCAGCCGCAGCCAGCGCCGAGCAGGACGGTGGCAGCGCCGACCATGGGGTCGAAGCCAGCAGCCATCATGGTGGCGGCGAGCAGGGCGTAGAAGGGAACGGTCTCCTCGCACATACCATAGGTGGTACCACCGAGGGAGAAGATGAACATCAGCACGGGAATGAGCATGATCTCATTGCCCTTAAGCTTCTGCACCAGAACAGCAATGCCGTTGTCCAGGGCGCCGGTCTCGGTCATCATGCCGAGGAAGCCGCCGAGGATCATAACGAAGAGGCAGACGGGCAGAGCGTCAGCGAAGCCCTTGACCGGGGCGGTGCAGAAATCGCTCAAGCGGGCAGCGGTAACCGCGCCACCGGACGTACCGGAGACGATAACGGTAACAACCGCGACGATTGCCAGCAGAGCAAGAAGAATGGTGAACGATGAAGGCATACCGCGCTTTTTCTTAGCGGTCTCAGTCATAGTTCTCATCCCCCCTTCATAAATCATTTACTGATCTCGCCCTAAGCGGCTCTTCCGTGCCGTGCATGTCGCTCAGTGCGAGATTTTTACCAGACAAAAGCGCTCGGGGTGCGCAGCAATGCACCCCGAGCGAGATGCTAGATGCTCTTACTTGAGCGTAGCGTACATGACAGCCTTGATGGTGTGCATGCGGTTCTCGGCCTCGTCGAAGACCTTGGAAGCGGGGCTCTCGAAGACCTCGTCGGTGACCTCCTGCTCGGTGATGCCGAACTGCTCGCACTTCTCGGCGCCAATCGTGGTGTTGGTGTCGTGGAAGCTGGGCAGGCAGTGCAGGAAGATGGCACCCGGGTTGGCCATAGCCATGACCTCGGAGGTAACGCGATACGGAGTGAGCTGAGCGATGCGCTCGGCCCAGACCTCGTCGGGCTCGCCCATGGAGACCCACACGTCGGTGTAGAGAACGTCGGCACCGGTGACGCCGTCCTTGACGTCGGTGGTCAGCTTGATGGTGCAGCCGTTAGCCTCAGCGATGGGCTTGCAGGCCTCGATGACGTCGTCAGCGGGCATGCACTCCTCGGGGCCGCAGGCCACGAAGTTCATGCCGAGCTTGGAGCAGACGACCATGAGGGAGCGAGCGACGTTGTTCTTGCAGTCGCCCATGAAGACGAGGGTCTTGCCCTTGATGTCGTAGTTGAAGTTCTCCTGGACGGTCAGGATGTCGGCGAGCATCTGGGTGGGGTGCCACTCGGTGGTCAGGCCGTTCCACACAGGCACGCCGGACTTAGCAGCGAGCTCCTCGACGTCGTCCTGGGCAAAGCCACGGAACTCGATGCCATCATACATGCGGCCGAGAACGCGGGCGGTATCCTCGATGGACTCCTTCTTGCCCATCTGCGACGAACCCGGATCGAGGTAGGTGACGCCCATGCCCAGATCCATGCCGCCGACCTCGAAGGCGCAGCGGGTACGAGTGGAGGTCTTCTGGAAGAGCAGAACGATGTTCTTGCCCTCGAGATAGCGGTGCGGAACGCCAGCGCGCTTCATGTCCTTGAAGTTCTTGGAGAGCTTGAGCAGGTACTCGATCTCCTCGGTGGTGAGGTCGAGGAGCTTGAGGAAGCTACGGCCGGAGAGGTTAACACCCATGGTTCGATTCCTTTCGAAGAAATGAATTACGTAAGTATTAGTGTTGCCCGTTTAACGGGCGAAGCCGGTGCGGTTGTAGGGGGACCGCACCGGAAACGGAAAGACTTAGAGGTCCTCGCGCCAGAAGGGCATGCTCATGCAGCGCGGGCCGCCGCGGCCGCGGGAGAGCTCGGCGGAGGGCACGACGAGAAGGTCCAGGCCCTCCTTGTACAGCACGTCGTTGGTGACGGTGTTGCGGGCGTAGACGCAGATCTTGCCGGGCTCGACGCACAGGGTGTTGGAGCCGTCGTTCCACTGCTCGCGGGAGGCCGCGATCGGGTCGCCGCCGCCGCAGGGGATCAGCTTGACCTGGTCGACGCCGGTGGCGTCCTCCAGGACGTGCTCGAGGGTGTCCTCGATCAGGCGGATGTTCACGTCGCCCGGGTTCTTGCCGGCGGTCAGCTCGTAGACGCGCAGGGTGCCCATGATGGCGGGGTGGATCGTGAACTTATCGACGTCGATCTGGGTGAAGACCGTGTCGAGGTGCATGAAGGCGCGCGAGACGGGGATGTCGAAGGCCAGGATGCGCTCGACCTTGGAGTCGGAGTTCCAGAAGATGTTCTGGGCCATGACGTCGATGGCGGCTGCCTGGGTGCGCTGGGAGATGCCGACGGCGAGGGTCTTCTCGTTGATGTTCAGCACGTCGCCGCCCTCGGTGTGGAACTGGCAGTCGCGGCGGAAGTACAGGGAGACGTCCTTGTAGTCGGGGTGGTACTTGAAGACGTACTTGCCGTACAGGGTCTCGCGGTTGCGGGTGACCGAGTACATGCGGTTGAGGTTGACGCCCTCGCCGACGACCGCGAACGGGTCGCGGGTGAAGTAGAGGTTGGGCATCGGGTCGATGATCAGGTCGGACTCGGACTCGGAGTTGACCAGGGAGTCGAGGGTCGTGGACGCCGTGAGGGGCATGTCGATCTCGGCCTTGGTCATGCCGGCCATGGTCTTCTTGACGAACTCGAGGTTGTCCTCGATGGAGTCCAGCTTCTCGCGGACGATCTGCGGCATGTGCTGGCCGCGGATGCCCGCCTCGGCGATGTACTGGTCGGTGAACTCGGCGCGGGCGCCGGGGACCTGGTCGAACACCTCTGCGACGAGGTTCTCGAGGTAGAGCACCTCGACGCCCTGGTCCCTCAGGATCTGGGCGAAGGTGTCGTGCTCCTGCTGCGCGACCTCAAGGAACGGGACGTCGTCGAACAGGAGTCGCTCGAGCTCGTCGGGCGGCAGGTTGAGGAGCTCGTCGCCGGGACGGTGCAGGCAGACCTTCCTGAGCTTGCCGATCTCGGAAGGCACGTGCAGACCTTTCGTCATGGCCTCCTACCTTTCTTTCGGGCCTTTCGGCCGATTCGTTAGCGCCCCTCCGTGTGAGGCGTTATTGCTGACGACATATTTATATCCAAAATCAGTCCATACTTCCACCTCGCCCCCGAACGGTTTTATATGAGGGGTGAACGGCATACACATATACTTCACGCATGGCACACTTTGATTTAATAAAGTTAATTTACGTGCTAAAACGCGTTTTCAATCCAAATAGCAAATGGAACTTAACTTTATTAAACCACCCTCAAATTGCATATTTCTAATATAGCTATGAATAGAATTAGCGATTCATGCCGCGTCCCAACCATTTTCATTTTTATTCAGAAAAAAGTTTGTCCTATTCATTTCTGATAAATAAATTACCGTTTACCAGACGCTTGATACCGTTCACCGGAAGCTCAGTATAAGGCCCAGCGGATACCGGCTCGCTTTACGGCCCCATTTGTAACAACTTGACTTCTCGGTATAGAAAAACGAACCCGCTTCCCCTAGGGAAACGGGTTCGTTTTCGATTATCTTCGGCCAATTTAGATAAGGCCCTCGAAGATCATCGGAATCCTAGCGATCAAACTCCGCCAGCGCCTCGCCCAGAAGCCTCAGGCCCTCGCGAAGAACGTCCTCGCTCGCGCAGTAGCCCAGGCGTGCGCCGCAGGGAAGCTCAAAGCGGCTACCGGGGACCAGCAGCACTCCCCTCTCGGCCAACAGGCGCTTACAGAATTCCTCGTCATCCTCGGGAATATCCAGCTGGATAAACGAGGTGGACACGCCCTGCGGGGCCGTCCAGGACACGCGATGCTGCGTATCGATCCAAGCCTGCGTGATATCGCGGTTGCCAAACACGATCTTGCGGTTGCGCTCGAGAATCTTGTCCTTGTGCTCGAGCACGTAGGTCGCCAGGGCGTCGTTGAACACGCCGCCGCAGATCATGGTGTAGTCACGATACGTGCGGATGCGGTTGGAGACCTCTTCGTCGGCCACGACCCAGCCCACGCGGGCCGCAGGCGTCGAATAGGTCTTGGACACCGAGTTGGTGACAATGGCCTTCTCGTACACGTCGGCCATCGATATAAAGGACTCGGTGTTCTCGAGCGGCAGATACACCTCGTCGCACAGCACGTAGGCGCCCACCGAACGGGCGATCTCGGCAATCTGGCCGAGCGTATCGGCATCGAGCACCGTACCGATGGGGTTCGATGCGTTATTGATGCAGATGAGCTTGGTGTTGGGGCGCACCGAGCGCTTGAGCTGTTCGATATCGGGCTTCCAGCCGAGCTCCTCGCGAAGCTCCCAATACTCGACCTCGGCACCGAGCGTACGCGGAATCTCATAGAGCGGCGCATAGGTAGGCCACTCGGCAATCACGTGATCGCCGGGCTCGACAACAGCCATGATGGCATTGAGGTTAGCACCCGTACAGCCATTGGTCTGCAAAATGTGATCGGGATTGACCTCGCGACGATACAGCTTGGCGACTTCGGCCTTAAACTCCGGCGAACCCTCGATCCAGCCGTAATTCATCTTCTCGCGATCCAGGCACTCGTAGAACGTAGCACCGTCCTGCTCGTCAAGTGCGCGAAGCTCACCCATGGTCAGCGACGAGATCGTCGACTGAGCGATATCCCAGGTAGCACTCTTCTCCCAAACGTTGAGCCATTCCTCAACGCCAATTGTCTTGATATCCATGGCCACCTTATCTGATCTTAATTTAGCGTCAATAAACATGAATGGGACGGTGCGAAAGAACCGCACCGTCCCATTGGGAGACATCTAATGGCAGCTAGATGTTTGTATAAAGACCTGTACGGGTCTTTGAAAACCTTAGAGGTCCTCGCGCCAGAAGGGCATGCTCATGCAGCGCGGGCCGCCACGGCCGCGGGAGAGCTCGGCGGAGGGCACGACGAGAAGGTCCAGGCCCTCCTTGTACAGCACGTCGTTGGTGACGGTGTTGCGGGCGTAGACGCAGATCTTGCCGGGCTCGACGCACAGGGTGTTGGAGCCGTCGTTCCACTGCTCGCGGGAGGCCGCGATCGGGTCGCCGCCGCCGCAGGGGATCAGCTTGACCTGGTCGACGCCGGTGGCGTCCTCCAGGACGTGCTCGAGGGTGTCCTCGATCAGGCGGATGTTCACGTCGCCCGGGTTCTTGCCGGCGGTCAGCTCGTAGAC
Organism: uncultured bacterium; assembly: GCA_905214465.1. Taxonomy (GTDB): domain Bacteria; phylum Actinomycetota; class Coriobacteriia; order Coriobacteriales; family Coriobacteriaceae; genus Collinsella. The sequence continues at coordinate 9,352 of CAJMMD010000004.1, forward strand.
GCGCAGGGTGCCCATGATGGCGGGGTGGATCGTGAACTTATCGACGTCGATCTGGGTGAAGACCGTGTCGAGGTGCATGAAGGCGCGCGAGACGGGGATGTCGAAGGCCAGGATGCGCTCGACCTTGGAGTCGGAGTTCCAGAAGATGTTCTGGGCCATGACGTCGATGGCGGCTGCCTGGGTGCGCTGGGAGATGCCGACGGCGAGGGTCTTCTCGTTGATGTTCAGCACGTCGCCGCCCTCGGTGTGGAACTGGCAGTCGCGGCGGAAGTACAGGGAGACGTCCTTGTAGTCGGGGTGGTACTTGAAGACGTACTTGCCGTACAGGGTCTCGCGGTTGCGGGTGACCGAGTACATGCGGTTGAGGTTGACGCCCTCGCCGACGACCGCGAACGGGTCGCGGGTGAAGTAGAGGTTGGGCATCGGGTCGATGATCAGGTCGGACTCGGACTCGGAGTTGACCAGGGAGTCGAGGGTCGTGGACGCCGTGAGGGGCATGTCGATCTCGGCCTTGGTCATGCCGGCCATGGTCTTCTTGACGAACTCGAGGTTGTCCTCGATGGAGTCCAGCTTCTCGCGGACGATCTGCGGCATGTGCTGGCCGCGGATGCCCGCCTCGGCGATGTACTGGTCGGTGAACTCGGCGCGGGCGCCGGGGACCTGGTCGAACACCTCTGCGACGAGGTTCTCGAGGTAGAGCACCTCGACGCCCTGGTCCCTCAGGATCTGGGCGAAGGTGTCGTGCTCCTGCTGCGCGACCTCAAGGAACGGGACGTCGTCGAACAGGAGTCGCTCGAGCTCGTCGGGCGGCAGGTTGAGGAGCTCGTCGCCGGGACGGTGCAGGCAGACCTTCCTGAGCTTGCCGATCTCGGAAGGCACGTGCAGACCTTTCGTCATGGCCTCCTACCTTTCTTTCGGGCCTTTCGGCCGAATCTATCAGCGCCCTTCCGTAACGGGCGCTGCTTGCTGACAGCTCTAGTTATATCCAAATTCCACCCGCAATTCCACCTCGCCCCCGAACGGTCAACAAAGTGCGATGAACGGTATATCGCATGTGATTCCCCCATGATGCACTTCGGCGCTCTAAAGTAACTTTTCTAAGGTAAACGCTATTTTTCCTATAAATTATCCCCCATCGCATCTATAAATCCATGATTCAGAATTGCATAGGTAAAACGGTTTTATGTATATAAATGAAGCTAGCTCACGTTTTGGACCGAATTCGATGATATTCAGCTCACCATCATTCTTATTCACGCATCCCTATCAGTTGAGTGAGAATATTGAACGCTAGCAATAGTGTCGCGAGCGTTAGTTCTATGGCCGGGCATCGTAAGAAGTAGGTAAAGATACCGTTCGCGCGATACGTCCGTGCCAGCGGGCGACTAAATTGAGACAATAGTAAGTAGAGTTGGGCTATCGTCCCCTGCGGGGACTGAACGGACAGATGCATATGCCGAGCAAAATCGAAAAGAAGCAAAAGGCCGCCAAGTTGCGCAAGCCGCCGCGTGATTTTTCGTATACGCAAAACCGAGAGCTTAGCTGGCTGCGCTTTGACAACCGCGTACTTGACGAGGCATTCGACGAGACCGTTCCGCTGTTTGAGCGCCTCAAGTTCGTGTCAATCTTCGAGTCCAACCTCGACGAGTTTCTCATGGTGCGCGTGGGCGGCCTGTCCGACCTGGCAGAACTCAAAAAACAGCCCGTGGACAACAAGAGTAATATGACCGCCTCTGAACAGGTCGATGCCGTCATGGCCGAGATGCCCGGGCTCCTTACCCGCTGGGAGACCATCTTCAAGAGCATCGAAGGCAAGCTCGACGCCCTGGGCGTTCACCGCGCTCGCATCGACTCGCTTACGCCCGAGGAACGCACCTTTGTCACCCGCTACTTCCAGGCCTACGTGTCGCCGGTCATCTCGCCGTTGGTCATTGACCCGCGCCACCCCTTCCCCAACCTGCGCAATGGCGCGCTCTATCTGGCCTGTGGTCTGGACGGCGCCACCGACGAGGAGAGCCTGCTGGGCCTTATCGAGATTCCCGCCTCGATGAACCGCGTGGTCGAGATCCCCTCGCCCACCGGCACCTACTCCTACATTCTGCTCGAGGACGTCATTCTCGCCTGCCTGGATAGCTGCTTTGGCTCCTATAAGCCGCTTGACCGCGCGCTCATCCGCGTCACCCGCAACGCCGACATCGACCCGGACGGCGAGGGCGTCGAGGAGGAAGAGGATTATCGCCAGCACATGAAGCGTATCCTCAAGAAGCGTCTGCGCCTGCAACCGGTGGTGCTTGCCGTCTCCGGTTCGCTCGAGAAGGCGACGCTCAAGACCATCCGCAAAGCGCTCGAGCTTTCGCGCCGCTCGGTTTTTACCTGCGATATCCCGCTCGACCTGGGCTACGTCTTTGGCATCGAGGGCAAAATTCCCGAGCACCTGCGCAACGAGCTCCTCTTTACGCCGTTTAAGCCGCAGCCCAACCCCACCATCGACATGTCCCGCTCCATTCGCGAGCAGGTGCTGCAGGGCGACAAGTTGCTTTTTTACCCCTACGAGGCCATGAATCCGTTCCTGGACTTGGTACACGAGGCCGCATACGACCCCGAGTGCATCTCGCTGCGCATCACGCTCTACCGCGTGGCCAAGCAGAGTCGTCTGTGCGAGTCGTTGATTGACGCCGCCGAGAACGGCAAAGAGGTCACGGTGCTCATGGAGCTCCGCGCGCGCTTTGACGAGCAAAATAACATCGAGTGGGCAGAGCGTCTGGAAGAAGCGGGCTGCACCGTCATCTATGGCTCCGAGGGCTTTAAATGCCACTCAAAGATCTGCCAGCTCACCTATCGCGAGGGCATGGCGCTCACTCGACTCACGCTTTTGGGCACCGGTAACTTTAACGAGAAGACGGCCAAGCTCTACAGCGACTTTATGCTCATGACCGCCCATCCCGGCATCGGCGAAGACGCCAACCTGTTCTTCCGCAACCTGTCGCTGGGCAACCTGCGCGGCGACTACCGCTTTTTGGGCGTGGCGCCCGTCGGTCTCAAGCCGCTCATCATGCGCGGTCTGGACCGCGAGATACAACGCGCTCTCGCCGGCGAGCCCGCGCGCGTATTCTTTAAACTCAACTCGCTGACCGACCGCGAGGTCATCGACAAGATCGCCGAGGCATCGTGTGCCGGTGTGCGCGTGGACATGATCATCCGCGGTATCTCGTGCCTGAAGCCCAACATTGCGGGCAAGACCGAAAACGTGCACGTACGTTCTATCGTCGGACGTTTCTTGGAGCACGCGCGCGTCTATGCCTTCGGCGTGGACTCGGACATGATCTACCTGAGTTCTGCCGACATGATGACGCGCAACACCGAGCATCGCGTAGAGATCGCCTACCCCGTGCTCGACCCCACCTGCCGCGCGCTGGTGCACGAGTACATGGGCGTGCAGCTGCGCGACAACGTGAAGGCACGTAGCCTGACGAGCGACGGCACCTGGGTTCCCGTAGAGCGAAAAGAGGGTGAGAAGCCCTTTAACTCGCAGGAGTTCCTGTTGGAGCGCGCTTATCGCAACGCCGAGTCCGCAGCCGTGGCTTCGGAGCCCGTCGCCAAAGCAAAACCGGAATCCGCACCTGTTCTGGGCCCCAAGCCCGAGCCACAGCCGGCAGCCCCTAAGGTACAGAAGGTCCAGGCGACCGTCATCGAGCCCGACCTGGAGCCCGAGCCCGAGCCTGCACCCCAGCCTCAGCCGCAGACCGCCAAGCCCGCGCCCCAGGCAAGCGCCCGCCGCGAGAAACCCGCCGGCAAGACCAAAGCCATCGAGCGCCATCGCCCCGGTCGCGTGCGCATGGGCTTGGGCCTGATCGGCCTGGGTCTTAAGACGCTCATTACCGGTAAGACGAAATAGTCGTTTGTAGAAGCGCCCCGTATTTGAGGAATGCCTCAGGTACGGGGCGCTTTTCCCTGCTACCATGGTTGCGGACAACAACGCGAATGACGGGCAGGAATATGAAGCTCACCATAGAATCGATGACGTATGGCGCCGATGGTCTGGCGCATGCCGATAACGGCAAAGCCGTATTTGTGCAGGGCGCCGTGGCGGGCGACACCGTCGAGGCCGAGATCGTGCAGGACGGCAAATCGTTTATGCGCGCCCGCGCCACCGAGATTCTGGAACCGAGCCCCGATCGCATTCAGCCTCCCTGCCCCTTCGTGGGCATCTGCGGTGGCTGCTCGTGGGGCAATCTCTCGCGCACCGCTCAGCTTGCCGCCAAGGAGCAAAACCTGCGCTCCACGCTCGAGCGCATCGGCAAGTTCACCCCTAAGCAAGTCGACGAGCTGGTGCAGCCCATCCGCCACACCAAGGACGATTGGGGCTACCGCAATAAAATTGAGCTCGAACCGACCGTCGTTAACGGCCGCGTTCGTCTTGGCATGCACGGCGTCGATCCCAGCAAGATCGTGACCGTCGATTCGTGCCCGCTGTTCGATAAGCGTTTTCCCAAGGCGCTCAAATCGGTCGTCGGCGCGCTCAATTATCTGAGCGGTAGCCACGACCTGGGCTTGGAGCGCGTGGGCATTCGCGCCTCGCGTCGCACCAAAGCGCTCGAGGTCGCGCTCTGGACGCCCACGGGGTCGTTTCCGCGCTCGCAAGTCTCGCGCGTGCTGGCAGACGCCGCACACCCCACGAGCATAGTGCGCGTTATGAGCAAGGGTGAGAAGAAGGCCCGCCGCGTCTCCAAGGTCGAAATGCTCGCCGGAGAGGGCTCATGGACCGAGAATATCGCCGAGGGTCAGATGCGCTTGTCTGCCCCGTCGTTTTTCCAGGTCAACACCAAGGGTGCCGAGATTTTGATCGAGCTTGTCATGGAGGCGCTCGACCCACAAGAAGATGAACTTGCCGTGGACCTGTATTGCGGAGCTGGAACCTTCACCCTGCCGCTCGCCCGCCGCTGCGACTTTGTTGCCGCTGTCGAGGCCTACGGACCGGCCGTGCGCGACCTGCGCCGTAATCTGGAGATCAACAAGCTTGATAACGTCGACGTCATTGGCGGAGACGCGGTGCGCGAGTTCCCCGACCAGGATGCCGACGTCTTGGTGGTCGACCCGCCGCGCGCAGGCCTCGCCCCCGAAGCGATCGGCCTTATCGCCAGCACGAGTGCTCGCGATGTCGCCTACGTGAGCTGCGACCCGGCCACCCTGGCACGCGATCTCAAACGCTTTGTCGAAGAAGGCACCTTCTCCCCCGTAAAGATCACGCCAGTTGACCTGTTCCCGCAAACCTTCCACTGCGAGACCGTCGTCCACCTTAGGCGCAACAAGCCACTTAATCATCGCTCAGAAAAATCATTGGGAAATCGAGCGTGGCAAGCGGAGGTCTTCGGGGTATAAGACGGCTAATTGTATGCCGCCTATGAAAGGAAACCTCATGCCCAGCGTTGCCGTTCTCGCCGCCGATGGCTTTGAAACTATTGAATGCCTGACCATGGTCGATGTCATGCGTCGCGGCGGCGTGCGCGCCACGCTTGTCTCGATCATGCCCACGCGCGAGGTCGTAAGCTCGCTGCAGATTCCCGTGACCTGCGATGCGCTCTTTGACGAGATCAACTTTGACGAGTACGACTGCGTCGTGCTACCTGGCGGCCTGCCCGGCGCCACCAACCTGCGTGCCGACCAGCGCGTCTGCGACGTGGTCTGCGAGTTCGCCGCCGCCAAGCATGTCGCCGCCATCTGCGCCGCCCCGTTTATCCTGGGTGAGCTCGACCTGCTCGAGGGGCGCCACGCCACGTGCTTCCCTGGCTTTGAGAAGAGCTTCCCCGAAGGCGCCTATACCGGCGAGAAGGTTACGCAAGACGGCAACATCATCACCGCCAGCGGCATGGCCCAGTCGCTCCCCTTCGCGCTTGAGCTGCTGCGCACGCTCGCCGGCGACAAGGCTGTCGAGAAGGTCGCCGAGGGCATTCAGCTATGATTTTGGCCTCGCAATCACCGCGCCGCATCGAGCTGATGCGCGAGGCGGGCTATGACATTCGCATCATTCCTGCCGATATCGACGAAACGCCATTTGATGGCGAGGCCCCGCTTACGCTCGTTGAACGCTTAGCACGCGCCAAAGCCGCCGCCGTTGCCGCCGAGCATGCCGAGCCCAATGAGCTGACGGTCGCGGCCGACACCATCGTCACCTTTGACGGCAAGATTCTGGGCAAGCCCGCAACCGAGGACGAGGCGCGCACCATGCTCCGTGAGCTTTCGGGCCGCACGCACCAGGTCGCAACCGGCGTCTGCATCGTTAAGGCAGGCGACACGGCCGCCCCGCATGCCGCCGAGAGCCTGTCCTTTGTCGATGTGACCGACGTGACGTTCTACGAGCTCAGCGACGAGCAGATCGAGCACTACGTCGCCTCGGGTGAGCCCATGGACAAGGCCGGCGCCTACGGCATTCAGGGCACAGGAGGACGCATGCTCGTGCACGATATTTCGGGCGACTTCTATAACGTGGTGGGCCTACCCATCGCCCGCGTCGCGCGCGCGATTCAAAAACTCTCGTAATTGCATCTGGCGCTGGGTATCCCCCGGCGCCTACAATTTTGGCGTACCGTACGGATCCCGACCGGGCACAAGGCGCGGCGGAAAACCGATAGGAGTTAAACATGGATACACTGCTCGAGGCCATTGACGTCTGCGACGTCAATGGCTTTTGCTATGGCAACTATACGGACGAGGAGGCCGGCACCGGTTGCACCGTAATCGTGGCACCCGAGGGCGCCACCGGCGGCGTTGACGTTCGCGGCGGTGCCCCGGCATCGCGCGAAACCGACCTGCTGCGTCCCGAGAACACCGTCGATAAGGTCCACGCCGTCTGCCTTTCGGGCGGATCGGCCTTTGGCCTCGAGGCTGCAAGCGGCGTCGCTCGCGAGCTTGAGAGCCGCGGCATCGGCCTTCCCGTCGGCCCCACGCAGGTGCCTATCGTGTGCTCCAGCTGTATCTTCGACCTCGCCTTTGGCGATCCCACCGTTCGCCCCGACATTGAAGCCGGCATCGCAGCCGTGCGCGAGGCACTCGACAACACCCCCACCACGCTCGAACAGGGCAATGTAGGTGCCGGCACGGGTGCCACCGTCGGAAAGCTCATGGGGCCCACCACCTGCATGAAAGCCGGCCTTGGCGCTGCCGCCGTGGCGCTCGGTCCCGTTAAGGTAGGCGCCGTGGTTTCGGTCAACGCCTGCGGCAACGTGGTCGACCCCTTCACCGGCGAGTGGGTCGCCGGCATGCGCGCCGCCGCCGATAGCGACCAGATCGTCGACATGGAATTCGCAGCCTTTGCTGCCGCCGGATCCATGCAGATGCCGCTCGACCGCACCAACACCACCATCAGCTGCATCGTCACCAACGTGGAACTCACTAAGGCGCAAGCCACCAAGGTCTCCCAGATGGCCGCAGACGCCTACGCACACGCCATCCGTCCCACACACACCACCAACGACGGCGACACCATCTACACCCTCGCCAGCGGCAAACTGGGCACCCAGGCAAGCGCCGCCGTTCCCCTAGACCTGCTGGGCATGCTCGCAGTAAGGGCCCTGGAAACTGCCATCGTAAACGGAGCCAAAACTGCCAAAACCTCCCACGGCATCCCCGGCGCCGCGAAGTAATCCACTCGACCGCCCGCCTCCGACCGACTACCAACCAAATTCTTTTCAGCCCAGGCCCCTGTGTACCGCGCGTCTAAGATCTTCAAATTCAGACAGCCTGACAATTGATTCTTATAGCAGAGGCCCCTTGGCCTTTAGTTTGATACAAGTTCCGCACGAGCCGGAAAGCACTAAATGTGCTTTCCGTGCGAGCAGGACTGTTCGCAGTATCAAACTAAAGGCCAAGGGGCCCAGTCAACCTATCAGCAGCGATTACTCAGCAGCTAGTTGAATTTGAAGATCTTTGAGGCAAGACGGTATAGGCCGAGTGTGGTTTTGTCCCCGGCCCGTCCGCGCAGGTTGGTGAAGAAGCCGACCACGCCGTAGCGGGCACGACGATACATGCGCTCGTCGTAGGCCTTCAAATCATTCCACAGCGTCTTTAGGCGCTCGTCGGCGCAATCCTCATCGGAAAGCTTAGTGAGCACCGAGCAAATCGCCATCATCATGGTGAAGTAGCCCATCATGTACGAACGCAGACGCGACGACTCAACATCGCTGTACAGGTGGTACGACTCCATCATGATACGCGTAACACGGAACTGCTGGTCCAGACGCTTGACCATCGTTGCCTCGTTGACGCTCTGGCCTTCGCGACCGATAAAGTAGCGGTAGAGGTCAATGTCGGCGTAGTACATGGTCTTGCAACGCGGCAGCGGTACGTAGGCGTAGATGTTGTCCACATAGAACGTGTGCGGCGGCATGGGAAGGTTGGACTCGCGCAGCACATCCGTGCGATAGCACAGGCTGTGCATGAGTAGGTTCTGGTCCAGGCGGAAATGACCGATCTGATCCCAGGAAAAGATCTTCTTGCGCGGCAGGGCAAATTTGTAGCCAATAGCGGTATGCGTGCCCTCGTAAACTTTCTCGTACACGTAGTTCGAGATAAACAGGTCAACGCGCTGGTCGCGCTCCTCAAAGCCACGCAGAATCGACAGCATGGTCGAAAGGGCAGCGCCGTCAAGCCAGTCGTCCGAGTCGACAACCTTGTAGTAGGTGCCCTGCGCCTCGCGCAGGCCCGAAAGGACGGCAATACCGTGACCGCCGTTTTCCTGGTGCACCGCGCGGATGATTCCAGGATAACGGGCCTCCCACTCATCGGCCTTGGCGGCCGTCTCGTCCTTGGAGCCGTCGTCCACCACGATAATCTCGATATCGGTGGCGTAATTGCTCCCCTCCAAGATGGAGATGATGCAATGGTCCATGTCCTTGGCGGCGTTATACGAGGGAATACCGAATGTTATGACTTTATGCATGGCAGGCGATAATCTCATCCGAAAGATCGAGGGCGGAATTGGTCACGGCGTCCATATCGTAGTAACGATACTCGGCCAGACGACCCACCGGGTGGAAGTTCGTCAGGTTCTGGACGCGCTCAAGATAGCGTTCATAGAGCTCACGGTTCTCGGGCTCTAGAATGGCGTAGTACGGCGTCTCGCCCGAGCCGGGCGTATAGGCCTTGGAGTACTCCTTCATGATGGTGGTCTTGCCGGGCAGGACCTGACCGGTCATGTTCTTGAACTCGGTGACACGCGTGTAATCCTCGCTCGTGGTGTAATTGACGGTGCCCACGGGCTGGAACTGGTCCATATCGAGCGTCTCGAACTTCATATCGAGCGTACGGTACGGCAGAGCGCCCAGGTCGAGGTTGAACAGCTCATCGAGCGGACCGGTATAAACGATCTCGCCACCGTAGACCTTACCGTCGACCTTGACGGTGGTCTCATCGATCTCGAAGAGGTCGCGGGCGTCCACGTCGCAGAACACATCAATCAGATCGTGGTCGAGCATATGCTCAAACAGCGCGGTATAGCCGTCCTGCGGCATGCCCTGGAAGGGAGCTTGCGGGAAGTAGCGGTCATCATCGCCCACAAAGACGGGAACGCGGCCGGTGATCGAGGGGTCGATCTGATCGGGCGTCTGGCCCCACTGCTTCATGGTGTAATGCAAAAAGACGTTCTCGTATACGTAATCAGCGACCTCGGCCAAGTCGGGGTCGTTCTTCTTACGCAGCTCCATAATGGGCACCTTGACATCCTTGCCAAAGGTCTCCACGAGCTTCTGATACAGCTCCTCGCCACGCTCGTCACCAAAGGCGAGCTTGAGACTCGCATGGTTGAAGGGCACAGGCATAAGGGTGCCGTTGATGTTGGCGAGCACCTTGTGCTGATAATCCGTCCACTTGGTAAAGCGCGACAGGAAATTGTGCACGCGCTCGTTAAAGGTGTGATAGATATGCGGACCGTACTCGTGGATCAGGATTCCGGCCTCGTCAGTGCAGTCATAGGCATTGCCCGCAATGTGGCTACGGCGCTCCAAAACGGCAACACGATAGCCGATGGTCTCGGCAAGACGGCGGGCGCAAACGGCACCGGCATATCCAGCACCGACGACAATCATGTCGTACGCGCCGGCGTTAAAGCCTTCAGGCAGGCCTGAGGTAATCTGCATCGATACTCCTTGTCAAAAGCCACGGGCTCGTTAGCTGGGCTTTTCTCGAACATTCTTCGAGACATATTTATCAGAGCGATTATAGCGCTAATGCGTCCTATAATGAGCTTGCCACACAAGGAAAGCTCAAGCACCACGGCGAACATAATTGAAAGGTAAACCCGCTAGCAGCGGGTTTATTCGTGAACAGCCGGGCGCCTGGAGCTTAGCGAAACGCTTGTAAGGAGTAACATGAGCGATTTCCTAAACCGTATGAAGTCTGCCGCCAAGGCCGACCTTAAGACGATCGTCCTGCCCGAGGGCGAAGATCCGCGCACTATCGTCGCGGCCACCAAAATCATCGAGGAGGGCCTGGCAAAGATCGTCATCCTGGGCAACCCCGACGAGATCAACGTTCCCGGTGCTACCGTCATCGACCCGCGCAATGCCGAGAAGCACGAGGAGTACGCGCAGAAGTTTGCCGAGCTCCGCGCCAAGAAGGGCGTTACCATCGAGCAGGCTCGCGCCCAGGTGATGGACGCCACCTACTTTGGCACCATGATGGTCAAGATGGGCGACGCCGACGGCCTGGTCTCCGGCGCCTGCCACTCCACCGCCGACACCCTGCGCCCTGCGCTTCAGATCCTCAAGACCGCCCCGGGCACCAAGCTGGTCTCGGCCTTCTTCGTGATGTGCACCGACACCCCGCAGTTCGGCACCGACGGCACGCTGATCTTCGCCGACTGCGGCCTCAACATCAACCCGTCCTCCGACGAACTCTCCGAGATCGCCATCGCCTCCGCTCACTCCTGGTCCACCTTCATGGGCAACGTTGAGCCGCACGTGGCCATGCTCTCCTACTCCACCATGGGCTCCGCTGGCGGCGAGGTCGCCAAGAAGGTCCAGGAGGCCGTGAAGTTCTGCAAGGAGAAGGCTCCCGAGCTCGCCATCGATGGCGACCTGCAGCTCGACGCCGCCATCGTCCCCACCGTCGCCCAGCTCAAGGCCCCCGGTTCCTCCGTTGCCGGTAAGGCCAACGTGCTCGTGTTCCCCGACCTCGAGGCCGGCAACATCGGCTACAAGCTGGTCCAGCGCTTCGCCGGCGCCGACGCTTACGGCCCCATCCTGCAGGGCATCGCCAAGCCGGTTAACGACCTTTCGCGCGGCTGCTCTGCCGACGACATCGTGGGTGTCGTGGCCATCACCGCCGTCCAGGCTCAGATGGCTGAATAGCGAACGTATCCCCTCGGGACCCTACAGGGTAAAGCTCTGAAAACGTCCTCGGACATGTCGGAAGCCCCCGCTGCGCACTACGTGCGGCGGGGGCTTCCTCCGTCCTGCGGAATATTTTCAGAGCTTTACCCTGTAGGGTCCCTGCCGTCACGTGGCAGTCAGGGTATCTGGAGTGGACGGCGGCTTGGCTACGAGCTGGGTCTGAAAATCTGAACGGATGGGTGTCGTTGCTGAAAGTGCAGACGTTGCTGGTGGCGATCACTTTGGGAATCGGATTTCCGCTTGCTAGCAAAAAGGCCTCCGGAGCTGCTGCTCAGGAGGCCTTTCGTTCAATCGCAAGCGAACGCGTTAGTTGTTCTTGGTCAGACGCTCGACGTCGTGGGCGATCATGTATTCCTCGTCAGTGGGGATAACCATGACCGTGACGGCAGAGCCGGCGGCGCTGATGACCTGTGGGCCGTTGCCCACGGCCTCGCGGTTCTTGTTGTTGTCGATGCGCACGCCCAGCCACTCAAAGCAGTCGCAGAAGGCCTTACGGATCGACCAGTCGTTCTCGCCAATGCCGGCGGTAAAGGTGATGGTATCCACGCCCGCCATGGAAGCGATCATGGAGCCGGCCTGCTGCATGGCCTTATAGGCGAACATATCGAAGGCGAGCAGGCAGCGCTCGTCGCCCTCGGAGGCGCGTGTACGGATGTCGCGGGCATCGTTGGAGATACCCGAGATGGCAAGCAGGCCAGACTGCTTGTTCATCATGTCGTCGACTTCCTGGTAGCTGTAGCCGCCCTCGCGCTGGAGGTAGCACACGGTGGCCGGGTCAATGGAACCGCAGCGGGTTCCCATCATCAGACCGTCGAGCGGAGTTAAGCCCATCGTGGTGTCGCGGCACACGCCGTCCTCAATGGCGGCAAGCGAAGCGCCGTTGCCCAGATGGCACGAAAGCAGACGGTGGCAGCGCGAGCCCAGGATCTCCTTGGCCATCATCCACTCGTAGCGGTGGCTCGTGCCGTGGGCGCCGTACTTGCGCACGTGGTACTTGTCGCACACGTCCTTGGGCAGCGCGTAGGTATAGGCGACCTCGGGCATGGTCATGTGGAACGAGGTATCGAAGACGGCGACGTTGGGCAGCTCCGGATACTTCTCGCGGCAATACTCGATTGCTGCGGCCTCGCCGTAGTTGTGCAGCGGAGCAAGCGGTGCCACCTCAAGAATCTTGGCCATAACCTCGTCGTCGACAACTGCGGAATCATCGAAGTGCCAGCCGCCCTGAACGATACGATGGCCAATGCCATCAATCGTAAAGTCGGTCTTCTCGAGCTCCTCGAGCACGCGAGCGATAGCAGAGCGATGATCGGGGAAAGGGACCTCCTCGGTCTGCTTGGCGCCACCGTTCTCGGAGTGGCCAAAGATGCCCATGTCCGAACCGATACGTTCGCAGTTGCCCTTGGCGAAAACCTCTCGGGTATCGGTATCCAAAAGCTGATATTTAAGGCTTGAGCTGCCGGCGTTGACAACAAGTACGTTCATGAGACTCCTTTGCAGTGCAATACGGTCGACGCAGACCCCTTAAGGCGGCCGCATTTTAATAAGAAGTTATCACAGCTTGATAAATAGCTATCAAGCATATCGCCCAACGAGCACAAAAGAGGGGCCGAACGGCGCTCGGTCGTCCAGCCCCTCCCCTCTTGCAATTACTTGCCGTTGACGATGCGCTCGACGTCGGAAGCGATCATGAACTCCTCGTCCGTGGGGATGACGAAGATCTTGACCTTGGAATCCTTGGCAGACAGGCACCAAGCGCCGTCACCACGCAGGGCGTTGCGGGCATGATCCATCTTGACGCCCATAAAGGCCAGACGGTCGGCAACGCCGGCACGAACGGCCGGAGCGTGCTCACCGATGCCAGCGGTGAAGACCAGCGTGTCCATGCCGCACATGGAAGTAGCCATCTCGGCAGCCTTGGCGGCAATCTTGTAGACAAACATGTCGAAGGCGAGCTGAGCATCGGGGTCACCAGCGGCGGCGAGCTCCTCGACGTTGCGGCAGTCGTTGGTCTTGCCGCCGGTCACAGCCAAAAGGCCGGACTTCTTGTTCATCATCTCGTCGACCTCGTCGAAGGTGTAGCCGCCCTCGCGCTGCAGGTAGCACACGGTAGCCGGGTCGATGGAGCCGCAGCGGGTGCCCATCATGACACCGTCGAGCGGCGTCAAGCCCATGGTGGTGTCCATGCACTTGCCGTCCTCGATGGCGCACAGGGAAGCGCCGGAACCGATGTGGCACACGACGACCTTGCGGGCCTCGCCGTTGGTCATCTCGGCAACCTTCTTGGAGATGTAGCGGTAGCTGGTGCCGTGGGCGCCGTACTTACGGATGTGCAGCTTGTCGCAGACGTCCTTGGGCAAGGCGTAAGTCTTGGCGACCTCGGGCATGTTGAAGTGGAAAGCGGTGTCGTAGACCGTAACGTTGGGCAGGTCGGGATACTGCTCGAGGCAGTACTCGATAACGTTGGCCTCGGGGTTGTTGTGCAACGGAGCAAGCGGAGCGACCTCGCGGATCTTGGCAAGGACATCCTCGTCGACGAGGGAGGAATCGCCAAAGTACCAACCGCCCTGAACGATACGGTGGCCGATGCCCTCGATCTTGACGCCGTTGGCCTCGAGGTCCTTCAGGACGACCTCGATGGCGACCTTGTGGTCGGGGAACTCAATGTTCTCGGTCACCTTCTTGGAGCCGTTGGCAGCGTGGGTGAAGGTACCGCCGGTAAAGCAGACGCGCTCGCAGGAGCCCTTTGCGGACACCTTGTGGGACTTGGTATCGATGACCTGATACTTAAGGGTCGAAGATCCTGCGTTGACGACCAGAACGTTCATGTGTCTCCCTACTAACAGGCGGTGTGGCGCCGCCAGGTTACATACGCTTCAATAATAAACCCAAACGCCCTCGCGCTCGGGTTTATTGCGTTGATATATAAGTTATCGGTGCCCAAATACTCATGGCCTTTGACTTGTAAGACGAAATAGCGCGGGGACATACACCAGGGAAGAAATCCCGAGCGCAACAAGCAATACGACTCGAATGCCCGCAACGCTACTCAGCACAGAGTTGAGCAGATAGAAAAGAACAGCACCCACCGCCACCATCTGGCTTTGAACCGAAATCAGTGAACAGCGCATCGATGAATCGGCAGCATTTTGGAAAACTGAGTATTTGATTGGGGCAAACAACGAGTACGCAACCGTCTGCAGCACATAGAACACGGGCAGCAAATTAGCCGGAGTAAGGGGGATCAAAAACAAAGCTGTCAATACTAAGCGAATGATGCCGCAAATACGCGCAAAACGGCTCTTGTCGACATGAGCAATCACACTGGGCACAATAAGCCCCATGGAGGCCGAGGCAAGGAGCTGGACCGCAATGATCACACCCGAAGCGACGGCATTCATTCCGCGACCCGCAAGCAACAGTGAGAAAAAGTCTTCCAGGGCGACAAAAGCAAATGCTTGAGAACAGTCCATGATGAACGCTGAACGAAGAGTGCCATTGCACGCAATAGCGGCACCGATCATCTTCGGGCCAATTCCACGCTCAGGTGCCCCCACAGTGCCCCCTCTTCGCATCTCAGGAATGCAGACAACGACAACCAACGTCAACACCATGGCGATGATATCTGCCGAAAGGCCAATGAGATATGCACCGACAGACGAAATGAAACCGCCCACGCAAGCGGAGATGGCATAAGAGGCATAGAAAACAAATCGCTCAACGACATTAAGTCTTACGAGCTGGTCCTGAGAGACGCTGTCAATGTAAATCGCTTCTATGGATCCACTCAGACATGCAACGGCAAAACCTTTGAGAGCGAACGCACCGATTAAAAGCAGAGGGGAACGGACAAGGAGTAGGGCGGCGTAGTATCCAAGCATCCCCACGACGCCAACGAGACCGCTTGTCTTTCGTCCAAACCTATCAGCAATATAGCCAGTGGGAACTTCGAGGATGAACTTACTCACTTGATATGCAATCATCATGCTAGAAATCGCCACCATCGAGAATCCGACGAATTCAAGGTAAACCGTCAGAAAATACAAAATGGTGCTGAAGTTCGAAAGAAAAACGAACGTCATATAAAGCAAAACCGTACGGTTTTTCATGCTCCGCCCTCCAAGAGTCAGCAATCCAAATCGAAATCTTGGAAAAGCATGAGGGCAAAGCTGTCAGCTATGTGTTGCAGGGCGTCAACATTCACCTGACGACACGAGGCCAAATGGCCTCACGAAGCGAGATGACGCAATAGGTGAAGAAATACCGTCTGGTGTCGATCGGTCCAGGCATTTTGTCGATAGCAAAAGTAGATGGGCAAGGCTACGTCATGTGAGGCTTCAATGGAGCACTCGCTCACTTCCGATCCACCCGATGCGAGAGAAGAGCCAGAAAAGCTCAATATCAATCCCCCGGCTTGAAGAAACTCAGCCTGCGCCCTGTTTTCGTATTCGACATCACGGAAGCGAAAATTGACGAGCTGGGCTTCAGGGCATTGGTTAATCGCATTGAGACAGGGTGACAAATTAATGGGAACAGCGAGCCTGCCGCCCAGTAACTCACGAATGGTCATAGCGTCAACAGATTGATGACCCGCTGGGTATGAAAGAACCTTGAGCTCTTTTTCACCCAAATATTTTGAAGAAAGGACGCTGTCCCGTGGTTCCTCAAACGAGATAGCCGCGTCCGAAATTCCAAGTATAAGTGATTCAAAGCATGTTGCCGTTGGCTGATGCCACACATCAAGATGAATCTGAGGGTGCGAGCGTTCAAACGAGTCATACCAGTTTGGGGCAAAAAGGCGCCCCCGTCCATGAAGGCAGGGGGCGTAAAGACGAAAGTGGCCGTCGGGCGAGACGCCGTCGCTCCTCGATTGAGCGTACTTTTTGAGATCGTCGACTTGTGCCAGGATCACGCGTGCACGACGCGCAAATTCTCTACCGGCCGGAGACAAAACAGCCTCCCCCGCCGATCGGTCGAGCAAAACAATCTGATACTCAGATTCCAACTTTTTGATTGCCGACGAAACAGCCTGCGGGCTCACATGAACGGCGCGAGCTGCTTTGCGCACGCCGCCATAGTTCGCTACCGCTTGAAGGTATTCGAGTTGAGAAAGCTGCATAGATTACTCCAAAGGCAGCCAAGTCGACGGACTACGCGCCCTCAGATGAGGTTCTCGCCCAGGTTTTTGCCACCGAGAACGTGCATGTGGAAGTGCATGACGGTCTGGCCGGCGTTGACGCCCTTGTTGGAGATGACGCGGAAACCGTCCTCCAAGCCCTTGGCCTTAGCGACCTCCTGGATGGCGTGAGCCATGGCGCCCATGGTCTCGGCGGGTACGTTGTCGGCGATGTCGCTGTAGTGCTTCTTGGGGATCACGAGCGTGTGGACCGGCGCCTGGGGATTGAGGTCGTCGAAGGCGATGACCTGATCGTCCTCATAGACAACGGTCGAGGGGATCTCGTGGTTGGCGATTTTACAGAAGATGCAATCACACATGGCTGGTTCCTTTCTCACAGACCAAGGTGATTTTATTTGGTCGGAATGGTTAGAACGAGAGGCTGTCGTCGGTGTTGGCGGCTTCGCCGTCGGTGAGCACGTCGTTGCCGTCGACGTCCTTAAGGAGCACCGAGACCTTCTGCTCGGCATCGGACAGGCGGGTGCGCAGGCTCTTGAGGAGCTCGACGCCGCGGGTGTAGCTCTCGAGCGACTCCTCGAGCTCCATATCGCCCGACTCCAGGCTGCGGATGATGAGCTCCAGCTCCTGCGAGGCCTGCTTGTACGTAAGCTGCTCGACCGGGGTCTTCTCTGCCATATCTGTTTCCTTTCCTAAGGGTCTATCACTGTGAAACGAGGTCTACTCGACCGCGTTGACGGTTGCCGACACGTTACCGTCCGCCATGCGCACGCGGATGGCGTCGCCTGGCTTAAAGGTCTGGGCACTCGTAGCCACACCATCATCGCTGTACGCGATGGAATAGCCGCGGGCAAGTACCTTAAGCGGCGACAGGGCCTCGAGCGAGGCTGCCGCACGGCCCAGGTCGGACGCCGGCCTGCTGAGCATCGTACGTCCCTGATGCTCCAGACGGGAGCTTGCGAGCATGAGCGCATGGCGCTTGCCATCGAGCCCCGAGGTGCTTGCGACCAAGCGCTCGGGCAGACGCTCGAAGTTGGAGCGGAAGGCCCCAACCGAGCGCGTTATGGCGCCGGACAGACGATCGGCCGTCAAGGCAAGCTCCGATTCGCGGCGCTCGACCATAAACGTTGGGTCGTTGAGGCACGGGCGGCGCGCGGCTGCATCGAGCGCATCGCCCAGACGGGCCGTATAGGTATCCCAGGCGCGGCGACCACGCTGATCGAGCATCTCCAAATCAACCTGATTCGACCCAATCATCGAAGCCATCGCGGCGCCCAGACGCTGATGACGCGCCTCGAGTACATCGGCCAACTCCGTCATAGCCGGCGCCACCGATTCGGCCGCCGCCGTGGGCGTGGAGGCCCGGCGGTCGCTCACCATGTCGCAGATCGAGGTATCGGGCTCATGGCCAATGCCCGTCACCACGGGCACGGGACAGGCCGCCACCGCACGGGCAAGCCCTTCGTCGTTAAAGGTCATAAGGTCTTCGAAGGAGCCACCGCCGCGCACCAGCAAGATGCAATCGGGCGCCGGCATAATGGCGGCGGCGCGGCGCAAGCCTTCAATAAGCTCCGCCGGCGCACCCTCACCCTGGACCTTTGCGCCCACGCAGACGACTTCGACGAGCGGGTTGCGACGGCGCAGCGTACGCTTGACGTCGTCGATTACGGCGCCCGAAAGCGAGGTGACGACCGCCACACGCGAGCAAAACACCGGAATGCGACGTTTGCGTGCCTCGTCCATCAGGCCCTCGCGACGCAGCTTTTCGGCCAGTTGCGCCACTTGTTGACGCAGCAGGCCCTCCCCCGCCAGCGAAAACGAGCGAGCGACGAAGCTCATGCGGCCTGTGGGCTTGTAGAGATTAAAGCTGCCCTTAAAGCTCACCTGCATGCCGTCGCGCAGATCGAAGGTGCGCTTAAGGTAGGCGCCCTTCCAGATGATACAGTCGACGGCCGCCGAGTCGTCCTTGATTTGGAAGTAGCAGTGGCCGCTTCGGGCATTGGGACCGCGGAAACCAGTGACCTCACTCAAAACGCTCAGCTGTGGAATGGCATCGAGCGCGCCGGCGGCGATCTCCACCGCTTGGCTCACGCTGAGCTCTTTGCGCTCCTGCTCGTCCGATCCGTCGAACTCGGCGGAAACGGCATTGCCGGTTAGATTCCAGCCTGCCACGCAGCCCCCTTTCGTCATCGTGCACATGGGCTCCGGCCCTGCGCTAATTCAAGTCCAACACATAGTACAGCGCCGCGGGGACACAAATCCCCACGGCGCCCGTCGGTCCCATTTGTTATCGGTTGGAGTTTCTGTTGTAGCGAGCCATAAGGTAGAGCAGCTGAATAATCGAGGTGAGCGCCGCGGCCACGTAGGTGAGCGCGGCAGCCGTCAACACCTTCTTGGCACCGTTGACCTGCTTGGAACTCATGCCCGACTGCTCAATATACGCCACGGCACGTCGGCTGGCATCAATCTCGACCGGCAGCGTAACCAGCTGGAATAGCACACTAAACGAGAAGAAGATCAGCGCGAGGGTCGTGAGCCCTGCTATGTTCATAAACAGGCCCATGAGCAGCACGATCGTCCAGGTGTTCTGGGTAAAGTTGACGACGGGGACCAAAGCGGTGCGTACCTTCATCATGGCGTAACCGCTTTGACGCTGCGCGGCATGACCTGCCTCGTGGCAAGCGACAGCAACGCTTGCGACCGAGCCGCCCGAACGGTTGGAATCCGACAGATACAGGTTGTTATCCTGCGGGTTGTAATGATCGGTGAGCTCGCCGGCAACGCCCTTGATACCCACGGCATTGCAGCCGTTGGCGTCGAGCATGCGGCGAGCAACCGTGGCACCCGTATCGCCGTCCGAGCGCACCTTAGACCAGGTCTTGTACGTAGAGTTGATATAGCTCTGCGCGGCAAGGCCAAGCACCGTGCAGACAAGAACAACCAGCAGGTACAGCGGGTCGATGCCAAAGCCATATCCATAGTAATAGGGCATGCGAATTCCTCCGAATCGAGTTACACGTTGGAGGCATTCTACCCACTCAGCTGGCAAGCATATCAGCATCGATGTTTTGGCATTGCCGCCCTAGAGCGTTTGCATCGTTTGGAAAACCGCGTAGCTATATACCTACAAAAGCTCGATTTTGCCGTCCTTCACGGTGAGTCCCATATTGCCGGAAAGCAGATCGTCCAGGCGCGAGCCCACAAGCTCAAAACGCCAGCCTTCGCGCAGGGGGCTTTGCTCAGGATGCTCGATGTAATCGGCCAAGTCATCGCGCGAGGCGATAACCGAGGTCGCCACGCCCGAGCGCTCGGCAACCAGGCGAATGAGCGCATACATCAGGTCCGTCACGCTCTCAAGCTCCGGCGAGATCTGGCGATGCCCGCGCACCATGAGCGGCAGGCGATCGTGCGGGCAGCTCGCACCGCGCTTGATGGCCATGAGCGCGCCGTCCACGTCGCGCTCCCCCAGCTGATCGGTACCGCGGATGCTACGGAACTCCTCAACGCGCACGGGATTGCGCTTGACGAGCGCCAGCAGCGTATCGTCGGACATGACCCACTTGCGCGGGATGTTGCGGCGCTCGGCGCGGTCCTCGCGCCAGGCGGCGAGCTCGCGCGCGATGCCCAACTGGTGACGGCTGCACGAGTTGATGCGCTTGACCTTGCGGAATGCCTCATGGCGGTCGGCGCGGTAGTGCGACTCGTCGGCCAGCGGGCGCAGCTCGTCGAGCACCCAATCCTCACGGCCCAGCTCGCGTAGGCGGCTCATCATCTCGGTATAGGCAACGATCAGGTACTTGACGTCATCAATCGCGTACTCGATCTGTTTGTCGGTCAGCGGGCGGCGCGACCAATCGGTCAGTGACTCGGTCTTGGGCAATGAGACGCCGCAAAACGTCTGCACGAGCGCGCCGTAGGAAATCTGCTGGCGCTCGCCCAAGAAGGCGGCGGCCACCTGCGTGTCAAAAATGGGACGCGGCAGCACGCCCACGGTATGGAGCATAACCTCCATATCCTGCGAGCAGGCGTGAAAGACCTTGGTCACACTCTCATCGCCCATAAGCTCGGCGAGCGGCGACAGGTCGTCGATCACCAAAGGATCGACCGCGACGCTCTCGGCAGGGGTGGCAATCTGGACCAAGCACAGGCGCGGGTGGAACGTGCGCTCGCGCAAAAACTCGGTATCGACGGCAATCGCGTCGAACTCACGAGCGCGCTGGCAAAAGTCGAGCAGAGCCTGATGTGTGGAAATGTACATATCAACCCATCGAATAAGGTTAGGCCCGAAAAACACGGGTAGGATATCGGCATTGCCCTACAACTATACTCGGTTAGTCACAGAACGGGAACGTAAGTATGCGCTGCCTTATCATCCACAACCCGGCATCGGGCCCCAGCTCAGATGAAATCTACGCGTTCACGCACGCCCTCGCGCAGGGTGGCGACGAGGTCGTGATGCGTTTTATCGGCGATGGCATGGAACCCGAGGACGCGGTGGCGGACGTTCGCGAGTTCGACCGCGTGGTCGTTTCGGGCGGCGACGGTACCGTCTCCAACGTGCTCGACCAGATGCGCGGGTGCGGTGTCCCCACGCTCGTCTTCCCCTCCGGCACGGCCTGTCTATTCTTTAACAACATCGGCAATGCCCCCGAGGCGGCGGCGCTCGCCAAGGCCTGCCGCGCCGGCCGCACGGTCAAAGTGGACATGGGCGAGCTCTTTTGGCTCGACGAAAACGGCAACGAGAAGCGCCACGGCTTTATTATCATCGCCGGCTCGGGCTACGACGCCGAGATCATGATGAAGGCCGCCCCCACCAAAAACGATATCGGCGAGATCGCCTATTTCCTGTCGGCGCTCGCCACACCCAACCCCACGGTGGCGCACTTTACGATTGAGCATGACGGCATTGTCGAGGAGCTCGATGGCATCTGCTGCATGGCCGGCAACACCTCGGTCATCCAAAACGACATCAACCTGTTCCCCAACTGCCGCATGAACGACGGCATGGTCGACATTGCGGTCATCGAACCCGTGCGCACCGTGCAGCTGCTGCCTACCGTGATCACCGCTGCGCTTGACCCCGCCGGCAAGGTACTCGGGCGCCCACAGTTCAAGATCATCCAGACCAAGGAAGCCAAGATCACCTGCACCCCGTCACTGGGCATGCAGTTCGATGGCGAGATTATCTCCAGCAATTCGGGCGTCTTTGGAGCCCGCGCGCTTCCGCAATGCCTCGACCTCATCGTCGACGAATTCTCCCCGCTCGGAAAATAGGAGGACCCTATGAACGACAATCCCCTGATCGGCTTTATTGTCATCGTCTTGGCCATGCTCGTCGGTTACGCCATCAACGTGATTCACCGCCGAAAGAAGTAAATCCACATTGGTATGATATTCATCCAGTTATCGACTCTCCCACTGTTTATGCATTCGTCAAACAGCGGGGGATTTTCATTTCGGGCATTCCCAGCTACTTTATTCGGCTACAGTAATTACAGGGCGTCTTTATTAAAGTAAAGCTGCAAACTGAGTACGATTAACCGTTCATCGCATATTTCATCACGCTTATCGAGTAAGTTTCTTTCATAGATGAATATTGTTTCCAGTTCGTTACGCTAATGAGGTGTCTTTATTGGCTGAAGCCCTCTGGCGACAGAGGGCTTTCGCACGCTGGGAGGGAAAATGAGGAAAACTCGCCCCGTCAACGCGCTCAAGAAGCTAGGCATAGGCCTCGCCTTTGGAGCTGCGACCATCATGTCCATGCCGACATCTGCGCTCGCCTGCACGCAGATGTACATGGGCAAAAACCTAACAGCCGACGGCAACACATATTATGGTCGCGCCGAGGACTTTGGCCCGCGCTACCTCAAGCACTTTGGCATTGAGCCGTCGCATGCCCCCGGGTATACCTACGGCTCAGACGAGTCCGACTTCTCATACAGGTCGACCAAGACTACATATCGTTATAGCTACGTGCGCGATCATCCTTCGCAGTGGCACGGGCGCTATGATGCCTACTCTGAGGCAGGCATCAACGAGAAGGGCGTGTCCTGCTCCGCAACGCTGACCACCAACATGAACGATAAAGCCGCCAAGGCAGACCCCCTGACCGACACTGGCATTGGCGAGTATAGCTACGGCAGCGTTATCTTAGGCGAAAGTGCCAAAGCACTTGAGGGTGTCGAACTCCTCGGCAAGATCATCGACGAGCAGGGCGCCAACGGCAACGATCAGATTATCATCGCCGACAGCAACGAGACTTGGCTGTTTGCCGCACTTTCCGGCCACCAGTGGATCGCCATGAAGCTCGCCGATGACGTCGCCTCACTCAACCCCAACATCGGCGGACTCAATTACGATGTCAACCTTGATGACGCCGAGAACTGCCTCCACTCCGAGGGCATCCAGACCATGCCCGAGAAAAATGGCTTCGCCGAGTACACCGACGGCAAGTTCGACGTTGCCAAGACCTATGGCAAAAGCGTCGCCGATTCCGGCGTTCATCAGTGGACTCGCTATGTCCAGGGCCGCGATTACTTCATGGCCCCGTTGACCAAGGGTGCGGATTACGACATCGTCACGGTTAAACCGGAAAAAGGCCCCGACCAAATCGGAGCCATGGTCAGCGAGATCCAGCCCCTGTTCTTCAAGCCCGGCAAGTCCGACTGGAACACCTTTGAGATGATCCGTGCATTTGGCAACCGCGGCGAAAATGTCCCCGGCCTCAGCGCCAACACCGACGGTGTCTACGCCATCGGCACCGAAAGAAGCACCGAGACCAACCTCTTCCAGATCCGTCAGGGCATGGACCCCGAGATCGCGACCATTCAGTGGGAGATGCTCTCCCGCGCCGCCTACTCCGTCGCTATTCCTCTGTACTCTGCACTGCTCACCGAGGTCAGCCCCTACTTCAGCAATCAGGATGTCTCCTACGATCACTGCGAAGAGACGGACATCGTGAACAACGAGGAGCCCGAGAACTCCATCAACTACGTCCTCATGGACATTAGTTCCCTCTGCTACGAGCACCGCGAGCAGCTCGGCACCGGCGTTCGCGCCTACCTCGACGCTCTCCAGAACGAGCTCATCGAGCAGAACCTTGAGGTCGATGCTGCTATGCAGGCCGAGACCACCACTGAGGGCCGCACCGCCCTGGCAAACAAGGCCGGCAAGGCTGCCACTGAGAACACCTACGTCAAGTGCAAGGCCCTTCTCCAGGAGATGCGCGCTTATCTGAAGGCTGAGGATTTCAGCACGCCCTTCACCCCGAGCGACCTGAACACTGAGACCAACGGCCTCAAGGTGTCCATCACCTATGCCAAGGACACTCTTGCCACCGACCCGGTGACCCCGGATCAGCCCGGAACTCCCGAACAGCCCGGTACCCCCGAGCAGCCCGCTAAGCCCGAGCAGCCCGCTAAGCCCGAGCAGCCCGCTAAGCCCGAGCAGCCCACCACCAAGCCCGAGAAGCCCGGCAAGTCGGACACCACGACCACGGTAACCACCAACAAGACGAACACCAAGGGCGGCCTGCCCACCACTGGCGATCGTTTTGATGGCCGCATGGTGGCTGCATTCGCCATCGCTGGCGTTGCCGTCATCTCCGCGGGCGGTTACTTCCTCTACCGTCGCAATAAGGAGTAACGTCTTAGCTGAGCGGGCGGGGCACATGAGTCACCACGCCCACTTAACCCGCCTTTTTGACCGACGGGAAACCCGCCTGAAATCTTTTTAAAAAAGATTTCCCCGCACACACTTCGCTGTGCTATAGTGCAGCGCAACAGCAACTAGGTGCGACCGCGCCACGGCATCACGAAAGGAGCCACCAACATGAAGAACACGATGAAGTCTCTCAACAACTGGTGGTGGCGTGATGCGAATACGATCGGTCGACAGTGAGTCCCTCACGCCTGTTTTTGCGCTCTAGGTGATTGGAAGGCCTCCGGTTTCGACCGGGGGCCTTTTTCTATCTCGAGCCCGATCGCATTCGCATCACGCGCCTCCGCTTTTCTCTTGCAATCCCCTTCCGAAAGGATTTTCACCATGTCTCAGAACACCACCGCCACCCAGCCCCGCACCGTCCAGACCGCCGATCGCGGCAAACTCGATGTCCGCGCCCTCGTCCTGCTCGCCATCCTGCTCGCCGCCGGCTTCATCCTCAACTTCACCGTCGGCAAGGCAATCTCGGGCATCTCGGGCGGCATGATCAGCCCCGAGTTCATCATCTCGGCCTTCTGCCTCACCATCCTGGTCGTTCGCCCCAACATCGGCCAGGCGCTCGTCATTGGCCTCATCTCGGCTGCCGTGATCCAGATCACCACCACTTCGCCGTTCGTCGATTTTGCCGCCGAGGGCATCGCCGCCATGCTCATGGCCGGCATCGTCAACGCCGCCGGCAAGAACGGTCAGGTCAAGCCTGCCGTCGCCATCGTCGCTACCTTCGTGACCACCTTTGTCTCCGGCGTCATCTTCATGGTTATCAAGATGGCCATGCTTGGCGTGGTCGGCGAGCTCGCCGCCGCTATGTTGCCCGTCGTCGCCATGACCGCCGTCTTTAACGCCATTCTGGTCGGCGCCCTCTACTTGCCCATCCAGAAGGCCCTTAGGCTCAATTAACCCGCTCGGCTTTACGAGCCACCCCATCTTGTCGTTCATTCGTCGCTCGCGTACCCAAGTACGCTTCGCTCCTCTTTCGCGCCAACCTGGAGCCCCTCGTAAAGCCGTCTCCGCACTCCACCAACAAAGACCATCCCAAACGACTAGCTTTTGGGGACGTTCTTAAACGACTAGTCATTAAAGAACGTCCCCGATGACTATGAAAGGTATCCATGGAAACGATCATCAACGTCGACGATGTCTCGTTCTCCTATGGCACGCAGACCGAGCAGGCGCTCAGCCACATCTCGCTCAGCGTGAACAAGGGAGATTTCATCGGCATCATCGGGCCCTCGGGCGCCGGCAAGTCCACGCTTGCCGCCTGCCTGTCGGGCGCCGTGCCCCACCACTACACCGGCACGTTCTTTGGGTCCGTCATGGTTGACGGCCACGACACCTGCGAGGTCTCGTTGACCGACGTGTCGCAAATCGTCGGCAGCGTGCTGCAGGATATCGACACGCAAATGGTCGCCTCGGTCGTCGAGGACGAGATGTTCTTTGGCCTCGAGAACTTTGGCGTCCCCCATGACCAGATCGAGCAGCGCGTGAGCGAAACGCTCGAGACCGTCGGCATCAGCGACCTGCGCGACCGCGAGATTGCCACCCTCTCGGGCGGACAGAAGCAAAAGGTAGCCATCGCCGCCATTCTCGCTATGCGTCCGCGCGTCTTGGTTCTCGACGAGCCCACCGCGGCACTCGACCCTGCCAGCTCCACGCTGGTCTTCGAGACGCTGCGTGAGGCAAACCGCGCACTTGGAATCACCATCGTCGTCGTTGAGCAAAAGGTCGCCCTGCTCTCGGAGTACTGCAACCGCGTGCTCGTGCTCAACCATGGCGAAATCGCGCTGCAGGGCGAACCACACGAGGTCTTCGCGCATACCGACGAGCTCCGTGCCATCGGCGTCGACTGCCCTCGCGTCACGCGTATCTTCAATAGCCTCGAGGCCGATGGCCTGGTAAGCGGTACCCCTTGCTTGGATGTCGATGAGGCCGAGCGCCTGATTTCGGGCATCGTCGACCCCGCACGCGCGGCCAGCGAAGCCCAGGCGCCCGCCGGCTCCCCGCATGCACCGTCGTTGCGCCCTCATGCCAAGGACGCCGAACCCGTACTCACCTTCGACCATGTTGAGTTTGCCTATCCCAATGGCGGCGCCGCCGTACACGACCTCAACCTGACGCTCTATCCCGGCGAGCTCGTGGGCATCGTCGGCCAAAACGGTGCCGGCAAGACCACGCTCACCAAGCTGCTCACAGGCCTGTTCAAGCCCGCCTCGGGCAGCGTGCGCGTCACGGGACTGGATACCGCGGCCGTTCCCACGAGCCGCATCGCCCGCGAAGTCGCAACCCTCTTCCAAAACCCCGACCGCCAGATCTGCAAGGATACCGTACTCGACGAGGTCGCTTTTGGCCTGGAGCTTGCCGGCATCGACCGTGCCGAGGCTCTGCGTCGTGCTCAACTTGTTATCGACCGCTTTGGCCTGCCTGCCGATGAGGCACCTTTCTCGCTTTCGCGCGGCCAGCGACAAATGGTGGCGCTTGCCTCCGTCGTAGTGGTTGAGCCCAAGATCGTCGTGCTCGACGAGCCCACGAGCGGCCTTGATTACCGCGAGTGCATGACCGTCATGGAAACAGTGCGCACCATGGCCGAGCGCGGTTGCGCCGTGATTATGGTCTGCCACGATATGGAAGTCGTCTCGGATTTTGCCGAGCGTATCGTAGTAATGGCCGACGGTCGCATCCTCGGCCGCGGCCGCACGCACGAGCTATTCTCGAACATCGATCTCATGCGGCGTGCCTACGTGGAGCCTCCCCAGGTTATTGAACTCTCGCGCCGTCTGGCATCTTCCGTCTCGCCCGCTTTTGCGCAGGTGAGCGAGGTCACCGATGTCGTTCGAATTACCAAGGAGATGGTCCGCCGTGGTTAACGTCATCGACTACATGCCGGGCGATACGCTGTTGCATCGCCTGAACCCCGTCGTCAAACTGGGCCTCGCCGCCGCCATCATCGTCGGCATCTTCTTGTCCGACACCTACGTGGCGCTGTTGGGCTTTTTGGCACTCACCCTTGCGCTGGGTGCCTATGCCGGCGTCATCGACCGTCTGTTCTCGCTGCTCAAGTTGCTGATTCCGCTCGCGCTTATCATGCTGGTGCTCCAGCTGGCCTTTATGCGCGATGGCAACGTGGTGTGGGGTTTTATCACCGACACGGGCCTCATCACCGGATCGAAGGCCTGCCTGCGTCTGCTGGGTGTGGCGTTACCACTCATCCTCATGCTCATGGTAACCAAGCTCAACGACCTTGCCAACGCCTGCGTAGAGGTGCTGCACGTGCCGTATCGCTATGCCTTCACCTTTACCACGGCGCTGCGCTTTGTGCCGGTGTTTGGTCAGGAGATGAACGCCATCATGGAGGCGCAGACAGCACGCGGCGTCGAGTACGACACCAAGAACCCCATCAAGAAGCTTAAGCTCATGCTGCCACTGTGCGTGCCACTGCTCATCTCGAGCGTGGGCAAGACCGATGCCACCGCGCTTGCCGCCGAGCAGCGCGGCTTCTACCTGCGCACGCGTGCGAGTTCGTATAAGCGCTACCCCATCAAAGGCCTGGATATCGCCGTACTTATCGTCAGCATCGCCCTCATCGCCATCGGCTTCCTGTTCTAGTTCGCCACCGACAGCAACCGCCCAACGCAAAAGGCCTCGGCTCGCACCAAACGAGCCGAGGCCTTTATTGTTTCACCAGATAAAACCTACCAAAATTAACCTGTCCCTTTTTGACGGGTCGGAAGCTAGAGGCGGTAGGGGACGCCGCTGCGGATGATGGATTCGCGCACCAGGACATCCATGGCATCGAGGGTGATCTCGGGCATCTCTCGATACTTCTGCAGCACCGATAGCTCGGTGCAGGCCAGAATGACACGGTCGCAGCCGCTACGGGCGAACTCCCACATCACGCGGTCGAACTTATCCATATCGGGCTCACGTCCGGCTTTCACATCATCGTAGATAAGCGACATCACATCGTTCTGACGTTTCTCGCTGGGATAGACAACCTCAACACCCGCAGCCTCGCATTCGCAGCCGTAGACGCCCGCGCCCACGGTTCCGTCGGTGCCCATAATGCCAATCTTGTGCACTGGCTCGGCCGGCATACTCAGGTTGGGGTCGAACTCGCACTCCCCCATCACCGCACCCGCAAGGGCATAGCGCACCGACTCACGCGGCATGTGAATAATCGGCACCTTCGTAAACGACTGGATCTGGTCGTAGAAGTAGTGCGACGTGTTGCAGGGAATGGCAATGTGCGCACAGCCCAGCGACTCGAGTGCCTGGGCACACTCTTTCATGGTCGCCAGCAGCTTGGCATGCTCGCCGGTCTTAATGGCAAGCGTGCGGTCGGGCATGGTCGACTTGGAGAGCACCACCATGTCGATATGTTCCTGATCGCAGGCAGCAGCCGTATGGCGCACCACCTGGTCGTAGTAATACGACGTGGCCTCGGCGCCCATGCCGCCGATAACTCCCAGCTTTTCCATCGCCGCCTCCTTGGTGACGCTTGCGCAATTGCGCGTATCATACCCGCGCCCGCCCGATGTAAACCGGACGGGCGCCGCACTCATCTACTTGTAATACGTCTTGAACAGCTTAAAGTGGCGCAGCTTGGTGTGCCACATGCGCAGCCAGCGGTTAAAGACAAAGTCGCCCTTCATAAACGAAGGGTCGGCGCCCTTGCCTTCCTTGTCCAGGCGATGCACCTTAGCGCGCAGCTCGGGATCCTTGACGTACTTGTCGACGACGCCCATGGGAACGACCATCCACAGCGCCTCGTCCTGCGCCGTCACAAACTCCGGCTCAAACGGGCGGTTGAACACATACTCGTCCACCACATACTTGGCAACGTTAAAGCCGCTGTTAGTGACGTAGTAGTTGCTGCGACCTTGGCGCGTGTTGAAATCGAAGAACTTAAACGAGCCGTCGCGCTCGTCGTACTTAACGTCAAAGTTGGAATAGCCCACAAAGTGAAGGTCCTCGAGCAACTTGCGCACGCCGCCCATGAGCTCGTCATTGGGCTCGGTGATGATACAGGCGTGGTTGCCGACACCGTGAGGCTGATGCTCCTCGAGCAGCACGTGACCCAGGCACATCATGCGCACCTTGCCGTTGCGGTCGGAATAACTGGTGAGTACGCGCATGTACTCGTCATTGCCGGGCACGCGATCCTGCAAGATCAGGTCGTCGGTGTAGCCGCTGGCATACGAGTCGCGAATGACCTGTTCCAGCTCGGCACGGTCGGCAATCTCATAGGCCTTTTTCTGGCCCTCGAACTCGTGCTGCCACCACATGATGCCGTCAGAAGGCTTCAGAATCATCGGGTAGGGAAAATCGATCTGGTCGAGCACTTCGGCAGGCGCCTCGCCTTGGGCGTTCAGCATCGCCATGGTGAAGGTAAAGGTATGCGGATAGGGCACGCCATGCTTCTCGCACAGCTCGTAGAAGATCTCCTTCTTCTGACACTGCTCAAGCATGCTATAGGGAGCGTAAGGCGCGACGATGTTATCCGCCAACTCATGGGCATCCTTGGCCTGAGCCACGAGGGCAACATAGTTATCGCCACAGCCCACAAGGACAATCGTCTTATCGGCATGCGCTTGGGCAATGCCGTTGACGGTCCTGAGCATCACGGGCATGGTATCGATATCCACGTTGGGCGTGTAGTCGATAATCTGGCTGCGGTACGCGGGACCCGTCTGATACTTGCCAAAGACCAGACTCTTGACCTGGTACTCCTCGTAGAAGGCGCGCGCCACCGAATAGGCGTTGATGTCGCCACCGAGCAGCACGGGAATGAACTCGCGCTCTGTAAACTGCAATGCCATGGAAACTTCCTATCATGAACTGCCCACACAACGGGCGGTCTTTGCGCAACTGATTTATTCTAGCGTGCCAAGCCGCCGGCGCCCAAAGCTCCACCGTATCTATGGCAATCGACGTGATCGTCCAGCATAAAGCCGCACTCACCGCGATGGGGCCTTGTAGCCGCAAACCCCCTGTTGAGATAGCTTTCACGACCGAAAGCCCGTCCGCAAACAGGCCCCCGTAACGTTAAAGTTGAACTCTATGGTTTCTCAACAATTCATCATAACTGCAGGTCAAAGCCAAAGCCTCAAGTTCAACTTGACCCTTTGGAACCTTTAAGGTTCAAGTTGAGGTCGAAAGCAGTAGTAGAATACCGTTCGAACTATAACCTACGATTGATTGCAGAGGGACTGGATGCAGCATTCGAATCATCGCGCCGCAGCGCTCATTGCGTCGAAGCCGGCTCGTATCATCACGAGCGCCGCACTCGCCGTTGCGCTGACGGCCACGCCGATGCTCTCCCCCGTTGCGGCGTATGCCGCCTCGCAGGCAACGCAGGACCAGCTTTCCGCAGCCCAGCAGAAGATCGAAGCCGCCACGAGCGCCTACAACGACGCCCGCACCAAACTCGATGACCTGCAAAAGCAGATTGACTCCAATGAGGCAAGCATCGAGGAAATCGAGGCTAAGCTTCCCGAGCAGCAGGCCAAGGCAAGCTCCGCCATGCGCGATCTGTACAAGTATCAGAAGGGCACCAACCCCATCGTGAGCTTCCTGGTCAACGCGCAGAGCCTGGGTGAGTTCATCACGACCTGCAAATACACCAACCAGATCACGAGCTCGAGCGTCGACGAGATCGAACAGCTCAATAACATGCAAACCGAACTCGAGCAGAACAAGGCTGAGCTCCAGCAGGCCAAGTCTCAGCTTGAGGCAGAGCAGAAAAACGCCGAGAATGCGTTGGCTCAGGCCCAGCAGCTCCGCAGCGAGGCACAGGCAAAAGCCGAGCAGGAAAATGCCGCCGAGCTTGCCAAGCTTGAGGCCGATAAGGCCGCTGCCGCCGAGAAGCTCTCGGGCGAGGGCGTAAGCGGCAGCAATTCCAGCAGCCAGGCCACCAACACCAACACCACCATCGGCACCACGGTGAACAACGCCAATACCGGTAGCTCCGATTACGATTCGTTCATTAATGAGTGGACGAGCCGCATCGACAATTATCTCGCCGGCTCCCCCATGGCAGGCCAGGGCTATAACTTTGCCGTCGCCGCTTGGAATACCGGTGTCGACCCCCGTTGGTCCCCCGCCATCGCCTGCATCGAGAGCACCAAGGGTGCTTATTGCGCCAATTCTTACAACGCCTGGGGCTGGAGTGCCCGTGGCGGCGGTTGGCGCAGCTTTGGCAGCTGGAGCGAGGGCATCTCCGCTCACGTTGCCTATCTGGGCGCCAACTACGGCTCCACCCTTACCCCAGCAGCGGCCAAAAAGTACTGCCCGCCCACGTGGCAGGACTGGTACAACAAAGTCGCCGCTCAGATGAACCGCATCTAGGTGCAACTGCAAAGGGCCCCAATGGGGCCCTTTTCTTTTAGGTAGCGGAGGTATCGACGACGCCGGTCGCATTGGCAACCGCGACTATGACGATCATGCATAGGAGCAGCATACCCAATGCCTTGAGCCAAAGTTTCGCGAGTTTCTTGCCGCGATAGCTGTCGAGCAGTGTGAATCGCCGACGAAGACGGCGCTTATCGAGCAGCGCAAAATGCATAAGCACCATAAGGCCATCGACAAAGAAAAAATACTCGATTATGAGAAGCCACGTCGGGTAGCCTTGGTTTGCTCCCGTGGGGTGAAAGACGGCAAAGTGACTTCCGGCAAAGAGCACAAGTAGCGAGAAGCAGACAAGCGTATTCCAAATGCGCCCCAGAGACTCCGGAACGCGAGAGAGCAGACCGCATGCAGCGGAGGCGGCAGGCCTAGGAAGCCCTGCGGGGTTCTGGAGCCCTTGGAGCGTCAACACCGTCTCCGAGGCCGGAGTACGGACAGGCGCAGGTGTAGGAGGCCGCACGGGGCGGCTCAGATCGTATGCCGAGCGCGTCGCCCGTCCCAACGCTTCCGCACTCGCAAAACGCTTGGCCGGGTCGAGCGCCATCGACATGCAGACGGCATCGGCAAGTGGAGTGGGAATGCCACGCGCCTCGCATTGCTCGTGCATGTCGAGCCCTGGTTTAGGGTCGACTCCCGTCAAGCAGAAGAACAACAGGGCGCCAAGTGCGTAGACGTCGCTGCGTACACTCGTCTGCCCAAACCCATACTGCTCGGGTGGCGCATAGGGTCGCGTGCCAAACTTGACGGTGTCTGCATCGGCGCCATCGCGCCACACGCGCGCGATCCCCAAGTCGATAATCACCAGCGACGAAAACGTCAGGCCCTCATCGAGCGTACAGTTCGCACCCGTCACGATGACATTCGACGGCTTGAGGTCGCGATGGATCACCGGCGCCGACGTCTCCCCCGCCATTGCAAAACCGGCGTGGAGCTCGCCCACGGCATCGCATAGGGCAGGATACAATTCACGCGCATAATCGGGGGTGGCTCCCAGACGGTCCACCAGCACCCCGAGCGTCTCCCCTTCGATGTATTCCATAACCACGTTGAGCTCGTCGCCCACACGACGACAATCGACGATTCTGGGCAGGTGCTCAAAACGCCTGCCTGCCCGCTGGGCGGCAAACAGACGCTCGTATGCCCCGCCGATTTGAGCCGAAGCATCGATGCGTTTACGGACAAAGGGGCCGAGCGAACCACCGCCGGTTCCTTCAAAGTACACGAGCTCGGTTGTTTCAACGGACGAGCGCTTAAGTACACGCTCCACGCGATAGCTGTCGTCGCGATCGAGCGACGCCAGATGTTCGGCAAGCGCTGCGGTCAGCTCGTCATCGGAATATGTTGTGGTCTGAGTATCCATAGCCTCCATCATAGCGCAGGGCGCAGACACCCCATGGCATCCGCGCCCCGTTCGTTTGCATCGTTGTTCGGCAGCTCCGCCGGCTCAGATATCAGCCGCTAACTCACCGTCTCCTCGCCAAAGCGATACAGCTCCTCGTTGACCTTTTGGAGGCTGCACCCGCGATCGATGCAAAAGATGATAATCGCATCACGGCGATCCTTGCAGTTGAGGACGCTTACCCCGGCAGCCGTCAGTGCACGGTTGGCCTCTTTGAGCGTCAGCGCCATCGCAAAGGCAATCTGCAGCACCTTATTGCGACTCGGGTGACGCGCACCGGTAAAGATCTGATAGCCAAAGGTCTCATTGAGATCGGCCATACGAACCACGCGCGAGCGCTCCAAGCCCTTTTCCTGCAGCAGCTGCTTCAGGTAGTCCGAAAGCGACGGGGCAGCAAAGTCGTGCTCCCTGATATAGCCATCGATGTTCGGCGCATCGAGAAGCTCATTGAGCAGCTCCTCGGTCAGCTTTTTATCGGGCATACGACTTCACCTCCCCCAGTGCATGCAACATGCTAGAAACCGCTTACGTCCGAACGCTCCCAGCTAGCAACCTGGTCGGGAGACACCGTACCCAGCGCCTCGAACTTCCAGGAGCCGCCCGCCTTCAGATGATTGGTGTTTGCAAGAGCCGTTCCAACCTGGTTGCCATCGGCATCATACAGAACATACTCAATCTGAATGTAGCTCTTTTCCTTGTCCGTGTTATTGGTAAGCGTGCCCGTGATCTTATAGGTAAACTGATTGGAAGTGTCTTCAGCCTCGTCAGCAATGGTATACGGTTCTTGCGGTTCTTTTTGCTCCTCAGCCTGCTGTGTCGTCTCGGCAGGTTTTGCCGAATCGCTCGCAGACGAATCGGTTGAGTTGCCGCCCATAGAGCCCACGGCACCGACAATAACCAGCACCACGATGATGCCTAGGACAATCTTGCCGATCGGCTTCTTTCCCTCTTTTGCCATTATTCATCCTTCCTACGATCCGGCTACCGTGCCGGCACACAGCACATCGTAGGAAGGATTGAACTTGAATTCATTAGCTGAGAGCTAAGGTTGCGGTAAACGGCCAATGCAGTTATCCAAACGCCTAGCAAACGCACTTTGCGCGACCGTCTGCCAGCAGTGATCAACCCACCGTGACGGATTCCCCGGTAAAAGCACTGATCATCAACAGGACAAAGAACACCAGGTAGCTGGCACTCAGCGGGTACGCAATAATCAGGAAGACGACCCAGCCGACATTGGTTTTACCGTCGGCACGGCGTTGCTCGCGATTGCGACAGAGCCAAATCGTCACGCCGATGGCAGTGATAAACAGCACGAGCGCCGCCGCGGCAAGCCCAGCAAGCGCAAACATCACGCCAATGCTCACAGCGATGACCGGAAGCAGTAGCAAACCGCACCCACACCCACCAGGACTATACACGGCAGACTGTCGGCGTCGCTCCATCGTCACTCCAAGCCAAGCAATCGTTTGTAGACATCGAGGCCCTTGAGTAGGATTTCCTCGTCAAAGAGCATGCTATCGGTATGCAGGGCGCTTGTTGCATAGGCGGGGCAGCCATCCGAATCGCTCGGGTTTTCTTGACCCTCCGGCACGCCCGTGCCCAGCAAGAAGAACACGCCCGGCAGATGACGCTGATAGAACGCGAAATCCTCGGCGATTAGCAGTGGCTCATCCACAAGTTGCAGCTCGGACAAGGCAGGCGCAATGTGGGCGAACAGCTCGGGGTCGTTATCGACCGGCGGATAGCCCTCGGCAAAGTCGAGGTCGCACGTGCAGCCTGTTGCGGCGCAGGCCTCGTCCAACACGCGGCGCACGCCCTCGCGCGCACGGTCGAACATACCGTCCGTAAACACGCGCAGGCTGCCAGCCACATGGGCCTCCCCCGCCACCGCATTGCAGACGGTGCCGGCCTGCAGCAGGCCGAACTTACCAATGCAGGGCTCGTCGGCACCCAACTCGTCCATGAGCTCGCACTCGGAAACCAAGAACTTGGCCGCTGCCAGCGCGGCATCATGCGATTCCTCGACTGGAACGCCGTAGGTCTTGGCGATATGGACGCTCGCGCCATGGATATGAATGTGCGTCTCGCTTGA
Source organism: uncultured bacterium (assembly GCA_905214465.1). GTDB lineage: Bacteria > Actinomycetota > Coriobacteriia > Coriobacteriales > Coriobacteriaceae > Collinsella. The sequence goes on from CAJMMD010000004.1 coordinate 44,481, forward strand.
GCGCGCCAGCAGCGGACCGGAACAGCTCGCCAACGTGCCGGCGGGCAAATCGGGCCATACGTGGAAGCCAAAGATGCGATCCGCCCCGTAGCGCTCGAATACGCCGCTCTCACACACCGTCTTGGCGCCACCGGTCGTTTCCTCGGCCGGCTGAAACACAAAGAGCACGTTGCGCTTGATGGCGCCCGGCTGCTCACGAATCGCTCGGTCGACAAAAGTCGCCACCGCGAGAGCCATGGCCATGTGACCGTCGTGACCGCACGCATGCATCTTACCGGGATGCGTCGAGGCAAAGGCCGCGCCCGTTGCCTCCGCGATGGGCAGGGCGTCCATGTCGGCGCGAATCGCCGTGGCATGCGCGGCGCCCGTGCCGGCATCGAAGAAAGCGCAGACGCAGCTGGGACACGGATGGGTCACCTCGCAGGCGAGCGGCGCCAACACGCCCTCTATATAGGCGATCGTCTGCGGAAGATCGAAGTCGAGCTCCGGAATGCGGTGCAGGTCGCGACGATAACGACGGAGTTCTTGGAGCTCGGTCATAGGGATTCCTTTCATGGGACGACTCGGCTGACACCTATTGTGACGCTGGATTGTGGCACCCTTGTTTCTAGCATGATGCTGCATTTTTTAAACGTTATATACGAATACTCTTGTTTGGTAAAGTGCAACGTGATAGGGTCTTTACCACTTGATAGAGGCGCGGGCACGAAGAACCGCGGGTGAGCCGGCAGGCTTTGACCCCGTGGGGAGGCGAAACCCGCCGAACTGGGCTTTTCGGGCACGAACAACCTGGTGGGCCTGCGGGAAACACCCGCAGGACTGTCTGCAGCAATGCGGGAGCGCTATCCGGACATTGGGTCCACGCTATGCGGATTCGATGCGCAGATGGCGCCGTCTGGATAGCGAGGTTTACGGGACATGGCATTAACCCCCAACGAGGCATATGCGGCCAAGCAGCCGTTTGTGGACAAGGAGACGCTCGAGCATATCGTCGAGCAGTTCCCCACGCCATTTCATCTATATGACGAGGCGGGCATCCGACGCAACATGCAAGAGGTGCGCGACGCCTTCGCATGGAACCCGGGCTTTAAGGAATACTTTGCCGTCAAGGCCAATCCCAACCCGGCGCTCATCTCCATTCTCAACGAATACGGCTGCGGCTGCGATTGCTCGAGCTATACCGAGCTCATGATCGCCCGCTCGCTGGGTATCACGGGACACGACATCATGTTCTCATCCAACAACACGCCGGCAGCGGACTTTGAGCTCGCCGACAAGCTGGGCGCCATCGTCAACTTTGACGACATCAGCCACATCGAGTTCTTTGAGCGCGTCGCAGGCCCCATCCCCAAGACGGTCAGCTGCCGCTTTAATCCGGGCGGTCTGTTCCAGCTCTCCAACGGCATCATGGACAACCCCGGCGACTCCAAATACGGCATGACCACCGAGCAGCTCTTCGAGGCCTTTCGCACGCTCAAGGCCAAGGGCGCCGAAAACTTTGGCATCCACGCATTCCTTGCCAGCAACACCGTCACCAACGACTACTACCCCAAGCTCGCGCGCATCCTCTTTGAGCTTGCCGTGCGCCTGGAGCGCGAGACCGGCGCACACGTCGCCTTTATCAATCTGTCCGGCGGCGTCGGCATCCCCTACCTGCCCGAGCAGCAGGCCAACGATATCCATGCCATCGGCGAAGGAGTGCATGCGGCCTACGACGAGATTCTGGTTCCCGCCGGCATGGGCGATGTGGCCCTCTGCACCGAGATGGGCCGCTTTATGATGGGCCCCTACGGCTGCCTGGTCACCAAGGCCATCCACGAGAAGCAAATCTACAAGGACTATATCGGCGTGGACGCCAGTGCCGTCGACCTCATTCGTCCTGCCATGTATGGCGCCTACCACCACATTACGGTGATGGGCCAGCCGGGTGGCTCCGACAAGACCGCGGCGCCTGTCACAAACACGTACGACATTACGGGCAATCTGTGCGAGAACAACGACAAGTTCGCCATCGACCGCGAGCTACCGCGGGTCGACATGGGTGATGTGCTCGTGATCCACGATACCGGCGCGCATGGTTACTCCATGGGCTACAACTACAACGGCCGTCTGCGCTCCGCCGAGGTGCTGCTGCGCCCCGACGGCTCGGCCGACCTTATCCGCCGCGCCGAGCGCCCGGGCGATTATTTTGCCACGCTCGACGTGTTGCCGAGCGGCCGAGAGCTGCTGGCCAAGTCGCGCGCCGAAAGCGCTCGTCGTCGCGCTCAGGACGAGCGCCTGGCCGTCGCCGTCCAATGGAACAAACGCATCCAGATCGCGGAAGCGAAGGAGAAGAACATGGATATCCGCAACCTCGAGGGCTCGATCGTCGCCCTTGTTACGCCGTTTAAAAAGGACGGCAGCGTCGACTTTGACGCACTCGAGCGCCTTATCGATTTCCACCTGCAAAATGGCACCGACGCCATCCTCACCCTGGGCACCACCGGCGAGAGCGCCACGATGACCGATGACGAGGACAACTCCGTCGTCGCCGCCGTGGTCAAGCAGGTTGCAGGCCGCGTCCCCGTCATCGCCGGCTCGGGCTCCAACTCCACGCAAACCATGCTCACCAAGTCGCTCACCTATCAGGGCCTGGGCGCCGACGGCCTGCTGCTCATTACCCCCTACTACAACAAGTCTAATGAAGAGGGCATCTACCAGCACTTTAAGACCGTTGCCGATGCCGTAGATATCCCCTGCATCCTGTACAACATCCCCGGCCGCTGCGGCTGCGGCATCAGCGAGCGCAACGTAGAGCGCTTGGCCGCGCACCCCAACATCATGGGTATTAAGGAAGCCTCGGGCAACGTCGCCTACGCGGCCAAGATCGCCCACCTGCTGTCCGACGACTTCCGTATGTACTCGGGCGAAGACACGCTCACCGTGCCGCTCATGAGCCTGGGCGCCTCGGGCACCATCAGCGTGTGGGCCGATGTTCAGCCGCAGCTCGTGCACGACATGTGCCGCGCCTATCTGGACGGCGACGTGGAGCGCGCCCGCGATATCCAAATTGCCGGCCAGCCGCTCATCAATGCCCTCTTTAGCGAGGTCAACCCCATCCCCGTCAAGGAGGCACTCGCCCAGATGGGCATGATCGAAGCCAACTACCGCATGCCGCTGTGCCCCATGGCCGATAACACGCGCGCCGCACTTACCGATGCTCTGAAGGGAGCTGGTCTGCTTGATTAAGACCGTCATTATGGGAACGGGCCGCATGGGCTCGCTCATCCACACTACCGCCGAGGGCATTGTCAACGCCGCTGGAGAGCCCGTTTTTGATATCGTGGCCCAGATCGGTTTTGACCTGTCCGAGCTCGAGAGCACCCCGGCAGCCGACGTCATCATCGACTTCTCGAACGTCGTGACCTTCGATGCCGTCGTCGCCTATGTCGAGCGCACGGGCGCGGCGTTAGTCTCGGGCACCACAGGCTACACCCCCGAGCAGATGGACCGCCTGCGTGAGCTGGGCCAGAACGCCCGCGTTATGCACTCGGGCAATTACTCCATCGGCATCGCAGCCCTGCGTCATCTGGTAGCACAGGCCACGCGCGAGCTGCCCGGCTTTGACTGCGAAATCGTCGAGACGCACCATAACCAAAAAGTCGATGCCCCCAGCGGCACCGCAAAGCTGCTGCTCGACGCCGTCGTCGAAGCCGAGCCCGAGGCAGGCTACCACCCCGTCTATGGCCGCGAGGGCATGTGCGGAGCGCGCGACCCCAAGGAAATCGGCATGCACTCGCTGCGCGGCGGCACCGTAGCCGGTGTGCACGAGGTGGGTTTCTTTGGCCAGGACGAGGAAGTCACGCTCACCCACCGCGCCACGAGCCGTCAGATCTTTGTCAACGGCGCCCTGGCAGCCGCGCAGAAGCTCGTCGCCCGTGAACCCGGCTTCTATACGTTCGACCAGGTCATGTTTGCCTAACCAGGTATCAACCGAATCCGCCCAAAGGAGAGATAGCAAATGAGCAACGCAGCCGAGATGGATGCACAGGAGATTATCGACTACATCGCCACCGCGCCCAAGAAAACGCCCGTCAAACTGTACGTGCGCGAAAAGCCGGGCATGAAGGTCCAGTGGGGCAATGCGCACGTCTACGGCGGTCGTCGTGGCAAGACCGTCTTTGGTGACTGGGATGAGCTCAAGGTCATCCTCGATGCCAATGCCGGCTCCATCGACTACTACGACGTCGAGAATGACTGCCGCAACTCCGCCGTCCCCATGCTCGACCTTAAGGGCATCAATGCCCGCATCGAGCCGGGCGCAATCATCCGCGACCGCGTCGAGATCGGCGACCGCGCCGTCATCATGATGGGCGCCATCATCAACATCGGCTCCGTCATTGGTGAGGGTTCCATGATTGATATGGGCGCCGTGCTGGGCGGCCGCGCAACCGTGGGCAAGAACTGCCACATCGGCGCCGGCACCGTACTGGCAGGCGTTGTGGAGCCCGCCAGTGCCACGCCCGTCATCATCGAGGACGATGTCATGATCGGCGCTAATGCTGTGGTCCTGGAGGGCGTGCACGTGGGCAAGGGCGCCGTCGTGGCCGCCGGTGCCGTATGCGTCGAGGACGTCCCCGCCGGTGCCGTCGTGGCCGGTGTCCCCGCCCGCGTCATCAAGATGCGCGACGAGAAGACCGACAGCAAGACCGGCCTCGAAGAGGGACTACGTCAGCTTTAATAGTTACGCGGTTTTACCAAGAAGGCCGAAGCCCCAAAGGGCTTTGGCCTTTTCGTTACGGTCAATCTACTCGAGCCGCTATCGATTCTCGATGCTGCCGATATTCTTGAGCTCGATGGAGATGAGGCCGTTGGGTTCGTTGACGAACTCGATGTACTCGGAGTTCGAGCCCATCTCGGCCGGAAAGCTGATCTCGATGCCCGTATCGGTACGAATCTTGTGGTTGCGCACGGCCGCGCGTTCGACCTGCTTGCGCTCCACGGGCACACGCTCAGGCACCTTCTCCTCAGTCAGTGCCGCGCGCACGCTCTCCTTGATAACCGGTTCGTCCTCAAAGACCTCATCGACGATATCCCAGGGCGGCAGCTCCTCGTCATCCTCGACTTTCTCGGCGACGGCAGCCTTAACCTTGGCGAGCGCCACGGCCGTATTGGCACCGTGCTCCTCGGCGACTTCCTCGACCACACGCGTCACGGTGTCGATGACCTCCTTGCCTGATACGCCCGTGTCGCACTGCAGCAGGCCATCGGGGATAAGCATACGGTCCTCACCGGCAATCTTGCGCTTCTTGTCCACGTAACCGATCTCCATGGTGCTCGCACGCACGATGGCATAGCTCGGCACCTTTTGCGAGGGGTTCGGCAGAATGGCGTAGTGGCGCGCGATGTCGTTGCGCACCTCTCCCTCCTCGCGGCCCACTTCGTGCATAAAAGCCTGCTTGGAGCCCAGCAGCATCACGGCAAACCAGCGGGCATCCTCATCGTCGTCAAAATCGGCCACGAGCACGTCGGTGGACTCGGCTTTCTCGGCTTTGGTGAGCTCGGAGGAGATAAACTCCGCAATCTGCTGCGACAGGTCCACGAACTCGCGCTCGCCAAAGAAATAGCCCTTGAGCTCGCCGCCAAACGCAGAGTTCTCGGCAAACGTGGCGCGTTTATTGTCGGCCGAGGTACGTGCGCGGCGCAGATGCGTGGTCACGAAGTTGCGCACGGTACGACTCTCGATATCGAGCTCGCGCTGGCTCATAACGTTGACGGCAGAGTCAAAGTCCAGGATATGCAGAATCGCGTGATTGATTTTCATATACGGCATTCCGTTCTAGATCGATTTCGGCACGAACCAGTATAGCGGTCGAGCCCTCCCGAGCGCATCGAAGATTGGTGCATCGGGGACAGGTTGCTTTGCACCAATGGCTAGCGCAGAAGCTCGGACTGCCAAGCCTCGAGCTGTTCTGCCAGACTCTTACCGGCAGTGGACATGTCGATCTGGGGTCGTTTGGGCAGCAGCGCGCATTTAAGGATTGCCACGATGGTCTGCGAGACAAAGCGTCGCGTATCCTTGTCGAAACCTTGCGCAGCCTGGAGCATCACGGGCAGGCTCTCGCGCAGATTCCCAGCGATATCCGCAAACCGCTCAGCACCCGTAGCCTCAAACACGGAGAACAATGCATCTACAAAACGCTCGCGCTCGGCAGGCCCCACTGCAAGCAGCATCTCGCGAATGGAGCCATCAACGTATCGAGCACCGGCGGACAGGCGCTCACAGTACACGAAGTCGCGACCATCAACCACCCAGCTAAAGGGATTGTGCTGCAGCAGGCTGAACTCGGTGCTCTCAACGATGGCATAGTCCTCCTGTGTCTCGAACATCATGCCAAAGATCGACGACCGAGGTAGCGTCTTATCGATGCGGCCGGAAAGATTGGCAAAGGCGTTGCCGTTCAGGAACTCCTCGACGAAGCCAGGACCATCATGGGAATACACCCGTTCGATTCGCTCACGGGCGACATCGGAGCACATCGCCGCACCGTACACCGCAAGGTTTCCACCCTTGGAATGACCTCCGCACAAAAGCGGCCCGTCAATCGCGTCCGCCGCCTCGTCTACATAACGCGCCGCGGATTCCTGGGCCGGCACAGGACACCGGAACGCCATGTTAAAGTCCTCTTTCCAGCCCACAATCGTACTGTCGGTCCCCCGGAAGGAAAGATAGCTAAACCCCGCCGGAAACCGGAACGCCATGGCTGCAAACTGCTCTGTCGCTACCACATCGCTCACGGCACGATAACCGCAAACGTGCACGCCACGGTAGCGAGGGCTTGCTGCCACGGCCTCCAACAAGGCCCTGCTCCCCTCCGGATCCCACAGGTCGCCAATCATGTCCCGGTAGCACTCGGCACGCAGCAGCTCGCGTACGTCTAGGCCCTGCCAGTTCGTCAGCTCCGCCATATCACCCGGCAAACGCAAATAGGACAGCCACGCAAAGACCAGGCTATCCACCGCACAGAACGGCTGCTCCTCAAACGAATCAAACGTCGTCTGGGCATAGGTCAAAAAATTAGAGGAATCCGACATGGCCCTCCCATCAACTATGGTGCATTGGGGTCAGGTTACTTTGCATCAAAAAGGCGCCCGGGCCGCGTGGACCCGGACGCCTTCATTGTAGCTTTTCGCTCTAGCGAGCTTGATTTAGCAGGAGAAGTCGATTTAGCAGGAGAAGTCGACGCTGTCGATGATGTCCTTGAGGGCCTTGGCGGAGGCGGTGAGCTCATGCTGCTCGTCATCGTTCAGCGGCACGGGGACGCGGCAGACAACGCCGTCGCGGCCAACGACGGTCGGCATGGAGATGGCAAGATCGGACAGGCCATACTCGCCCACCATGAGCGAGGAGACGGGCAGAACGGTCTGCTCGTCACGCATGACGGCGGTGCAGATGCGCTTGACGGCCATGGCGACGCCATAGTAGGTGGCGTGCTTCTTCTCGATGATGGTGTAGGCGGAGTTCTTGACGTCCTCGGCGATGCGCTTCTCGGCAGCCTCATGCTCCAGATGACCGTGAAGCTCGCAGAAGGTGTTCAGCGGCACGCCGGCAACCTGGGCGCTGGACCAAGCAACGAACTCGGAGTCGCCGTGCTCACCCATGACATAGGCCTGGACATCGCGCGGGTCGACCTCAACGTGGGCACCAAGCATCTGCTGCAGACGACCGGTGTCGAGCACGGTACCGGAGCCGATGACATGGCCCTCGGGCAGGCCGGACATCTTGATGGCGGCATAGGTCAGAACATCGACCGGGTTGGAGACGATGAGCAGAATGCCGTCGAAGCCGGACTTCTTAATCTCGGGGATAATGGACTTAAAGATGTTGACGTTCTTGTTGACCAGGTCCAAGCGGGTCTCACCGGGCTTCTGGGCAGCGCCAGCGGTGACGACGATCATGGCGGCGTCGGCGACATCGGAATAATCGCCGGCGTAGATCTTCATCGGCTCGGCAAACGTCATGCCGTGCGCGATATCCAGAGCCTCACCCTCGGCGCGGTTCTTGTCCACGTCGATGAGGACCATCTCGGAGAACAGACCGCTCTGCATCAGCGCGAACGCCGAAGACGAACCGACGAAACCGCAGCCGACAATAGCGACCTTCTTCTCGTTAACCATTAGAAACTCCCATCTCTCTCCACAAGCAAGCCGCCCGGGAACGACCCGAGCGGCTTGCCGTAATCCCAATACATCCAATCGGGACTTTGATTATGCTCCTATTCGCAGCCAAAAATCGACCGTTTACCGAAATTGTTTGCAGGATTCGTAAAATAACTGCACGAAATCGGTTTCGAGCTATTGACGAGGCGAAATAGCTTTCTAATACAGGCCCGCCTCGCGAATGGCCTCGACAGCCAAAGCAATCTGATCGGGCGGCAGGACCAGCGCCATGCGCACGTGTCCCTCGCCCGAAGGACCAAAGCTCGCGCCCGGCGTCACCACAACGCCGGCCTTCTCCATAAGCTCCTCGCAAAACGCCATGGAATCGGTGCGACCACCGGGAAGCTTGGCCCACACAAACATAGAGCCATGCGCGTTGGGACGCTCCCAGCCCAAGTTCTCAAGACCGTCGCACAGGGCATCACGGCGCTCCTGGTACTTCAGACGCTGCGCCTCGACCTCATCGCGCGGACCGCTCAAGCAGGCGATAGCAGCCTTCTGGATCGGGAAGAACATACCAAAGTCGATCTGGCCGCGCAGCTTGGCAAAGGCAGAGACCACGTCCTCGCGGCCGACCAAAAAGCCGATACGCGCACCGGTAACGTTAAACGACTTGGAAAGCGAGAAGAACTCCACGCCCACCTCAAGCGCACCAGGATACTGCAAGAAGCTTCCGCCCGGCTCGCCGTCGAACACGATGTCGGAGTACGCGTTGTCATGGACGATGAGCAGGTCGTGCTCGCGGGCGAAAGCGATGATCTCCTCGTAGACCTCGGGCGTGCCCACCGAGCCAACCGGGTTCGCGGGCAACGACACGATCATATACTTGGCACGATCGGCCACCTCGGGATCGATGCCCGCCACATAGGGCAGGTAATTATGCTCGGCGACCAACGGATAGTACTCGAGCTTGGCATCGGCAATCTTGGCTCCCGCCTCAAAGACCGGGTAGCACGGATCGGGAACCAAAATGGTGTCACCCGGATCGAGCAGGGCCAGGCCCAAATGGCCCACGCCCTCCTGCGTGCCGTTGCACGACTGCACCATAGACGGCGTAATGCCCGAAACGCCAAAGCGGCGCTCATAGTAATCGCACACGGCTTGCTTGAGTTCGGGCAGGTCGCGCAGGGCATACTTCCACATCTCGGGGTCCTGGGCCGCTTGCGTGAGCGCCTCGACCACGTGGTCGTACGGCTTAAAGTCGGGCGTGCCCACGCTCATGTTGTAAATGGTCTTGCCCTGAGCCTTCAGCGCAAGCAGTTTGTTGTTGAGCGAGGCGAAGACCTCCGCGCCAAAGCGGTCGAGACGCTGCGATGCCTGCATGGTGCCACCTTCCGATATAAAAAAGCGGCGCTCCGACAAGAGCGCCGCGCGATACGGGCCATCAGATTGCAAAAGTGTAACGCTTGCAACCCCCGTATTGGTTCAATTTAGCCAACCTTAGTCAACTGGATTGAGCGCGTCGATCTGCGCAAGCCACAGACGCGAGCTGGCGTCACTCGGCATACGCCAATCGCCGCGCGGGCTGAGCGTCACCGAACCAACCTTGGGGCCATCGGGCAGGCAGCTGCGCTTAAACTGCTGGGCAAAGAAGCGACGATAGAACGTACGCAGCCACGCGTGGACGGTCTTGGCGTCGTAGACACCCTCGAAACTCTTGAGCGCCATGCGGTAGATCTTGCCCGGCTCAAAGCCAAAACGCAGCAAGTAGTAGAGGAAGTAGTCGTGCAACTCGTACGGGCCCACCAAATCCTCAGTCTTCTGCGCAATCTCGCCGTCGCCCGTGGGCGGCAGAAGCTCGGGGGACACCGGCGTGTCGAGGATATCGAGCAAAACCTCGGCAATACGCCCGCCAAAGACATCAGCCGCATAACGCACCAAGTGACGCACGAGTGTCTTGGGCACGCTCGCGTTGACGGCGTACATGCTCATGTGGTCGCCGTTATAGGTAGCCCAGCCGAGTGCCAACTCCGACAGGTCACCCGTGCCGATGACAAAACCGCCAGCCTGGTTGGCCAGATCCATCAGAATCTGCGTACGCTCGCGGGCCTGGCTGTTCTCGTAGGTCACGTCCTGCACGGTCGGATCGTGCTCAATGTCCTTGAAGTGCTGCTCCACAGCCGCGTGGATCGAAACCTCGCGGAAGCTCACGCCCAGGTCGCGCGCGAGCGACTCGGCGTTGGACTTAGTGCGATGCGTCGTGCCAAAGCCGGGCATGGACACGGCAGTGATGCCCGTGCGCGGCAGCCCCAGCGCATCGAAGGCACGCACGGTCACGAGTAGCGCCAGTGTGGAATCGAGGCCGCCGGAAAGGCCGATGACGGCAGCCTTGGTACCCGTATGGGCAAGGCGGGTCTTGAGGCCCGCAGTCTGCAGATTGAGAATAGTCTCGCAACGCTCGGCCAGATCACCGTGGTCGGCCGGCACAAAAGGCGCGCGAGGGAAAACGCGGTCGATATCGCAGGCATCGCGCAGGACAGGCTCTTTGGCCAGCACGCCCTCAAAAGAAAACTCAACGGTCGTGGCCTCCGGCGCATCGTCCGCGCGCGCCCACGTCGTCGAGCGACGGCGCTCGGCAACCAGGCGGTCAAGATCGACATCGGCGATGGCCATATCGCAGGTAAGCAGTTTGGTCGCGGCGAGCTTGGAGCCGTTTTCGTAGACGAGGTTCTCGCCCGCAAAGACCATATCGGTCGTGGACTCACCCTCGCTCGCGTCCGCGTAGGCATAGGCGCAGTACAGGCGTGCACTTTGGTTAGAGATAAGGCTGCGGCGGTAATCCGCTTTGCCGATGATCTCGTCCGAGGCCGACGGGTTGAGAATCACCGTCGCACCGGCAAGCGCCATCTCGGTCGAAGGAGGCGCCGGCACCCACAGGTCCTCGCAGACCTCAACGCCCAGCACCAGGTCCTCGGCGCCCTCATCACAGCAACGGTAGACAAGCCCCGAGCCCAACGGGACCGGACCCTGACCGGCAAATTCAAGCCAAACGGGATCGGTAGGTGCCGGAGCAAACCAACGGCGCTCATAGAACTCGCCATAGTTGGGCAAATACTTCTTGGCCGTGAGGCCCAAAAGCTCGCCCGCGCAGCACACAGCGACGCAGTTGTAGATATTCTCGGCAACCGCAACGGGAAGACCAATGGTAAAGACAATCGGCAGCTCACGAGTCTCGTCGAGGATATGCACCAGAGCAGCCTCGCAGGCATGCAGCAGTGTGCGGTTATGGAACAGATCGGCCGCGGTATAGCCGGTCAGGTTAAGCTCGGGCAGCACCAGCGCGCGAACGCCACGCTCGGCAGCCTCACGCACGGCAGCCAACGCCACCTCGGCATTGCCCTCGACATCGGCCACGCGAATCCGCGGCGACGCCGCCGCCACACGCAAAAAGCCGTCGTTCTTATTAGCCGAAACGCAGCATTGCCTTGTTGATCTGGACACTGGAGGCCCCTTCTACCCTGAGATTCAGTCTAACGGACGTTCACATATCTCTAACTAGCCAAAGCAACCTCCCAGTTTACTGAGACGCCAACCTGTGCTAAGAGCATGTATTCCAAAAATATCTTTAATTAAAAAAGGAGAAATCGATAATCGACTTCTCCTTTAAGCGAGGCAAGTAAATTCCGAAACTAATGGCAGAATTTATCCATGTAGTCCTCAAAGTCGAACACTTCTACCACGACGCCCTCTTCCTGAGACTCTTTCAGTTGCTCCAAGAGATCTTTGTTAATAACGTCCATGCAGAAACCTCCTCTATCTAATCAATTGTAGTATATCTGCTTTCATGCAATTATCAACCAACTTGTTTAATTGCTCCTCGTTTGCCGATAGTCCCTCTTTTTTCAAAATGTCGCGCAGCTCGTTCTTAGTAATCGGCTTTTCAAACAACGAAAGCAAAGCGAACGAATAATCATTAACCGCACACATTCTATGGGTGGCACAACTCAGCAGTACTCTTAACCCCTCTTTTGAGCGTCCGACTTCTTTAACAAACGAACTTTTAACCAATTGAAAACCATTATCGTGCATTACATAATCGGCATCGATATTTGTATTCAGCAATCCATAATGCAACAGTTCTTCTATCGCCCTTGTCAGCTCGAGGTCGCCCTGATCAAGAATAAGAGAAATGCTACAATCGGCCTCCAATAAACGGGCCAACTTAAGGTATACCAACTGGGAAACAGCATAGACATGATGGTATTCAGAATTATAGAAGTAGGCAAATGGCTCAACGAGCACGACAGAGGTCTTGGAATCCAGCCAGATTCGATCAGCTGGATTTAGACTAGTTAGCCGTCGCTTTACTTTGGTCAAATGTCCCTTATACCTGACAGCGTGAATAGAATCTAGGATCCAGGTCACCTCTGAAATATGAAGCCGCTGGGGCAAGTCAATTGTGTCACTACCGTTTATGACCTCTTGCATATAAAAATCAATATGATGCTCATCAGATAAGGATTTTGCTTCATTTAAAGTTAAACCAGTGCCTGAAACATAATCCACTTCGAGGCGCAAATCCTCATATTGGGACTTCGGCATTACAGAGACACCATACTTATCGGGATGATTCCAAACATCCGACCCCATAACGAGACCAAAATTCGTAAATCCTCTCGTGGAATATGGAACACCACATACCTGTTTTGAATAATTCAAAACATTCTCTGTATAAGCTAAGGTGTTCAGAGCCTCTTCTTTAGTTTCGGTCGGAAAGCCAATCATAAAAAATAGATGAACAGGAATACCCGCATTGAGACAATCATGGATATTGCGATCAATCCAATCAACTCTCGTGTTCTTCTTCATTAGATCAAGAACTCTTTGGTTGTATGACTCGAGGCCAAACTGAATCTGCCTACATCCACTTTGGTATATCTTGTTAAAAACGTCTGTACTTAGGGTTGGAGAGAACCTCGTTTCTCCATGCCAGAAAAACGTTTTTCCCGATGCGTTTATTCCATCCGCGAGTTGCTCCATTCTTTTGCCTTCGAATGTTTCATCCACAAAAGAGAAAACTCTCGTGCCGTATTTTTCATTTAACCGACACATTATTTCAAATACTCTCGATATAGGCATCTTTCGGTAACAACCACCGGTAGCACCGGGAATGGTGCAGAAGGCGCAATGATTAAAACACTGCCTAGAGGAATAAACCGGCAATATTAGCTCAGGCATGAAGTATTTAGAAAGGGCGAAGCCATCGAAATCGGGAACTGTATCGTTGATAAATGTTTGCTCAATCCGATGGTTTTTATATATCTTTCCACCTTTAGCATGGCAAAGGTTTGGAACACAGTCGAGATTGTCATCACCAGAGTCAAGAGCCTCAAGAAGACGTGCAAGCGGCTCTTCGCCGTCATACATCATTATCGAATCAATGTATTCAAAAAAGGGATGCCATTCTTTCATGCAGTCATCTGCTAAACGAGTAATGTAATTGCCGCCCAATGAGACGTGTTTAACAGATGGACATTCTTCTTTAATCAGTTTCGCTAACGTAACTGCAGAAATCAATTGGAAACAGCCGCTCACCGAAATCCCAATAAACTCGATTTTTTCCCTCTGAATACGCTTAAGAAAGGCAGTTTCATAGAAGGAAATAAACGGATATGCAAGGTATCCGCAAGCGATTTCATTATTTCTGGTGTCGAATAATAATCATAGGGCAGATCTATGGAGTTGAACGTGTATTTAACTCCATATGAGACGTGATTTATGATATAGAGTGCATTTCTAAAAATGTTTTCAGCATATTGTCTTTCTTTTAGATTAAAGTATCTCTTCGATCTGAAAATATCTTTTGCCTCGTCAACATTAAGTGCCGACTTTTGTATCAACTCGATTGTTAATTGAACATTCGAACTAAACGAATCCTTTGATTCCCGATACCTTTTACAGCACTCTTCGACATGTCTAAAAGATAGGAGGTCATCGTAAAATTCCACGTTTAAGTCAACAATGTCAACTTTGTATTGTTCAACCTCTTGAAGATATGACTTCAAAACAGGCAAGGCAAGATACGGCCCCACTGGACTCCATCCTGGGGGAAATACTAAAAGCGTTTTAGGCATATCAACGTCACATCTTTCGCAAATAATTCAATTGAAACACAACTACCATCATAATTGAAAATACACCAAGTCCTGTAACGAGAATTGAGAACATCGCGATGCTCGTGAACAGGGAAACAAGAAGTGTTGAAATAACAACAGCAACCGATTGCAAAGACTCCCTAATTGAAAACAGGCTTATCGATTCAGATCCGTCTCTCGCCAAATCCTGCAGCGATGTTATGAGAAGCACATCTTGAATGGCGTTTCCGGCACCGACGATAAAAAGGAAAATAAACGATATCCCAGACGCATAGCGATAGCCAAACGCCAGATACGCACCGAGCGCAAGATACGTCACAAAACAATATGATTTAACGCAATCGGAACCACTGATTAAACGACCGTATATTGTATTTCCGAACAACAGTCCGATTGTAAGACTACTCTGAAGGAATCCATATTGTATCGATGACGAGTCAAATTGCAATTGCGCTATAGCTGGCAAAAGAGAATTCAGAGAGCCGAATGCCACGCCACTAGAAATATCGATTAATAGGAAACCAATTGCCAAGTGCTTCGCGCTAAGATCACTAAATGCAGTCCTGTTTTTTTCATTTTTGCTTATTCCCTCTTTATCATTAACCTCGATAACCGACGGAACATCTCGCAGCAACCAGAACGACGCGGCAAAAGAAAGCGCGTCTAATGCAAGAACAGCCTCCGCCCCAAATTGAGCGACAACAAAACCGCCGGCAACTGGCCCCAGAACCATCATCAAATTCTGCAGGAACCCAAACGAATTATTAATTACGTCGCGATTGATACTATTCGTATTGGCTCTTAACAACGAGTAAAAGCAGGGCATTTCTACCGTTCGGCAAAGCGATACCGCGCACGTAATAGCAAACATACTCCATTTACTATCAACAAAAATATAGCAAACGAATAATCCCGCGCGAATTAAGTCTGCCAATCTCATGGCCTGCAGTGTCCCGATACCCATCTTCTGAGGCAGCTGCGCGAGCGCAACTGAAAACAGAGAGGGGGCAAATCTGCAGCAGACCATCAAAGCAGTTGCAGAAACATCGTGAGTTACCTCGTAAATCAGCATTGGCAAAGCAATATTCGCACACCAATTGCCTATTTCGCTTATCCCTCTAGCAATATATAGGACCCGAACCGGACGGCTAGCTCTCAATACCGTGAACATCACGATTAACCTCGTATTTCAGGCCTCGTTCATCCCTTAATAGGAATCCATAATCAACCAAGTACCGCCTCAACACGGCATAATCAGGATAGAGCTGTGACAGCACACGATTAACCTGAAGCTCCGTATAACTTGTATTTAATTCAAAGAAAGAGACGGCCCATAGCAGCATGATTCTTTTATAGCTTTCCTTTTTTGGAATTGAAACCAGCTCGCCATTCTTGAGAAATCGTTTTTTAAAGTCTATTAGCTCATCCATTCACATCCTCCATTTCATACGCATCTAATACTAAAAATGCATACGCTTTAGGTCATCGCATTCAGCTTCTTTATTCGAACTAAACTCGAACTAATCTAAATTATTTGCTCAGACACTCTTCGAAAGCTCGTTTTTCACTCTGAGTAAAATGCCCTTCCCAGTCAGTCCACGAACAGGAAGGCAACTCACAACGAGCGGAGTCGAAGCCCTCTGCCGTCGGTCGCTCAAAATGCACGATAACCTTTTCAATATCGCCATCTGTAATCAGGTCAGAATGAATGACCTCGGTTCCATCTTCGAATGTCATATACGGGTACATCACGTAAACCACCTCGCAAACATAAATCCAGTTTAGCATCAAGCTATTGCACCAAAGACAGCAGGCCCCCTTGATGAGTTGATGGTATCTGTTAAATGTCACGTATGATTCACATCTGGTGGGTACCCTGATGGCTACACGAAACGAAGCAGATTTACACCGGGAGGACCCCGTATGACAACCAAGTACACCGACGCGCCGCGCACGCGCGTCATAACGCCGGCATCGCTCAACAACGGCGTGCACGAGAACCATTCCATCGGACAGACCATGGCCATCGCGCCCAAAAAGGGCCTGTTCGATGACATTTCCATTCCCCAGATCATCGCCGGCGCCGCAGCTGCCGCCACGAGCGTGGCGCTTGCCTCCAAGATTGGTATCGCTGGTTCAGTAATTGGTGCCGCCGTGAGCTCGGTCATCACCGTTGTGTCCTCGCAGGTCTACCGCCACTTTATCTCTGCCAGCGCCGAAGCCCTCAAAGGTACGCACGCCGCCGTCGACTACCCCGCCGGCGCCTATGAGCCCGTTGAGCTTAATGCCGAGGAGCACCTGGGCGGCGCCGCGACTACGCAGGAGATGCGTCAGGTCGCGGGACGCGCGACCACGGCGCGCGTCGCCCCCAACAGCCTGCGCGCCAAGGCGGCGGAAGAGCGCAGCCAGACGCAAAAGAAGGTCATCATCTTCTCGATCGCCATCGCCATCGTCGCGGTTATCGCCTGCGCCGGCGCCATCCTTATAACCACCGCCGGTGAGGGTCTGGGCGAGCGCCCCGAGCCAATCCTTTCGTCGCGCACGACCGAGCAAGACGCGGACAGCGCCGGCCAATCGCAAAGCCAGCAGAACGACTCACAGGCCAACTCCGCACCCACCGATTCTTCCTCGACCACCCCTGATCAGTCGCAAGGCACCGATTCCTCTTCGAACAGCGGCGGCACACAATCCGGAACGACCGACTCCAGCCAAACGACCGACGGCTCTCAGCAGAGCACGGGTGACCAGACGAGCGGCAATGCATCGGGCACGGGCTCAACCGACAACAGCAACACAAACAGCTCGAGCGGAACCGCATCCGGCACGGCATCCGACAGCTCGAGCCAAGGCACGACATCGGGCAACTAAGCACGATCGCCTCTCACAGATAACCGACCTGTATAACGGGCGCGAACCGGCAACGGTCGCGCCCGTTTGCTTTGGGCGCCGAGGTGGCAAGCCCTGCGCGATGGTAAGATGCTTTGGTGTGTAAAGAGGAGATTTGCCATGAGCAAGACAATAGTTAAGCCCACGCTATCGCTGGGCAACCACATCTATCTGTATCGCCTGCTGCGCGATGCGATTGGATGCGGCAAGCAAACGTTTATGACACAGGTCGAGGAGACACTCGCCGCTGGCGATATGACCGCTTATGACCTGGGCTTCGAGTCCACGCGCGAGCTGCTCGAGGAACTCGACGACTGCATTAAGCTGACCGTCTTTAAGGGCGGACGTCTGTATGCCACCGTCATCGCCAATGAGGCCTGGGATGCTGCCCTTGCCAAGGGCGAGGACAAGCCCAAGGCCGCCAAGGGCGCCAAGCAGTCCTACAAAAAGAAAAAGCGCGGCGAGAAGGACCTGAAGGCCGTGCGTCCCAAGCACGTTAAGCGTCCCGAGCCCGAGTCCGTGGCCGAAGTCGCTCCGGAGCCCGAGCCCGAGGTAGAGGCTGAAGTCACTGCTGAAGTAACGGCAGAGGTCGAAACTGAAATCGCTGCCACGACCGAGCCCGAAGTCATGGCTGAGCAGGAAGCCGCCGTTGAGCTCAACGAGGTTCCCAAGTCGAAAGCCGAAGAAACCGCCGGCCAACCCGAGACGCCTGCGTTCCAAAACAGCGATGTCTTTGGCGACAACGCCGAGGACGACCAGTCCGACGAGCCCGCGAATCAAGACGCTACCGAGGCGACGCCGGAACCCGAGACGCCGCAGCCCGCCATCTCGCTCACGGTTGTCTATGACCCCGAGAACGCCAACGCCGGCATCACCACCATGGTATCCACGCCGGTCGAGGCCAAGCCGAACGTCGAGGCAGAGGACACTCCGCAGGCCGGTGCCAAAACCGGGACCGAAGACACGTCCATCTCCGTGGAACCGACAGATTCCATAGCTAAGCCAGAAGCGGCATCTGAGTCTGCACCTGTCATTGAGTCCGCATCCGCACCCGCCTGTGACCAGGCTCCCACACCTGCACCGACTCCGGTCCCCAATTCAGCACCGGCCCCCGCTCCCGCAGCACCGACCATCCCCGGGGACTTCCCCATCGATTTCGCGACCGAGGTCTTCTGCCCTAGTCCGCTGCTGCACCAGCTGTCGACTTATCTCCCCTACGGCGCCGACACCCTCGGCATCGTCGGCGAGTACTACTGGATCGCTCGCGAGCGCGGTACCATCGAGGCTGGCCGTAACCGCGCGAGCTTCCCCCTGCGCTACACACAGGCCGGCAAACGCCACGAAGTCACCGTACGCATTCGCCGCAACACCACCGGCGGCCTCGGAGCCACCTGGGCCATCGACAAGGTCGAAGCCCCGGTCGAGTAAAAAACGGCCTCGGATAGCCAATTGACCATCCGAGGCCGTTTGAATTCAGGCCTTTTAGTTGTCATCGGCGCATATAGACACCAGAGAAGCAAGCTCATCCTCAAGTTGCGGAGCAAAGTATCTAAAAGAAACCTGCGCTCCAGTCGGTATCGACTCAATCATATTCGCAGCATTATCTGAAACTCGGTACGATGCAGTTTCACCTGTCTTCAAATCCTCTATTGAGCAGACAGCGTCTTCAGCATCAATCGACCTAAGCACGCCTTCTCCTTGTAACATCACATCGGCATGCCCGCCAGCTATTTCTAATGAACCTGAGTCTGTCGCAGTCACTTCTCCGGAACCTCCGCGCGATATCTCTTCCTTTGTTGAACAGCCCACCAATGAAGCCATCAGCACCAAAGACAGAGCTAGACGAATCGCCCTACTTCGAAAAAGTCGTTCCATAAGTCCACGCATAATAGCTCTGATCATACTTCAGGAAGGATAAAGATGAATTCCAGCCGTCCGCTATGCCAATCATCTGCCTTGTCTCTCCAGTTTTCTTACCAGTAAGTGTGGCGTAAGCCTCCGCTGTTACAGAATGGGCTGATCCGTTGTACAAACTCGCATGTAAAACATTCGGTCTATTAGAGTTAATCTCATTTTGAATGCTCGCGATAGCCGGAGAGGAGACAGTGCGGGCGATAAGAGTACTTCCTCTGCTTGCGCAGTAATTTGTAAACCCCGTTGCACAGGTTGATATCGGCGTTCCGCCCAAAACAACGCCGGGAACAGTCTGTTCTTCATCGGAAAGAGCATGGGTATTGGTGTAATTCCATATCTGCATATATTGCGAAGGGTCGCTATATAAATTGGCAATGCCATACAGTTCCGCAACGTTCGAAAAAGCTGTCACCATACAAGCATAGTGGGCAGTAAGCCTCTTAATCTCGCTTTCATCATATGACATAAACTGAGAAATGGAACGAAATCCAGATACTGTGTAATCCTGCATTTGAGTTGCGTAAATTACGACATCGTTCCAGCTTGAAGGTTTATTCGATAAAACGACAGGCCGTCCTTCTATGGAAACAGCCGGGATTGTTCTTCCGCAATTTGTTGTTATTGAACCGTCCAAAGATTGCACACCGAATTCGAATGGATTGATCATTACGACTGGGTTATTGAAAGAATAAGACTCAACACCAAGATCTCCTCCCCGATCCATAGGGCTGACTAAGCCGTCTCCAAAACGATATCCCGTAAGTATTTCATCATCTGAAGCATCTAAAACCAAATAGCCCGCGGCTCTATTGAATGTCACAACCGGAACAATGTAGCCAAGCGGGGACCCATCAACGTCTACAAAAGGAATAGGGTCAGAGGGCGTATACGAAGAGCCGAGGAGTCCCTTTATATATTTATCGGCAAGCTCTTGCGCAATTTCTGAAGTAAATTGTATCTGCTCACCATCAATATTGCCCGTCGAAGCAAAAACCTCTTTCGGACGTGCGGCTAAGGCGACAATTGAAGACGCGACAAGTTGCAGAAAACGACGACGCGAAAGCATATGTTCTTCTTTCTAGAGGAGCGACTTATAAGATACTCCTATTCTATAACCTTTTTTGTAACGTTACAGCACTGGTTATATTTCAATTCGATTTGCTTATGTCCTTGTAGCCCAATACGTCTTTACGTTTTAAACGGAATTAGAAAATCACTCATAGCAAAAACGGGCTTTAATCCCAAAGAGATGACTTTGATTATGAATCAAACCAGCAGCCAGGGCATAGCTGCAGTGCAATTGCTACAAGAAAGGCCGCCCTTGCTGGCGGCCTTTCTACTTGCTACTAATCGCGCGTCAGCTTGCGGTGAATACGATGCGGCTGGGCTGCGTCCTCGCCCAGGCGCTCGATACGGTTGGCCTGATAGGCCTCGAAGTTGCCCTCGAACCAATACCAGTTGCCCGGATTCTCGTCGGTGCCCTCCCACGCCAGGATGTGCGTGGCGACGCGGTCCAGGAACATACGGTCGTGGCTAATGACCACCGAGCAGCCCGGGAACTCGAGCAGCGCCGCTTCAAGCGAGGACAGCGTCTCGACGTCGAGGTCGTTCGTGGGCTCGTCGAGGAGCAGCAGGTTGCCGCCCTGCTTGAGCGTAAGCGCCAAGTTCAGACGGTTGCGCTCGCCACCGGAGAGTACGCCAGCGCGCTTCTGCTGGTCCTGGCCCTTAAAGCCAAAGCTCGCCACATAAGCGCGGCTCGGAACCTCGGTCTCGCCGACCATCATGTGGTCCAGGCCATCCGAGACGACCTCCCACAGGTTCTTGTCGGGGTCGATGCCGGAACGGTTCTGGTCGACGTAAGAAATCTTGACGGTCTCGCCCACCTCGAGCTCGCCCGAAGTCAGCGGCTCCAGGCCCACAATCGTCTTGAACAGCGTGGTCTTACCGACACCGTTGGGGCCGATAACGCCCACAATGCCGTTGCGCGGCAGGGTGAACGAAAGGTCATCGATGAGCACGCGGCCATCGAACTCCTTGTGCAGGTGATGGGCCTCGAGCACCTTGTTGCCCAGACGCGGGCCCACAGGGATGCGGATGTCGGTCCAGTCGAGCTTCTGGCTTGCGCGGGCCTCGGCCTCCATCTCCTCGTAGCGAGCCAGACGGGCCTTGTTCTTGGCCTGGCGAGCCTTGGGCGAGCTGCGTACCCACTCGAGCTCGGCCTCCATGCGCTTGGCGAGCTTGGCATCGCGGTTGCCCTGCGCCTCAATACGCGCGGCCTTGGTCTCCAGATACGTGGAGTAGTTGCCCTTGTAGGGATAAAGGTGGCCGCGGTCGACCTCGCAGATCCACTCGGCAACGTTATCCAGGAAGTAGCGATCGTGCGTGACGGCAAGCACCGCGCCCTGGTAGTTGTGCAGGAAGTGCTCGAGCCACAGGATCGACTCGGCGTCCAAGTGGTTGGTGGGCTCGTCGAGCAGCAGCAGGTCGGGAGCCTCGAGCAGCAGTTTGCACAGCGCCACGCGACGACGCTCGCCGCCGGAGAGCACGTTAACCGGCATGTCGGAATCGGGCAGCTGCAAGGCGTCCATGGCCTGGCCGAGCTTGGAATCGATATCCCAGCCGTCGGCGGTATCAATCTCGTCCTGGAGCTTGCCCATCTCGGCCATGAGGGCGTCCATGTCGCAATCCGGGTCGCACATCTCCTCGCCGATCTTATTGAAGCGATCGACCTTGGCGATCATATCGCCAAACGCCATGCGCACGTTCTCGATAACGGTCTTGTCGTCGTCGAGCGGCGGTTCCTGCTGCAGGATACCCACGGTGTAGCCGGGGGTGAGCCTGGCATCGCCGTTTGAGACCTCCTCGATACCGGCCATGATCTTGAGCAGGGTCGACTTGCCCATGCCGTTGGGGCCCACGACACCGATCTTGGCACCGGGGTAGAAGCTCAGGGTCACGTCGTCAAGGATTACCTTGTCGCCATGGGCCTTGCGAGCCTGATACATCTGGTAGATAAACTCCGCCATTTGCCTGTTTTATCCTTTCTACCTGCTGTTTCCCTATTCTTGTTTCGCTTTAGTGGAAACGAAATGAGGAAATCAGCTCTGAAACTTAACGAAAAAGGGGCATGGTTGCCCACGCCCCTAATACTACCTGGGAAAAGTCCCCCAGAACATACTATGAACTGCGTACGCTAGTTTTCCGCAACCTTAGCGAACGGCTCGCTGCGATTTACGCCACAGCAGATACGAGTAGACGTAGACGGCTCCGACCGAACCAAACGCCAGCACCGCAATCACCGCGGCGACGACTTCACTCGAAAGCACGCTACCCGCCACGCCCATCACAATCAAACCAACACCCAGCACCATAAAGCAAGCACCGCCAAAGCGCTGTGTGCGGCGCCAGTTCTCGGGATCGGCAAGCGCCCAGGGCGTCTTGATACCGAGCGTATAGTTCTGCTTCACACGCGGCAAGTAGTTGCCTACGCCGATGAACAGCAAACCGATGGCACCGGAAATCAGCACGTTGACCGAACCGACCGCCGGCACCACGCCCCAGACCGTAAGCTCACCCAACCAGCTTATGGCACACATGAACAAGGTGAAGGCGATTACGAAGCCCTGATAGAACTTGCCCGAGGTTCGATATGCCTCACCTTTGGGGTCAATGCGTGGCACCACGTAGAACATTGCAAGAAGTGCCAGAGGCAGCACGCCGAGCGCGGAGGCCATCCAGCTAGGGCCCCAACCGTCGACGGCGCCGTTCGCTCCCCAGTGCGTGGGAATCTGTGCAGGCAAGCTCGGCATCACCATAAGGTGCGCCGCGACATTAATAGCGCAGACCACAACAAGCATGGCCCATACACGCGGCGATACCCCCGTGGCGTGAATGCCCTTGTTTTCGTTATTCATCCTCATCACCTTCAGTGTCTGTAAAGCCCATAAACCAGCCAATCAAGTCCTGCATGACGGTGGTGTTTAAGCTGTAAACGATGTTTTGGCCATGGCGCTCGTCGGTCACCAACCCGGCGTTTTTGAGCGTCGCCAAATGATGGCTGAGCGACGGCTTGCTAATGTCAAAATGCTCGGCAAGCTCCCCGGCCGTGCAATTGCCCTCGCGCAGTAGCTCCAAAATGCGTCGCCGTGTAGGATCGGCAAGCGCCTTAAAACCCTCTCCCGGCATAGAACCTCCTCTCACTATCTCTCACGACGCGCACACTATACTCGATATTTAGATGTTTGTCTAACTGTCTAATCTTGTACTCAAAAAAAAATAGCCGCCCCCGCGTAATGCGAAGACGGCCACTTCTCACGCCATAAACGTGTTTCGGAGTTGGCTAACCCGCGGCAACGGGTGCCATCTGCTTCATCTTATGCGAATCACTGCCCCATTTCAACAAGCCCCTAGGGCTCAAATGGAATCGCGATAATACCTATAATGACGATAGCTAAAACACAATTCGCTTCCCCATCGGAGGATGTCTATGACCGAAACCACAGCCGCAACTCCCAACGAGACACGCGACACCAAGCTCGAGATCATCATGGGCCGCGAGGCACTCGATAAGCTCGCTGATGCTACGGTGCTGGTGCTCGGCTGCGGAGGCGTGGGCTCCAACTGCTGCGAGGCACTCGCCCGCGGCGGCATCGGGCATTTTGTAATTCTGGACAAGGACATCATCGCGCCCAGCAATATCAATCGCCAGGCTATCGCCTTTCACAGCACCATCGGCAAGCGCAAGGTCGATGTTATGCAAGCCATGATCCACGACATCAATCCAGCCGCCACCGTCATCAAGCGCACCGAATACCTGTTGAGCGACAATATCGACGAATTTTTCGCACGCGTTTTGGAGCAAACGAACGGCAAGCTCGACTACGTCGTCGACGCCATCGACACCATCTCGGCCAAGCTCACCATTGCCAAATATGCTCAAGACCACGACATTCGTTTGGTTAGCTCTATGGGCGGGGCCAACAAGCTCCATCCCGAGTGCCTCCGCTTTGCCGACATTTTTGACACCGTGCGCGACCCTATGAGCCGCATCATGCGCAAAGAATGTAAGAAGCGCGGAATCAAGAGCCTACATGTACTGTTTAGCTGCGAGGAATCGGTTAAGACACAGCCCCGCGACCCTTCCAACATCCACGAGCGTACCGAACTGGGAACCGCGAGCTTTATGCCGCCCATCATGGGTCAGATGATCGCCGGCGAGGTAATCCGCCAGATCAGCGGACGCGGCACCGAGCGCGTGCGCTCCGACGGCCAGCGCTTGGACTAGCAGGGATGCCGCGATGGAGCCGCAGTTGTTTGATGCACACTGTCATCTTGATTTGATGGCCTGCCCGGATACCGTTGCCGATGAGACGACGGCACTGGGCCTGGGTCTATTTGACTGCGGCGTCGACCCACGCGACTTCGCGGCAGCAAAAACACGCGCCAGTCACCACCCGAACATCATCGCGGGCGCAGGGCTCCATCCCTGGTGGCTCGCCGAAGGTCGATGCAGCGCTCCCGAAATCGACCTGCTTTGCGAAGTCGCTGCACAAGAGCGTTTTATCGGCGAGATCGGGCTCGACTTTTCAGCGCGCTTTGCTGGAAGCGAGCCGTTACAAATACAGGCACTTGATCGGCTCTGCGATACGCTCGCGCAGCATCCTCTTGCCGGACGCGTGATATCAATTCACGCCGTTCGTTCGGCAGGAACCGTGCTGGACGTCCTCGAGTCGCACGGACTACTCATCCCAAATCCCGACTCCCCCTTTATCATCTTCCACTGGTTTAGCGGCACCTCGGACGAACTCGTCCGCGCGCGCGATGCAGGCTGCTATTTTTCCGTCAGCGAGCGCATGCTCGCCACCAAACGTGGGCGCGAATACGCCCGACAGATTCCACTCGACCGTCTACTACTCGAGACCGATGCGCCGGCAGAGCCAGACGCAGAAACAAGTGCGCAGTCGCTCATCAGATCGCTCACAAGGACCTCGATGCGCATCGCCTCGCTCAAAAACTGTGACGCAAAGCGCATCGAGTCGGCAGTTTTAGCAAATGCGCACTCTGTTTTTGACCTTCGCTAACCCATGTGGCAAAAATGCCAAGGGACATGCGAATCGTACAACGCAGTCCCTATTGATAGGCAGTGCAATTCGGCAGCATTACACCAATTCGTGCATGAGATCACGGTTGCGCGCATACAATTCGTCAAAGATATGACGGCGCGACGCATATAGCTCGTGGGCAGTCATATCGGGCACGATTGTTTGCGCAACGCCAAGGACTCGGGCGAGTTCATCCCATGATGCATAGGCGCCACCTGCGAGAGCTGCCATGATGGCATCACCGAAGCATGCGCCCACCGTAACCTTGGCAACCGAGACCTCGCGCCCGCATACGTCGGCGATAGCTTGCATCCAAACTGGATTCTTGGTTCCACCTCCGACAAGCATAATGCGCCCAATTGGCAGTCCATGCTCTCGCTCGATAATGTCGACATGGGATGCAACGGTATACGCGACGCCTTCCAAGGCGGCGCGAACCATATGGGCTCGCGTATGCCTTCCGGTCAGGCCAAAGAAGACGCCACGTGCCTCGGGATCGTTGAGCGGAGTACGCTCCCCCGCAAAGTACGGCAGGCACAGGAGCCCATCGGCACCCGGCGCCACATCGGCGGCATCATGCGCCATGACCGAATATGCATCGGGGCCACCGTGGCCCTCGGCCTCCACGGCGTCGCGATACAGCTCTTGGCGCAGCCACGATGTGAGTGCACCCGCCGTATTGGTCCCCGCGCAGATCCCGTAAGTTCCGGGAATGATAAACGTCCCTGGCCACAGGCGGGCATCATCGACCATATGATCAGCTAGGTAGATGAAATACGCCGTGCTCCCCAACTGAACCATCATATCGCCGGGACGAAATACACCCGTCGAAATGGCCTCGGCACCAGAGTCGCCCGTTCCCACTAAGACAGGTGTCCCTGCCGCGAGCCCTGTCGCCTCAGCCGCGCGCTGCGTAATCGCCCCGGCAATATCGGTAGCCGGCATTACCTCCGCCATCTGGTCAGGCCGGCAGAAACGAGCACATTCCCGAGCATCAACCCTCCAAGTGTAGCGGTCGTATAGGGGAAGAAAATCCTCCGCCAAGTAACGGTCCACCGTAAAACGCCCCGTCAACTTTGCGCATAGAAACGATGATGCCGTCAGGAACTTCGCGGCACGTTCGTGCACCTCGGGCATATTCTCCTTAAACCATAAGATCTTAGGAGCAATATCTGATGAGCAGGGATCGTGCCCGAAAAGTTCGCGTGCGCGACCTGACCCATATTCGGAAAGGAGCTCGTCAATCTGCGGCTTCGAACGTGCATCGACTCCATACAAAATCGCGGGCGCCAGCGCGTTGCACTCGGTATCGACCGGCACACAGTCGCAACCCAATGCGGAAAGGCCCACGCATCCGATCTGCGCCGCGTTAACCCCCGATCGCATCACCAGCTCGCGCGACAAGCGGCAAAAATCGCCCCACCAAACTGCCTCAGCATCATGCTGGTACCATCCATCACACGGGTTGTCCGTCTCATGTCCACAAGAGGCTTGGCAAACGATGTTGCATCGATCATCGATTAAAACGCCTTTAGAGGCGCTTGTCCCAATATCAATACCCAGATAGAGCGCCATAGGTGCCTACTCCCCTCGCGCCGTACGAG
Organism: uncultured bacterium; assembly: GCA_905214465.1. Taxonomy (GTDB): domain Bacteria; phylum Actinomycetota; class Coriobacteriia; order Coriobacteriales; family Coriobacteriaceae; genus Collinsella. The sequence goes on from CAJMMD010000004.1 coordinate 71,280, forward strand.
CGGCAGCCATAAAACGAACCACTCGCTCAACATCAATCGGGGCATCCAGCTTTCCGTCGCGCTTTAAGCACGTGCCGACAAACGCGCCATCGTAGTGAGCAAATACGTCAGCCACGGTATTTTCGCGACAACCGGTGCCACATACCACGGGCACTTCGCCAACACGCTCGCGGACCTCGTCGGCAAGCTCGCCCGAAGCGCCACGACCGGCAGCCGAACCGCCGATGACCATCGCATCCGGTAGGCAATTAAAGAGAAGTGAATCGGCAATGTCCGCGGTCGTGCGGTCGTTGAGATAAACCTCGCCCTCGCTCGTGATGAAGTGAAAAAGCTTGAGGTCGTCCAAGCGCAGCGCCGCCTTGCGACGCATGGTGTGAGCGAAATCTCGGTTAATCAGCCCGAGATCACCGGCCCAGGCACCGCAAAAATTGCAGCGCGTGAACTGCGCGTCGACGGCAGCGCACAGCTCGATTGTGGCATCACCATCGTAAATTGCCTCAGCTCCCCAAGGAGTCGACAGATCATGGGACAGAGCCCCGATTACATAGCCCATCGATGCAAGGGTTGAGGGAGAAACATGCTGCTCATAGGGCATCGAGAGCTCATTGGTAATCAAAATGCCATCGACACCGCCCTGCTGCAACGCCTCGAGATCGCGCTTGGCGGCTTCCACGACCTGCGATACGCTTCCGCCCGGGTAATACAGCGGATCGCCCGGCAGAGGGCGCAGGTGCAGCATTCCGATAACCGGCTTTTCGTTCTTGAACATCGAAGTTAGAAACGACATAACGTGCTCCTTCATAGGGTTATTGCAGGGACGTTACTCCCCCAGCACCTCGACGTACACTTTTCGCTTCTGCGGACCGTCAAACTCCGCAAGATAGATGTTCTGGGCACTTCCGCACACGATGTGGCCATCTTGGACGGGAAAGAAGCAACTGTTTCCACAAATCATGCTCTTGATATGCCCACAGGAGTTGTTACCGGTGGCTCCGTAGCTCGGCAGGAAGTGTGCATGCGCATAGGGGGCATCGAGTGGGGCGATGCGATCAAGCGTCTCCATAAGATCCGTCTCCACGCAGGGCAGCCCCTCGTTTACCACGATTCCGCAGGTCGTATGCGACAAAATAATCGCCGCCAAGCCATTGGTCACCGAGCTGCGTTCGATGGCAGCGTGCACGTCCTCGGTAATATCGATGAACTGGTCCGGAGCAGTCGATAGATAGCTCAATGTCTCGAGCGTCACCATGTTCACTCATCCCCTTCAAGAAAACGCAGGGCATTGCCCCAGTAGAGCCTTTCTCGCGCATCATCGCGCATGGGCACGGTATCGAGCGCCCGCTTGAGTTTGAATGCACGGAAGCGCGGCGTATTGCTGGCGAACATCACTTGGTGCGATAGCGCGCGCTCATACCACAGCGGCCCCATATCGACCGTGAAAAGACGCTGCATCATCTCCTCGGGCGAATCGATGTAAGTGATAGAGGTGTCCACGTAGCAGTTGGGATACTTGAGCAGCATCGCCACGGTCTCGCGCACCCAGGGCCAGCCAAAATGGGTCAAACTAAAACGCACATTTGGATGCGTTGCGATTGTGTGCTCAAATGCAAGCGGGTTACTGCGCGAGAGCTCTGCGCCCGGCTCCCAAGACATACCGGCATGGAAAACCACCGGCTTGTTATAGCGCTCGCACAGTTCGTAAAGCGGCTCGGCCACAGCATCATCGGGGGCAAAACCCTGCTTTGCAGGATGCAGGCAAAGCCCCTTTGCCCCCAACTCGGTAAAGGCGCGCTCCAATTCGTCTGCGGCACCGCTCACCTGCGGGTCTACGCTCGCAAATCCCCACAGACGATCGGGATGTGCGGCAACCAGCATGGCAATCTGGTCATTGGTGCCAAAGTGCCCTCCGCATGCCGTGGTTACATCGAGCGGCATGAGCACGCTCTTCTGCACATCGCAGACGTCCATCTCGACTTGAAGCTCATCCCAATCCATGGGGCCCATATGCCCCATACCAAATTCTCGTGACCAAAAACCGAATCCATCAGGCTCATCACCCGGCGTACAGATCTCGCCGTAGAGCATAGGATGGACCAACATGTCGATAACCATTTCGTACTCCTTTCCAGGCATTTGACCCTAGTACGGCTCAAACGAACCAATCACTCGGGACGACAGCTCAGCGCCCGCCTTCATACACGCCGGAATATCAAGGCCATCGATCACGCCCTTGGTAAACCCGGCGATATACGAGTCGCCGGCACCCACGGTATTAACGACCTTCTCCGCCGGCACGATCCCGCACTCATAGAAGCGCTCACCGTCATAGGCAATGCTTCCCTTCTCGCCAAGCGTGGCAACCGCAACGCGCGGCCCCAATTCCTGCGCGTGACGTACCCAGTCCCGCAGCTCCGGAGTGTCATCTTCAAACGACATAAATGCGTAGTCAACGTAGGGAAAATGATTCTCGCAGGCATATTCGGGATCCTGGCTGAACACCGAGAAGTCCATAACCACCGTCTTGCCCGCATCATGCCACTCGGGCAGGAGGTCCAAACAATTGCCAAACAGGTCGGTATGAATGATGTCATGCTCTAGGATAAACGCCCGGTCATCTTCATTCGGACGATATGTCTCCATTACGCCATCGATTGCCTCGAGATGCACGCGATCGACGCCGTCTTTCAATGTCATGAGCATCACCGAGGTGTCGCCATCCTCCACCCGCAGATGAGAGATATCAAACCCCTCGGCGGCCAGCGCCTCTCTCATCTTGTCTCCGTACTCGTCCTTGCCGACAACCGACACGGCGGATACCGAAACGCCCATTCGTGCAAGATGGATACCCCAGTCAATGCCATTACCAGTCGGATAGAACACGCCGATGTTTTGATAGACGTCCGCACAGCAAAAACCAGCCGCACACGCTTTAATACCCATGGTCTTCTCCAATGTTCAAAAGGGGACCCACCACATGGCGAGCCCCCTTTTCGCGTTTCGCTTATTGTTTTGCATCGGCTGTCCAAGGCCTCATAGCCAGACCGCCGTACGCTTTCTTAAGCTATTCGACGATTGGTGCTCCGTGGCCCCAAGAACCTTCCATGCCGCACACGGTCGAGGCAAACCCGGCAGCAAAGTCGAGCGCGCGCTCGATGGCCTCGGCGCCACCCTCACCACGCTTGGCGGAATCGAGATAGCACATCAAAAACGAGGTGAGGAACGAGTCGCCCGCCCCCATGGTGTCCTTCATGTCCGTTACCGGTTTAGCCAGCTGGCGGTAATAACGCTCGCCGTCGTAAGCGATGCAGCCCTCGGCGCCCGCCGTAGCCGACACAAAACGCGGACCCAGACCCTTCACCCATGCCAGACGCTCGCGAATCTCGTCCTCACTCGCGGCATCCGCCGCACTAAAGAAAGCAAAATCGACATAGGGCGCAATCTGCTCGTAGTACTCGTCGGTGGAGTCGTCCGAAAAGTCAAAAGAGACCGTGACGCCCGCAGCCTTCAACTTGGGCAGCTCGCGCTCGGTGAAGCAATAGTTGCCCGAATGAACCACATCGAACTGCTCCATGTACGAAAGGTCAAAGCGATCGAGAACATAGCGCGCATCGCCACGGATACCGCCCTCGTTGGAGCCGAGGAAGACACGGTCACCGTCAACGACGGTCACGCGAGCCGCTCCGTTCTCGCCAATCATCTGCTCGCACTTGTCAAGCTCGATACCCTCATCCTCGAGGCTTGCAATGACATGCTCGGCAGCGGCGTCATTGCCAAAAATGCCCATGTATGCAGAGCGTGCGGCACCGCATTTCTTGGCATAAACGGCGAAGTTCACCGCATTGCCGCCGGGATACATGGTGTGGATATGCTCGTAGCGATCGACGACGTTGTCGCCAAATCCGAGCGCGTTAACGTTAAATGCCATGGCCTTTGCCCCTTCTAGTACTCGACAACACCCATATAGCGACGGAAATCGGGATCGTGATCAAACACCTTGCCGCGTGCAGCACGCAGCTCGCAGTTCATGGCGTAGAACAGCACCGGGTCCAGATAGGCACGGACACTCGCCGGCACGGCTTCCATACCGTACTCCTTGGCATCGAGCACCATCAGCGTATCGGTATGCGTCTTAAGGAACGCAAGGGCGCGCTCGTCCATAGCACGGCACTCGCTGGAGCCCATCTGCAGGAAGTAAAAAACGCCATCCTGAGTAGCCTCGAAGGGGCCGTGGAAGTACTCGGCAGAGTGGATGTAGCTGCAGTGCTGCCACTGCATCTCCATAAGAGAGCAGATAGCGAAACCGTAGGTCTGGCTAAAGTTGGGACCGCTGCCCAGAATGTAGAAGAACTCGTGCTCCTGGCAAAGCTTGGCAAAACGATCACCTAGCTCGGCATTTACCTTCTCACGTGCCGGGGGAAGAATCTTATCCATCTCGGCGATACCGGCATACATATCGGCAAGATCGGCGTAGCCCTCCTGCTGATCGAGCAGCTCGGCCGCAAGCGACAGCGAAATGCCAGCGGGGACCTCGGCCTGCGGCACGCCCTCGCCCCACGGGTAGACCCACGTGGTCCACTTGCCGGAGTCAATCTTGGATCCAGCGTTGTCGGTCTGGGCGATCACCGTAGCGCCGGCAGCAAGGGCAATCTCGCAGCCCTCGACGACCTCGGGGGTGTTGCCACTGTGGCTGCAAGCAATGACCAGGGATTTCTCACCCAAGCGGCGCGGGCGCATGATATCAAACTCGCGAGCCGTATAGATATACGAAGTGAAGGTGGTTGCCTCGCGCTGCAGAAGCTCATGAGCCGGGATCAAATCGATCATGGAGCCACCGCAAGCAATCCAGTAGACGCTGTCGAACTTGCCCTTCTCGGCAATTGCCTCTTTGATCAGATCGTGTGCGTTCATATCCAGTTCCTTTCTTGTTTGGTCCGCAATCAATGACGTTGGCTGCGTGGCCGATAGTTGTTTTAGTCAATCAGATATTTCTCGAATGCGGCCATGTTCTTGGCATCTGCCGCCGCCGGGTCATCGTAGTAACGCCCGTCCGTGATTTCCTGGCCCAGCATGCCATCGAAACCATGGGCATTAAGCGTGGCGACGAAGGCGTCCATATCGTGCTTGCCATCGCCCCACACCAGATGGCCATACGGGTCACCGTCGATAAAGTGCATCTCGTGAATTGCCCCATCACCAAAGGCGGCAAACCAGTCCTCGAGCGTCTCGCCCGCAACGCCCATCGCGGTTGTATCAACCATGGGCTGTAAGTACGGGCTCGCGACCTCGTCAATCATGCGCTTCGCATCGGAAACCGTCGTTACAAGGTTGCTCTCCTCGGGACGCAGGCTTTCCATCGTAAGCACCAGACCGTGCTCACCGGCATACTCCGCCAGAATGGACAAGTGCTCGCGGCTGCGCTTCCAGGCTTCATCGCGGTCCTCGTCCCAGTCGCCCCAGCCCGAGTTGACGGACATACGGTCGCACCCAAGTACCTCGGCAAGCTCAATGCCGTGCTTAAAGTACGCCAGGCTGCGCTGTTCATGCAGCGGTTTGCGTGCGCAGTACTGCCAAGGATAGACAACATTCTCGGGGCACAGAGTACGATACCTAAGCCCACGGTCTGCAGCCTTTTTCGCCAGGACCTCAGCCTCAAAGTAGCCCGTGTGGTCGAGCGTCACATGCGGCTCCGCACACCACAGCTCAATGGACTCAAAGCCCAAACGCTGCTGCACATCAAGGAAGTAATCGAGCGACCACATGATGTAGTGGATATTCATGCCCGCAATCTGTTCGCGGCGCAGCGTCGGTTTGGATTCAGACATCTTATGCCTCCTTATTTCGATCGAACACGATTTGTCCGTCCGACATCGTCATATCAACCGAAAGATCGCGTGCGTCGCGATAATCGAGGTCGAACACATCCCGATCGAGCACGCAGATATCGGCAAGCTTGCCGACCTCAAGCGTACCCAGTTCGTCTTCGCGCATCAGATCGTACGCGCCCCCGGCAGTCCAAGCACGCAAGAGCTCGACAAGCGTCAGCGCGTTGGCCTCATTCACGGGCAGTCCATCGTCGAAGTATCCACCGCACGCGCTGTAGATTGACTCGCCCAGGCTCGGAATCAGCAGTGGCAAATCCGTACCACAACACACCGTGCATCCGGAATCTTCCATGCCGCGGCGATTCCAGCTGTGCATAAGTCGCGTCTCGCCAATTTGTCGACGCATCATCGACAGGCAATCCTCGCGCCGGTCCAGCGTCAAAATCTGCGGATAGACCTCGCAAATTCCACCTAACTTGCCAAACTCGACAAGATCGGTCGGATCAGAGTTCTCGAGATCGGTAATCGCATGGCGGCGAAGCAACCGTCCATGCTCGTCTCGAGGCAGCGAGGCATAGAGCGCCACGGTGCGACGAACGGCGCCATCGCCCTGGCAATGCAAGGAATATCGGAAGCCGTCAGCATCAATTGCGCGCAGCTCGTTCTCAATCAGATCCCACTCGGGCTCCTCGACAACCGTTTTGCCGGCAGCTCCCGCATCGGCCGTGTCCTCATAGGGGTCAATCATCTCGGCAAGCCCCGCCCATACGCCGCGATCGGTCATACGGTTGAAGCCAGAAAAACGAACGAACGGTCCCCGGAAGCGCTCTCGTGCCTCGCGAGCATACGACAGATTTGCACCGGCACCCACCGGCTGCGACATCATAGAGACGCGAACCGTCAGCTCGCCAGATTCTTCACGGCGAGCCATTTCGTCGGCAAAACCGTAGTAGTCATCAAACGCCATCTCCTTGATGGCGGTAACGCCGCGCTCGTTAAGCATGCTCATGTAGTCCGAATACCCCGCACGTACCTCGGGCAGCGCGAGGAAATCGCTCATCATGCGCCAGATCTTCTCGGCATAGCACGCCTGGGGCGTGAAGCCGTATCGCGCACTGGCGGCAGCATTGAGAACGCAGGTCTCCGCACCCGGTGTAAAGCAGACGACAGGGATATCGCCAAAACAATCGTCAAACACAGCCGCCGTATTTGCGTTCTCGGCATCCGATGCCAACGTTTCGGGTAGGTTGTGGCCAAAAGCCGCCGCGCAATCCGGATGATCTTCTTTCCATGCACGCAAGAGCGACACGGCCTCTTTGGCATCAGCGATGCCGGACAGATCAGGCCCCAACGTCCGCAGCGCCCAGCCTGTATAGAAGGTATGCACATCGATCAGGCCAGGCATGACGGTGCGGTCACCCAGGTCAACTACCTCGTCCGCCTGGGTCAAATACGAAGCTAGCTCACACTTGGTGCCAACAGCCTCAATTCGATTGCCACGGACCGCTACGAAACCTTCAAACGGCAGGTCCCCCGTACCGGTAAAGACGCTCTTAGACGTCAGGACCGTCAAACGATCAGACATCACAACCACCTACGCCGGAAGCATGCCAGAAATTGCCGTTACGATCAGGCCAAAGACGACCATGAAGATGAAGAACTTCCAAATGGTCTTCCACCATTGGCCAAACGAAATCTTAGCCACGCCAAGGCCGGCAACCGTCATGCCCGCCACGGGACTGATGGTGTTGATGGTCTGGTTGGCAAACTGGAGCGCGGTAACGGCCGCCTCGGGATTGAGGCCCATGAGCTCGGTCAGGGGGCCCATAACGGGCATGGTGAGTGCCGCCAGGCCAGAACTCGAGGGAACCAGCAAAGAGAGCAGGCCAAGGACGATATACATAAACGTGGTGTAGACGGCGGCGGGTGCACCGGCGAGCGCAGTAGCGAGCGCCTGGAGGATGGTGTCGATGATCATGCCGCCCTCGGCGATGACCAGAATACCGCGAGCGATACCGATAACGATGGCGGCGTACGCAAAGTCGGCGAGACCTTTAACGAACTCCTCAGCAATCGTCTGCTGGTCAAGACCGCCCAGGATACCGGCAAGCAAGCCCATGCCAAGGAACACGGCGGAAATCTCATTCATGTACCAACCCTGGGTCACAAGACCCCAGACGATAATGCCCATACCGCAAGCAAAATCGATAAGCACGAGCTTCTGACGGGTAGTGAACTCTTCCTCGATGGAGACATCGGTCACGGAAAACTCGATACGCTTGAGCTTATCGTCCTCGTACGTAATGGACGACTCGGGGTTTTTCTTGACGCGCATGGCGTAGCGCATGGCCCATGCGATACCGACGGCAGTGAAGATGACCCAAGAAACAGCGCGCAGCCACAGCTGAGGATTGCCCTCGATACCAATGATGCCTTGGGCGATCAAAACATTAAACGGGTCGATGGTCGAAGCACAATATCCCAGGTTAGGACCAAGGAAGCAGATGATGAATGCCGTCATCGAGTCATAACCGATACCCATCATGATGGGAATGAAGATGGCATAGAACGGCAGGGCTTCCTCAGACATACCAAACGTGGTGCCGCAAATGGACAGCAACGTCATCGTGATGGGAATGATGAGGATGTCCTTGTTCTTGAGCTTTTTAATCACACGGCTCATGCCGGCATTCAAAGCGTTGGTCTTGGTGATGATTGCGAACGACCCGCCAATCAATAAGACGAACGCAACGACGTCGGCAGCCTCCTGGATGCCCTTAGTGGGCGCTTGCAGGACCGCGAAGATATCCTGCCCCAGATTGATGGTCTCGCCGGTCTCGGAATCGGTGTAGTTCTTATCGACCTGTTCATAGGTTCCAGCAACGGCGACTTCACGCTCGCCCGCCGCTGTCGAAATCGTCTTGCGCTGATACTGACCAGAGGGAACGATCCAAGTCAAGACCGCAAAGACAACAATCAGCAAGAACATGATCGTATAGACATGCGGTAATTTGAACTTAAAACGTCTGTTTGTCTTCTTCGCCTTCGTATCTGACATAGATACCTCCAAAGAACTCGAGACTGCATCGCATCTCGCTTCAACGTTTGCACAAGGCAAACGTTCTATGACGTTCTATAGGTTACCAGCAGCTTTTCTCGCTATCAAGATAATTTCAAACTGATTGCCGCAACGCGGTTGAACGGTTGCGTTTGCGCCGTGAACGGTATGGAAACGCCCGGTGAGATGATCCACCGGGCGCTTTCATACGCAATGTCCTAGATGTCAAAAACGTAGCGAGACCCAACGATCCGCTGACGACCGATGATAAACGGCCGCCGCTGCTCGTCGAAAAAGAAGGCTTCCATATAAAACAAGGGTTCGCCAACGGGAACTGCCAACAACCGAGCGACCTCGGGCGACGCACACGCGATCTCAAGCGTGCATGGGTCGGTAAACGCGGGCGTGCGGCCCGTCCGGTTGCGCACGAACTCAAAAATGGATTGGTTAGATAGAGGTGCCGTTGATAGATAGGCGTTGTCCTCGTAAACATATATGTTGTTCTCGAGCATGACAGGGACGCCATCGGCAGTACGCACGCGCTCAACGCAGATCAAGTCAGTTCCAACGGGAACACCAAAGAACTGTGCTTCGGTGGAATCCGCCGGCAGCATCTTTCTCGAAATGACACGCGCCCCCGGTTCCATTCCGTTAACGCGGCATGCGTCCGAAAAACTCTGGACGTCATCCTTCTGGCGAATCTTGCGCTTGAGCTTGGGGGCATTGACAAACGTGCCTTTCCCCTGTCGCTTCGTTAGATAACCCTGTTGGACGAGCTCCTCAATAGCGCGTCGCACGGTAACGCGGCCAACTTTATAGCTCTCAGCCAATTCGAATTCGTTGGGTATCCGCGCACCTGCCTTGTAGGCACCGGAGTTGATTTCGTTTTTGATGATATCGATAACCTGTTGGTACAGCGGTATCGCTGCTTTATCGTCAGTTAGCCCTTCAGTCGGTGGCATATACCCTCTCCAAGCACAATTAAGTCTAAAACGGACTTAGGGGCATTCAACAAGTCCTTAAGCCCGCATTAGCGTAAAGTATGCTAGGTGTCGCACCAAAATGTCGGCTATTTACTCATCAGACCCGAAAAACGCGCAACTACCGCGCTCCTAAGAAAGCTCCAGCAGCTCCGGCAGCTGGTCGATAATCTTGTCTGCGGCATCCTGGCTAAAGCCAAAGCGCTCCTCGCGCTTGGCAATGACCGTCAGGCCGGCTCGCTTACCCGCGGTAATGCCCGGAACGGAATCCTCAACGCAGCAGCAACGGACCGCAGGCAGCCCCAACAGGTCCAGCGCATGCAGGTAGATGTCGGGCTCGGGCTTGCTCTCCTTAAACTGTTCGCCGCTCACCACGTACTCAAAGGCATCCGACAGACCACATGCATCGAGTACTTCCTCGATGCTGTCCATGGGAGACGAACTCGCCAACGCCACGCGAACGCCGCGGCGCGGCAACTCTCGAATCGTATCCACAGCGCCCGGGTTAATCAAAGCCTGATAGTCGCGCGGACGCTTATGCGCCCACTCGTCCCAACGGGCCAACGCTTCCTCGCCAGTGAAGTGCCCTTTACCGGCGCGCTCAAACCAATCGACCAGCATATGCAGGAAGAACTGATGCGAGGTACCGACCTGTCCATTCAACTCCTCTTGAGTCAGATTCAACCCAAGCTCCTTGGCAAACGCGGCAGTCTCCCCCAGGTAGTAATACTCGGTATCGACGATGACGCCATCCATGTCAAAGATAACGGCGTCGAACGGAAATGCGGACACGGCACCCTCCCCAACAAAAGGGCGCCCGCAAGCGGACGCCCGAATCATGCACTATCGGCGATTCTAACCCAGCAGCTTATCCAGCGCCACCGCAATACCGTCTTCGTTGTTATTGGCGGTCACCATCTGGGCAACTGCCTTAACCTCATCGACGGCGTTGCCCATGGCAACACCGGTGCCGGCCCACTCAATCATGGACTTGTCGTTCTGGCCGTCGCCAAACGATACGACCTCACTGGCGTCGATGCCAAGCTTGGGCAGGGCACCATCGAGCGCACGGGCCTTGTCGATACCGGGCGCCGTGTACTCAAAGTACCAGTCGGCCGTAAACATGCCCGAAAGCGTCTGGGTAAAGGGCGCATACATCTCCTCGTAATGCGCCTGCAGATAGGCCGGGTCGCCCGCAGTGAGTAGCTTGTCCACGGGATAAGCATCAGCGACCTCATGCAGGCTCTCCACCTCGCGAATCTTAAGATCGCACGCGTCGCGCTCATACTTGACGATATTCTTCTGCGAGCCGTCAGGCAGCGTGATCATGCAATGGTACGAGTCCTCGACGTGCAAATCGCGACCAAGCGAAATCATAGGGATCACGTCAAAATTACGCAGGTGATCAATCAGGCGATGCAATTCGTCGGCAGGCATAGCCTGATCGAACAGCACCTCGTCGGTCTGGGCATCGACCACATGCGCGCCATTAAAGGCAACTAGCAGACCGTCATGGTTTTGAAGGTCGAGCTCCTGCGCCAAGGCGTGCAGCCCCCATGCGGGACGGCCCGAAGCCAAGATGAGCTTAATGCCCGACTCCTGCGCCGCGAGCAGCTTCTCGCGCGTACGCGGGCTGATGACCTTTTGGTCGTTGGTGAGCGTACCGTCGATATCCATTGCGATGGCTTTGATTGCCATATGTGCCTCCCTGTCATTGAGCAACCTTGTCTGAGCCATCATACAGAACACCCACGGCGGCGCTGTTTGCAACGGGAAAAATGTCATATTGTCCCAAACATGAACGACGCGCCTTCGACGATTGCGATGCCCGTCGAGGCGCCTCCCGATACATTCCATCCTATCCAAATAGCAAAGGGCCCGCATCCCAACGGATACGGGCCCCTTTCAGCCATAAGCCAACTCGGCCGTAAAAACTACTTGCGATGAGCGCGATAGAACTCGATGAGCGCCTGGGTCGAAGCGTCCTGCTCGGCCTTGGCGGCGTCGTCGTGGAAGGCCGGGGTGATCTGCTTGGCAAGCTGCTTGCCCAGCTCGACGCCCCACTGGTCGTAGGAGTCGATGCCCCAGACCGTGCCCTCGACAAACGTGATGTGCTCGTACAGGGCGATGAGCTCGCCGAGTGCGAACGGGGTCAGCGTGTCGCCGAAGATCGAGGTCGTCGGACGGTTGCCCTCAAAGCAGCGGGCCGGGACGATCTGCTCGGGCGTGCCCTCGGCACGAACCTCGTCGGCCGTCTTACCAAAGGCGAGCGCCTTGGTCTGGGCCAGGAAGTTGCCCAGGAACAGCTCGTGGACGTCCTGGCCGCTGTCGGTTGCGGGGTTGGCAGTGTTGGCGAAAGCGATAAAGTCGGCCGGGACCACCACGGTGCCCTGGTGCAGCAGCTGGTAGAAGGCGTGCTGACCGTTGGTACCGGGCTCGCCCCAGAAGATCTCACCGGTATCGGAGGTCACAGCGCTGCCGTCCCAGCGGACGTGCTTGCCGTTGGACTCCATGGTGAGCTGTTGCAGGTAGGCCGGGAAGCGGTGCAGATACTGGCAGTACGGCAGCACGGCGTGGCTCTTGGAACCGAAGAAGTTGACGTACCAGACGTTGAGCAGGCCCATCAGCGCGACGGCGTTGTTCTCGAGCGGGGTGTTGCAGAAGTACTCGTCGATGGCGTGGAAGCCCTCAAGGAACTGCTGGAAGCGCTCGGGGCCGAGCACGACGATCAGCGACAGACCCACGGCGGAGTCGACGGAATAGCGGCCGCCGACCCAGTTCCAAAAACCGAAGGCGTTGGCGGGGTCGATACCGAAGGCCTCGACCTTTTCGAGCGCGGTGGAAACGGCGACGAAGTGCTTTGCCACGGCCTCGGCGTTCTGCTCATCGGAGCCATCGATGGCGCCCTGAGCCTTGAGCTGCTCGAGCATCCAGGTCTTGACCTCGCGGGCGTTGGTGAGGGTCTCGAGCGTGGTGAAGGTCTTGGAGACGATGATCACGAGCGTGGTCTCGGGATCCAGACCCTTGAGCTTCTCGGCCTGGTCGTTGGGATCGATGTTGGAGATATAGCGGCAATCGATACCGGCGTCGGCATAGGGACGCAGGGCCTCGTAAGCCATGACCGGGCCCAGATCGGAGCCGCCGATGCCGATGGACACCAGGTGCTCGATCTTTTTGTCGGTAACACCCTTCCACTCACCGGAGCGCACGCGCTCGGCGAAGGCATACATGCGGTCGAGAACCTCGTGCACGTCGGCGACGACGTCCTGGCCGTCGACGATGAGCTGGCCCTTCTCGCTTGCCGGGCGGCGCAGCGCGGTGTGCAGGACGGCGCGGTCCTCGGTGGTGTTGATGTGCTCGCCGGAGAACATGGCGTCGCGGCGCTCCTCGAGCTTCACCTCGCGGGCAAGATCGCACAGCAGCTTGACGGTCTCATCAGTCACCAGGTTCTTGGACAGGTCGAAGTGCAGGTCACCGGCGTCAAAGCTCAGCTTGTTCACGCGCTCGGCATCGGCGGCGAACCAGGCCTTGAGGTCGATACCCTCGGCCTCGAGCTTCTCCTGATGGGCCTCGAGCGCCTTCCAAGCGGCAGTCGACGTAGCATCGATAGGTGCGGCAACAGTTGCCATAGAGTCCTCCTCAGCATACGGGCGCACGCCTCCATGCGCCCGGACATTCAGATGCCACTATTCTAGCGCAGGTCAAGACTATAATCAGCGAGCGTTGCCTATCGGCCCCCAAACGGCAACCGACCAAAAAGGGACAGGTTTAATTTGGCAGGTCAAACGCTTTACCAATCAAAAATAACCTATCCCTTTATGCCAAATATTAGGCCGCAGCGCAGACGCTACCGAGCAACTCACGCAGAGGAGACCCGATGCCCTCCAGCAGTTCGGGCGCGATGATGGCAAAAACGGGAACCTCGCCGGCCCCCACGACGGCAGGCACCTTGCCCTCCGAGACGATACATCCATAAGGGACAAAACCGTCTTCGCCGACATCGAGCGCCGCCATGCGACGGGCGAGCTCGCGCGCAAAGCCGGCAGTATCGGCATCGCCAATCGCCAAGACAAAGTCCACGCCTTCGTCGGTCGCCAGGGCCACGGCTTCGTCGATCAGCTCGTCTCCTCCGTCGCCTTCAACCGAGCCGCAGCGGAAAAGCACGCGCTCGAGCAGGGCGCGATCAACCGAGCCCAGCGCCGCCGAAACGAGCTCATCACGCGTGCGCTTGTCGCCTCCCAGCACGACCAGTGCCTTGGTGCCGCCATAGTGGGCAACCAATCGCCCGCACCAGCGAGCCACATCCCCATCCGCAACCAAGCGCGTCGGCATACCAAACCCATAGTTGACCATTATCCCCACAACCCTTCCGTGCTTTATGGTGGTATCAATCGTTAGCCTCATGCTACGAAGCGAGCTTTTCCGAGCTGTTACGCACTCTTTAGGGCTGCGTTAAAAACCCGATGCAGCCGCACGACCATACCTGCCAAAAAGGGGCAGGTTTTGACGGTGTCCGGTCGAGCAGGTATTATCGAACAGGTATTCGATAAGAACATGTGTTTGATGGGAGGCTCGGATGGAGCACGAGCAGCACACCTACATCTGCATCGACCTCAAGACGTTTTATGCCAGCGTCGAGTGCGTCGATCGTGGGCTCGATCCGCTCACCACCAACCTGGTCGTTGCCGACGAATCGCGCGGACGCACGACCATCTGTCTCGCTATCACGCAGACCATGAAGGACCTCGGGATACACAACCGCTGCCGTCTATTCGAGATTCCCGACGGCATCGACTACATCAAAGCAGTGCCGCGCATGCAACACTACATGGAGGTGTCGGCGCAAATCTACGGCGTCTATCTGGAATACGTCAGCCCCCAGGACGTGCACGTCTACTCCATCGATGAGTGCTTTATCGACGTGACGCCCTATCTGGACCTTTATCACACCGATGCGGAAGGCTTCGCCTGCATGTTGCGCGACGAGGTCTTGGGGCGCACCGGCATCACGGCGACGGTCGGTATCGGCCCCAACCTATTCCAGGCCAAGGTGGCGCTCGACATCACCGCCAAGCACGTAGCCAGCCGCATTGGCGTACTCGACGACGAGATCTTTCGCAAGGAGATCTGGCCCCATCGCCCCATCACCGACATCTGGGGCATCGGCCCCGGCGTGGCGGCCCGTCTCGAGAAATACGGCGTCTACGACCTGATGGGCGTCGCCGCACTCGACGAGAACCTGCTCTACGACGAACTCGGCGTCAACGCCGAATATCTCATCGACCACGCCTTCGGGCGCGAGCCGACAACCATCGCCGATATCCAAGCCTATCGCCCGCAAGCGACCTCGACCACCACAGGACAGGTGCTCTCGAAGGGCTATGCCTACGAGCAGGCCTACACCGTCTTGCGCGAAATGGTCGACAACGCCGTGTTGGATCTAGTCGATAAGCACGTGGTCTGCGACAGCATCTCGCTCTTTGTGGGCTACGCGAGCGAGCGCGCCGACATACGCCGGCTCAACGCCAGCGGCACGGCGCAGTATATAGACGGCTGCGGACACTTGCGCTCGAGCACCTCGGGCATCGTGCCCGCAGCGACCGACGGCCCCGAGCTCGCGCCCCGTGCTCCCAAGCCCGTCCAGCGCGATGACGAAAGGCGTCGCCTGGTGCGCGAAGCGCAGGCAATCGATGGCATCTTTGTGGGAGAGCATGGCGGCAAACCGCGTGGTGGCTATGCCGCACTCTTTGCGCACTCCAACGCCTCGCGAAAGCTGCCCGAGCGCACTAATTCGTTTAAGAAAATCATGGGGTATTTCGATGACCTTTGGGCACAAACGGTCGATCCCAAACGACCGGTCAAGCGCATCAACCTGGGATTTGGCAATCTTGTGCCCGAGGAATTTGCCACCATCGATCTGTTCAGCGATATCGAGGCCGATGAGCGCGAGCGCGACCTGGCGCGCGCCGTCCTGGCCGTGAAAGGCAAGTACGGCAAGAACGCGCTCGTCAAGGGATTAAGCTTTACCGCCGGCGCCACCGCGCGCGAACGCAACGATCAGGTAGGAGGACATCGTGCCTAAGTCCCAACAACAGCCGATGCGGCCACCGACGCCTTTTGAACGTCTAGCGGACCCCGAGGGAAGACGTCGATCCGCCGACCCCAAGCTCACCGCCAACGGCGCCGTCCGTGCCGGCCGTGCCGCGCAGTTTATGCCCTTTGCCGCCCTCACGGGATACTACGAACTCGTGCGCAAGCAGGAAATCACCGTCGAGCCAAAACGTGAGCTCACGGAAGAAAAAGCCCTCGAGCTTTCGAAAAAACTCGAGGGTCTCAAACGTGGCGACTTGGTTCGTGTCACCTATTACGATACATACGGCTATCGCAGCCGCACCGGCATCCTCGACGAGGCGCTCCCCGCCTTCAAGCTCCTCAAGCTCCGAGACATCGCCATCGACTTCGACGACATCCAAGACATCGAGCTGCGCGGACGGGCCTAGCCAAGGAAGCGCACCCAGAGCGACGCTTACAGCGTCATGACGTAGTAACCCGCATCTCTCACGGCAGTCTCAAGGACACCGCGATTGATCGGCCGCTTGGAGCGCACACGCGCTGTGTGGTCCGCGTACGTTACCGTAGCCCACACACCATCCAGCGCATTGAGGGCATTGGCTACATTCTGAGCGCAGCCTTCACAGCTCATGCCGCCGATGAGCAGCTCATCGCTATAGGGATAGTGTGACGCATCGGTATCCACCACAACAACCTTTTTGGCCTTCTTGCCGCTCGCACCATCGCTGCAACAACTCTTCCCGTGTGTCGAAGCGGCAATGCGACGCAGTCCAAAAAACATGCCGACGGCAATGACGGCCAGCACGATGAGATTCGCAGGGTTGAGCAAGTCACTCATGCGCTCCCCTTTCAAGTAGCACTATCTAGATACCCCCATGGGGTGTCCCCATCTTAACCCAAAATCATGTCTGTTCGGTCAATTAGTTTCCCTCTTCAAACTTTTTTGTTGACCATGGCTTACTTTCGTGTATAAGTTTTCCTAGGCTAACAACTGAGGACCCGAAAGGAGCATCGTGACTCGAACCATTGACATCCCAACATACCAAACGGCTGTCGTGCGCAACTGCTCTCCCACGCTCGCGGGCATCAAGCCGGCATCGCTCTTTACCTATCCAGGCACCTACGCCCACGGGGACGGCTCGACCACAACCGAAACCATCGCAGAACGCCGCGCGCGCCTGCTCAACGTTATCGCCCAGTGCAATCGCGAGCTTGACCCGCTCGGCATCCACCTGAGTGTTTTGGTCTGGCGCCCCTGCGGAGCGCTCATCTATGTGTACCGCCCTGCGGACCTCATGAGATACCTCTCCGACCCCCGCGCCACGACGGCGCTTGCCGCCGAAGGTTACGATGTCCACAACCTGCCCGCATCCCTGGTGCATCTCGCTGCGCGTATCACGCTGGCAAGCAGCAATGCCGCAGAAAGTGCCTATGACGGCAGCGTCTGCGCACTCGCGCGAAATAGGCACTGCGATACGGGGTGCATGTGCGAGTTCCCCCACGAAATCGGCTATTTTTTGGGCTATCCCTACGAAGATGTCCATCAGTTTATCGTCCAGCACGGCGAAAACTATAAGATCTTTGGCGCATGGAAGGTATACACAAACGTTGAGCAGGCGCTCACGACCTTCGATTCCTATCGCGCATGCACGCAATACCTTACCTACATCTATCAACAGGGCTGCACTCTGGGACAACTTGTCCAGGCAACCCGATAGAGCATCCAAAACGCGGCCGCACGCCGCACAACCGAAAGGAAAACATATGAACAAGATCGCAGTCGTCTACTGGAGCGGTACAGGCAACACCGAGGCCATGGCAAACTTCGTTGCCGAGGGCGCAACCGGTGCCGGCGCCGAGGCAGAGGTCATTCCCTGCGCCGACTTCTCTGCCGACAAGGCCGCCGAATATGATGCCTTCGCCTTCGGCTGCCCCGCCATGGGCTCCGAGGAGCTCGAGTACGATGAGTTCCAGCCGATGTGGGACGAAGTCAAGGAAACCCTCGGTGACAAGAAGGTCGTCCTCTTTGGCTCCTATTCGTGGGCCGAGGGCGAGTGGATGGACAACTGGAAGGCCGACGCCGACGAGGCAGGTGTCAACGTCGTCGATTCCGTCATCTGCTACGACGCCCCCGACGATGAGGGCGAAGCGGCCTGCAAGGCCCTGGGAGCGGAGCTGGCCTAACGAAGCCGCCAGAAAGTCGCAAGGCAACTAACAGCCGAGCACCGCACAACAACAGTCGCTCATGCCCAAACAAAAACGGGGGCCGGATACTATCCGATCCCCGTTTGTTATATCGACAATTTCGACGCGCCGCTACGAGATATTGCCCAAGAACGCCTTGGTGCGCTCGCTCTTGGGGTGGTCGAAGACCTCGCTCGGCGTACCCTCTTCCACGATAACGCCACCGTCCATAAAGACGACGCGGTCGGCGACATCGCGGGCAAAGCCCATCTCGTGCGTCACCACGATCATGGTCATGCCGTCGTGCGCGAGATCGCGCATGACGCCAAGGACGTCGCGGACAAGCTCGGGGTCAAGCGCCGACGTGGCCTCATCAAAGAGCATCACATGCGGATTCATCGACAGGGCGCGGGCGATGGCAACGCGCTGCTGCTGGCCACCCGAGAGCTGGCTCGGCATAAAGTCGATGCGCTCGGCAAGACCGACCTTGGTCAGCTCCTCGATAGCGATTTTCTCGGCCTCTTCCTTGCTGCGCTTGAGTACCTTTTGCTGTGCGAGCATGACGTTCTTTTTGACTGACAGGTGCGGGAACAAATTGAACTGCTGGAACACCATACCCAGATGCGTACGTACCTTGTTAAGGTCGACGCCCTTGGCGCAAACGTCCACGCCCTCAACGACGATCGAGCCGCTCGTGGGATGCTCCAGACGATTGATGCAGCGAAGCATCGTCGACTTGCCCGAGCCCGAAGGACCCAGGACTACGACGACCTCGCCCTTGTGCACATCCAGATCGATATCGCGCAGGACCACGTTATCGCCGAAGGCCTTCTGGAGGTTCTTGATGCTGACGACGACCTCGTTCGAGTTATTGGTTTCGCTCATGATAGGACCTCCTTACAGACCGGCGATGTGGTCGGCGGGCGTCGCGACGACCTGTCCAGCGCTCTTGGCGGGACGCTTCTTCTTGGTTTCGGCCGTCCCCAGAAGCCTCGCCTCAAGACCGCTCACCAAGCGAGCAAGCGGCAGGGTGATGACCAGGTAGAACAGCGCGGCAACCACATACGGCGTAATGGAACCCGTCGTGGCCACGATGGTACGGGCGTTCATGACGATCTCGACCACGCCCACGGCCGCGAGCAGCGACGTATCCTTGTAAAGCAGGATGAACTCACTGGTCAGCGTAGGCAGGACATTGCGGAACGTCTGCGGAATCATAACGTAGAGCAGCGTCTGGAAGGCGTTCATGCCCAGCGAGCGCGCGGCCTCGTTCTGGCCCTTGGGGATCGACTGAATACCGGCGCGGAAGATCTCGCACAGGTAGGCGGACGAGTTCATGGCCATGACGATGACGCCCAGCACATAGTCGTCAACCTTGACGCCGGCCAGCGGCAGACCGAAGAACGC
Organism: uncultured bacterium; assembly: GCA_905214465.1. Lineage (GTDB taxonomy): Bacteria > Actinomycetota > Coriobacteriia > Coriobacteriales > Coriobacteriaceae > Collinsella. The sequence continues at coordinate 90,803 of CAJMMD010000004.1, forward strand.
GATGTAGATCTGCAGGAACGCCGGCGTACCGCGGATGATATTCACATAGATGCCGGCAAGGCAACGCAGGATGCGCGACTTGGAGATGCGCATGAGCGACAAGGCAAAGCCAAAGGGAATTGCCAGCGGAAACGCCACGAGCACGATCGAGAGCGACATGAGGAAGCCTTTGAAGACGATCGGCAGGCTCTGGACCAAAATGACCGGGTTCAGGAACAGGCGAAGGAACATGTTGGAATTCCATGCCTCGACCCACGGCTGCTCCTTAAGGTCGGCCAGGAAGTTATCGAATGCCGTCACGCCCTTAATCTCGACGGAAGGAATCTTAGAAATCTTCTTGGTCGAACCGTCGGCGAGCGTATAGGTGCCGCTGAAGGCCTCATCGCCGCCCTCGACGGGAAACGTCACGCCGTAAACCTCGACACGGAAAAAGCCTCCGGCAGGCGCCGTCTCGCCAAAGTCGATCTTGAGCGTCTGGCCGTCAGCCTTGCACGTGGGCTTCATGGGCGTACGATCCATGAGGTCCTCGCCCGAGAGCATCGTCAATCGCGTGTCATCGGTGTCAAACGTCGTGCCGTCGACAAACGTCAGCGAAAGACCGCTCAGCTCCTCGTCGGCATCGGCCTGAACCTCCCAGGTAATGCGCGTCTCGGTGCCGCCGACCACAGTGCTGCCCGAACCGGTGTTGGGTCGGGCGGTAATCTTTGCGGTCTCAAGCGCCTGGGCGGTCGTGGGCACGCAGGCCCCCACGCATACCAGGGCGAGCGCCACAGCCAGGGCACAGGCCAGCTTTTGGAGCATCGAGGGCAGTGGATAGCTCTGGCCCATAGCTCCTTGGTTCAATCGAGACAAGGTGGCTCCTAACGTTTAAGTTGCCGGCAAAACGAGACGGAAACACTCTCCGTCAAGAGAAGCGCAAAGGCCCTCTCCGCAAAACGGAAAGGGCCCGCGCGCAATCAAGTAGCTATTTTACTTGATGTTGTACTTAGCCATGAGGGCGTCGATGGTACCGTCGTCGGTCAGGTCCTTGATGGCCTGGTTGATGTCGTCCCTGAGCTTGGTGTTGCCCTGGTTGATGGCGATGGCGTACTCCTCGCCGGTGCTGATCTGCTTGATGGTCTGGCAGGTGTTGAACTGCTCGGCGGTCAGCTGACTGGCAACGGAGCGGTTGGTGACTACGGCGTCACCCTTGTCGGACTGCAGGGCGCTGAAGCACTCGGTGGCGTCCTTGTAGGGGACGATCTTGGCCTTGGGGAAGTTCTCCTGGGCAAAGGCCTCGGCGGTCGAGCCAGACTGGACGATGATGGTAGCGTCGGCGTTGTTGAGCTTCTCGCTGTAGTTATCGGCCGTAATGTCGGTGTTATCGACCTTGGTCACGATAGCCTGATCGTCCATGTAGTAGGAATCGGAGAAAGTGACTTCCTTCTCGCGCTCGGGCGTGTCGGTGATAGCCGCGATGGCGACGTCATACTTGGCGCCCGAAGCGACGCCCGGAACCAGCGTGTCGAAGTCGTTGTTGACGTACTCGACATCCAGACCCAGCTTGTCACCGATAGCCTTGATGAGCTCAAGGTCAAAGCCCTGGTAGTCGCCGTTGTCATCCTTGTACTCAAACGGAGCGTACTCGGCAGAGGTGCCGACGGTCAGCGTACCGTCCTTGACGAGTGCATACTCCTTGGAGCCGTCGACCTTCTCGACCTTCGCGTTGTCAGAGCTGCTGGAACCGGCATCGGAACCAGAGGTGGCGTTGGACGAACCACAGCCCGTCAGTGCAAGAGCGAGCGCCATGGCGCCCGTGGCTGCAAACGCGCCAAGCTTCTTGAGCTTCATAATCAGTCTCCTTCCAGTGACCCCGTTTGATTCAGAGGTCTGCAAAAACTGTTGGCTATTATGCACCCGGAATTACGAATCTGCAATGAGAAAACTGATTGAAACAAACCCATAACGTGAATGGAATACTCCACTTAGCAACAGTCATTACTGCTGCAATGACCTTAACAGTTTGATTTCAGCTGCATAACCTGCAAGTTCGTTCGGCGTCTCCAAAATAAATGGAAGTGCACGCAAGCGGCTATTCGATACAATATTCTGCATAACCTGCATACCGCCACCAAACTCTTCACTACCCAGGTAGCCCTTGCCAATGCACTCGTGGCGATCCTTATGGGCGCCGCAGGGGTTCTTGGAGTCATTGATATGCACGGCGCGCAAGCGCTCGATACCCACCACGCGGTCGAACTCGTCGAGTACGCCGTCCAGATCATGGATGATGTCGTAGCCGGCATCGCTCACATGGCAGGTGTCCAAACAAACGCCCAGCTTATCGGATAGCTCTGGACACTTGGCGGCAACGCCCTCGATAATGCACGCCAGCTCTTCAAAGCTACGGCCCACCTCGGTGCCCTTACCCGCCATGGTCTCGAGCAATACCGTCGTCTGCTGTCCCTCAAACATCACCTGGCACAGCGTGTCGACAATCATCTGAATGCCGGCGTCTGCCCCCTGTCCCACATGCGCACCGGGATGGAAGTTGTAGTAGTTGCCGGGCAGTGCTTCCAGACGCTGCAAATCTTCCGCCATAGCCTCCAAGGCAAACTCGCGCGCTCGCTCCTTAGCGGAGCAGGGGTTATAGGTATACGGGGCATGCGCCACCAGCGGTCCAAAGTCGTTTTGCGCCATAAGCTCGCGCAGAGCCGCCACGTCATCCATGTCAAGGTCTTTTGCCTTGCCACCGCGCGGGTTGCGCGTAAAGAACGCAAAGGTATTGGCACCAATGGACAACGCCGTCTCCCCCATTGCCCGATAGCCCTTCGTCGTCGAAAGATGACACCCGATCGTCAGCATCTCCAGCTCCCCCTCATCAGTTGCGGTGAAATACGGTCTATTGGTGCCTTATTTTGGCGCAAACAGACCGTATTCCACCGCAAGATATAAAAGGGGCATCAGGGGCACGGTCCGCCGAGCCCCCTTGAGCAGCAGCACCGCAGCCTAGAGCGTCAAGCGAATCGCATCGATGATCTGCGCGCAGCGCTGTGTGGCGGCAAGGGGCATGACGGGACTCTCGAGTTTCCCCGCCCGGATGAGCTGAGTCGCATGCGAAGCTTCGCCGTAAAAATCATCGACCTCAAATGGGGCGTCGATTTCGAGCACTCGACCGTCGGAGTACTTCACATGGGCGAGCTCGGGGCGATGGAGGCGCTCGATTTCCAACGAACCCCGTTCGCAGGCAATCGTTAAGCGGCTTTCATATGCTGCTTTGCCGTCGCACACCATATGAATGGGTATACCGCCGACACTCATATGGATCTCATCGGCCCAATCCACGCGGCCGCCTGATACGTCACGCCAGCGAACTTCACGGGACGAAACCTCGCACGCGCCCGCGAGCAAATCCTCAAACCAACCGACCGCATAACAGCCCATGTCATATAGACAGCCGCCCTGCAGCGGATCAAGCAGATAGCCCGAAGGAGACTCGCCGTAATCGAGCTTTTGCACGCTTTCAATCGAGACAATACGGCCAAGCTCACCCGACGCAAGAAAGTCTTTCACGCGAGTGCGCATCGGGCAAAACCGATTCTTCATCGCCTCCATAAACAGCACGCCGCGCTCGCGAGAGGTGGAGGCGATCGAGAGAGCCTCTTCCTCACTCAAAACGGCCGGCTTTTCGCACAGCACGGCCTTTCCGGCGCACAGCGCGCGACAGGCCCAACGCGTATGCATGCCATGCGGAAGCGCCAAGTAGATTGCGTCGACATCGGGGTCGGCAATCAGCGCGTCATAAGCCACATTGCCGTTATCGTCGACCGAGGCATGGCCATGCGCAGCATCGATCGAAAACGCTCGGCAAAATTCCTCGACATGTGCAGGAGTGCGGCCGGCCGCAGCCACCAGCCGTGCCCCGTCGACCTTCTTGAGCGACGATGCAAATCGATGAGAAATGCGCCCAGCGCCCAAAATGCCCCAACGGACCTCACGCGAATCATTACGTAAACCTCGGTCACCCACGATAGCCTCCCATCAGTTGCGGCGAAATAGTTCCTGTTATCGCCCCATTCTGCCGCAAACAGGAACTATTCCATCACAAGATATAAAAGGGTCATGAGGAGCGAGTTTTGCTGAAGACTTTAAGCATGGCCGTTACGGGGCCCGGCTGGAAGCGTCGGCGCACGTCATCGAGACGCTCGGGGATATCGATATGCTGCGGGCAGTGGCGCGCGCATTTGCCGCACTTGACGCAATTGCTCACCAGCTTGGCCTCGCTTGTGCGCACCGCGCTCGCCGTAAAGTACTGCGATAGACCCGTAAACCAGCTGTGCGCATAGCTCGCGTTGTAGGCGGCAAAGCAGCCGGGAATGTTGATACCCTTGGGACACGGCATGCAGTAGCCGCATCCCGTGCAGGGCACACGGTTCGATTTTTCAAACTCCGTCAGCACGCGCGCGATGGTATCGAGCTGAGCGGCTGTCATCGAATCCGGCAGGGCCCGATCGGCCAGCACCGCGTTCTCGTCCACCTGCGCGGTATCGGTCATGCCCGAAAGCAGCATCGTGACTTGAGGATGGTTCCACACCCACGAAAGGCCCCAAGCAGCCGGCGTCTTCAGGTACGGATCGCGTACGTCATCGAGCACGGCGCGGGCCCGCGGAGGCAGCTTGCCCGCCAGGCGTCCGCCCAAAAGCGGTTCCATCACAAACACCGCGAGCCCGCGCTCGGCGGCTGCTATAAGTCCCGCCGTTCCCGCTTGGTAGCGCTCTCCAGCGTAGTTGTACTGAATCTGGCAAAAATCCCAGTCATACGCGTCGAGCATCGTCAGGAAGTCCGCCGCACTGCCGTGATACGAAAAACCTATCTGGCGAATACGCCCCGCAGCCTTTTGGTGCGCAATCCAGTCTTCGATGCCCAACGCCACCACGCGCTCCCACTGGGCGGGCGAAGTGATGTTGTGCATAAGGTAATAGTCGATATGGTCGGTCCGCAGGCGGCGCAATTGCTCGTCGAAGAACCGGTCGAAATCCTCCGCGCACTTGCACGAAGCGTGCGGCAACTTAGTCGCGAGCAACACGCGGTCGCGCAGACCCAGGCGCTCAAGTGAGGCGCCCGCGCACACCTCGTTACCGGGATAGAGATACGCGGTATCCAGATAATTAATCCCCTGCTCCACCGCACGGGAAATGATGGCATCGGCTGTCTTCGCATCGGGGTGTCCCGGCGCACCGGGAAATCTCATGCAGCCCAGACCCAGAGCGGATATTCGGTTACCACTTTTGGGGTCAACGCGATATTGCACGGCCCCTCCTTTCGCCATCAGCGCCCCGGCAAGGCGAAACACAATGGTCACGCGGCCGAAACATCGTGGAATCGCAATCGAGAACGTATCGTAACGCAGCAGAAATCGAGCTGTCACGGCACCGCTTTAACATCAGCAAAAAGCCCGATGAAAGGAGTCACCCATGCCCGCGCTCGACCTTTGGAATCTCGCATCCCAGCTCAAAAGCACCGATTATCGCTGGGTCGACCTCACCCACACGCTCTCATGCGACACCCCGCACTGGTTTGGCTTTAAGCCGTTTGAGTCCACCAAGCTCTTCGACTACCTGCCCGGCACGCCCGAGGACATGCTCGCCCCCATGCGTTGCTTCCAGTATTCGGTCGCCTCGCAGTACGGCACGCATGTCGACGCACCGCGCCACTTCCATGTTGACGGCCGTTCCCTTGGAGAGATTGAACCCATCGAGTTTATGCATCCGCTCTGCGTGATCGACAAGCACGAGGAGTGCGCCGCGAATCCCGACTTTATCCTGACCATCGAGGACCTCAAAGCCTGGGAGGATGAGCACGGTCGCATTCCCGAGGACGCTTTCGTCGCCTTCCGCTCCGACTGGTCCAAGCTCGCCGACCTCGAGAACAAGGACGAGGACGGCCAGCCCCACTACCCCGGCTGGGACCTCGGCGCCATCAAGTGGCTCGTTGAAGAGCGCGACATCGGCGCCATCGGCCACGAGCCGGCTGACACCGACCCGGCGAGCGTGACCACGCGTGAGGACGCCTACCCCTACCCCGGCGAACAGTACATCCTCTCGGTCGACCGCTATCAGATCGAGGTCATGGACCATCTAGACGAGCTTCCCGCCACGGGCGCCGTCATCTTCTGCACCTTCCCCAAGGTGCGTGATGGCGTCGGATATCCCGCACGTGTCTTTGCGGTCTGCCCTGCAGCGTAGAGCCCAGGCAAACGTTTCTTTTTCATAACAGCCGCCCCGCGCACCCAGCAATCACCCTGGCAGCATACAATCCATCAGGCGCCCCTTACGCGGGCGCCTTTTATATGGGGAGATGATTCACATGCAGATCAACAAGGTTGCCTTTATCGGCAAGGGCGGCGTCGGGCTGCTCTATGGCAGCATGATTGCCAAGACGCTCGGCAACGATGCCGTCGAATACATTATGGACGACGCTCGCTTTGAGCGCCATGCGAACGACGCGCTCACCGTCAACGGCAAGCCCTGCGATCTCACGTCCGTCCGCGCCAGCGAGGCGACACCCGCCGATCTGGTCATCCTCACGGTCAAGACAACCGGACTCGACCAGGCGCTCAAGACTATGGAACACATCGTAGGGCCCGACACGCTCATCGCATCCCTATGCAACGGCATCACGAGCGAGCAAAAGATTGCCGAGCGCTTTGGCTGGGAGCACACCGTCCTCGGAATCTGCCAAGGCATGGACGCTGTGTTTCTCAACGGCGCGCTCACCTTTACCAATGCGGGCGAGATCCGCTTTGGTGCGGCCGCCGGCACCGACCCCGCGACCGTCGCCGCCATCGACGAGCTCTACACGCGCTGCGGCATCGCGCACACCGTCGAGGCAGACATCGCGCACCGCATGTGGGCCAAGCTTATGCTCAACGACGGCATCAACCAGACCTGCATGGCCTACGGCGGTACGTACGGAAGCGCCACGGAACAGGGCTCCGAGCAGCGTCGTTGCTTTGTCTCCGCTATGCGCGAGACGCTTGCAGTCGCCAACGCCGAGGGCATCGAGCTCACCGAGGCAGACCTAACGCAGATGGCGCACCTCATCGAGGGGCTCGACCCCGCCGGCATGCCCTCGATGGCGCAGGACCGCGTCGCGCAGCGCAAAACCGAGGTCGAGGAGTTCGCGGGCACCGTCCGCCGCCTCGCGGCCAAGCACGATATCCAGGCACCGCAGAACGAATGGCTCTATCAGCGCATCCGCGAAATCGAGGCAAGCTGGTAACACCGCCGCACCGCATTCAACAGTCTCAATATCAAAAACCGCCGCAAAGGGCACTCCCCTTGTGGCGGTTTTCATATTCAGCCATGGCCAACAGTCACTTTCGCAACAGTTAGAGATGCGACTCCGGAACCTCGTCCTCATCGTCGCGACAAAGGACAACACCGGCGCTTCCCAGCAGTGTGGCCGCGATCAACGCGCCGATCACGATAGGAGCAGCCCCGCATGTCCCCTGCATGCCCGCGACGAGCGCGGCCGTGGGACCAAGGCAGCCAAGCATCAACGCGACGGCGGCAATGGCAATATCTCGAGCATTCACAAGATCACTTCCTCCAAGAGAAAGACCCTATTTCTCATGAACTAGTGTGCCCCGCATCCATACGCCCAGCGTACCGCCACGGTAAGGGCTCTGTTAACTCAAGCGCACATAAAGAAAGGGCGGCTTTACGTTGCCTAAAAGCTCAGTAAAGACGCCCGCCCATCATGTGCGTATTTTGCTTATGGCAGATTACCAACCGGTGTAGTAGTCGGTGGTTCCGGCAGCGCAGCCGGAGTCATAGACCTTGCAATCACCCTTGGAGCCCGTAAAGGTCGAGCCCTGGGCCATATCGCCCGCGGCAACAACGTAATAGCCGTCGGAATCGCGCCAGAAGCCCTCAGAATCCTGCGTCCATTCGCCCGTGCGGTGGTGATACAACACGTTGCTGCTGTAATAAGTCTCGCGGCGGCCGTTATAGTTATTGACGCCGCTCGAGCGCGTCAGACCCGAGCCGTTCGCGTAATACGCAGCAGACGTGTAAGACGAGCCGGAGCCGGCGTTGTAATACGAAGCCTGGGCGGCCTCGGCAGCCTCCGCCTCGGCGGCAGCGGCCTCGAGCGCTTCGCGCTTGGCATTCTCAAGCACAGTGCGCAGCTCATCGAGCTCGGTCGACTTCGCGTCGACCTCCCCCATCGTCAAAAGGCTGCCCGCACCATCGATACAACCCTGCAGCACAGCGCGCTCGTCATCGGTGGCATAGTCACCATACATGTTTAGGATAATCTGAGCGCGTATCTCAAGGGAATCGCGCTTGGCCTCCATCGAGGCGTTCCACTCCTGCATGGAACCATAACCATCGCCGCGATAATCAACGGGCTGTACCAGCGTCGTCTCGGACGGCGTAGATCCAACCGTATCGGACAGTGTTGCGGCGTGGGCATCAGTTGCACCGGCGCCCGCCAAAAGTGCCACGGTCAGAGCGGCGGAAAGGGCAGCGGCTTTCGGTTTTCGTGAATCGATCCTCATGTAGCTGGAAACCTCCGTAGTGCGTTTTTGCTGCGTTTGAGCTGCGTGTGATTCGATCGCGCTGCATAGTACCTCGAGCAAATCGCGACCTGCGGTTTTACTCAAAAGGCGCACGTCAATTGCGTAAAACTCACATCCTCTCAACAGGAGTTTTCCACAACTCGAATGCATAAAGCATGCCAAAAACCCTGTAATAGCGCCCTTCCTATGCAAAAAAGGCGCCTGCGCAACCATTGCTTGCGCAGGCGCCTTGAGCAGGCATTTTATGCAGTTATACCTATCGAGTCGCAAGGGGTCCTTGCACAAGTCGCCTTACTCGTCCAGCGCGGCGAAGGCCTGCTTCAGATCCCAAATGATATCCTCGGCGTTCTCGGTACCGATGGAAAGACGAATCGTGGAGGGCGTGATGTTCTGCTCGGCGAGCTCCTCGGCAGAGAGCTGGGAGTGCGTGGTGGTAGCCGGGTGCACGACGAGCGACTTGACGTCGGCCACGTTGGCGAGCAGCGAGAACACCTGCAGCTGATCGATGAACTTCCAGGCGGCCTCCTGGCCACCCTTAATCTCAAAGGTGAAGATCGAAGCGCCGCCGTTGGGGAAGTACTTCTGATAGAGCTCGTGATCGGGGTGCTCAGGCAGGCTCGGGTGGTTTACCTTGGCGACGTGGCTGTCACCAGTCAGGAACTCAACGACCTTCTTGGTGTTCTCGACATGACGGTCAACGCGCAGTGACAGAGTCTCGGTGCCCTGGAGCAGGACCCAGGCGTTGAACGGGCTGATGCAGGCACCCTCGTCACGCAGCAGAATGGCGCGGACATAGGTCGCGAAGGCGGCAGGGCCGGCAGCCTCGGCAAACGAAACGCCGTGGTAGGAGGGGTTGGGCTCAGCGATCTGGGCGTACTTGCCACTCGCCTTCCAATCGAAGTTACCGCCGTCGACGATCACACCGCCCAGCGACGTGCCGTGACCACCGATAAACTTGGTTGCAGAGTGGACGACGATGTTGGCGCCGTGCTCCAGCGGACGGAACAGATACGGGGTGCCGAAAGTGTTGTCGACGACAACCGGCAAACCATGCTTCTTGGCGACCTCGGAGATGGCGTCGATGTTGGGAATATCGGAGTTGGGGTTGCCGAGTGTCTCGAGATAGATGACCGTGGTGTTGTCCTTGATGGCCCCCTCGACCTCTCCCAGGTTATGGGCATCGACGAAGGTGGTCTCGACGCCAAACTGGGAGAGCGTATGCTCCAGCAGGTTGTAGGAGCCACCGTAGATGGTCTTCTGAGCCACCACGTGGTCACCGGCCTGGGCAAGAGCCTGCAGGGTATAGGTGATGGCAGCGGCACCGGAGGCGACGGCGAGACCTGCCACGCCACCCTCGAGTGCGGCGATACGGTCCTCGAAGACGCCCTGGGTGGAGTTGGTCAGACGGCCGTAGATGTTACCAGCATCGGCAAGACCAAAGCGGTCGGCGGCGTGCTGGGAGTTGCGGAACACATAGCTCGTGGTCTGATAGATAGGCACGGCGCGGGAGTCGGATGCGGGGTCGGCGCTCTCCTGGCCAACATGAAGCTGCAGGGTATCGAAACCAAAGGTGTGCTCGGGGTTGTTGATGAACTGGCTCATGATGATCTCCTTGATCGAACAAAAGTAAATAAAAAGAGAGAAGTAAGTCGCTGTCTCCTGATCACGCCGACGGGCGCAAACAGGAGCCCGGCATTCGTCTTGGTAAGCAATTCATATGCGGGCCTCCTTTCGCATCCCGGTTCCGTGGTTGGCTTAATTACCTACCGCCTTTGTGTGTTTTGAATAGTACGAGCATTGTTTCGCTCGGTCAATCACTTAAAAGCGCTAACCTGTTATCGGTTTTTTAGATAGCTATCGAAAGGACGGGCACCGATGACCCTCCAGCAGCTTCGTTTTCTTATCGCCGTGGCAGAGTCCGGCTCAATCAACGCCGCAGCTCAGCGCCTCTATACCGCTCAGTCCAACATCTCAAACGCCGTCAAAAGCCTAGAACAAGAGCTCCATCTGGAGATCTTTACGCGCTCCAGCCGCGGCGTCACGCTCACCAACGACGGCACCGAGCTTTTGGGCTATGCGCGCCAGGTCGTAGAGCAGGCCGACATGCTCGAGGCACGCTACGAGGACGGTGGCACCCCGCAAGCCCGCCTCGCCATTTCCGCCCAGCACTACGCCTTTTCGGTCGAGGCCTTTGTCAATGTAGTCGAGCGCTGCCGCGACAGCAAGTTCGAGTTCATCATGCGCGAGACCACCACATCGCAGATCATCGATGACGTCCGTGCGTTTCGCAGCGATATCGGCATTCTGTATCTGGATGACTTTAACGCCCGCGTTCTGCAGAAGGCCTTCGCCGATGCCCGCGCAAGCTTCCATCCCCTATTCGACGCGACGGTCCACGTCTTCGTTAGCGAGCGCCACCCGCTCGCACGCCGCCCGCAGCTGTCCCTTGCCGACCTCACGCCCTATACGCGCTACAGCTTTGAGCAGGGAACCTCAAACTCCTTCTATTACGCCGAGGAACCTTTTAGCTATATCCCTTGCGACCGCAACATACGAATCTCGGACCGCGGAACACTTACTAACTTACTTATCACGTCGAACGGTTACACCCTGTCGACCGGTGTCCTCTCCAATGAAATGCAATGGGGCATGGCATCGATCCCGCTAGCAGACGCCCCAACGATGCACGTTGGCTACATCATGCACGACGAGCGCAAGCCCTCTCTCCTCTTGCAGCAATACCTCGACGAGCTCAACCGCATCATCCATGCCAACTAACAGTCGGAAGACGGGGTAGAAATCGTAGATTGCTGGCCCCCGGCGGGCATGGCGCTACAATGGTCACTCACACGAAACGTACCCAACGAAAGGAAGCCCGTGAAGGTCATCATCTATACCGACGGCTCGGCCCGATCAAATCCGGGACGCGGCGGCTACGGCGCCGTGCTCAAATACACCAACCCCGCCGGCAAGACCTTCACCTCCGAGCTTTCGCGCGGCTACGCCAAGACCACCAACAACCGCATGGAACTCATGGCGGTCATCGTGGCGCTCGAGGCGCTCAACCGCCCTTGCGAGGTCGAAGTCCATTCCGATTCGCAGTATGTCGTCAACGCCTTTAACAAGCACTGGATCGACGGCTGGAAAAAGCGCGGATGGAAAACCGCCAACAAGCAACCCGTCAAGAACCGCGACCTGTGGGAGCGCCTACTCACCGCCAAAAGCAAGCACAAGGTTGATTTCATCTGGGTTAAGGGTCACGCCGGTCACGAGCTCAACGAGCGCTGCGATGAGCTCGCCACCACGGCGGCCGACGGCAGCAACCTCGATATCGACGCCGGCTTTAACGAGAGCGACCTGTAATAGCGTTTTCGCGCAGCTTTATATCCCCACGCGCTACACTCATCCTGTAGACCAAACAACGCAAGGGGGACGTATGCTGCGCATCGCGACCATCGGCACATCCATGATCACCGACGACTTTATCCAAGTCGTCAACGCCAACGACCAAGCCGCGTTTGTGGGCACGCTTTCACGCGATGCCAATCGCGGTGCCGCCTTTACCGCCGAGCGCGGTGGCGAGCGAAACTTTACTTCACTCGATGAGCTCGCGGCAGCTGCCGACGTCGACGCCGTCTATATCGGCAGCCCTAACGCACTTCACTACGAGCAGGCCCTTGTCTGCATCGCCGGTGGCAAGCACGTCATCGTCGAGAAGCCCTTCTGCGCCACCGAAGCGCAGGCGCTGGAAGTCTTCCGCGCTGCCGAGGCAGCAGGTGTCGTGGCCCTCGAGGCCATGCGTCCCCTCCACGACCCCGCCTTCCACGCCATCGAGGACGCCCTGGGCGAGATCGCCCCCATCCGCCGCGCCTCATTGCGCTTTGGCAAATATTCCTCGCGCTACAACGAGATTCTCGCGGGACGCGCCACCAATATCTTCGACTGCAATATGGCATCGGGTTCCCTCATGGACATTGGCGTCTACACCGTCGAGCCCATGGTCGAGATTTTCGGCATGCCCTCCGGCCTTACGAGCATGGCTACTCTGCTCGACCCCGCCACGCGACAGCTCACGCACGGCCCCATCGACGGCTGCGGTTCCATCCTCGCCAGCTACGGCGGTGGCCGTATCTCCGTCGAGCTCGCGCACTCCAAAATAACGAATGACCTGCTACCCTCGCAGATCGAAGGCGAGCGTGGCACTATCCAGATCGACCATCTGTCCACGCCCCGCAATGTCCGCATCGACTATCGCGGCGATGTCGTACGCGGCTCGGCGACCGAGGCACCGCGCGAACAGGGCGACAACGGCCGCGTGCTCGACCTGCCCAAATCGAGCAACACTATGGAATACGAACTCACAGACTTTATCACCGCCATCGGCGGCATCGATAACGTTAAGGAAGAGATTTGGGAGACCCCGGCGGGACGCCACGAGCTTGGCCACTACCGCGATGTTACGCTTGTCTCACTGCGCATCATGGATGCCGTGCGCCAGCAGGCCGGCATTACCTTCCCGGCCGACGCAGGCAAGCAGGCATAGCGATGGGCTTCTTCGATACGTTCTTCTCCAGCGTCACCGGCGGCAGTCGAGAGCCTCAAAAACCATCAAACGTCGAGCTCGAACTGCGCCGCAGGCTTACTGTGCTCGCAAGCGACGAGGCCACTCAAGACACTCCCCTGCGCTTTTTCCTGCGCTGGGCGGGGCAAGTCCAGGGCGTCGGTTTTCGCTTTACCAACACCAACCTCGCGCAGGCACGCGCACTCACCGGCTGGGTGCGTAACATGGAAGACGGTTCAGTCGAGATGGAGATACAGGGAGCTCCGGCAAACATCCTATCTCATCTCGAGGCGCTTCACGCCTCCTACGAGCGCATGGGTACGCGTTTTCGCCTCGTAGACGCCCAGGCCCGAGCCCCACTTGCCAATGAAGACGGTTTCATTCCTCGTTATTAGTATTGTGTGCTAAATACGGTATCATTTACCTACGACCGTTGATAGAAAAGAGGCGAGGCGCATGGCGGTGCAAAGAAGGAATACCAGGCAGCGAAAGCTGGTTCTTGACGCCGTGCGCCAAAGTTATAACCATCCCACCGCCGACGAAATCTACAACGTCGTGCGCGCGCAGGATGACAAAATCAGCCGCGGTACGGTCTACCGCAATCTCAATCTCTTGGCCGACGCCGGCGAGATCCTCTCCATCAAGACGCCGGGCGGCAGCCGCTTCGATCGCACGATCGAGCCGCATGCGCATATCATCTGCACCTCATGCAGCCGCGTCATCGACGTACCGCTCCCCTTCGATGCCCAGCTCGACGCCAAGGCGTCCGAGCAAATCGGCTGGCACGTCACGTCGCACTACACCATCTTCGAGGGTCTCTGCCCCGACTGCCGGTAGATGTTTGGGACATGCCTACTCAGCAAGTAGACGACGCAGCTCCTCTTCGACCGTATGCGCGTAGCGGACACGGTCGTTGATGCCGCGCATGGTGGGGTTGCAGCTCTCCATCAGATAGGGATGGCCCACGACGTTGAGCATGTCGCGATCGTTCTCATTGTCGCCAAACGCCATCATCGCATCGGGCGAGATCCCCAGGGCACGACCGTAATCGGCAAGCGCGGACCCCTTGCCCGAATCAAAGCCGATAAAGTCGGTCCATTCGGTTCCCGACGTCATCACGTCAACACGGTCGCTAAAGAGGCACTCAAAATACTCCAGCGCCGCCGGCTGCTCCGCCTCGGGCGTCTGGAAGGCAATCTTAATGACATCCTCGTCAATGTCTTCGGGACGGTCGACTACCGCCACATCACAATGGACCTCATAACGCAGGTGGTCAACAAACGCATCGTTGCTGCTCATGGTGTAGAGGCGCCCCTCACACGAAAGGGTCACGTCGGCATGGGGGTACGCAACCACGGCATTCGCGATATCCATGGCCAGGCCACGCTCCATAGAACGCTTGACCACGGCACGCCCCTCGCTCATGACCAGGGCTCCGTTTTCGCATACATAGGAGAGTTCATCGGCCACCGGGGCAAACAGGTAGCGCAGGCTCGTATATTGACGGCCACTCGCCGGCATAAACACGATACCGCGACGATGCAGCTCATCGATGAGCTCAAAGGCCTCGGAACGCGGCTCGCGCTCCCCCGGATGCAGCAACGTGCCGTCCAAATCGCATGCAATCAGCTTAATTCCCTCAAGGCCCATATACTTTCCCCCAAAGCACCCCATCAACAGCAAGACGGGCTTTGAATAGTTGCCTCTCAAAGTCCGTCTTACTCATACGCACGTTAACCGCGCGCCTTCTTTACGATCGTAAAGTCTGGAGCCATACTCACAACGGCATCCGCCGCACTCGACGCAAAGCGCCGGTCCGCATCGAGTTCACGGGTAACCACCGAGAGCCGAACGCCCTCGACGCCCCGGAGCATGCGGCCCAAAACAGGCTGCACCGGCGTATACATGCGCACGGTATGCTCGTCCGAATCGCCTCGGAAAAGCGGCGTGTGCATATTGCCGATCTCCCAGCACGCATGCGCGAGCGCAATCGGGTCCATGCGATCGACTTCGACCAAATAGACCTCGGCGCTGCGCGGGCGCACGACAACCACCACGGGCACCATGCCCGAACGGTCAATGGCGAGCACATCGCCATCGGCAAGACGGCCGCCGTCGGCAGTATCCAACCGAACATCGATCGTGCGCCCCAGCTCCGTCACGCCCATAAACGCGCATGCATCAGCCTGGTCCCAATCGAGCAGTAGCTCGTCAACTTCAAAGACACCGCCCAGCTCCCGGCGAAGCAGGAGTTCATAGGACGGATCGTTGAGATTTCCCAAGCATGTCGTCGAAACCAAGCGTTCAGGCATACTCTAGCCCTCGACCTCGACGAGCTCGATATCAAAGTTGAGATCCTTGCCGGCGAGCTCGTGGTTGGCGTCGAGCGTCACGGCCTCGGGCGTCACGTCGATGACCACGGCGGGGACGGGCATGCCGCTCGGCGTGGACAGGAAGAGCTTCATGCCCTTCTCGATCTGCTCGATGTTGGGAACCTGTTCGGCCGGGAAGGTAATAACCATCTCGGGGTTGTGCTCGCCGTAGGCATCGGCAGCGGGAATGTGCACGGTCTTCTTCTCGCCCACCTGCATGTCGACAACAGCGGCGTCGAAGCCCTTAATCATCTGACCGGCGCCGCAGGTGAACTCCAGCGGCTCGCCGCGATCGTAAGAGCTATCGAACTGCGTGCCGTCGTCGAGCGTGCCACGATAATGGGTCTTGACCTTCTTGCCCTTGTTGGACATGGTAACCTCCGTGATAAGGGCGGCGCACAACGCGGGCCGCCGTGAACATATGGCGCTAACTATACCCTAGTCATACAATTCAAAGACAGTTTGCAAAGAAACGCTGCAACCGGAGGAACCATGGCATATCCCGTATTTGACCTACACTGCGACACCGCCGACCGCATCGGCTGGGCCACGCTCGATCTCGACCTGCGCTTTACCGCCGGCACCGACGGTTATTTCCCCGGCGACGAAACGCATCCGCAAGATTTCGACCTCATCGAGGGCAACGCCTGCGCCATCTCGCTCGCAAAGATCGGCAACACGCCGTGGGCACAGTGCTTCGCCACGTTTGTCCCCGACGAGATTCCCACCGCCCACGCCGCGCGCTTCCAGGCGCAAATCATGGCGCACATGAGCGGCCAGGCGATGCTCAACCACGACCGTATGGTCAACGTGCGCAGCGCCGCAGACATTCGCCCCGCGCTCAAGGACGGCAAGGTCGCCTGCATCCACACCATCGAAAACGCCACGTTCTTTGCCGAGGACCCCGCGCTGATCGAGGTGCTCAAGAGCCTGGGCGTGCTTATGTCGTCACTCAGCTGGAACGCGCAGGGACCGCTCGCGAGCGGCCACGACACCCACGCCGGCCTCACCGCCGCCGGCATCGAGGCGCTTACGCAGATGGAGCACGCCGGCATGGTGCTCGACGTCTCCCACCTCAACGATGAGTGCTTTGACGAGGTCGCCGCCCGCGCCACGCGTCCCTTCGTCGCCAGCCACTCCAACTCCCGTGCGGTTTGCGGCGCCAAACGCAACCTTACCGACGACCAGTTCCGCGCCATTCGCGACATGGGTGGCATCGTCGGCCTCAACTACTGCAGCGAGTTCCTTTCCAACGACGCAACCGACAAGACCGCCGCAGACGTCACCTTCGACCAGCTGGCGGCGCATATCGAGCACTGGCTCGACCTGGGCGGCGAGGACGTCATCGCGCTCGGCGGCGACTGGGACGGTGCCACTGTGCCCGCTTTCCTCTCCGATGCCAGCAAGATGCCCGAGTTCCAGAACATGCTTTCCAAGCATTTTGGCAAGACCGTGATGCAAAAGCTCTGCAGCGACAACGCGCTTGCCTTCTTCGAGCGTTATTAATTTCACATCCCTTGAGCGGGCCGGCATGCCGAACGGTCGACATGCCGGCCCGTCCCCGATCTGAAGGACCGCTTTTGACGCAGCAGTTTACGATTTCCGCATCCCGACCGGATGGGACGACCATCCCCGTCGTCGTTACCAAAAAGCGCGTCAAGAACTTCAACCTACGCGTCACATCGAGCGGCGAGGTCCACGCCAGCGCACCGATCGGCGCCAGCCGCGAGCGTATCGAAGCGTTTGTGAAGCGCAACAGCGCCTGGATTATCAGCCGACTTGCCCAGCGCGAGCAGCGTCAGGCGACGGCACGAGAGCCGCTCAGCCCCTCGTCCATCATTGCACTTTGGGGCAAGCCCATCACGGTACAGGATGCACTCGATCACAACTTTGCATTACCCGCACCGCGACCCAAACAGGCCACCTTCGCAAGTTTTATGGGTACCGATGAATCGGACGAAGGCCCGCAGGCCAAGCGGCACGCAATCCTCGACGTCCTAACGTCCGATGAGCTCCAAGCCCACATCGACCAGCTCTACGCGTCCGAGGTCACATCGGCGCTGCGCGACATCGTGCACGCGTACGAAGTCGCAATGGGCGTCACCGTGGCCCGCATCTCCGTGCGCAGCATGAAAACGCGCTGGGGATCATGCACGCCCAAATCCGGCGCCATTCGCATCGCGCGCGAGCTCGCCGCCTACCCCGTCGAATGCCTCGACATGGTTGTCGCCCACGAGTTCGTCCACTTGCTCGAGCCAAGCCACAATCAGCGTTTTCACGCCCTGCTCGACACGTACTGTCCCAACAATAGAGCTCTGTCGCAGCGGCTCAAGCAGCCACCCATAGAGACGTATTAGAACCGGTTACCGCACGCGCTCGATCTCGACACCGCAGCTTGCCAGGGGCAGGCCAACAGGAGCCCACGGCTTATCGAGCTTTATGCGCACACCAAGCAGCAGGGGGTAACGACGCAGCAGCATCTGGGCCACACCCTCGGCTGCCGCCTCGATGAGTTTAAACGTGTGCTCGCGCAGATAGCCATCAACATCGTGGCACACCGAGCCGTAGTCAATCGAGGCATCCAGGTTATCGTGCTCCCCCGCCGCGCGCAGGTCGGCATAGAGCACCAGAGAAACGATGAACTTCTGACCCAGCGCGTTCTCCTCGGGATACACGCCATGGTTGGCAAAAACCTCAAGGCCGTCAATGACAATACGATCGGCATGGCGCAAATCGTCATAGCTCACATGGGGCACCGCCGTTGCGGTGGATATTTCGCCCCTTCCACGGCGGGCGAGCTCGGCGCCTTCAGTCTTGGTTGCATTCTCGGGCAGTTTCTTGTTACTCATCGCGATCGTCTCCTTCGTTTAGAACCCCGACCGCGCAAACTAACTACACGCGAATCGACAGGTTCTTTTTATCATCGCTCCAGTTGCAAGCATTGCGCGCGGGGCATGCAAAGCAGGCGCGCGACGCTTTGTCGGCCGCATAGAGCAGACGCTCAAGCGGTTGGCTGTTCACGCGCAGCTTTCGATGGCCCAGAATGGCCGTCTTAATGGCTGCGGCATCGGCCGGCTCAAACGCCACATCATCGGGCATGCCGCCGAGAATCGCATCAGCGACGCGTTCGCTTGCAACATCATGGGATATACCCGATTCATACTGTTCATCTTTGCCGATATCGTGAAGAAGTGCCGTGGCGTAGATGACCTCGCGGTCAAATTCGAGCTGCTCCTCGAGATTCTTGATCCACATAATGCGAGCGACATCGAGCAGATGGTCAATACCGTGGCGGCAGAAGATGCGCCCCGATTCCAACTGTACGATGTTGCCCAGGTGCCGCCGGAACAGCCCGTTGGCACAAATGTAATCAATGCGAGGCATGGCACCAAAGGGGGCCAGGCCCGAAGCCATAAAGCCGCGACGCGACGTCCCCTCATCGGTCTTCGATGTAAAGTCGTTGACGACTCTCATGGTTAGCGGCCCAGCATCCTAAAGAAACGCTCCTCGAGCGCGGGATCGGTCTCAAAGACGCCGCGGCGAGCAAGCGTCACGGTCTTGGTGCCGGGCTTTTGCACGCCACGCATCGTCATGCACATATGCTCGGCCTCCATCAACACAATCGCTCCCTGGGGAGCGAGATAATCCATGAGGGCATCGGCAACCTGTGTGCACAGTTGCTCCTGCAGCTGAAGACGGCGGGCATAAACCTCAACCGTGCGGGCGAGCTTGGAAAGCCCAGCCACCCGACCGTTAGGGATATAACCAATGGCGGCCTTGCCATAAAACGGCAGCAGATGATGTTCGCACAGCGAGTAGAACGTAATGTCGCGCTCGATAACCAAATCGTTCGAAGCGACGGCAAAGGTTTTGGACAGGTGCTCCTCGGCACTCTGGTCCATGCCGCCGGCGATCTCACCATACATACGGGCAACGCGCGCCGGGGTCTCCAGCAGGCCCTCACGAGTTGGGTCCTCGCCTATGCCCTCAAGCAACAGCTTAATGGCGGCCTCGACTTTTTCCTGATCGACCATCTGGGCCTCACTTTTCCGATTTCACGTTCGCGCTATGGTACCACGCCCTCCGGCATCGACCACAAGCTACATAGTATGGGTCGAATAGACTGGATCGTCCCGCCAAAGCTCCACAGCGTCGCAAAGCGCAACGCCCTCACGCACAGCGCGGTCGCGCGTAGCGTTCATATCGATCACACGCTGGTTACTCGAGCCCCTAAAGCGCAACGAGATATCATAAAGATCCTGAACAAACGGGCCATCCACCAACATGTCGAGGCAGGCAAGGATACGGTCCGTCACCTCAGTATGGTGACGACCACCCGGCATAAGCTCCTCGAGCACGTCGCCGGTAAAACACCAAATGGTCTTTCCTGACCCCGCAGGATAAGCGGCACGAACACGCTCGACAAACTCAACGAGCCCCGCCTGGTTCTCGGGCTCCATGGGCTCTCCGCCCAGAATCGTCAGGCCGTCAATAAAGGGATGATCGAGGCTCTCGATAATCTTGTCCTCGACGGCACGATCAAAGGGCTCGCCCGCAGCAAAGTCCCACGCAACAGAGTTAAAGCAATTCTTGCACCCACGACGGCACCCACTCACAAACAGAGAAGTACGAACACCTTCCCCATCGGCAATGTCGAAATATTTAATGTTCGCGTAGTTCATAAGTAACCTTCCTGGGGGTCTGGAGCATATCATCCCGTCCTCAAACATTCTCGGCCTCTGGCCTGCGAAACTGCGGGCGGAACGATATACTCCAGACCCCTCGCGAGCGACACTCAATGAACGAAGCGAACATCGAGCATAGGGTTCGAGGTCCAATAAAAACTGGGTTGCGGCTCAACCGCCATCGCAAGTAAATCGCAGCTGCAGCTCGAATTATTTCCGCTAAGAACTTCGAGGAGTGAGCAGACCGCATGCTGCATCTCAGCTACATCAACTTGGCCGCCCCGTAGCGAGGCCCCGGACCTTTGCTCGATATGAGTTCCGCACGAACAGGAGGCGCCAGTGGCGCCTCCGTCGTGAGCCAGGACTGTCCGAAATAGCGAGTAAAGGTCCGGGGCCTCGCTACGGGACGGCCTGGGATGACTATTAGAGATGCAGCACGCGGTCGCGGATCTCCTCGGTTCGACCCTGGTTCCAGAACTGGGTACCGATGTAGCCGCACGTACGACGAGCGACGTTCATCTTCTCCTGGTCTCGGTTGCCGCAGTTGGGGCACTCCCACACCAGCTTGCCATCGTCCTCAACAATCTTGATCTCGCCATCGTAGCCGCACACCTGGCAGTAGTCGCTCTTGGTGTTGAGCTCGGCGTACATGATGTTGTCGTAGATGTACTGCATCACGCGAATGACAGCCTTGAGGTTGTCCTGCATGTTGGGAACCTCAACGTAAGAGATAGCACCGCCCGGCGAAAGCTGCTGAAACATGCCCTCAAACTTAAGCTTGTCGAAAGCATCAATCTCCTCGGACACGTGGACGTGATAGCTGTTGGTAATGTAGCCCTTGTCCGTCACACCCGGAATAATGCCAAAACGACGCTGCAGGCACTTGGCGAACTTGTAGGTCGTCGACTCAAGCGGGGTGCCATACAGCGAGAAGTCGATATCGCTTTCGGCCTTCCACTCGGCGCACTTGTCGTTCATGCGCTGCATGACGGCCATGGCAAACGGCGTGCCCTCCTTCTCGGTGTGGCTGTGACCCGTCATGTACTTGACGCACTCATACAGGCCGGCATATCCCAGGCTGATGGTGGAGTATCCGCCCACGAGCAGCTTATCGATCGTCTCGCCCTTCTTCAGACGAGCGAGGGCGCCGTACTGCCACAAAATCGGTGCAGCGTCAGAAAGCGTACCCATCAGGCGCTCATGACGGCACAGCAGGGCGCGGTGGCACAGCTCAAGGCGCTCGTCGAAGATCTTCCAGAACTTGTCCATGTCCTGATGCGAGCTCAGCGCGACATCGGGCAGGTTGATGGTCACAACACCCTGGTTAAAGCGGCCATAGTACTTAGGTTTGGTCGGGTCATAGTTCAGCGCGTTCGCGACATTGTTAAAGCCGTTGCCCGAGCGGTCGGGCGTCAAGAAGCTGCGGCAACCCATGCAGGTGTAGCAATCGCCGTTGCCGGCGGTCTCGCCCTTAGACAGCTTGAGCTCGCGCATCTTCTTCTCGGAGATGTAGTCGGGCACCATGCGCTTGGCGGTGCACTTGGCAGCCAGCTGGGTCAGGTAGAAGTACGGGGAATTCTCGTGAACGTTATCGTCCTCGAGTACATAGATAAGCTTGGGGAATGCCGGGGTAATCCACACGCCGGCCTCGTTCTTAACGCCCTCATAGCGCTGACGAAGTGTCTCCTCCACGATCATGGCAAGGTCGTGCTTCTCCTGCGCTGAGCGAGCCTCGTTGAGATACATAAAGACCGTCACAAACGGCGCCTGGCCGTTTGTGGTCATAAGGGTCACGACCTGATACTGAATCGTCTGGACGCCGCGACGGATCTCGTCACGCAGACGGTCCTCAACGACCTCACGGACCTTTTCGGCAGATGCCGAAACACCGAGCTCCTCGAGCTCGCGGGCAACCTCGCCGCGAATCTTTTGACGGCTCACCTCGACGAACGGGGCAAGATGGGTCAGCGAAATAGACTGGCCACCGTACTGGGAGGAAGCAACCTGGGCGATAATCTGCGTCGCGATGTTGCAGGCAGTCGAGAAGCTGTGCGGCTTCTCGATCAGCGTGCCCGAGATAACGGTGCCGTTCTGGAGCATGTCCTCCAGGTTCACCAGGTCGCAGTTATGCATGTGCTGGGCAAAGTAGTCGGAATCGTGGAAGTGGATCAGGCCCTCATTGTGGGCATCCACGATCTCCTGGGGCAGCAGCACACGCTGAGTCAGGTCCTTGGAAATCTCGCCGGCCATATAGTCACGCTGGACGGAATTGACGGTCGGGTTCTTGTTAGAGTTCTCCTGCTTGACCTCTTCGTTATTGCACTCGATCAGCGACAAAATCTTGTCGTCGGTCGTGTTCTTCTGGCGCTTCAGACTCTGAACATAGCGATAGATGATGTAGTGGCGAGCAACCTCGTAGCAGTCGAGACGCATGATCTCGTCCTCGACCAAATCCTGGATCTCCTCGACCGAAACGGTGTGGCCCGCGTTCTCGCATGCCTCGGCGACGTTTTGTGCCGCGTAAACCACCTGGCGGTCGGTTAGACGAGAGCTCTCCTCGACCTCCAAGTTGGCGGCGCGGATGGCATTGACGATCTTATCGATGTCAAAGACAACCTCGGTGCCGCTGCGCTTGATGATCTTCATCCTCTTGCCTCTTTCGCATCGTAGCCTCATTGCGCTTCAGAGCCAAACGATGCCCGGCAGGGCCTGTCCCTGTCTTGCGGCGCCGTCGCGCAATCTGTGTTCTCGATAAACCATAAGCCTCCATGCGGACATTCCCAGAAGCCGATCAAGCGGCTCAAGGACACGTTCAAAAGAGGCAGTTAAGGTCTTCGTTCTCTGTCCGCCATCTATCATACGACAAAGAGGCATCTATATCCTGTATTCTTTTTTTAGGTCAAACACAACATATAGTGTTTCAGCAGGTCAAAGCAATTAGTCATTTTGCAAACGCATTAAAAATGAAGGGCTCTTGGCAGAGTGCTAAAACGTTATCAGCTCGACTACCTGCACGGCAGTTTTGAAACCCCCTCAACCGCGCCGCTGACAAATCCTACCAAAACCAAGCCGCTCACGCCAAAAGAATCCAAAAGATTATGCTTGACCAACATGTTGCGGTCGTGCCTTGCCGAGCCTCATGCAACCGCGGCACGAATCCTTGAAAGATATGTGTATGCAAACGGAGAAGATGAGAGTTTTCTCGGATGACTACTGAGAAGCATCCCGGAAGATCAAAAACTCGAAATTTGGTGACGTATTTGGCGACCCATTTGGCGATCAAAACAAAACAGCTCAGAGGCTAAGCCTCTGAGCTGCGAACATTTGGTGGGCGTTAGAAGATTTGAACTTCTGACCT